>JAZQUT010000113.1:0-20861 GCA_045631405.1 Acutalibacteraceae bacterium | reverse complement strand
TGTGCTGAGTTTTACCAGAAACACAAAGAAAAAAGACACTGCACATCTGATGATGTACAGTGTCTAAATCTTTGTTATTTAAAATCCAAGAAAGGATAAACGAAATCGCCCTTTGGAGAATAAATGAGTTTTGCAAGAATATAGAACCGTTGCACATCAATATAAGTATATTAACACGTAGTTTAAAAAAATGCAACTGATTCAATTAAGAAAAAATGTTTTTTAAAATTATCTATTGTTTTCGTCTTCCTGCCCATTTCCTATGTCGGTATACTTAGACATAAGTCCAGAAACTTTTATCAATTCTTCTTTTAAACCTTTAGCAAAAGAATACTCACCTATATTTGTTTTATAATTATTATTGTCGTAATTAGTATTAAATACAGCTGTATAAACTTGCTTGATTTTTTCTTCGAGAGAAACAACAGTTGTTCCATCGTTAGATGTTTCAAACGATTCATTTGAAGATAAAAGCTCTATAAACCAATCGGGGTTGAAATAACCAATAATTTCACCTAACGGAGAAAAGTCTTGACCGGAAATAAATTTTTCGTATCTGCTAATATCTTGAATTTTCAATCCTATCATTAAAGGAACGAAATAATATAGACAAAATTTAAGACCTTTATCTTCTGAAAACCAAAAACCGTTTGTACTTTGGTGAGTTGGTTTATGTGCAGCTATTTTAGTTAATCTTAAATATTTTGCAATTTCTCTTAGCGAGAAATCAAATTTGTCGATTACAATACTACACACAATATCATAAAAATATCGACTATCATCAAATCCAATATTATTATAAAATATATGTTTGTCAATAGGCGGTAAAGAAATTCTCAAATCAAAAAATCTATCAAGATATCTGCTTGCATCAAAGCTTTCACCATAATATTTTTTTATGGTATGCTGTAATTCTAAACTATTAATTGCAAAGACAAAAGTGATTCTTTCATTTGAAAAATAATGTTTTATGCGCTCCAACAATCTAACGGCATAGTCTGGTCTACACCTATCTAACTCATCTATAAATACAACTAATCTATCACCACGCTCTGCAAGTAAAGAATCTAAAAACTCTTTCACAAGCTCTTCGATACTCTTTGCACTTTGTATTATGGAAAGAGGATTATCACTTTTAAATCCTTCAAGTAATTCAGTAAAACTTTTTCCTGTGAAAAACTCAAGAACTGCAGCTGCTTTTGTTAAACTATCAGTACCTTGCTTAAATGAAAAATCAACATCGATGTTCTTTAAAATAGTTAATACAAGAGACAATATAGGGTCTTCATCATTGTCATTTGCCCACGCATCATAATAAACTGAAACTTGCGGAATGTATACCATCGGATTATTTCGGTGTTTTTTATCACAGAAACTTTTAATTATGGCTTTGTCATTCTCATCAAACGAAGGAATAAAATCATTGAATGCATCTAAAACCATTTTTGTTTGTTTAACGAAAAAAGTCTTACCAGCACCCCACTTAGCATCTAAAGCAATAGCACAACAATCATCCAAGGAATTTAATATATCAGCAAACGAAACAATGTCAGCATTACGACCAATACTATCTTCCCAAAAGGTCTTAATTAAGTTTTCATATGTAGGTTGTAACTCTAAAGATTTCATAATTTTTCCTCCTGATTATCTAACGGTTTTAGTTTTAGTAAAAAATCTGTAAATAAAATTGCATTAAGCGCAACCTTTCTATTTGGATATGCATTATACCAACAATGTGCTATACCGTGTCTGCCAGGCACATCCGGTTTAACTTCTTCAGGCTTATTACAATTATAAAAAATGAATTCTTCACAAAAAGATGAAAATATTTTATTAAATTCATTTTCTTCAATTAATTTAGTAAGATTTTCACGAGTTTTTCTACTTATACGATAACTATCATCATTAACTTTTTCTTGAATTATTCCTTCCCATAAAGTTGATAAAGCACTAACAGTCAACGCGTATTCCCTACGATTATATGCTTGTACTGATTGAATCAAAATCCTTGTCATATATGAAGGTAGATTTAATTGTCTCCACCCTCGTTTTATGTTGCTTAACTCGTCTTCACTGTAATAAGCAAAAATCAATTTATCAATTCTCTTAGTACGATTTTTGCTGGCTCTGCTTGTATCTAATATATCAAAAATTTCATCTACTATCATAAAATCCGTGATATGAACCGCATAAGGAAACCATCTCGCATCAAACATAGCTTTCAAATATATTTCTTCGGCAGAGTCATAGTCATATTCGAAGCCACATTCTTTAATACTCTCAAAAATGCGTATCAACGGTGTGAAATCTACGGTTTGCAACCAAGTACCTATCATAGAGGCTGTTGAACGTAATTCGGTCATTGCAGGACTATTCATAAGATTTGTGAAACCTGTCGCAAGATGTTTTGTTTCTTCAAAACTTCTAATAACCAAATCACCTATACCACGACACACTTCAAGTGATTCAACTGCAAAGTTACCTAAAGCAGCAATTCTGTTGTCAATTATTCTTATTGCATCAGCCATAGGGTCGTTAATTACAGCTGAAGTAGCTGCATTATTTTTAGAAACAATTTCTTGAATGTGAGATTGTTGTTCTAATACAGAAGGAATTAAATCGCATATACGTTCTTGTTGTTTGGCAATTGGGTTATTTGCAATATTTAAAATAGCCTTGTTGTGTTGTGCAATAACACCTTGAATGCGAGAGTGTTGTTCTAAAACAGATGAAAATACATTATTTATCCGCTCTTGTTGCGTGACTATAGGTTTAATTATATCTGTTATTTTCTGGTTCATTTCTAATGCTTTTTTTGCTGTTTCAGAAATTTTGTATAAATCTTCTGGTTTTATTTTAATCGCTCCAATTCTTTTATTATCCAATATTTATTAAATGTGTTACCTTGTTCTATAAAAAATTATAATTCAATTAATAACTATTTTCAACCCGCGCTATGTTATTTATTACCTTTACGACTGCATTCAGCACACGTTCCCAAAGTTGCTTTATTTTTACCACCATACATAACAAATTTAAAAGCCTCGTCCACTTTTCCGCAGATTTCACATTTTATCCACTTTACGCCTGTTGAATCTAAAACAACATTCTCTGTTTGATTCATTTTATCTATAATTTCGTCTTTTCTTTCCTCATAAGAAAGTTGAGCTTTTATTTCAGGTTTTGGTGGTTGAAATACAGGTGCTGGCGTAATAGGCTTATAGGGTGTGTATGTAAAAGTCTGTCCCCTTTTTGCGCGCTCTTCTTTCTGCATTTGTCTGATTTCTTCAAGTCTTTCCGCTTGCCGTTTTCTTTCTTCTGTAGCCTCTTTTTCAAGCAGTTCTTTCTTTTTCAAAAATTGCTTGTTTTTCTTTTCGTACCAAGTATTGTACGAGTTAATAAAGCCCGGCAATGTAAGCTCATTATTTTCAATAACAATTTTCTCAAGCGTGCTTTCCACTGTATATGTCTTTGGATAGTTTTCGGAATATATTTCCTTGCCAGCAGCGAAATATCGTTTTTCGTCTATCTTGTACTGGCCTACTCTGCAAGTCTCAGGCTCAATAATAATTAAGTCACGATTTGGCGTTTCGTTCAGTATATACCTTTTTAAACAATATACTCTGTCTTCGCCATCAGGTATATCCAAATTATCTACCACAATCCATTGAACAAGTATACCGGCATCTTTGTATTCCTGAGTAATTCTTTCAATTCGTTTTTCAGAGGTTCTTTGGTTTCCTAATTCAATTGCAATCCTCTCATTGTTATCCGTTGTAATGAGGATATGGGTGTAATGATGCTCAAGAACTTTAACCTCCATCTGAACATTATATCCCGAGGATGCCAAGTGATTATACAGATGCTTGCAAACCAGTTTTATTTGCGATGGTGTATCTCTATCGTAATCACCATAATCACAATGTTCGTTGCAAATATGTGCAAAATACGCATCCTTTTTATCTCCGTGGCAATATCTCAAGATAGGATTAGCACAATTAGGGTCGGGACATAGTAATTCTTTACTACTTACATCCCTAATCTGAACTTCGTAAGAATATTCAGCTGAGACTTCTGAAGCAGAAATTTTCTTTCCCTTCCACAAAGCAAACTCCATAATAACACCCCAATATAAAAACACTATCCATTTATATATGACGAAAATCTACAAATATTTCACAAAAACTTTTGTTTTTTCAAAAATTCGGCGAAACACACAATTGAAAAACACAGCTTTTGAACAAAAACACAAAACAATGGCAAAAGTATACTTCAACTTTTGGCTCTGAAGTTGTTTGATGTAAGCATTATATCATACTCATTGTACAAATTATGGTACTATAAAAACACGCTATGATAACCACAAAAGTGAATATCATAGCGTGCTGCAGGATAAAGGATTGCTCGCATTATCCCGACTTACCCGCTGTTTCAAGCGGTCCCGTCCCCCTGCAGTATAGGACTCTCAAAACCCTACGCTGTATATACCACTCATAGGTAAAGCGTTAAGTTTTTGAATGTATAAGCAACTCAAAATTACATAAAGTGTTTCTTTTTTGCCATCAGATAACAAACTTCAGCAATTTCGAGCAACCCACTTATTTGGTATCACCGCCTCCTATCATCTAAAATGAAACGAGGTATGCATTAAAGTGAGTATGTAGTCCTGTCTTCCTTAATGCTCAATATAATTATGACATAATAGAAGGTGTGATAAAAGCAAAAAACTACAAACATTGTTATCAAAAATAACCTACAGGTATTTTTTTAATCTGTTTATCGCATTCTTCTACGTATTTTGGATACTTCGCCTTTATTTCTGTTAAAGTTTTTTCTTTAATGTGTTGATAAAAAAAGGCCCTATCTTTATTAGACCCGTCGTCATATCTTCTAACAATACAGTCATAACAAGTTAATTCGTGACGAATATAATTAACAATCCATCTGTTTTTATCTTCTTCTGGTGCATTAAAAACATCAGGTAAGTAGTTGATTTTTCCGAACAGCAACTGTTCTTCATAGAACAGTTGCTGATACTCTAAAGCGTCATTTACCAAAATTTCATCAGCAATTATAGGGATTTCAAAATATTCTTCAAAATCTTCTTCTATAGAGTCGATAGTCGTACCGTAAAACTCACATTCTTTTTTCAAGTAAAAATCTAAAAGTGAACGACTGATTTTTTTACGTCTTGCAATATCTTTGTTGTACAAAACTTCGTATTCTTCGCTTTTCATTATTTCATCAACATAATCCGCAACCCAAAGTTTCATCCTATCTCCACCCTTAATAACAGGGTTGGCTCTTAACATCGGTTCAGGTAGTAGTTTCTTTATCATTCCCAATGTCCAACCTTTATCTAAAAGAGCCTTTTGGCAGTACATTCTTGTTCTTTTTCTTGTTTTTGTGTTTGTAATCATTTTAATTTTCCTCCATTTTTTATTAATTTAACTGTAGAAAAAAATACTGTATGAAAAGAAGAGAGAGGAAGAATATAACCGGAATTTTTTTCATTTTTTATCCGTCTATTCCTTTCTCTTTTTTTCTTCTTCTTTCTTCTTTCTCTCTTTTTTCTTTTAGTGTTCGCTCTGTTTTTTGTTTCTAATTCGAGAAGCGGTTGCAATGGAAATACCTAACATTTCAGCTAACTCTCTTAATTTTAAATGTGAGTTCTGTATTACCGCCTGCTCTATTAATGCTCTACTAACTTTGTTTTTAACTTTGGTTGCTTCATATCTTTTTTTACCTCTGACTCTTTCGCGTTCCAACCTATCTTGTTCACGGTAAGTACTATAACTCTGTTCATAATCATACTCCTGAAAATTCAGCAGCTCAGCAATTGTTTCATTTGTGAACTTATAAGTTTTACTATTGCTATATGCCTTCTTAATAATTTGTTGTAACTCTGCTTCAAAGTCTGGTTCAATTAAATCAAAACAACGTTCCTCTGTTTTATCTTCAGTAAACCCCCAGGCTTTTAATGTGTGCACAAAGATAGTAAAAAAGATATTGCGATACCCATCAATTTTTCCATCTCTTCTGTAGTAATAGTTCAATAGGTCAGTTATACGCCTTCCAAACATTGTGTTGCGGTTCAGTGGAATTCGTTGGTAGTTATAATTAATGAACACGGGCTTTTTTAAAACCTTTGAATCCCTTTTTATAACATCATTAATTTCACTTGCACAAAGTTCTTCTGAAAAGCAATCAATCAAAATACCAGCATCGTAATCGTCGTCTTCAACTTCATCTGAAATATCATCGGTGCAAATATCAGTAATAGTTGACATCGTTGTTACCTTTTCTTTTGTCTGTTGTACGTAAGCAACTCCATTTTTCGTTCTATTTAGAACCTTTTCTTTTTTAGTCTTTTTTTTACTCGTCTTAAATCTTTCTGCATCCTTTTTATCGCGCTCTTTTCGTATTTTTTTAGCTTCAAGTGTGCGACGACGCTTTTCATTTTTTTCATCTTTATAAGCCTTATAAACCTTATTAGTTTCATCATCGTTAGCCATTATAGGCGTAATATAATCCCAAGAATATTCAGGCTCGTTTATTACAAATAATTCTGACCGTACAGGCTCTTTCTTGGCGTTATACGAGTTAGGGACTCTTATTATATGGGCTGGGCTTACTCCTGAGAAATCGCCGTTAAAATAGGCACAAACACGCTTAACTTTTTCCTTATGCTCTTCGTCTGCTGGTTCTGGTGGAATAGTATAGTATAAGTGTAAACCGTGACCGCTACAAACAACAAAAGGTGGTAAACTTTCGTAAGGAACGTTATACTCATTCATCAAAAGCTCCATTATTTCGCAACGACGTTCCTCGTGTGTTTCACCCGATAAATTCAAGTAAATCCCATCAATGTCAATATAGAAACATTGGGTAATGCCAGCATTCTTTTCCACTGGAGAGCGTTTTTTAAACGGCAACGGCAGATAATAAAGATTAAACGTAGTGTAGTCCTTTAAAACTGAGGTGCATTTTAATAATTCTTGATAAGTGCACCACTTCATATATTTCTCGCTTTCTTTTTTTCCGTATACAGATAACCTGTACGGTTTTTCTATAGTGCCATCTTTATAAATGATTGCATTAAAGAAATGTTCAAGTTCCATATTAATTAATCCCGAACAATCTGATAAGATTTTATCTACGGAATTAACAAAAAGTTGTTTTTCAAAAAAATCACAAAACTCTTTTGAGTTTATATCCAATGTTGTTTCAAATTTTGTGTCTGTTATTAAAGCTTTTAATTTTCCCATTGTAATTCTCCTTTATGATTCAAATTCAATGAACCATTTATTATTTTTTTTGCTAACTGTAACAATACCTAAGTTTTCTACTTTTGTATTATTACTTATGCCAACGAGTTGCACTCTTCCTACCTTGGGCAGGTGAATACGACCGTGTTCTATTTTCACTCTGCTCCCGTAGGTTTGATACTTAAAGTCATTTGATACTCCTTCAATTTTTTTACCATCACTCACTCCTATCAAAAAACAGCAACAGGTATATTTAATGGCAGTAAGGTCAACACCTTCAAAAATTCCGGGGTATTTTCCGCGCGTTTCAAAAGCTATACCTTTAAAAAGGATGTTTAAATTGGGTGGCGATGTTTCCCATTCTTTAGTTCCAAGCGCACCTTGATAAGCATCAAAAAGAGCGTTTGCTACTAAATTGCAAGCTTTTGAAGTGAAATTCAAAATGTGATGTTGGCTATCGGTTGGTTCAAGTTCATATTTTTGCTTCATTTAATCACCTTAACCTTTCAAGAAAATAAATGTTTGGTGAGGGTGTCTGTCCCTCTTGAATGAAGATTTGCATTTGGAAACCAAGTTCGAGTAGCAACCACCGAAGTTCGGGTACACAAGTTCCTTCAACAGTTATAAAACCCTTTGAAGAATCAAAACCAATCAGGCGTTGAAGGTGTATTTTATTTTTTCTACTGAAGTACGGATGTTCTTTTAAGTCTGGTTTGGAATATTCAGCTTCAAGTCTTCTCAAAGCTTCTCTTTGAAGTTTCTCTGAAAACGCAAGAACGAAACCATCAGAGGCAGAAACAGCAAAATCGCAACTGCTAAACCCGCCTTCAGGTTTACTTATAGTACAGAAAGTTATTTTCATAAATTTAAAACCTCTCTTTTTTAATTCATTGATACCGGCTTCTTTGATGTTAAGAGCTGCGTTATAATCCCTTTGGTGCTTCGTATCGCAATGCGGACAAATCCAATACTTTTGAGCTTTTAATTCCTCGTATTTAAAACCACAGAACGAACACAGCTTGCTGCTTGGAATGTGAACATCAATCTGAGCTACAGGAATGTTATTCTGCTTACAAAATGAAATTAATTCCTTGTAAAAAATTGAAAGACCTAAATCCTGCAAATCTTCTTTTAACTTTTCGTCAGCATCTTCATACATTTGAGGTATATCTAATTTCTCGATACACACTGCATCTGTTGCGAGGCTAATCATTTTTGGAATTAGCTTCTTAAAAAAGGTTTCTCTTTCTTCTTTTGCGGCCTTTAAAGCTTTTCTTAATTCTGCCTTTAATGCCTTTTCTTCCTTAGAACCTTTTTCAACCTCTTCTATCTTGGTTTTTAGTTCGGGGACTCCATACTTTGAGTTAAATTGCTGATTCTCAAACTGGCGATCGTCAGAGCAGGCCATCATCGCTTTGTTAACATCGATACCTACTACTTTCAACGGGTTTAACAATTTCTTTTTGCTGTGGTTAAAATAAACCATTTAGCTACCTCCTGTTTTAAGTGCGAAAGGATGCACTGATGATTTTGATGTTTTCTCATATAAAGAAAAAACAAGTTGACTGATGCTTCAAATAGTGGTAAAATATCGTTGTTTGAAAGGAGTCGCATCAAATTTGTGCGCTATTACCACTATTTTCGCTCACACTAATCAAATCGAGTCAAAAACGTTCGTTCAAATGTTTGTTTTATCACTACAAAAACCCACTCGTTTGATTTTGGGGCAAAAGAAGCTCACCTTAATAGTGACAGAAAAACTGCGATATGCAACAAAAATTTTTTATTTTTTAAAATTTGTGCAGAACAGAGAAAACACAAGCAAGCACAAACAAATGTTTGGTCGTTATAGACAAACAAAAAGACTTATGCGAAGTTGCATAAGTCTTTTTTCAATATTCTATTCACACACCCTTAATTTCAAGTTCTACGTTTCTGTAACTACACCCTAACTTAACTATTTAATTATTTTTTTATTTTTAATTGATTTTTTAGGAACATAGGAACAGATTTACCAGAACTCTTAATGTTACTGAGCTTATGAATGTTTCTAACTTGTTTTCATTGTGTTCCTATGTTGATTTTAGGAACATTTTTTGTTTTTGATAAAAACAGTAAGTTTCAAAATCTTCAAGTTATGGTAAACTTCTATGTTAATAAAGCTACGGTGATGGTAAAATAATTCATTTATTGGTTTTAAGTTTCCGGTGAAGAAAAATTAGTTTTTGTAAAACCGGTAATCCAGTACTTCTTTCTCCCGTTCTTTTCAGCTAATGATTTTCAAGCTTTCTCTTTGGGTATATATACCCTACTACAAAAAGAACTCCCCCACGCCGTATGGCGTAAGGGAGTGTTTTAATTTGTTTTAGTAGTTGTTTTCGAAGTAGTATTTGAATTAGTAGCAATTTCAGTTGTTAATTCAGTAGTTAAATTCTCTGTTTTGTTCTGTTGGGATGAATCAGAAGTTTCATTAGTATTAACATCTACATTTGCGTAAATGGTTGTAGCTGTTTGCGAAACATTCTTGTTATCATTTTTTTCAGGAAAAACAAACTGTAAAATACTGCACAAAATAAAAAGTCCGATTAAAATCCAACTTATATTTTTATCTAAACAACTTAGTTTAGAAAGTGCTGTATCATTACCTTTAATTTTATCAATCGAACGGAACATCAAGGCGATAAGGTGGTAACAAACCAATCCAACAAGACTCGCAACGGAAATCAATCTACAAAAATTAGCGGAATTAACACTTTCAAGAACCGAAGAAGAGTAAAACAAACCAGCAACTACAGTTAAAACAATACCTGCAAAAATACCTAATATAGTTACACTGTTTTCAGAAATATGGGAAGTAATTTCAGCCATTTTGTTACTAACTGCACTCTCAACAGCATCTTTAGATGCTTTTTGAGCGTTGTTTTGTGCTTCTTTTGCTTGTTCCTTCGCTATTTCCGCTTGAACTCTTGCATCTTTAGCTTGTTCTTCTGCCAATTTCGTGTGATTGTCAACCTCATCAATAGCAGATTTGACTGCTTTTTGAGCTTGTTTCTTTGCCACATTTACTGCTTCCGTTCTTGCATTTGATAATATTTCGTTTGAGGTTTCCTGTGAACGTATAGCATAAAACCTTTGAAATATAGTGAAATGTTCACTAATATTTTTAATATAATCAAAAGTGCAATTAAACACAAAAGGTAAGGTTGTGTCTTCTATTATTTTTTTATAATTTGCCTCGAAACATTTCTTGAACTCACCATAATTTCCAGCTTCAGTAAAAACGAAAGGATGTCCAATTAAATTATCGGAAACTTTATTTGAAACAAACTCATTAAGGTATCTTGTTATTATAACAAAAAGAATGCCATTGATTCTGTTTTCATCACAAGAAGATAAATTTGCTATTGTTTCTTTATGATTTTTACTTATACTTTCAATATAAGTTTCAACTTCTTTTTCATCAAAACAGTCTTTGTTGGTTAATACGAGTTTACATAAGCCAGAAACTAAAGAAATTATTTGTTCATCGGAAACAATTTTTGTTGCAACTTCACTCATTGTTATCAGAATCCTTAAACAAAAACTCAATAAGTTCTAAATTATTTTCGACATTGTCAAAATCAGTTCGTTTTAATTTTTGAAAATCAGAAAGATTAATTTCGCCATTTTCTGAATACTCTAAGCCATCAACAATTGGATTTATACACATACCTAACATAGAAGGTGAAAAAGAACCGAAATGCTGGAAAACTTCTTTAACTGTATTCTTTAACTGTTCTGGAACATCTTTGTATTCAAGTTCTATTTCATCACTAATAATATTCTCAGTTTTACCAGTAATAAATTCACCATTATCTGAATAACTGAATGGAACATAAATTTCGGTATCAGTGAAACTGTTTAATTCCTTTATTGCTGTTCCGCAACCATTATATCTATAAATTGATTCATCAAATAGTTTTATATCCTTTTGAGCATAAATGAAAGCAACTATAGATAGTAACTTACCAAGCTTAGTTCTCGAACAGGAATATACTTGTCCTGTTGCATAAAAAAACTGGATAAGATAATTGGTCGTTGTTCTTAAGTCTGTATGTAATTCCCTCATTTTGTGATTCACTTGGCAAGTTCCTTGGAACTCACACTGCATAGGCAACATAAAATTGTGAGCCTTCGTGCATTCTCCTTTGCTGAATTTTTGTTTGTCTAATAAGTAGTCATTTTTAAAGGATATTTTACCATTAAAGTCGAAATTTGTCAATCCAAATTCACCTCACTTATAAAAAAATTCTTGTCGATTTTAACATAAAGCCGCCCTCGAAAACCGTCGAAACAAGTAAATGAGCAGCTTATAATCGGCACTACCTTAAGAATGACAGAACTCAGTTGAATTTACTGGAAAACAGAAAGAACTCCCCCGCACCGTTTAGGTGTAAGGAAGTTCTCTCTTTAGTGCGAAGCACAAAGCAAAAAGAAAAACTAACCGCCCTCTGCCAAAGTGGTTAGTTTTTCTAATGTAAACTTTGTGGAGTAATCGGTACGACCACTCTTTTGTTATTTGTATTTTAACATACATTTAGTATTTTAAAAGTACGTGTCTTTTAAGTCTTCGTCACCTTCAAGGGCACCAAAATCGATAGCACCACTTGGAGTAGTTGGCAACTCAGCCACATATTCGTTTTCGGGCTCTACCTTTTCAGCCTGAGTAGGTTTTTCAGTAGGCTTTGGAGCCTGAGTGGGTTTAGGTTCCTGCTTCTTAGTTGTTTCCGGTGCCTTAGTCGGAGCCTGAGTCGGCTTGGGAGCAGGCTTCGGAGCTTCTGTGGGTTTCTGAGTAGGAGCCTCAGTTTCAACAGCTTCTTCTGTTGTTGTTTCTATTTCAGTAGTTGTATCGTCATCAGTGATGGGCTCCACAACTTCCTTTTCGGTTGTAACTACCTCTTCGGTAGTAGAGGGAGCTGTAGTTGAAGTAGGTTCTTTGTCCTTGTTGCCATCACAAGCAGTAAGAGTGAATACCATTGCAACTACAACGAGTATAGCACAAAGGGCTGTGATTAATGTTTTTTTGTTTGTAAGCTTCTTCATTTTTAGGTCCTCCTGTTTCTTCGAAACGAAAGAGATTAATAACATTAAGTAATCTCGATTTAGGGAGCAAGGCTCCTTCTCTTTAAACGCAGTTCAGTAGGGTTTTCTCTTTAAACGAAGTGTTTAATTTAACTCCCAATCAAGGTCCCAACCATTATCATTTACCATATTATCAAGCGATTCGTGTAATTCATCTGAACTTTCGCCACCAACGTGATTAGTATCGGGTTTGTCATCCATACCACTAAAATCAATACCGCCACTACCAGCAGGCTTATCTTCAAACTCAACATCAGGCTTTTCTGTAGGCTTAGGCTGAGTAGGTTTGGGTTCTGTAGGTTTTGGCTGAGTAGGCTGAGGTTTAGTGGGCTGAGGCTTCGGCTTTGTTGTTTCTGGTGCCTTTGTTGTAGATTCCTCAGTTTCTTTTTCTGTTGTAGGCTTATTGGGCTTTGTAGGCTTTGGCTTCTGAACGAAAGAAGGTGTTTCTTCGTCTTCGTCAATAACTACTGCTGTTGTGCCAACAACCTCGGTTACTTTTTCGCCTTCAGCATCAGTAACAGGTTCACCTGCTTCATCTGTAACATCCTCGATTACAGGGATGACGACCACTTTTGTGGTCGAAAGAGAATCTTCTTTTCCATTGTTAACATCACAAGATACAAACGCAAACATTAAAATTCCAACAATTATAATTGATATCAAAACCATTATTACATTTTTCTTTTTCATTATAATAATCTCCTTATTTCCTTTTTTCTTTTATTTTTCTAATATGTCTAACGCTTTCTTCGCCATCTCTTCGAGTATTTCGATGTGCTCATCGTATCTATACACCGGTAAATATTTGTTACCTTTTCTTTCTGTTACCGGAAATAGCCTTATATTTTTCACCTTTTTTCTTCGGTTTTTTATACCACTTTTCTTTTTTCCACAAATACATTTCTTCATTTCTATCACTTCTATATGATATTAATTGATTTTAAAGGTCCTCACTTTACAGCAGAGGGTCTCTGAGATTTTATAGGTCCTCGTTTTTGTAAGCAGAGGGTCGCTTGATTTGAATAGTTCTCCACATTGATAGGCAGGAGTTCTCCTCGATTTTATACTTAAATTATAGCGCATTTCCTTACTTGTTTCAACAAATTACGACATTTTTCGAGCTTTATAACGGCACTATTTTCTTTATATGACAGTTTCCATCTCCTCTTAAACTTCTATCACTTTTTTTCCTTTTTTCTCAGCTATCACTTTAAACTGATATGCTCCACCGTAGTTTCTTTCAACGTATGTAACAACTATATCACTTTGTTCCATCATCCACTTATTCCGGTAAGATATCGCAAATTTTCTTGGAACATTTTCTATCCCTTCTGGTAATATTGTTTCAAAGTTATAATCTATTTCGTGTTCCGGTAAATATGTGAGTACAATCTGGCAAGTAAAGGAATATTCTGAAGACAGTTCCGAAAGAACACGAGAAGCAACTCTATCAAAATTACCGGAGTTTCCTATATAAAAAACATCAACATTACCGGTTTCAAGTAGCTCAATCAATGTTTTCCGGAGTTCTACCGCCAGTGAATCAGATGCGTCACGATGACCGAAGAATGTACAGACCAATATTTACCACCTCGCAGGCTACGCATAGACTAATAGTAGCATACATAGCCTACTTTTTGCAAGTCTTTATTATAAGATATTTGCAGAGGTGGTAAAATAAATGAATACTATTACTGCAGTAAAAAACAGAATTCTTCAGCTTTGCGAGGAGCGAAATATAACAATAAATAAGTTGGCTGACACTTGTGGTCTTCCCCCATCTTCTGTCAAAAACATCCTTTACGGCAAAAGTCAAAACCCAAAGCTTCTTACAATCAAAATGATATGTGATGGGTTAAATATTACTCTTGCTGAGTTTTTTGATACAGAAGAATTCAATGCATTAGAACAAGAAATCAAATAAATAAAAAGAAAAGGCATCTGCAATCAGCAGGTGCCTTAATCCTATAATTCAGATATACAACTCCACGAATTTTAAAAAAATCATCAATGTCTCTGTTCACTCTTTAGTATCGTACCTTTCAAGCAACTTTTTTGCAATTTCTTTGATTTCTTTTGGTGTTGCCAAATAGTCGCCTTTAATACTCTCTCTTACTTTATCAATGTTAGCTTCCGCTTTATCCCAAGCATCGCAAAAGCTTTCAACTTGTTCTTCGGTCTTTATTTCTACAGGAGTTAAAATTCTTTCTAAGTCTTTATCCGGAGTCCATTTTTTGGCATTTTCTTTAGCCTGTTCAATAGTATAGTTAGGAAGTTTGTCTTTGTCTATCATTTTGATTTTGGGGTCTTCTAATATTTCCTTCATTTCCTCAACAACGTCAGGGTCTGTAATCACAACTTTATCATTAAAAGATGATGTCGCCATATCTTATCCCTCCTTTTACTTTTGCGATTTAAAACTCAACATCCACGTACTCAATGAGGCCGAACAAATACATAACATCCACTTTCAAAAGCTTGCAAAATTTTTCTATTAATTCTAAAGTGGGACTTTTTTCGCCATATACGACTTCATCCAAATATTCGGGGTCATACCCCATTTCAACAGAATATATCATTGGACTATATTCCGCTTTTTCGAGAACAACCTCCATTCTTTTAGGCACTACTGAAAAATCCATTAACATCACTCACCTTTCATTTTATAGTTTAATTGTAACGTGTTCAAACTTAGTTTGACAACCCATTTTACTCAAGTTTTTCTATCAAAAATGCAACTATTTTCTTTATATACAAAAATCTCTCATATAGCCTTTTTTCATCAAAAAAGAGACTGAAGATTGCATTGGTAACAATGACCACTATACATTCAATTTCTGTTTCTGGTAATATAGGCTATGCAGTTCCGGTAACTTCCGTTTCAAAAACTCCGTTGTTTCTTCGGAACTTGTTTCAATGCCTTGCTTCTCTTTCTTCCCCCCTTTTTTCCCATTTTTCTTTAAAGAGAGAAAAAAATATAGCTAAATTACAGCCCTCTGAATCAGGCATCCAGAGGGTGTTTTTATAGTTTTAAAATAAGAGAAAAATTGAGTTTGTTAGACTTACTAATAAACTAAAAAATTACTACTAATAAACTCTTTCTAAAAGTAGTTCATAAATAGTCATTTTTACCTTTTCGTTTTTGATATAATGACTACAATACTTTATATCTTTCAATCTCATATTTGTTAACTTCATTATACGTGTGATATTAACAGGATTATCATTCCTTAGTAGTTCTTCGTAAGCCCATTCAACTTCTCGGGCCCAAAATTGTGGTTGCGTCTCAAGGTATTGCTCAATATAAGCTTTGCATCGTGGTAGCTTGTTAATTTGCTTCTGGGGTAGATTTAGTGCTTTAGTAACTTTAGCAAAAGATAGTTTTGCGGGTCTACCCTGCTTATTAACTATCTCCTCAACGATATCTTTAACTTGTGATAAATATTTTTCATCAAGTTCGTTATATAGAGCTTCTCGTACACCTGATTTCTTCGCAACACGGTTTTGGTTATAAGTATATTTCTGTATTGTAGAACCTATTTCTTCAACTATAGAGTAGTCAATATTGTATTTTTCAGATATCTCCTTGTACAGTACATCGATGCCAAATAACGATATGTCGTTTGGTAGCTGTGTAATTTCATTTACTGAAATCCCTTCAAAATAAGCAAGTTGTAATATAAAATGGGTATCAAAAATATAGCCATTAAAAATCTTCTGCATATACGACTGTGGCATTGTAAAAATTTCATCGCCATAAAAATCACGATAATCTTTATACAGCTTTGAGATATTTCTTACCAACCCCGAACTGTTTATATAATCACCACCAAGACGTGCGTGAAGGTATTTACCTATTGGGAAAGAATTACTTAAATTAATTGGTTTTCTAAACACATCAATAACATATCTATTGAAATCGATTAATCGTTCATTATCACAAATGCGTATTTCATACTCTTCAGGAACGTAACCTTCTGCATCATAAAGTCCCGGTGAAGTTTTTGAGGAATTTTCAATAGTGCTATTTTCTAAATAGCATCTATGCTTTGGACAAACATTAATTCTTTGTATCTGGTGTTCACGATGCCAGTAGGTTTCGCCATACTTTTCTCTATCTTCCTTTGTACAAACAGGACAATAACGAATATATCTTTTCTCTTTCTGCAATGGCAGACACATTAAGTTTTTCCAGTTTCCTTCGCAGGCTATAATACCATTAACAGCATCCACCCTTCTTTGCTTAGGCAAAAACCTGATATATGCAGGATACATTGTGTGCTCGGCTGCTACCTCTTCCCACGGCTTATCTTTAGAAATCCACTCCATAGCATCTGCTGTGTAACGATTTACGAATTCAATGCTTGGGTGGACGAGTTTTTCATTGTTATATATGTCTGAAGATGTATAAGTGTATCTGGCATAACCGCTCCTGCTGTGGTATCTGGCTATCTGAGAGTACAGAAGTTCATCGGGATATATTTCTGGAAAGAAAGCAATCATACCGGCACCTCGATTATCGAAATATCATTCTTAATTAGTTCACAAACTATATCAACGCCCTGTGCTTTAGCACGTGAAGAAATCTCAAAAATACTTACAAATTCATCCAATGTAACTTCTTTTATAATTTCAGGCAACTCTGCTGTTTTCTTTCTAATGTTCGGTGTATTTGTTTTCGGAACCTCAATATAGTCGTGTAACATCGCCATCCTGTGTTCAAAAGCAAGATTAAGTGTTTTTATACTTAATGTTTCGTAACCTTCGAGAATCGCTATTTCTTGTGCTGCGTGAATCAAGCTAACAACTATACTCGCATTACCTGACGAATGATTATAGAACCACATAAATAGAGCTTCATTCACATCAACTTCTTCTTTGACATAAACGTAGTTTATTAGAGTTTTACAGAATTCACGAAACTCCTCACCATATTCCATAGCCGAATAATTTAATCCAATTGACCTTCGAGCGAGCATCATTGCCTGTTCAAAAAAGATAGTACTCTCGGGTGTACCAACCATACAGATAGAAACACCACTATTATTAATCAATTGAGTGAGCGTTCCAATTACTGTTTTACCATTCTTACTATTAACAACGTTCTGAATCTCATCTATGATTAAGAGACCGATGTGATTGAGAGCGACCTGACTCACAATACCAATCAACATATCAACTGTTGGGTGTGATTTAAAAGCGTTATTGTAGTAACTGCTGTTCAATACCTCATCTGACTTTCTTAAGATTTCAAGAAGCAAACCTTTAACTGAACAATCTGCAGGTGCTTGAACTTGCAGACAAGATATTACATTGGTATTATCGAGTTTTAAAACTGGTGTTTCTGTAAGAATATTTACTGCCCTACTTATAGCCGAGCTCTTTCCAATTCCACTTGGTCCAATTACAGTAAAAGAATCGCTACCACCGATAATACTTTCGTAGGAGTTTTGTCTAATCAACTTGTTGTTTTCATTGTACTGGCGAACTGCTAAAATTGACTGTTTTTTCTGCATTGAACGAAGTAAAGAGAGATAGAGTTTACTATATATTTCACGGCTCATTTGATTGGGAATGAAAACAGAATACAAATCCTGGAGTGCGACAAGTCTTTCAGTCGCAGATGCATTTCTTATACCAGCATCATAATCCGGTAGAATCTGTAATTTTTTATCAAGCTCATCCCCTATTAGCATTTCAGGCATAAACTTAACAACGTCATTCATTGACCATCACCCCTAAGTCCTTATGCTCTTTTCTTCTTGCTTTCTTTCTTGCAGTTCGTATTCCATCTATTTTCACATCTTCAAGCGTCTCTTTACTTGATACAGTTCCAATAAAGGAGAGTAGCTCAATTTTCGCTTGATAGCTGTCCTCTGCGGCACTTTTAACGACTTCTTTTTGTTTTCTTTGGATTTCCTGCACTTTATCCAACGACATATCTTTAAAGCGACTTTCAATAAGTTCAAACTCAATATAAGAACCGTCTTTTTCTTTTAGCCAAACTTTGCTGCAGTCATCTGGATTAAATGCAACAGTTACTTCTCCACCCTGCAAATACATTTCCTTGTACGCTGCATTATAATACCTTAGTTTGTTTACGCGCAGTCCAAAACGAGTGAATTTACCAGTTATATGTGGTAGAAGCGTTAAAGTTAAGTCACGCTTATTTACAGAAATTAAATTGGCCCCAGACTCATTTTTCTTATAATTCCAAATTTCATTAGCATAGGGTTTTACATTGTTTTCAAGCATATCAGATGTATAGGGATGGTTTTGTAATACCCTTTCGCAATTATAATAAATAATGCAACGTACAATAATTCTTTCAAACTCTTGTAATGTTAAGACAGCATCCTTGCGATAATCGTGCGAACCACGTTCTTGAAAGTCCGGCATAATAACACCTTTGCCTTTCAAAACTTCTTTGTATAGATTCTGAACTACATCAAAGAACTTTTCAACTGTGCCTTTTAACTCAGGTCTATATGACGGCAATTTTATAAGAGTTACTCCTAACTCTGTTATCTGCTCAAAAATTTTACCTACATATTCAGAACCACCATCTGTTACCATAACTGCAGGAAGTTGATTTATTGACCATTGTTCTGGCGTTATCTTAATCCCTAACCTTTCACATAAAGTAACTTTGTCTTCAATTATATTCAGCATTAAAGTTTGAAGTGAGTACGTCCCACCCTCCCAAAGAAGAGAATAACCCAAACACATAGAAGTATTAGCATCACAAGCAACAACTAAAACCGGTCTACCAATTAGCTGCCCTTTATCATCAACAAGATATATATCGCAAACCGTACCATCAAGCATTGCTGTGCCTACCGTAGGCGCGAATTCCTGCACTCCGTCTCCGAGTAAGGGTCTATTATTGCGTTGGTAATTCTTTAAGCCCTCTCTTGATATATAGAAATTTTCCATTTTCTTGTTTTTACGATAAAAATATCTAAACTGGTTAAAACTCGGATGTTCAGGTAACAACGCCCCTTCTTCATCACAATACTTTTCTTTTAGCATCATTGTGTATGCAGTTTGTAATGAGTTTTGATTTCGTGTATAGAAAAATTTATTTAAAGCCCATCTCATATTCTTCTGGTCTTTAGTAAGTTCTTTTTCGGTTTTTTCCTTTGGTGCAAGACAAGCTAAATCTTGATACACTAAATAAGTACACAGATATGAGCGTATTGTTTGTTTTGAGATGCCAAATTGTTCTGATGCCTTATTTATCATCCTATTTCTTTCCGATGTATCATCAACAACAGATATAGCACCGGCAATCATAGTGTATCGTTCCTGTGCTACCTTTCTCACTGATGGAGTTAACTCATCAAAGGATTTAAATGAATGAGAAAAAGCAGCAACAGGTTCAGCTTTCTTAAAACAATCCAAAGAAAATGTTTTAGGCATAGTTTTCTTAATACAATCAATAGCAAATACACTTTCACTATCAATGTTAAGAACACGATAAACGCTATCTTTGGTTTTTATAATGTCATTTTTCCTCATACATAACACCTTCATTTTCAATAACAATTGCCCAATCAGTAACACCACGTCTTGCCCAATATGCCCTACTTGCATCAAGCAGCTTACACGTTCTCGGTAAAGAGAGTTTCTTTCTGAATACACATTCTCTTACCATCAGTTCACCATTGTTTTTCGTACATACGAAATCAGATGTGTAGTCACCTTCATCCAGACCATCAAGAAGAACGTTACATCGTATCTCATAAATATCAACATCGTTTTCCAAAATATCAGCGTAGGCAACCTGAATCTTGTCATAACACTTAACAGTACTTTGACTTTTTATCAGCGATTTCTTTATTACCCGTCCACCCTTAAAATTACTTGCTCTCATTTATAAACCTCCTAAAATTCCGCCCAAAATTGCCCAAAAACATATTTTTGGCATTTTTTATATCATTTTTGGGGAAATTTAGCTATTTTTGGCTATAAAACACTCTAAAAATTCCCCAAAAATAAATTTTTGGCATCTCTTTATATCATTGATTTTTTCATTTATTCTCTCCAAGGCAAAATTCTTCATCCTGTTCACCTTCCTGCGATTTCCGGAAAATTGAACTTGATGCTTCGATATTCTGTTACCGGTAACACTTTGCCAACCAACCTCAAAGTTCTGGAAAATTTTGCTGAAAGAACATTAAAATACCGGTAAAAAGAGAGAAAAAAGAATACGAAAATAGAAGAGAAGAAGTTTCATTTCTCTTTATTTTTCAAGGCTCTGACCACCTTTTTGATTGCCAGCAATAGAAATGAGGATAACGCATTTTAATTACCGGAATGTAAGTTTGATGTGCTGAGTTTTACCAGAAACACAAAGAAAAAAGACACTGCACATCTGATGATGTACAGTGTCTAAATCTTTGTTATTTAAAATCCAAGAAAGGATAAACGAAATCGCCCTTTGGAGAATAAATGAGTTTTGCAAGAATA
>JAZQUT010000112.1:0-1479 GCA_045631405.1 Acutalibacteraceae bacterium | reverse complement strand
ACATACCCTTTTAGGACCCGGGAGGATAGCAATATCCTCCCATGTCTTTATAGGAGGTGAAATTATGATCACAAAAGATATGGCAGCGACCCTGATGTTCACTTTCTTCATGGGCTTCTGCATCGGAAATTTTTTCAACATAGTAGACACGTTTTTTCAGGAGAAGGAAGATGCAAATCTATAACCAGGACGGATACTTTGAAGTAGAGAACGTTCTTAAAACAAAGTTACCTTTTTTATATGTTGTCGGGGGCAGAGGCGTTGGCAAGACTTTCTCCAGTATCAAATTTTGCCTGGAGCATAATATTAAATTTGTATTTTTGAGAAGAACACAAACAGAGCTTGATCTGATAAACAAGCAGGAATTTTCTCCTCTTACTCCCGTGGCAAATTATTTAGGTATCAATGTTGTTTCAGTTCCTTTGTCAAAATACAATGCAGGTTTTTACAAGGCTGAAGTTTCAGAGGAAGGTAAACTTACTCCTGTAGGTCCATGCCTGGGATATTCAATGGCTCTCTCCACGGTAGCCCATATCAGAGGGGCTTCCTATGATGATGTTGAGCTTATCATTTATGACGAATTCATACCTGAAGCTCATATCAAACCTATAAAGGAAGAAGCTGCATGCCTTTTGAACTGTTATGAGACCATCAACAGAAACAGGGAATTGTCAGGTCGTCCTCCGGTTCAGCTTCTATGCCTTGCGAATTCCAATAATGCTGCAAACCCCGTATTCCTGGAGATGAAACTTATTTCAAGAGTGGAGCTTATGAAAAAGAAGGGGCAGATCTATTCCCTTGACTATGACAGAGGCATAGGGATATTCATGCTCGATAATTCCAGGATCAGCAAAGAAAAGCAGGACACAGCTCTGTACAGAGCGACCAAAGGAAGCGAATTCGAGCAGATGGCACTCTTCAACGAGTTCGAGGAATTCAAGACAGACCTGATAAGACCTATGCCCATAAAAGAGTACAAGCCTATATGCAGCGTGGGAGAGATAACCTTCTACAAGCACAAAAGCGATGGTACATATTATTGCACCACTATGAAGCTTGGGGATCCTGAAAGCTACGGTGCAGATCAGACCGACAGAAAGAGATGGTACAGGAAGTACAGTTTCCTTTGGGCAGCCTACATGAGGAATAAGATATATTTCGAGGATGCAACGTCTGAAATTATATTTAACAAGTATCTGAAACTGTGATATAATCATTTCGATGGCTAAGGCTTTGGTTTAGTCCTTTCTTAAAAAAACATAGCAAAAAACTACAAAGGCAAAAGCACAGAAAAGGCGAGGAAATTTCTGTGCTTTTTGCTATTGACAAAAAGATTTTCGGCTATTATATAATATAGTGAAGGGAGAGGTGGGCAGAGTGCGTTCCCGGAAGGAAGCCCATACCCATGCACCGGGTAAGAGCCTCTCCCGTTTTTTCAAAGGAGGCATGAATATGGACACAGGAAATATCGTACAGCTC
>JAZQUT010000111.1:0-32598 GCA_045631405.1 Acutalibacteraceae bacterium | reverse complement strand
TTTAAATTTCACAAAAGAGTCAAGAGGCCTGAAAAAATCCTCAAAAAATGAAAAAACCTTTGAATCCGTTGAGATTCAAAGGTTTTGGTCTGAGTGAGAAGACTTGAACTTCCGGCCTCTTGACCCCCAGTCAAGCGCGCTACCAACTGCGCCACACCCAGATAGCGAAAAATATGATATCACATCATTTCGCATTTTGCAAGTGTTTTTTGAATATTTTTTATATTTTTCTTGTATTTTATGTTTTCGTATATATTAATCGGAAAAGCTGAGAATAAACTGTATAAATAGTCTAAAGACAAAGAGGTGAATGGTTTGCAGTTTTCTCCCTTAACTCTGACATCAATATTTCTGACTCTTGCAGTAGTGTTTGTAAACGGCTTGACAGATGCCCCCAATGCTATTTCCACTGTAACAGTTACAAGATGTATGAAGCTTAAAACGGCCTTGCTTATGTCTGCTGTGTTTAATTTTCTTGGAGTTTCTGTTATGAGTGCAATAAATAATTCTGTCACTATGACGATTGCTAATATTGTGGATTTCGGAAATGATACATATTCTGCGTCGGTAGCACTTTCAGCAGCTCTTTTCAGTATTGTTTTGTGGGCTGTGCTTGCCTGGTATTTCGGTATTCCCACAAGTGAAAGCCATGCCCTTATTGCAGGCCTTTCAGGCAGTGCAATTGCAATTAATGGTGGTCTTTCGGGTATCAATGGGGGAGAGTGGCTTAAATCGGTTAAAGGACTTATTGCTTCCTGCTTATTGGGCTTTGTTGTGGGCTTTATTTTCTGCAAGCTGATAATGACACTTTTTAGAAATATAAAAAGGCAAAAAGCTGAAAGCTTTTTTAAATATGGTCAGATTTTTGCTGCTGCAGGAATGAGCTTTATGCACGGTGCTCAGGACGGGCAGAAATTTATTGCAGTTTTAATTCTTTGTATGAGCTTTTCGGGGAAAGGTCAGGAGGAAGCGCTGGGGAGCGATTGGCGAATAATTCTCCTTTGCTCTGTGGTTATGGCTCTAGGTACAATGTGTGGCGGGAAAAAGATTATAAAATCCGTTGGTATGGATATGGTGAGGCTTGAAAAATATCAGGGTTTTTCTGCAGATCTGTCGGCATCGGTTTCTCTTTTGATTAGCACAGTCTTTGGTTACCCTGTTTCCACAACCCACGCTAAGACTACTGCTATGATGGGGGCAGGTAGTGCCAAAAGCATAAAATCTTTGAATCCGTCGGTTATAAAGGAAATAGGGTTAACCTGGATTTTAACCTTTCCGGGCTGTGGAGCAATCGGATTTATTGTCACTAAAATGTTTTTGAAATTGTTTTAAGAAAATAACGCTGTTCAGCCAAAGCTGAACAGCGTTGCTTTTAATAATTAGCTCCCCAATTTTTACGATTGTAGAATTTCTTATCGTGGAGATTCTTTTTCTTTCTTTCCTTTTTGTACTGTTTTTTCTCTTTTGCAGTCATTTTAAATGCGAATTTCCTTTCGGGTACCTCCTCGCAAAGAGGGGTTACAAGGCCACTAAGGCAGCCATTGATTTCGGTAGCAGAAAGGATGACAATGTCCTTGTCCTTGGGAAGAGTGATTTCTGTTTCGCCATTCAACTGAATTTCAACTGCGAAGAAATACATTGATTTTGCAGTTATGTCTGCATAATCCTTGTGACAATGAGTGAATTCATAAGCCACCTTGCAGTTCTTGATTTTTGCAGTTTCCTTGAAATCATACATATCCCAACGAGCAGGTCTCTGGAAAGCATCGGGTATAAATTTTGTTACTGTGCTCTCTCCAACCTTGAATTGGGCGTTTTTGTCGCCGTCAATGGAATTGCAAAGAAGAACAAGCTTTGCGCCTTTATTAACAGAAATCTTCTGTCCTTTGCAAGCAATTGCATTTTTGCCGTCTTTTTTAATTTCAAAATCAATACCACCCATAGTGATACTGTCATGTGTGATTTCGTAAGGAATTGTGTATTTGAAATCCCCTAATTTACCTTGTTTTGTAATCAACTGCTTATCGGGTTTCAAATCAATAGGAGTTGAAATTGCTTTTTCTGTATTCACAGAACTGTTTTTTAGTGTAAGAGCAAATGATTTTATTTCATAGGGTTTGAAATCTGTTACAAGCTTTCCGTCAATAACTTTTGCATCGCCGAGGTGTTCCTCGCTTGCATATACTTCTCTTGCGCTTTCGATACCGTCGCCCAATGTGAGAGTGAAGTTTTCAATATTTTTATTTGTTCCCTCACCGAGACGGACAATAATTTCGTCGCTTTCCTCAGCTTTTTTCATAGCACGGATAATAATATCGTTTGTTGAAACGCTACCGAAGGAATATTCTGTGTCGAGAGCATCATCAGAGCTTTCACATACAACTGCGCACATGGGCTGGGTGAAGAGTCTTGCCTGAAGCTGAGTAGCTGCACCGATTTTGCCCTCGTGACTGAAAATAGCAAAGGAGTATCTGTTAAGACCTAAATCCATCATAGACTGCATAGAGTCAATACGATAGTTGCCCTTAGGTGTGTGAATAGCTGTAAGGCGAAGAGTATTGTTGTCGAATTTGTCCCAACCGTATTTACATTCGCTGATAACAGAAACGCCGAATTCACCACTCTTATCGGTAATATCTGCCCATTTTTGTGCAGGTACCTCGTAGAGCTCCTTTGTCATATTGCCACGCTCAATTGCACCAAGACCAAGGTCATAAAGAGCCTTTTCGTTGTCTGCAGTAAATGAGAAAATATTTTTAGCCATAGTCTGGAGTGACTGCCATTCGATTTCGGAGTAAACCTCAACGATTTCGCCACCATCAGAAAGTGCAATTATATTGGTGAAGGTGCTTCTGTCATCCTTCTGTGTAACCTTGTAGGCAACTCGTGCAGCACCGTTTTCAAGCTCTTCGATTTTAACAAGAGCAGGCTTTCTGTCGGGCTTTTTGTTTGCCTCGTCAAAGTTCATTTCCCAAGCAGGCCAATGCCATGAGCCTGTATAATTGAAGAGACCAAGCTCAACAGGTGCCTTGAGAATTTCTTTATTGTTAAGCTTTTTGTCAACAATTGAGCAGATGTCGCCGTTATCGTTGAGCTTAACAATGTATTTGCCATTTTGGAGAGTGTTGTTGCCGATAGAGATTTCGCCCTCAACAGAACAGGGGAAATTGCTTTCCTGAACATCATAAACCTTCAAGCCAAGGCTTTTAACATCTGAAATAAATGTGATTTCAGTTTTTCCGTTGTCCAGCTTTTTGCTCTGAGCCTTTATCTCGGTTTCGCCATCAAACACCTTAACATATTCGCTGTTGATGTTATCAAGACGGACTGTAACTGCACCGTGTCTGTCTGCTTCAATGGGGTTGTAAACAGTAACGGGAGTGCCCTTGCAGCTGCTTGTGTTCATAAGCTCTGCAACAGAAGAAACTGCACCCTCAATTTCGCTTTGGAATTGATTCATTGAAACATAAAGGTCATTCCAAGAGCGTTTGTAAACTCGCTGACAGGATGTGCCGGGCATATCATCGTGGAAATGGTGGGAAAGAACTCGCTTCCAGGAGCGAGTAAGCGCCTCTCGGTTGTAGTCATAAGAGCCGAGCCAATCACCTAAAACAGAGCTGCGCTCTGCCATATCAGCAAGCTCTTCTGCTTTTCTGTTCCAACGCTTGCTCATAACTCGTGAGGTGTAGCCACCGATAGCATGCTCGCTCATAACAAGCTCATTATCCCAAAGAGGAAGCTTCGCCTTCTGCTCGTCAGAAAGCTCGTTGTCTATATCGTGATAAATTTTGTCGGATGCGCCGTAGCAGATTTCAATGTTGCTATTCTCGTTTTCTGCTATTTCCTTTTCAAGAACAATGCAGGACTCTTCCTTTACTGCACCGCCACGGTCACCTGTTCCGTGGAAAACGGCAGTCCAGTTGAAGTCGAATTCTTCGTTATCCTTAAGCTTTTCCTGCATAAGATCCCATTCACGAATCTTCTTGAAGGGTCGGCTGTAGGAACACATTTTTATACTTGCATAAACCTCGTTGCCGTCAACACCACGCCATCTGCCGATATCAAAGGGTGTTCCGTAGGCACTACCCCATGAAAGCTTCTGAGTTGTGAAGCCCTTGAGATTTGCATGACGCATAATTGAAGGCAAAGCCCAACCAAAGCCGAAGCAGTCAGGCAAGAAAATGTCAGCAGAGGTTTTTCCGAATTTGTTACGGAAATAGGAGTTGCCTATGAGAATGTTTCTGAAAAGCGCTTCGGGAGAGGGTACATTGACATCACCGTTTTCAAAGGCTGAGCCACAAACATTCCAACGACCGTCAGCAATATATTCCTTCATTTTGTTGAAAAGCTCAGGATAGTATTCCTCCATAAGCTCGTATCTGTATGAGCCTTCGAAATTAAAATCATAGTGAGGGTATTTTTCAAAAAGTCTGAAGTTTTCTACGAGGGTATCGTATATGTATTGATCAATGCTTTCTTCAAGGTCCCAGCTCCACACGGTATCAAGGTGTGAGGTTGCGACAGTGTAAATTATTTTCTTTTCCATATGCGTCTCCTTACAAAGCAGAATATATGGAAAAATTATATAATAATAACATATTATTTGCAACAAAATTCATATGTGAAAAACTCCCAAATATCAGACGATTTTTTCGTCATTGTTAAAGGCTTAAAATCCTTGAAATATATGGTAAATCAAATATAATATAAGGTGAAGATTTCTATCTGGAAGGATGGTAAAATTTATGGATAAAATTTTAAAAATCGGTATCATCGGATGTGGTGGTATTGCTAACGGAAAGCATATGCCAGCTCTTAAAACAGTAGAGGGTGTAGAAATGGTTGCTTTCTGCGACATCATTAAAGAAAGAGCAGAGGAGGCAGCAGAAAAATTCGGTACTCCTGATGCAAAGGTTTATGAGGATTACAAAGAGCTCCTTAAGGATGAAAGCATTGATATTGTTCATGTTTGTACTCCCAACCGTTCTCACAGCTTCATTACAATAGATTCACTTGAAGCAGGTAAGCATGTTATGTGTGAAAAGCCCATGGCAAAAACCTATGAAGAGGCTAAGGCTATGTGTGAGGCAGCTGAAAGAACAGGCAAAAAGCTTTCTATCGGTTATCAGAACCGTCAGACTGCTGAAAATCTTTATATTAAAAGATGTGCAGATGCAGGCGAGCTTGGTGAGATTTACTATGGTAAGGCGCTTGCTCTTCGTCGCCGAGCAGTTCCTACATGGGGAGTTTTCCTTAACGAGTATGAGCAGGGTGGCGGCCCTCTTATCGATATCGGTACTCACGCTCTTGATATGACTCTCTGGGTTATGAATAACTATGAGCCCGAAATGGTTGTTGGTCAGACCTTCCGTAAGCTTGCTGATCAGGAGGATCAGGGCAACGCGTGGGGTAAGTGGGATCCCAAGGAATATACAGTTGAAGACTCTGCATTCGGTTTTATCAGAATGAAAAACGGTGCAGTTATTAACCTTGAATCAAGCTGGGCACTTAATATTGCAGATTATCACGAGGCATCATATATGGTTTGTGGTGATAAGGCTGGTGCAGATACAATCACCGACACTGCGAGAATCAACTACATCAAGCATCAGCGTCAGTGCATTGAAGAGCCCGATCTTGATGCAGGTGGTGCAGCATTCTTCGAGGGTCAGAAGGATGGCTCTCCTGCAGAGATGGAAGCAGCATCATGGATTAATGCTATCAGAACTGATACTGATCCCGTTGTTTTACCTCGTCAGGCACTTTGCGTAACTCGCATATTAGAAGCTATCTACGAGTCAGCAAAGAGTGGTAAACCGGTATATTTTAACGACTGATAAGGAGATATAAAAATGAAATTTGCAGTACAGCTTTATTCCGTTCGTGATCATATTAAAGACGGAAATGATATGTTAGATATTCTTGGTAAGGTTAAGGAAATCGGTTTTGAGGGCGTTGAGTTCGCAGGCTATTTCGGACTTGAGGCAGAGGCTCTCAGAGCAAGATGTGAGGAATTAGGACTTACAGTAGTTGGTAGCCACATGGGCCTTGAAAACTATATGCCCGAAAATCTTGATGCAACACTTGCTTATGGTAAGGCTCTCGGTGCAATGTATCTTGGTGTTGGTGGTGCCCCTCATTCTACCTACGAGGAAGCTAAAAACACAGGCGATGTTCTCAGCGCTGCAGGCGTAAAGGCAAGAGAAATGGGTATGGATACTTATTACCATAACCATACAGAAGAATTTGCTGACCTTAAGGACGGAAAAAATGCTATGGACATTATTTCTGAGGACGGCTGTAAGCTTGAGGTAGATACATATTGGAGCTTCTGCGCAGGGATTGATAACAGCAAATATCTTCCCGAAAACAAGGACAAAATCGTTCTTGTTCATATTAAAGACGGTGTTGACAGAAAGCCTATGGCTCTCGGTGAGGGTGAAAACGATTTGGCAAAGGTTCTTGAGGGCGTTAAGGCAATCGGTCTTGAATGGGTTGTTCTTGAGAATGATGATCCTGTTCCCACAGGACTTGAAGACATTACTCGTAGCTATAAATGGTTACAGGAAAATTTTAAATAAGAAAAGGATTATTGGATTATGAAGCTTGGTGTTCTTACTAATTTATTAGGCTCTGTTTCCCTTGAGGAAGCATTAAAATATTTTAAATCTCTCGGTCTTGAAATGGTAGAAATCGGTTGTGGTGGCTACCCCGGTAAAGACCATGCTGACCCTGATATTCTTCTCAATGACGAAAAGGCATTGGAGGATTTCAAGGCTCTTCTTAAAAAATATGATGTTGAAATCAGCGCCTTAAGCTGTCACGGCAACCCTGTTCATCCCAACAAGGAAATTGCAAAATCCTTTGACGAGGATATGAGAAAGGCAGTTCTTCTTGCAGAAAAATTGGGTGTTCATCAGATTAACACCTTCTCAGGCTGTCCCGGTGACTGCGAAACTGCAAAGTTCCCCAACTGGGTAACATGTCCTTGGCCCAATGATTTCGGCGAAATTCTCGAATATCAGTGGAATGAGGTTCTTATTCCCTACTGGAAGGAATTTGTTAAATTTAGCACTGCTCATGGCGTTGATAAAATCGCTCTTGAGCTTCACCCAGGCTTCTGCGTTTACAATACAGAAAGTCTTCTTAAGCTTCGTAATGCAGTTGGTAAGGAAATTGGTGCAAATCTTGATCTTTCCCATCTTATCTGGCAGGGTATGGATCCTATTGCAGTTATTCGCGCATTAGGTAAAGAGGATGCAATTTTCCATTTCCATGCAAAGGATACTAAGGTTGATGCTATTAACACAGGCGTTAATGGTGTTCTTGATACAAAATCCTATGCAGATGAAATCAATCGTTCATGGATTTTCCGTTCAGTAGGCTTTGGTAATGGTGAAACCTACTGGCGTGATGTTATCAGTAATCTTCGTATGGTTGGCTATGACTATGCTATTTCCATCGAGCACGAGGATTCACTTATGAGCCAGAATGAAGGCCTTGAAAAAGCAGTTGCACTTCTTAAAAACTGCATAATTAAGGAAGGTCTTGCAGCAGCTTGGTGGATTTAAAGCTTAATTGCACGCGCCTTTTGCGATTTTCTCAGCCGAACTCGCGTACCTTGTACGCTTTGGACTTCGTAAATCACAAAATCCACGCACACTAAAGCTTTAAATATTTTAACACAGTTTATTGTTAGGGAATGTTACTATGGACAAAATCAATGTTGTTGTGGTTGGTTACGGTGGAATGGGTAACTACCACGCTGAAAGAATAGATAGCTTTGAAAGCTTTAATCTTGCAGGTGTTTATGATATAAAGCCTGAAAGATGTGCCGTTGCAGAGAGTAAGGGATGGTATGCTTATCCATCCTTTGAAGCAGTGCTTGAGGATCAAGCTGTTGAGCTTATTGTCTGCGCTACATATAACGATTGTCATAAGGATATTGCAATCCGTGCTATGAGAGCAGGAAAAAATGTTATTTCTGAAAAGCCTGTCACTCTTTGCTCAGAGGACCTTGAGGAGATTATTGCAGTTGCAAATGAAACCGGCAAGCTTTTTACGGTTCATCAGAATCGCAGATGGGACAATGACTATCGCACGCTAAAAAATATTCTTGATAAGAATGAGCTTGGACCTGTTTTCACAATTGAGTCAAAGGTTTATGGCTCTCGTGGCGTGCCCACAGGCTGGCGTGGCGAAAAGGAACACGGTGGTGGTATGCTTCTTGACTGGGGCGTTCACCTTTTAGATCAGATTCTTATGCTTAACGAGGGTAAGAAAATCAAAAGTGTTTATGGTTCATTAACCAACATTACAAATCTTGATGTTGACGATGGCTTCCGTGCAATCATAAAATTTGAAAATGGTCCTGATTGTCTCGTTGAGGTGTTTACAAACAACTTTATTGAAGCTCCTCGTTGGTATATGGCAGGCGAAAACGGTACTGCTATTGTCAGAACATGGGACATCGAAGGAGAAATAGTTAAAATCAAGGATTGGGAGAAAATTGATGCTATTCCCGTTCAAATGGGTGCAGGTATAACAAAAACTATGGCGCCTCGTACAAAAGAAACAATTCAGAAATTTCCCCTTGAGATTATAGAGGTTCAGTGGGCTGATTATTATAACAATATTTTCGATGTTCTGAGAAATGGAGCCAAGCCTCTGATTACTCACGATCAGCAGAGAAGGCTTATGAAGCTTATGGAAGCAATTGTTGAGTCTTCTGATAAAAATGAGGTTGTTTCTTTTGAATAAATTTACAAGAATTTTTCAAAACGCTTGCATTTTTTCCATATAAATGATAATATATAAAAAACTGTCATTGAAAGGACGGAAATATAATGAAAAAAAGAGTGTTGGCTACAATACTTGCAGTTTGCCTTCTTTTTAGCGTAATGGCTTGTATGGCAAGTGCATCAGATGATTTTACTGTTGCTGAAATTATTTCTTCAAAGAGAATTTGCCCCGGTGATATAATCGATGATAATTTTATCGAAGCACCTGAAGTAACTGGTCCTGTTTATGCAAAAGGCTGGGAAATCAAATACGAGGGTGGCGATTGGTATCCCTATGATGGCGAATCCATCGCTGAAGACGCAGGTGTATTTACTATCAGATATTTCGTAGCAAATGCTGATGGTACATCATATGCATATTCAAACGAATGTACTGTTATTGCAAAGCATAACCCCAAGGGTAATTATGAAGCAAGTGGTACAGACCATTGGAGAATATGTGCAGATTGTGGTGGCGAATGTGAAAAGGGTGGTCACGATCACCTCGCTGAAGGCGCAACTGCAGCAAATAAGGTTTGCACAATCTGTGGTAATAGAAGAACATCTCAGTGGACAGGTATCCTTGTTTTCTGGGAATGGGTTATGGCTCTCATTACTTCACTTATCGGTTAATTAAAAATCACTTAAAAGAAGCCTTTACAGGCTTCTTTTTTTATTGCTTGAAAGCTCTTTTTTCTTGACAAAAAAAGCTTATTGGAGTATATTAAAAGGTAGATTTAATACTATAATATAAAATTAGCATAATATATAAGGAGTGTGACAAGGTAATGGATTCTGGCAGTACCGGTAACGGGCGAAGTTGCAGTGAAATTTTAACGGCGATAAAGCAATCCATTACGGATTGTTAACATGGATTTATGTGTAGCGGAAAAGTATTTCTTTTCGGCTGATATGTCTTTTTGTCGCTGAGCAGTAGGCTCAGCTTTTTTATTTGCAATTCACCCTCTATTCTGCAAAACGGAAAAAGGAGGAAAATTAATGACAAAAGAAGTTTTTGAAAGATTATTAAAAGAAAAACAATATAAAGCAATTAAAAGCATTTTTGATACAATGAACCCTGTTGATACTGCGATGCTTTTACCGGAATTTGAAGACGACAAGCAGGTTGTTTTCCTTTTCCGTCTGATCCCCAAGGAAAATGCATCAATGGTGTTCTCATATATGGAGCCTGATCAACAGCAGGTGCTTATTGAAGCGTTTACAGATAGCGAATTGAAGTTTATTATGGACGATATGTTCATTGATGACGCTGTTGACGTTATCGAGGAGATGCCTGCAAACGTTGTTGAAAGAATGCTCAGCGTGGCAGGGGACAAGAGAACTGCTATCAATACTATTCTCAAATATCCTGAGGATAGCGCAGGTAGTATTATGACTCTTGAGTATATCAGCCTTCATCCTGCTATGACAATCGGCGATGCGCTTAAGAAAATCAAATCACGAGGCGAATACTCTGAGACTGTTAACATCTGCTATGTTATAGAAAAGCATAAGCTTTTGGGTACAGTTACTGCTATGGATTTGCTCACCTGTGATGATGACGAGCTTCTTTCAGATGTTATGGACGAAAATCCCATAACAGTTAAAACACTGAGCGATCAGGAAGAGGTTGCCCAGATGTTCAATAAATACGATATGGTTTCAATTCCTGTTCTTGATAACGAAAACTGCATGGTCGGTATTGTTACCTTCGACGATGCGATGGACGTTATTCAGGAGGAGGCAGAGGAAGACTTCCAGAAGATGGCAGCTATTGCCCCCAATACAGATACACCCTATCTTAAAATTTCCACATGGGAGCTTTGGAAGGGTAGAATCCCCTGGCTTCTTCTTTTGATGTTTTCTGCAACATTTACAGGTATAATCATTTCCTCCTTTGAGGATGCGCTCTCAAAATTAGTTGTTCTTACTGCCTTTATTCCTATGCTTATGGGTACAGGTGGTAACTCAGGTAGCCAGGCATCAGTTACTGTTATTCGTGGACTTTCCTTAGGTGAGGTTGATGTAAAGGATATATTCAAGGTTATGTGGAAGGAATTCAGAGTTTCTATTCTCTGTGGTGTTTCTCTTGCTATTGCATGCTTTGTAAAGATAATCTTGATTGACGGTCTTCTCCTTAAAACTCCCGGTGTTAATAATAATGTAGCACTTGTTGTTGCTCTTACATTGTGCCTGACTGTTATCTGCGCAAAGTTTATCGGTTGCGTTCTTCCCATTATTGCAAAAAAATTAAAGCTTGACCCTGCGGTTATGGCAAGCCCCTTTATCACAACCGTTGTGGACGGTGTTTCACTTATAGTTTATTTCGGTATAGCAAAAGCAATTTTACCTGAATTGATGTAATTAAATTTTTAGAGGTTGTTATGAAAATTAAGTTCAAAAACGGAAAAATCAGACTTATGCAGGTCAGTGACCCACAGGATTTACAGATTGTAAGACCTACAATGATTCGTATGCTTAACAAAGCCTATGATACCCTTAATCCAGACCTTATTGTTCTTACCGGTGACAATATTCTTGGTAACCACCTCTGCGATGCAAGATTTGGTTCAAAGATTGTTATCAAAGACAAAGAGGGCGAAGCAAAGGCTATGGAAACAGCCATTAATCATCTCGTTGCTCCCATTGAAGAAAGAAAAATCCCATTTGCCATGATTTACGGCAACCATGACGATATGAATCGCCTTACTAAAGATGAGCAGGCAGATATGTATAGAAAATACAGCACCTGCCTTGGCCTTGATGACGAGAACTCTCCTGATGTTGCAACATATAATCTTCCTATCTACTCCGAGGACGGAGAAAAGATTAAGTTTAACCTTTGGATGATGGATTCTGCGTGGAAGGACAAGGAGCTTGATAAATGCTTCAGCATCGTTAAGCCAGAGGCTATTGAGTGGTATAAAAAGAAAAGTGCAGAGCTTAAAGAGGCGAATGGTGGCGAGCCTGTTCCCTCATTAATGTTCCAGCATATTCCTATGATTGAACAGTTTGAGCTTACAGAGGAATGTTCTGCAGATGCAGAGGGCGCAATAAAGGCTCCTGACGGCAAATATATTAAGCTTAAGGACTCCTGCAAGGGTGTTATGGGCGAATATATCTGCGCAGTTGACGAAAAAACAGGTCAGATGGAGGCCATGAAGGAATGTGGCGACATCAAGGGTATTGTTTTCGGCCATGACCACTGTAACTGCTTCGAGGGTGTTGTTGATGGTATCAATTTCATTCAGACTGCTTGCGCTTCCTTCCGTTGCTACGGCAAAAGATATCGTGGTGTAAGAATTTTTGATATTGATGAAAACGGCACCTACGAAACCAAATTCTATACATATAAAGAGCTTATGGGTAATGGCATATTAAATGAGCTTGCGTTTATTTGGGATGCAGACGGATTCCTTAAGCAGAAGCTTGCTCTTATTGCAGGTGGCGTAATAGGCTTAGGCGCTATTATCGCAGGTGTTGTAAATTTATTGAAATAAGCAGAAAAATACTATATAAGATAATAAAAAAGAGAGGTTATCTCAATGGCAGTATGTAATGTTATTGCTCACAGAGGTGCGAATATTGTTGCACCTCAGAATACAATTGAAGCATTTAAAATGTCTAAAGAAATCGGTTGTGACGGTTTTGAAACAGATATTCATTTAACAAAGGATGGCATTCCCGTCGTTTGCCATAACTTTACCATTGACGAAACCTCAAATGGTACAGGCGCAATCAAGGATATGACCTTGGAGGAGCTGCGTCAGTTTGATTTCGGCAGCTACAAGGGACCTGAATTTGAAGGTGTAAAGATTCCTACATTAGACGAGTTTTTGGAATTGAGTAAGTCGATGGGCGACAAAATGCAGGTTCTTGATATCGAGCTTAAGAGTGAGCATTTCGGTCAGGCAGGCACAGAGCTTGCAGAAAAGACTATTGATGCAGTTAAAAATCACGGTCTTTTTGATAAGCTTCTCATTTCCAGCTTTGATCCTGCTTTGCTTGTGGTTTGCAAAAAGATTGATAAAAACTGTAAGACAGGTATTCTTTATGCTCCCGATAAATTTATCGGCTTGAAGATAGCACCAAGACCTGTTGCATTTGCAAAGGAAATCGGGGCCGATGCTCTGCATCCTTACTATATGCTTGTTACACGCCTTTATGTTGAGCGAGCTCACAGAGCAGGACTTCAGGTTAATCCCTGGACAGTTAACAAAGAAAGTGTAGCTAAAAAGCTTATAAAATTTGGTGTTGATGGTCTTATTACAGACGATTCAGCGCTTATGAATACTCTTTTAGGTAAATAATTTTAATGAACGAAATTTTTAATTCCTTGCGCACTTGGGTGGAGATAAATCTTGATGCACTCGAGTGCAATTTTGACGCCGTCAGGGATGCTCTCTCTGAAAATACTAAAATCTTAGCTGTGGTTAAAGCGAATGCTTATGGCCACGGTGCTATTGGCGTTGCAAAATTTTTAGAGAACAAGGCAGATTATCTTGCAGTTGCAGCGCCTGACGAGGCATTGGAGCTTCGCAAAAACGGAGTGAATTGCCCTATTCTTATTTTAGGTCATATACCCTATGGTGAGTATGATAATATTGTAAAATATAACATCACTCCCACTATTTCAGATTTTTATGAAGCAGAGCTTCTTTCAGAGGCTGCAGGGAAAGCAGCTACAACAGCAGTTTTCCATATTGCTGTTGATACAGGTATGAACCGAATCGGCTTAAAATGCGACGATGCTTCAGTTGAAGAAATCAAAAAAATAAAAGAGCTCCCCAATATTGCGATTGAAGGTATTTTCAGTCACCTTGCTGCTGCAGATATGCTTGATAAGACATATACAAAAATGCAGGCAGAAAAATTTGATAATTTCGTTTTGAAATTAGAAAATGCAGGTATAAATGTAGCCATAAAGCATCTTTATAATTCTGCTGCAATTGCAGATTTGGAAAAGAAATATGATATGGTTCGTCAGGGTATTATTCTGTATGGTCTTAAGCCCTCTGACGAGGTTGAGTTCAACAATATAGATGTTCCGAAGCCTGTAATGTCAATGAAAACCCGTGTCGTTCAGGTGAAGACATTATCTGCAGGTGAAAGCATCAGCTACGGTTGTACCTATACCACCGAAAAGGAAACAATAGTTGCAACCCTTTGCGCAGGCTATGCTGACGGCGTGACGAGAGTTCTCTCGAATAATGGCGAGGTGCTTATAAGAGGCAAACGCGCAAGAATTCTCGGTAGAGTGTGCATGGATCAGTTTATGGTTGATGTTACAGATATTCCTGATGTTCAGGCAGGGGACACTGCAACAATTTTTGGTACTGACGGAAATGAAACGATTTCCGTTGACGAAATCGCAAAGAAGGCTAATACAATAAATTACGAAATAATCTGCAATATCAACAGCCGTGTTACAAGAGTTTATATGAGAAACGGCAAGGTTGAAAGCGCATTCGGTTATTTGTTAAATGAATAAAAAGTAAGGTGCAGGCTTGCCTGCACCTTTTGCTTTTTGTGTATTAAAATCATCCTACCATTGCCGAAGAAATTGTTTGCTTTGTATGTAAAGAATCAATTAAATCAAGTACTGTTTTAACTGAACGTCTGTGTTTGTTATAAGCCTTTTTTTCTTGTTCTTTTTTATATCGCTTAGTACCCTTTTGTGCCTTGGGTCGTCTTTGCTTTATTCTTAAGGGATTTGTTTGCCTGAAATCATCATGCTTAATTATATAATCAAGATAATCACTGAGGGTATCAGATTCAAAATTCTGACAGTGGTAATATGGTATCAAGCTGTGTTTTCCTGTTTCATAAGAGTTTTTATGAAAAAGTTGCAGACAGTTGCGTTCTTCATCAAATATGATTTTCCATTGGTCATATACTGTGTTGATATGAAGATGTGCCCATCTGTTATTAACACTAATGCCGCTATCTTTACAAATTTGTTGAATTTGTGCTTTTTCTTTTTGTAAATAAATTCGCAAGCCAGCACAATGCTTGCATACCCGATAGCCTTTTTCTTCTGCTTCAACAATATTATTGAATGAAGCAATGTTGGAAATATCCGCATTTTTTATATGATGACAATTAGCTAAATGAACAATTTTTTGTTGGCTTTTTTTACAATAATAATACACACCCGAACCCCTTTTCTTTATATGGTAATTACAGTATATCATATCAAATATTCCATTTATGGTACTTTAAAAGGAGTCGCAGATGTTTTTTACGAATTTTTTGTGTTATCGAAAGATGGTTTTTATGTCTTGGTTTGGAATGTGCTGCTTGCTGGTATCTGGCTATAAAAAAACACACCTTTGGTTTTCCCAAAGGTGTGTTTCTTTGTGTTGTGGAATTATTACATTTCGCCGAAGCCTGCGCCACCGAAGAAGATGTAAAGAATGTCAGATAAAAGCTGCATAAGCTGTTTAAGAGCATCGCTGAAATCAAAATGAGCGTTGTTTACCTTCTCTTCGGGTTCAGCATCTCTGTTGAGAATCTGATCACGAACTGCATAGAAATTGTCCTTTGCAGCCTGGAAAGCATCGATATTAACATTTGTCTGATCAAGCTGAGCCTCTGCCTGAGCAATAGCGTCATCAAGAAGAGCAATTTCTTCAGCAGTAAGGTTGCTTGTGTCAAAGTTCTTCATTTCAGCAACATCTCTCATAAGACCCTTTGAGTTTCTGCCAACGTTGAACTGAGGGAACTGGTCGGGTTTTGAGAATACATCAACAAAGCTTTCGTCAACGAGAAGCTCTGTAACAAGCTTCATAATAACATCATTTGAGCCTGTTCTTTCGTGGTTCTGATTGTAGAAATAGAAGGTTGTTTCGGGAAGAAGTCCTGTGCAAGCATCAACGATACCGTTGGGGTCAGCGTGGTCGTGGTTTTCAGGATCAGAGCAGTAGTTTGTTCCTTCTCTTACATAACCCTCGCCAAGCTCAATGTCAACGCCGTAGCTGAATGCACCCATTGATGTTGAATCAAGCTGAATGATACCGTCTGCGTTTACATCGTCATAAGAATCAACGATCTGATAAAGTGAAACGTTGTAGTCAACGATGTCGAATACCTTAACGCCTTCGTCAATTGCCTTCTGGATGTTTGCATAGCGATTGCATTGAGCATTGTAGAACCAGTCAGTTTGTTCAACGATTAATTCAAGACCGGGCTCTGTGAGGTACATTTCACGGCAAGCTTCATAGTTGCCTGAAGGGCAAAGACCCCAGAGGAGAGTTGAATATCTCATATAGTCCATAATAAGAGTATGAACTGCAGTATCAAGAATAGCATTCACGTTAGCGTTGGGCATAATACGAAGAACGATATTAACAAGATAGCTGATCATATCCTCTTCACCAAGGAGAGAGGGAAGCATTGTTGTGTAAAGCTCTGCATCGTCAAGAAGACCATACTGATAAATTTCACCGATAAGAGTTGAACCATCAAGAGCAGGAACAACATAAACGATTCTGTTGATGTCTTCTGCTACTGAACGACCCTTGTCTTCGTAAACCTGCATAAGACCGTTTGCCACAGAACCACCCTGGCTGATAGGAACGATGTTAACCTTATCTGAGCCTGTGTCCTCTTTAACAAACTGAATGAAATCATAAAGCTCCTGAGCTGTATCCTTCATATTGCCGAGAGAAGCATATGAGAAGAAATAAAGGTTTTCGCCACCTGCGATGTCGATATAATTCTGTAAGGGAATCTGATCGAGAATATATTCCTGATCGTGCTCGCTAAGGTCTGCAAAGGAGTCGTTGTATTTTGTTGCACGGATGTCATTGATGAAATGACCTGTTTCGTCGCAACGGCTCTTTTCCATAAGAACTTCGCCGAGAACATCTGCAATTGCCAGAGCTGCCTGATTATCCTTATCCTCCTGAGTGCCGATAAGGTTAGCAAGAGGCATAAGAGCTTCTGTAACTGCTAAGCCAACAATTTCAAGGGTGGAATCCATAAAGAAGGGAGCCTCTAAATCGGTTGCCTTGCCATCTTCATAGTACTTTGTTTCGCTCTGGAAAATACCGGGGATTACGATGGAGGGTGTGTAAGCCTCTTCAACTGCGAAAGCAGTAGCTGAGAAGCAACCAACCAACATAACAACGGAAAGAACCAATGCGATAACTTTCTTTGATGTTTTCATTACTACCATTCCTTTCAAGAATGTAAAATTATACATATATAAGTATAACATAAAAAACATTTTTGTAAATATTTTCTATAAATTTGTCTGTATACTTATATTACAAATATGCAAGGGTTTTTATAGTTAAAATGCTTGACAATTTGGTTTTGTGTATGTATAATATCACTTGCTTGATTTGAGAGCGTGCTTATATAGCTCAGGTGGTAGAGTGCATCCTTGGTAAGGATGAGGTCACCGGTTCGAATCCGGTTATAAGCTCCAAAAAACTCCTTGTTCAATTCGAACAAGGAGTTTTTTACTTGCCTTTAAAAATACGTTTCCGCATAATTCTGAATAACAATTCTTGCGTTTTGTGCTTCTTCAGGGTCTTTATCAAGAGCGTGACCTGAATTTTCATAAATTATCAAATCGTTTTTTACCCCTTTTTCGCTTAATGTGTTGATGAATTTTTCTATATGGAAGAAGGGGATAAGTTCATCAAGCCTGCCGTGAAAAACAGCAGTAGGTATGCAGTTTTCTGAAATATATTCCTGAGGGGAAATCTTTTTCAAAGCCTCTTGTTGTTGCGGCTTTAAAAGGTTTTCTTTGTTGATTTCAACACCACAGCATTTGGAAAGAACGCCATATTTCCAGTCCTCAAATTCGCCTGAAATACCCATTAAAAAATCGGGCATTGAGCAGTCAACAGGTGGGCAGTAGGGGCAAACGGCAACGGGTGTTATTGGCGCTTCTTCTTTTCTTGTATAAGCATAAAGAAGCGTGAGATGGGACCCTGCAGAACCACCTGAAATAAGGGTCTTTTCAATGTTGTAGCCATACTTTTTACACTCGGATTTTATAGCTTTAAGTGCTTCGGTTATATCATCAAGCTCATCATAAACAGTTGTATTTTCATCGACATAACGATAGTTCATTGTGGCGGTGATGTACCCCAATCTGACGAAAAAGTCGTTGTCGTGGTGGTGGCCCGATTTATCACCCTGAGTCCAACCACCACCGTGAATGAAAACTATAATTCCCGAGGTGAATTTTGGTTTTTCAGGAATAAAAATATCGAGCTTATGCCTTTCATGGCTTCCGTAGGGTATATCTTTTAAAATTGTGAAATTGTCCATAATCAATCCTCGGTGAAAACTTTTTTAATTGCTTCAAGGTAAGAATAACCATAAAGGTCATCGGGCTGAAGATAGCTGGTTTCGGTCCATTCGTTCCAACTGTTAACGGTGATAAAAGGAGCCTTTAAAATGCCCTTTTCAATACCCTCGTCGGCAAGTCTTTTGATTTTCTCACAAGCATTTTTAAAGTTTTCGGGAGTGTTATTCACAACAACTCCTGGTCTGAATTTATAAAATCTTACATTATCATCCCAGCCAACTGAAAGGTTGGGGTAATAGGGGACTGTGAGTGTGGGGGCAATTTTGTTGTATTCGGTAATGTAGCCATCGCAGACATCATTGAAATCGCCGTCAAAATCGGTAATACCACCCCAGCTGTAATTGGTGACGGATGACGCACCAAGATGCTCATACATCTGAGCAGAAATAACGCCCTTCTGAGAGTCCTCGTCCTTTAACCAGTTGAAAATACGGTCGCGCCAATGAACAAACTGAAGATGTAATCCATTGAAGCCTGCGTCAATGGTTTTCTGACGGAATTTTTCGATAGCCTTTTTACATTCGTCGCTTGTGCCGAAGGAACGAATGAAATTATCGATATCAAAAATCATATAGACAGGGCATCCGTCAATGCAATAATAGTTGTCCTTAAGGAAATGTTTTTCTATTGTTCTGTCGCAGATATTGTCAAAGATTTCAGGAGTAACAACACCACTCCAGATAACTGTATCAAGGTCATCGTCGGAATTGCGCTTGTCCCACAAATGAGTGGCATTATGGTTCGCCCACATAAGACAGAATTTCATTTTATTGTTGTTTTTTGCTTTCAGGAAACCATCATTGAGGCAGTTTTCAAGGAAGGGTCTGTTGTCATACCAATACCAGTCATAAATGAAAACATTTACTCCGTATTTTACAGCGCAGTCAATCTGCATTTCCATAACAGAGGGGTTAGCCTCATTCACATAGCCCCAGGTGGGTATGCGAGGCCAACGGCAGCCCTCGTAGCCCTTATTTTTCATAGCCTTAACAGTCTGCCATTCACCATTACCCTCGGGCCAGAAAATTCGTGTTCGGGGCTCGTCACCTGTGTAAGAAGGCCAAACAAATGCAGCAATATCATAATTTTTCATACAAATCCCTCGCTATGTGGTTTAATGATTGGATTATAACATAAAAAGTCACCTTTGTCAGTAGACAAAAGTGACTTTTTTGGTGGAGCATAGGGGGATCGAACCCCTGACCTCTTGACTGCCAGTCAAGCGCTCATCCCAGCTGAGCTAATGCCCCATAAGGATATGGTGAGAGTATAGCATTTTGGATTTTGTTCGTCAATAGAAAATCGGGTGAAAAAATTTGATTTTTTATTAAAAATTTTATACGTTTTCTATTCCATTTTTTTTATATATATGATATAGTTTAATATGTATAATTAGGTTAATATGGGCTATGGTCCATTGTGATACGGAAGGACAGTTTAAATGGCAAAGGTTATTTCAATTGTTAATCAGAAGGGTGGCGTTGGCAAGACCACAAGTGCAGTTAATCTTGCTGCAGCATTGGGTGCTCTCGGCAAAAGAGTTTTACTTGTTGACATTGACCCTCAGGGTAATACCACAAGTGGTTATGGCATTTCCCGAAAAAATCTTACAGCGACATCTTATGAAATTTTAATAGGCTCGGCAACAGCTGCTTCTGCAGTTATAAGAACAAAGTTTCAGGGGGTTGACATTATTCCCTCAAACATAAATCTTGCAGGTGCAGAGCTTGAGCTTGCAGTTATCGAAAAGCGTGAGGCAGTTCTTAAAAATGCTCTCGCTCCCTTGCAGGCGAACTACGATTTCATTTTCTTTGATTGTCCACCTTCTTTGGGACTTATAACTCTCAATGCGCTTACAGCCTCAGACAGCTTTTTAGTTCCCATTCAGTGTGAATATTACGCACTTGAAGGACTTTCACAGCTTATGGCAACTGTAAGAACAATAAAAAGACTTTACAACCCCTTTGTTGAGCTTGAGGGCGTGCTTCTGACAATGTATGACGGAAGACTCAACCTTACTCAGCAGGTTGTGGCAGAGGTTAAAAACTTCTTCCCCAAGAAAGTGTATGCAACAGTTATTCCCCGTAATGTAAGACTTTCAGAAGCTCCCTCATTCGGCGAGCCTGTTATCTACTATGACAGAGGCTCAAGAGGTAGCGAAAGCTATATGGCTCTTGCAGAAGAGTTTTTAAGAATGCAGATTTAAGGAGTGGTAAAAATGGCAGTAAAAAAATCCGGACTTGGCAGAGGCTTTGACGCAATTTTTGCCGATAACTCCGTTGAAGATATTTCTGTTGGAAGCAGTACAACAAAGGTTAAGCTTCTTGATATTGAGCCTAACCGTGATCAGCCCCGTAAGCAGTTTGATGAGGATGCTCTGGCAGAGCTTTCCGATAGCATTGCTCAGCACGGTGTGCTTCAGCCCTTGCTTGTAAGACCTATGCCTGACGGTGGCTATCAGCTTGTTGCAGGTGAAAGACGCTGGAGAGCATCAAGAATGGCAGGACTCACAGAGGTTCCCGTTGTAATCAGAGATTTAACCGATTCTCAGGTTGCAGAGCTTGCTCTCGTTGAAAACTTACAGAGAGAAAACCTTAACCCTCTTGAAGAGGCCAACGGCTATAAAGAATTAAGCGACAAATTTGGTTATACTCAGGAAAAAATCTCTGAAATCGTCGGCAAATCCCGACCCTCAATTGCAAATGCCTTAAGACTTCTTAATTTGCCAGAAGATGTTCAGGAAATGGTTTCCAACGGAAGTCTTTCAATGGGGCACGCAAGAGCAATTTTATCACTCACTGATGATAAAATGAAAGCAGACCTTGCAAAGCTGGTTGTTGCAAATGACCTTTCAGTAAGAGAAACTGAAAGAATTGCAAGAAATATGGTCAAGGAAGCACCTCAAAAAAGCAAGGCTAAAAAGCGTAATCCATATTACGATGAAGCAGAGCTTGCTCTTTCCGAGGTTTTAGGAAGAAAAGTAAAAATAACAAAGTCTTCTAAAAAAGGCGCTCTCGAAATTGAGTTTTTCGATGATGCAGATCTTAAAAAGCTTTTGAAGATTTTTGATAATGAATAAGTGGTAAGGAGATAGAAAAATGATTGATATTAAATTTTTAAGAGAAAATCCCGAAATCGTAAAGCAGAATATTAAAAATAAATTCCAGGACAAAAAAGTAGGTCTTGTTGACGAGGTTATTGCACTTGATGCTGAAAGCAGAAAGGTAAAGGGCGAGGCTGATAACCTCCGTGCTTCAAGAAATAAAAACAGCAAAATGATCGGTGCTCTTATGGCTCAGGGCAAGAGAGACGAGGCAGAGGAAATGAAGAAAAAGGTTTCCGAGGATGCTGCTCGTCTTGCAGAGCTTGAAAAAGCAGAGGAAGAGCTTTCCAAAAAGGTTACAGAAATTATGATGAACATTCCTAACATCATTGACCCCTCTGTACCGATCGGTAAGGACGATAGCGAAAATGTTGAAGTTCAGCGTTACGGTGATCCTGTTGTTCCTGATTTTGAAATTCCTTATCACAGAGAAATTATGGAGCGCTTTGAGGGTATTGACCTTGATAGTGCAGGTCGTGTAGCAGGTAACGGCTTCTACTACCTTTGTGGTGATATTGCAAGACTTCATTCTGCAGTTATCTCCTATGCAAGAGACTTTATGATTGACAGAGGCTTCACTTACTATATTCCTCCTTTTATGATCAGAAGCAATGTTGTAACAGGTGTTATGAGCTTTGCTGAAATGGATGCTATGATGTATAAAATTGAGGGCGAGGACCTTTACCTTATCGGTACAAGTGAGCACTCAATGATCGGTAAATTTATTGATACAATTATTCCCGAGGAAAAGCTTCCTCAGACTCTTACAAGCTATTCACCCTGCTTCCGTAAGGAAAAGGGCGCTCATGGTATTGAGGAGCGTGGTGTTTACAGAATTCACCAGTTTGAAAAGCAGGAAATGATTGTTGTTTGTAAGCCAGAGGACAGCCCCTATTGGTTTGACCAGCTCTGGAAAAACACAGTTGACCTTTTCCGTTCACTTGATATTCCTGTAAGAACTCTTGAGTGCTGCTCAGGTGACCTTGCAGACCTTAAGGTTAAATCAGTTGACGTTGAGGCTTGGAGTCCCCGTCAGCAGAAATATTTCGAGGTTGGCTCTTGCTCAAATCTTTCCGATGCTCAGGCAAGAAGACTTAAAATCCGTGCAGGTGGCAAGGAAAAGAAATATTTCCCCCATACTCTCAACAACACTGTTGTTGCTCCTCCCAGAATGCTTATTGCATTCCTTGAAAATAACCTTAATGAAGACGGTAGCGTAAATATCCCCGTAGCATTAAGACCTTATATGGGTGGTAAGGAAAAGCTTATTCCTACGGTATAAGCTTTTCAATGTAAAATGCAAAATTCAAAATGCAAAATTAAGGGGACGCAAGCGTCCGATTATAATTAAGGATTTTTATGTACAGAGATAGAAAAGACGATAATTTTAAGAAAAACAAAAGGGATTTCGGTAAGAGGGATTTTGATAGAAGAGATTCTGACAGACGAGATTTCGATGACAGGGATGATTTCAGAAAAGAAGATAATCAGCCTGATAAGGATATAATTTTCGGAAGAAATTCAGTCAGCGAAGCAATTAAGGCTGAGCGACCTCTTGACAGCATTCTTGTTGCAAGGGGAGAGAGAACAGGTTCAATCCCGAAAATTCTTTCTGATGCCAAAAAGGCAGATATCCCTGTTAAAGAGGTTGACCGTAAAAAGCTTGATTTCATGTGTGGTCACGGTAACCATCAGGGTATTGTTGCAGTTGGTGCAGTTAAGGCATATTCAACTGTTGATGATATTTTTGCCCGAGCAGAAGAAAAGGGTGAAGCACCATTTATTATTGTGTGCGACGAAATTGAGAATCCTCATAACCTTGGTGCTATTATAAGAACTGCTGAGGCTGCAGGTGCTCACGGCGTTATTGTTCCTAAGAGAAGAAGCGCGCCCCTTAGCTTTGCAGTTGCAAAAACAAGCGCAGGTGCAGTTGAATTTATGCATGTTGCAAGAGTTACAAATATTCCTCAGACTCTCGAGGAGCTTAAGGATCGTGGCGTGTGGATTTACTGCGCAGATATGGATGGTGAAACCTTCTACAACGCAAACCTTAAGGGCTCTGTTGCACTTGTTATCGGCTCTGAGGGTAAGGGCGTTGGCAGACTTGTTAAGGAAAAATGTGATGTGGTGCTTTCAATGCCTATGAAGGGAAATATCAATTCTCTTAATGCTTCTGTAGCAGCAGGCATTTTAATGTACGAAATTTCAAAGCAAAGAGATATATAAGAGAAATTTTATATAAAGGATTAGAGAAGAATGGCTGACGAACGAAAGAATGGAAGAAAATGGTCTCTTGAAGAGATAGATGCGCTTCTTCAGGATAGTGGTATGCTTCCTAAGGAAGAGGTTGTTGAAGAGTCTGTGCCTGTAAAAAAGGCAGAGGCAATAAACCCGCGTCCTATCAGAAACGAAGAAATTGACCATCAGATTATTTCAGAAAAAATCGAACGCTCTGAGGGAAGTGGTGAGCCTCAGGTTTACGGCTCATTCGTCAGCGAAAAATACAGAGACAGATTTTTTAACAGACCCATTCAGAATCTTGAAAAAACTGCTGAGCATCAGTTGGTTCCTGAAGAAGAGCAGAAATATGAAAGAAGTGGCTTTGTTAAGCAGAAAAGCAGCTTTGAGCATACTGCAGATCTTTCTCCTGTTCCAACTCTTGTTCCTGATGACAGAATTAACGAGGAAGGCTCAACTGATAAAACTGTTGTTTTCGGAGATGTTCAGGAAAATAACGAAAGCGATAAATATCAGGATGCGAAGACCCGGACAATCGGACTTCGTTCTCTGGCAGTTACGGACGGAAACGCTCACGAGCATGAGCTTTCTGATGATTATGATGATTCTCAGCTTTCCTTTGAAGGCTTCCATACTCAAGAGGTTAACATTGTTGACGAGCGAGAGGTCGAAGAGGAGCTTATAAAAAAGAGAAAGGTAAAGGCAAGCACTTTTACCATTACAAGCGATATAACAGAAGAGGAGAAGGAAGAGTCTCCTAAAAGATACGGAACTGACGAATATCGCACTCCTGATGACAAATTCAAGGTGTCATATTATTTGAAGAAAAATAAAAACACCTCATTTGTGGGTATGGTTGCAAGCTATATTTGCTTCGGAGTATTAACTGCAGCTTCAATTTTTGCAATGAATTTTCCTGAGGCTGAAAAGGGTGTGCTTGTTGCCTCCCTGATAACACTGATTATAACTATTGCTGCTAATGCAAACGTGCTTCTTGACGGACTTCGTTCCTTTAAGGGTATGCGATTTGGCAAAAACACAGGCTCTGTTATATCTGTGTTTGCAGCAATATTGCAAAATGTTGTATTTTTGTTCTCATCAGCAGAGCCATTTGAGAATGGTCTTGCTCTTCTTACTGCAGCTGCAGTGTTGCCGTTGGCTTTCAACAGAACTGCTGAATATATTGAGTATAAGAGAATTGCAGAAAACTTCGAATGTGTTGCAAACAACGAGCTGTACTCTATCGGTAAAATTGAGAAAAAGCAGACTGCATTTGAAATTGGAAGAGGCCTTCTTCTTGATGATCCCAATGTTTTAGCATCTCAGAGAACAAGCTTCCCCAGAAGATTTATTGAGCTTTCTCAAAAGTTCTATCCCTCTGATGATATAAACAGACGCCTTGTTCCTATAAGCTTTGGAGCTTCTGTCCTTGTTGGAGCGATAACACTTCTTATAACCAAAGATGCACTTTCTGCAATAACTGCATTTACAGGAGCAGTTTGTGTAAGTGTTCCGTATTTCTCATACCTTGTTGATGCGCTCATAATTTCCAAAACCTCTAAAAAGCTTTTGGAAAAGGGTGGTATGCTTGCAGGCTGGGATGCCTTCAATGAATGCAACAAGGCAAACGCAATTGCCTTTGACAGTGCAGATATATTTGATGAAAATGGTGGTAATGTTTTCGGCATTCATCCCTTCTATGACATTCAGATAGATGAAGCGATTTTATATACAGCTTCTCTTCTCATAAAATCAGGTGGTCCCTTGGGCAACCTTTTCAAGAGAATAATAGTGGGTGAAACCTCTCTTTTACCTCCTGTTGATTCTCTTACTTATGAGGATAAATTAGGTCTTTCAGCATGGATTTTTAACAGAAGAATTCTTGTTGGTAATGGCGATCTTTTAAGAAATCATAATGTAGTTATTCCTGATATGGCGCTTATTGAACGCCATTTGTGTGAGGGTAGATATCCTCTTTATCTTTCAGTTGACGGAAAGGCAGCAGCAGTTTTCATTGTTTCATATGATGTTAATAATGATAATGCGAAGCTTCTCAAATCTATCGAGAAGAATAGTCTTTCTCTTCTTGTTCGTTCAGACGATGCAAATATCACGGACGAAATGGTTTCATCAAAGCTTGCCCTTCCACAGAGTGGCGTTAAGGTTCTTTCTGCTGTTTCAGGTGATATTTATAAAAATTATTGCGCAGGGGTAACCTCTGCAGCAGATGCACTTCTGATGCACGACGGAAAGCCACATTCATTCCTTTCGGCAATAAATGCAGCTTTGTCATTGGGCTCGGTGAAGCATATTCTTAATATTTTCCAGACCTGTGCTATGGGTATTGGTCTTGCAATTGTAAGTGCGCTTGCATTCGTTTCAGGGCTTTCCTCCTTGAATTGCTTGCAGCTTATAATTGTTCAGGGCTTCTTTGCAGCCTTCACCATTTTTGTTATGACAGGTAGTCTTTTTGCAGCAAATGGTAAAGCTAAAAAGAAGAAGGCAAGGAAATAATCATAAATCGTCTGCATCCTGAATTGGTTGTTCGTTGTTCAAGGGGCAACCGGTATAGGAGCCGTTGACATCGCTGAGAATTTCATTGTCATTAAAGCTTTTGGTAGCCTCCAAGGCTTTTTGGGTCGGATTTTTATCATTCATTAGTAAAACACCTCATCTATATTATGGTGAGTTATCTATAAATTAAACGGAGGATTTGATTTTTATGGAAAAGGTTCGTTTAGGTATTATTGGTGTTGGTAATATGGGTTCAAGCCATATTAAAAATGCTCTTCAGGGTAAAATGCCCGAAATCGAGATTACTGCAGTTGCTGATATCAAGCCTGACAGATTAGAGTGGGCTAAGGAGCAGCTTCCTGAGGTTAAAACATATGACACTGCGTCTGCTCTTATGGATTCAGGCGAGGTTGATGCAGTTCTTATTGCAACTCCTCACTATGACCATCCTCCTCTTGTTATTGAGGCTCTTGAAAAGGGTCTTCATGCAATGAGCGAAAAGCCTGCAGGTGTATATACAAAGCAGGTAAGAGAAATGAATGCTGTTGCAGATAAGAGCGATAAGATTTTCGCTATTATGTTTAATCAGAGAACAAACTGCCTTTACAGAAAGGCTCATGAAATCGTTCACAGTGGAAAATATGGTGCCCTTCAGAGAGTAACATGGATTATCACTGACTGGTATAGAACCCAGACATATTATAACTCAGGTGGATGGCGTGCAACCTGGTCAGGAGAAGGCGGCGGCGTTCTTCTTAATCAGTGTCCTCATCAGCTTGACCTCTGGCAGTGGATTTGTGGTATGCCTGAAAAAATTACTGCAGTTTGTCACGAGGGTAAATGGCATAACATTGAGGTTGAAGACGATGTTATGATTTATGCTGAGTACCCCAATGGCGCAACAGGTACATTTATCACAACAACAGGTGATTACCCCGGTACAAACAGACTTGAAATCACTCTCGATAAGGCAAAGCTTATCTGCGAGGATGGAAAGCTTATTGTCAGCGAGCTTAAAGAGGCTCTTTCTGATTTCACAATGAATGCAACAGAAGGCTTTGGTAGCATTGAATATGAAACCTTTGAAGCAGAGCTTGACGGCAGAAATATTCAGCATCCTGAGGTTATGAACAAGTTTGCTGCTGCAATCCTCAGAGGTGAGGAGCTTGTTGCATCAGGTCAGGAGGGCATCAATGGTCTTATGATTTCCAATGCTGCATTCCTTTCATCCTGGTTAGGTGAAAAGGTATCTCTTCCTATTGACGAGGAGCTTTTCTATAAAATGCTTCAGGAGAAAATAGCAAGCTCTACCTTTGTTAAAGAGGTTAAAGAGATTGTTAATGAGAATATGGATTCTACCTATTAATATTTAAAATTACTTTCACTTAAGGCGGAAAAATATGACACGTAAATTTTCAAAAATTATAATTTGCTTAATTGCCATATTATGTATGTTTTGCAGCTCTGTAACTGTTTTTGCTGAAAATGGAGATGTGGATTTTGATTTCAACATTCAGCCTATTGAGCCGACAACTCAGGCTGAAACAATTCCTGTTGAAACTGAAAAGGAAACTGAAAAAGAACCCCAAAAGGAAACGGAAAAGCAGACTGAAAAAAATACTACCGAAAAACAGACTACGGAAAAGCCAAGCAAAAAGCCTGCGTCAGCTCAGACAACAAAGCCCAGAGAAACACAGGCGAATAATGGCAACAATAATCAGAATGCTAATGCTTTCGTAGAGGATGATAAGCCTGCAACCGAGCCTGAAACTGTAGAAGAGAGTACAGATCCACCTCTTCCTGAGGGTTCATTCTATGTTTATCTCGAAAGGAATAATGGACAAAGACGCTTGAAAACAGTTCTTAATGGTCCGGGATTTTTACCTGAGCCTGAGGAGCCCATAAGAAAGGGCTATGTTTTTGCAGGCTGGTATGCAGATTCCAAGTTTAAAACTAAATGGGATTTCTTAAAGGATAAAGCAAAGGAAGAAATGGTAATCTATGCAAAATGGGTTACCGATGAGAAGACCATAGCATACGATATAATAATAGAGGATGTTGTTGGTGGTAAAATTGAGGTCAGCCCACAAAGTGCAAGCTTAGGTGAACCGGTTGCAATTACAGTAACACCTGATAAGGGTAAAAGACTTGTTCAGGGAAGTATTAAAATAAATGGTAAGGCTACAGACTTTTTAGACTTTATTATGCCTGCAGAGGAAGTAAGAATTACCGCAGATTTTGAGGATATTCCTGAAAATATCGATAAAGAGGATAAGGTTAATGTTCCTTTGATTGTTGCATTAAGTGTTCTTGCTATTGGTGTTATTGCTGTGGTTATTGTTATCGCAAAGAAACGCCATGATTTTAATGCAGATTTAGACCCCGACGAAGATTTAGAGATTACAGAAGAAGAGTATTACGATGATTGGATTGACGAAACAATTGTTGTAGAGGACGGCTTCAAAGAGGGTAAAAAGGTTGTTGAAAGCACAGAGCCTGATTACGGTGCTCCTGATTTAGACGAAGACGATTTCGAATAAAAATAAAAATTCCGAGAGCTTTAAGCTTTCGGAATTTTTTATATATAATTTTACATTTTATTGATAATTTATTGCAACCATAAGAAGCATTATGAGAGCTGAGAAACCGAATTCTGCTACAAAAAGCTTCCATGACCATCTGAGCCATTTCCCATAGGAGACGCCTATAAGACCGATTGCGATAATCATAAGTCCACTTGTGGGATAAAGAAGATTTGTGAAGCCGTCTGCAATACAGAAGGTTGTAACAACGCTCTGTCTTGTGATGCCAACAAGGTCGGAAAGAGGAGCAACAAGAGGCATTATAAGGAACGCCTTTGCAGTACCACTACCAATGAAGAATTCAAGAATTGCAATAACTGCAAAAAGAATGAATATTGCAATATATGGTGAAACACCGTGCATAGCATTGTTCAATTCATAGAGAATTGTATGCATGATTTTTCCTTCGTTAAGAACATAGGAAATTGCTATAACAAAAATAATGAGAGGCGCTGCAGGGGCGATTGTTTTGGCACCCTGCCAGAAGCTTTTAGCAAGCTGCTTGCCCTTTAAGCCTGAATAATGACCTGCTAAAAGGCCACCTATGGTGAAGAGCAATCCCATAGCAGGAAGTGAAAGTCCACCACCTAAATTCAAAGCGAAATCAAGAACTATGAATATTGCATCTATTAAAATGCATATTACGAAAGCTTTTGTGCCCTTGCGAATATCGGGATTTCCAAGCACTACCTCTGCATCGGTCATTGTGAATTTTTCACGGAGAGCCTTGTCGGATTCGTAAACGATAGATTTTGTAGGGTCCTTTTCAATTTTCTTGGCGTATAAGAAAAGAAATAAGAAAAGAACGAGATATACACCTACAAAAACTATAAGGCGAAGCCAAAGCCCCGAAAAAATCTCTAAATCTGCAAGCTTCTGAACGGTTACAACATTAAAGGGATTAAAGGTTGCTGCAGTAAAGCCCCAAGCAATCGAAACAAGGCTCAGGCCTAGTCCAACAAGTGAGTCCCAGCCCATAGCAAGCGAAACTGCAACAGCAATAGGTACAAGGGTTATTGATTCCTCAAGCACACCTGCAGTTGAGCTTAAAAGCATACAAACAAAGATAACAATTGCCATTAAGGTATACTTTTTGTCGCTATACTTATTAATAAGCGTTGCCATTATGTATTTAAGAATTCCACATTTATCAAGAATGAGGAATGCGCCACCGATAAGGACGATAATAGCAATTATTGCAATACCTGTTCCTGCATAGCTGCTACCCATACATAGAATGGGGGAAAGGATTATTTTCCATATGGGCATTTTGTAGTCTTCAAGAACTGTATAGGTTCCGTCAACAATTGCCTCGTGCCCATCATTGCTTATAATCTGGTATTCTCCACGAGGAAGAGTTTGTGTCAGAAAGCCTATGAAAGCAAGTATCGCTATAAGCACAAGCGAAATTGTTGCCATTGTTTTTTTATTTAGACTCAAGCCCAAAGAATCATTTTTATTAGAATTTTCCATATTATCAAATCCTTAATGAATAATATCAAACATTATATATAAAGTTTGTTTGGAAAACAAGAGTAAATTGACAAATCTTTTAAGAACCCTTATAATATTTCAGGATTTGGTGGTGATGTTGTGGAAATAATCGAAAAATTTATATGTGGAAAAAATATGGCGTCTGATAAAAATGAGGATGCGCTTTTGATTACATGTAATTTTATAGCGGTTATTGACGGCGTTACTGCTAAAAACGCCAGAGCCTTTGACGGCTCAACAGGTGGCAGAAGAGCAAGCGAGAAAATCTGTGAGGCAATTGCTCTTTTTGAGGAAGATATTACTGCCAGAGAGGCTGTTGATAAAATCACCGACAAGGTTTCTGAGCTTTATGAGGTGAATGAGCCTAAGGGCGCTGCGGCAGCAGGCGCAATCATTTTCAGTAAATTAAGAAATGAAATCTGGAGTATAGGGGATTGTCAGTGCCTTATAAATGGTAAGCTTTTTCCTCACGAAAAAGAAATTGACAGAATAAATGCTTATGTAAGGGCGCTTGTTTTAGAAATGGCAAAAAGGGAAGGCAAAACTCAGGAGGAGCTCCTTGAAAATGATGTGGGCAGAGAGTTTATTATGCCCATATTGGAAAAGCAACACATTTTTGCTAATAAGACAGGCAGATTTTCGTATGGCGTTCTGAACGGGATGCCTGTTCCTGATGAACACATAATTATTCATAAAGTGAATATGGGTGACGAAATCGTCCTTGCTTCCGATGGTTATCCCTATCTTAAAGCAACACTTGCTGAAAGTGAAAGGCTTTTAAAGGAAGAATTGATAAATAATCCTCTTTGTGACGGAGAATATCGTTCAACAAAGGGTAAGGCAAAGGATAATATATCTTTTGATGACAGAACATATATAAGGTTTAAGGTGTAAAAAAATGAGAGTACATAAGAAAAAACACGGTGCAGAGCGTCTTGAAGCCTGCGGTAATATTGTTATTAAGGATTTAAAGGCTGAGGGTAATACCTCTCAGGCACTTTTCGGAAACGATAACCCCATAAGAATTGAAATCGGCTGTGGTAAGGGTGACTTTATTGTGGGTACTGCTGCAAAAGACCCTGATGTGAATTTCCTTGCAGTTGAAAAGGTTTCTGATGTTCTCGTTATAGCAGCAGAAAAGGTTAAAAACTCAGGGCTTTCAAATGTGAGAGTTTGCTGTGTTGACGCAAAGGAATTGGAGGAAATCTTCCCCGAGGGTAGTATTGACAGAATTTATCTCAATTTCTCTGATCCCTGGCCAAAGGCCCGTCACGAAAAGAGAAGGCTTACATACAAAACCTTTCTTGCAATTTACAAAAAAATTCTCAAAAAAGACGGCGCAATCTATTTTAAAACCGATAACAGAGGTCTTTTTGATTTCTCCTTGGAGGAATTCAAGGAGTTCGGTATCAGAATGGAAAAGCTTACATTTGACCTTCATAATTCTGAATATATGGAAGGAAATGTAATGACCGAGTATGAAAAACGCTTTTCCTCTATGGGTGTGCCGATTAACAGAGTGGAATGTTATTTTGACTAATAAAAAACAGCAGTTGCTTTTGCAACTGCTGTTTTTATACTATTTTATCGCACAAAAAGAAAAAAGCAACCACTCTATTGAGTGATTGCTTTGTAGTGTCGGCATCGCCCTATTTTCCCAGGCGGCTTCCCACCAAGTATCTTCGGCGCTGTTGAGCTTAACTACCGTGTTCGGGATGGGAACGGGTGGACCCTCAACGCCATCAACACCGACTAATAATATTATAAACAGCTTTGTCACCGTTTATTCCTAAAAAAATGGTGACCCGTACGAGATTCGAACTCGTGTTGCCGGCGTGAGAGGCCGGAGTCTTAGGCCACTTGACCAACGGGCCACATATCTCGTGGATCAAAACAGGAATATGGTGCACCTTCAGGGACTCGAACCCTGGACACCCTGATTAAGAGTCAGGTGCTCTACCAACTGAGCTAAAGGTGCGTTTCACTGAAGAGTTATGCACCCTCAAAACTGAACAAAGGAAGTGGTATAAGAACCAAATGAAGAAAGGACAAGCCCTCGACCTATTAGTACTGCCTAGCTGAACGTGTCACCACGCTTACACATGCAGCCTATCAACCTCATAGTCCATGAGGGGTCTTACTAGCTTACGCTATGGGAAATCTAATCTTGGAGATGGCTTCACGCTTAGATGCTTTCAGCGTTTATCCAATCCGCACATAGCTGCTCGGCCGTGCCACTGGCGTGACAACCGATGCACCAGCGGTGCGTCCATCCCGGTCCTCTCGTACTAGGGACAGCGCTCCTCAAATTTCCTACGCCCACGACAGATAGGGACCGAACTGTCTCACGACGTTCTGAACCCAGCTCGCGTACCACTTTAATCGGCGAACAGCCGAACCCTTGGGACCAAATCCAGCCCCAGGATGTGATGAGCCGACATCGAGGTGCCAAACCTCCCCGTCGATGTGGACTCTTGGGGGAGATCAGCCTGTTATCCCCAGGGTAGCTTTTATCCGTTGAGCGACGGCATTTCCACTCACATACCGCCGGATCACTAA
>JAZQUT010000110.1:0-17269 GCA_045631405.1 Acutalibacteraceae bacterium | reverse complement strand
GTGTTAAGGGCGGAAGAAAAGCAGCAGAAGAGTTTATGAAAAAGCTCAAACTTATCGCAATCGAAACTCATGTTGCAGATGCAAGAAGCTGTTGCTTACATCCTGCAAGCGCAACCCATCGTCAGATGAACGATGCAGAGCTTGAAGCTTGCGGAATTACTGCAAACCTTGTTCGTCTTTCCTGCGGTCTTGAAAATGCAGAAGACCTTATTGAAGATATCAAACAAGCCCTTGGAGAATGATACTGCGCATCATTCTCAGCGATATTCGCTTTGCGAGTGATATACGCTAACGCGTGTGATATTCAAACCTTCGGTTTGAGTGATATGTTTTGCCGAAGCAAAACGTTTCGGGGCTTGCAGCCGGCATAATATAATTGCCGTGCGCAGCACCCAAAATTTTGCATTCTGCATTTTGCATTTTACATTTTATGAAAAGGAGGTATGAGGCATGCCTATCAAATTACCTGACGAGCTACCTGCAGTCAAGGCTCTTGAAAAAGAGAATATATTCGTTATGACTGACACTCGCGCTATCACTCAGGACATCCGTCCCTTAAAAATTCTGGTTCTGAACCTCATGCCGAAGAAAACGGAAACAGAAACTCAGCTTTCCCGCCTTTTAGGAAACTCTCCCTTGCAGGTGGAATTGGAGTTAATTCATACAAAATCCCATGTTCCGAAGCACACCCCAAAGGAATACCTTTTGGCATTCTATAAAACCTTTGATGATGTTAAGCACAGAAAGTTTGACGGTCTTATTATCACAGGCGCACCTGTTGAAAAGCTGCCCTTTGAAGAGGTTACCTATTGGGAAGAGCTTTGCGAAATAATGGAATGGTCCAAAACTCATGTTACAAGCACTTTCCATATCTGTTGGGGTGCTCAGGCAGGTCTTTATTACCATTACGGCATAAATAAATATGAAATGCCCGAAAAGCTTTCAGGTATTTATACCCACACTGCTGATTACAAGCAGTCAATTCTCTTAAGAGGCTTTGACGATGAGTTCAAGGTTCCTCACTCTCGCTATACAACTGTAAAACGAGAAGAAATTGAAAAGGTACCCGAGCTTAAAATCCTCGCTTCCTCTGATGAAGCAGGCATCTATATCGTTTCAACCGAAAACGGCAAACAGATTTTTGTTACAGGTCACTCTGAATATGACACAGAAACTCTCAAAAACGAGTTCCTTCGTGACAAGGACGCAGGACTTGACATCAAAATGCCTGCCCACTATTTCCCCAATGACGATATAACAAAGCAGCCATTAAACACATGGCGCTCTCACGCAAATCTTCTCTATTCCAACTGGCTCAACTACTTCGTTTACCAGACAACACCTTATGATATTGAAGAGATATAAAAATTGCCCCTGCAACCACCAAGGTTACAGGGGCAACAATTATTTTATTGATTAATTTCCTGATTATCTTCTGTTTCTGTAGCAACAGTTTCAACAGGTGCATAAGCCTCATTATTTTCAACGGGCATTTCCTGCTGAGGAATGTAGCTATACATTTGATTTTCCTGAGGGATATAAGGCTCTTCCTCAGGTAATTTCTTAAGATTGACTGCTGCAATAATACCGCTCACAAGAGAAATAAGAACCCATGCGTGGAACACAAAATCAAGAATCATATCTTCTGTGAACCCTGTAAAATAAAACAACACAAAGGTATCAGCAACAAACAACAAAAGCGCCGCAACGAGCCAACCATAGCCATGCTTCTTTGAAAGGAACCATGTAAGAGCATAGAAAGCCACAATAACAACTGCAATAGCCAGACACACATATAAAAAGCTATCAGGGTCAGGTTGAAAATCCACATCATACCATTCAGCAGGCATTTTACCTGTAAAATAGAGTCCATCCATTACAAGATAATAAGGTATTGCCGCAGAGAAAAGGAAATAGGAGCTACTACCCACAGCATACAATACACAGTTAATTAATGTAAATGCAATAACAAGCAAAATATTGTGTCTTGCGCTATTATATCTTGCAGTAAGCTTCTGACCTTCTGTCATATTCTGATTTTTGGTGTTTTTAAATAAAGCCATATAAATTCTCCTTTCGCCTTTTCAAAGGTTACAATAATTATACACCATTCTACAAAACTCGTCAATAAAAATTACATTGCCGTGCGCAGCACCCTTCATTCCGCATTCCGAATTCCGCATTCCGCATTTTATAATCGGCTTTGCCCCGACACTGGTATCCGGTATCTGGCATCTGGCTACTGGCATCTATTACAAATCGCGTCGCAGACCCGAAACTTGCCAATTCCAACTTGCCACTTATAAGTTATCGTAATCAATCTTTCTATCTTTAAAATAAAACTCTCTGTCATGGTCGCTGATTTCGCGAAGCACCTTGCAAGGATTTCCCACCGCAACAACATTTGCAGGAATATCTTTTGTAACAACGCTACCTGCACCGATAACAGTATTATCACCTATCGTAACACCGGGGAGAATAACTGCACCTGCGCCAATCCAGCAATTTCTACCGATATGAACAGGCATATTATATTGATAAGCCTTCTCGCGAAGCTCAGGGAGTATCGGATGCCCTGCAGTTGCCACAACAACGTTTGGTCCAAACATTGTGTAATCCCCAACATAAATATGAGTATCATCCACCATTGTAAGACCAAAATTCGCATAAACAGACTTACCGAAATGAACATGGTGACCACCCCAGTTAGCGTGAAATGGTGGCTCAATATAGCAGTCCTCGCCTATTTCTGCAAACATTTCCTTGAGCATTTCGTTTCTTTTGTCAAGCTCGGTTGGTCTTGTCATATTAAAATCATAAAGCTTATTGACATAACCTAACTGCTCAACCATTATATCGTCACCACTCGGATAATAAATCATTCCCGAATGCATTTTCTCTTTGTTTGTCATAAATTTATCTCCCGAATAAAAATCTATATTTCACAAAAAATTATATCATAAAAACAATTCTTTACAACAGTTTACCATTGAAAAATATTACAAAAAAGTGTATCATAATATGTAATAAATTTTTACAACGGAGACAAAATATGAAAATCACAGATTCAGTTATTTATGTTGGTGTAAATGACCATAAAATAGATTTATTTGAGGGACAGTATGTTGTTCCTAACGGTATGGCTTACAACTCTTACATCGTAAAGGGTGAAAAAGCTGCCGTCTTAGATAGCGTTGATATCAACTTTACAGAGGAATGGTTGAACAATATTAAGGTGGCTTTAGACGGCAAGGCACCTGATTACATTATCGTTCAGCATATGGAGCCCGACCATTCAGCAAGTGTCGATGCTTTTATGGAAGCCTATCCCGATGCCAAAATCGTTGCTTCAAAACAGGCTTTCGCTATGATAAGCAATTTCTTCGGCACAGATTATAACAACCGTCAGATTATCGTAGGCGAAAACGATACCCTTGATTTAGGTGGTCGCGTGCTTACATTCGTTACTGCTTCAATGGTTCATTGGCCCGAGGTTATCGTAACCTATGACAGTAAAGATAAAATTCTTTTCTCTGCAGACGGCTTCGGTAAATTCGGTGCATTGGATGCAGAAGAGGACTGGGCTTGCGAGGCTCGTCGCTATTATTTCGGTATTGTTGGTAAATACGGCACACCTGTTCAGAACCTTCTAAAAAAAGCAGAAAACCTTGATATTGAAAAAATCTGTCCTCTCCACGGACCGATTTTAACAGAAAATCTGAGCTATTATCTTAATCTTTATAACACCTGGTCATCCTATTCTGTTGAAAGCGAGGGCGTAGTAATTGCCTACACCTCAATTTACGGAAACACTAAAAAAGCAGTTTTAAAGCTTGAAGAAATTTTAAAGGAAAAGGGTTGTCCCAAGGTTACTGTAACAGACCTTGCAAGAGATGATTTTGCAGAAGCAATTGAAGATGCTTTCCGTTACGGAAAGCTGGTTCTCGCAACCACCACCTATAATTCTGATATTTTCCCCTTCATGAGAAGCTTTGTTGACGGCTTGAGAGAAAGACAGTATCAGAACAGAACTATCGGTATAATCGAAAACGGCAGCTGGTTCCCCACTGCCGCTAAAGTAATTAAAGGTATGCTCGAAAAATGCAAGGACATTACCTACACCGATACAACAGTAACGATTAAATCTGCAATGAATGAAGAAAACCTCAGACAGCTTGAAGCTCTTGCAGATGAGCTTATGAAATAAAAACGGCTCCCATTGAGAAAATCAATGGGAGCTTTAATTTTATATTTCAGAGAAAACACTTGAAACCTCGTTTAAAATGTATTCTGCCTTTTGATTTTCAGCTTTATATTTCTCGTTGTCTCTTACCTCTGCTCTTTTCCATACTGAAAGGATTTCGGGGAATGTGAGAACAGTTTCAAAGGCAGCCCTTTTGCCGTACTTTGATTTTAGAAGCTCAATAATTTCACAAGGGTCGCTTTCATCCCCCGAGAACAAATACCCCTTTGATACAGTGAAGGCGCAAAGTCTTTTTGCGCTTTCCTCTTCTCCAACCTCAGCGCAGGAGAGCACAGCGTCAACCCTCTTTTCAACCTCAGATAAGGGTAAGGTGAACGCCTGCACCATAAGTATGCCGATTTCCTTTTGAGAAAAGCCTCGCTTCATAAGAGCCGACACATAACTGCCAACAATTTTGTCAGCCTCCCTGTTAACCTCGTGAGGCGCAGTCTTACTATCTAAAATCCATTGTGGAACAAAATTTTCGTTATTCATATAATCACCACCTAACAAACCTCTCTGGTGCAGAGAGGGGGACCACGCCGAAGCTTGTCTTTGGCGTGGTGGAGAGTTATAGCACCCTCAGGTGCGTATAATAAAATCTTTTACCTTATTATATTACTACAACCACTTGAAATCAACGAAAAAATTGTTTAAAAAATAACATTTGTTGACATAAGTGATTTATAACTGTATAATATATATACAAGTGAATAAAGGTGGAGTCTGTCAAATCTATTCGGGTGAAAGCCCGTTTTCTTTGTCGTTTTGGCGAGGCTCTCAGCCTCGTTTTTTATTTTTCCATTTAGAAGGAGATTTCAAAATGATAGTAAACGTTCTTTTATTAGCATTGGGCTTTGTTGTGCTCATCAAGGGTGGCGACTGGTTCGTTGACGGTGCAACAGGTATCGCTCGCCGTTTCCATTTACCTGAAATCCTTATCGGTGCAACTGTTGTTTCGATCGGTACAACTCTCCCCGAGGTTATGGTTTCAGCAGGTGCTGCTGCTCAGGGCTCAGGCTCAATCGCCTATGGCAATGCAATCGGCTCAATCATCTGTAACACATCACTTATCGCAGCATTAACAATTGCTATCAAGCCCGGTGTTGCTGCAAAAAAAAGCTTAAAAATCCCTGTTGCCTTCTTCTTCGGCGCTGCTGCATTTTACTGCTTCATCTCCTATTTCTCAGGCACATTCACCCGAATCAGTGGTATAATTCTTCTTTCAGCATTTGTAATCTATATGATTTTGACCGTTGCTCGTATGAAAAAAAGCGGCGCTGATATAGATACAGTTCAGCAGGAAGAGGAGCATGGTCCTCTTGTTAGCGAGGAAGCTCTTGAGGCTGCAAGTGGCGAGGACCATGTTGTTGAAACAAAGGAATCAGGCACAAAGGACTCTCTTCTTAAGGATATCATCCTTTTAGTTCTCGGTGCTGCTCTTATTGCATGGGGCGCAGACTTACTCGTTGACAATGCAACAGCAATCGCAACCGGTTTAGGTGTTTCCGAAAAGGTTATCGGTCTTACAATCGTTGCCCTCGGTACATCTCTTCCCGAATTTGTAACTGCAATCACATCCCTTATTAAGGGTCACGGCTCACTTTCTCTCGGTAACATTATCGGTGCTAACCTCTTCAACCTTGTTCTTGTAAGTGGCGCAGCTATTACAATCAACCCCTTCGATGTTCCTGCTTCAGGCTTCATTAACGGAATAAACTCTTCATTGATAATCGACATTCCCGTAATGTTATTGGTTATGCTCATTCTCACAGTACCAACCCTGATCAAAGAAAAACTTTCTCGCTGGCAGGGTATTTCCCTTCTTGGAATTTACGCTGCATTCTGCGCTTTGCAGTTTGTTATCTGATAATTAAACAAAACTTATGAGCCTATCTGAATTCAGATAGGCTCATTTTTTATAAGCTGTTTACAATTAAATCAACACATTCCTCTGCAGTCCTGCCGTCACATTCAACAGTAATATCTGCATATTTTTCATAAAGAGGTGCTCTTTCGTTATAAAGCTCAGCTATGGTTGTTCCTGCCTTCATGGCAATACCACGGGTATGTATATTTTTAATTCTGCCCTGAAGCTCATCAGGACTAACCTTAAGATAAACAATTATTCCGTTTTCCTTAAGCTTAGCCATAGCACCTTCCCCATAAACTGCGCTACCACCTGTCGCCACAACAGAATTCACAAAAGCCTGCTTGCAGATTACAGCCTCTTCAAGTCTGATAAATTCATCTATACCGATTTTTGATATAGTGTCGCAAAGGCTCTCCCCTGTCTCCTTCTGAATACTCAGATCCGTATCGCAGAAATCAAAGAGCAGACTCTTAGCAAGTATAACACCGATAGTGCTTTTCCCCGCACCGGGCATACCAATTAAAACAATGTTCTTCATTTCAGTCTCCAGTATATGTCGGCGCATTCTTGGGCGCTGTACCCTTAACTACCTCGTGATAATATTTATAGGTCATGGGAGTGTCCTTTTTAAGATTTCCTGCGTCAGTAACCTCGCCGAGAAAAACAGTATGAGTAGCTGTTTCCATAGTGTCAATAACCTTGCAGGTTATATAGCTCATAGCATCGGGTAAAACAGGCAGATAGCCTTTAACAAGGGGCTCAACACCCTCGAATTTATCAACATCCTTACCACTTCTGAAGCCAAAAGAGCCAATAACCATAGGATCAACATTTTCGCCAAGAATATTAAGAGCAAAAACACCTGTATCCTTAATGCAAGCATTTGTATAGTTATCGTGGTTAATTGAAACTGCAACAGTAGCAGGAGTCGAGGTTATCTGCATAGCTGAATTGGCCGTACAGCCCGTTGCCTTACCATTGACCCAGGTTGTTACAACATAAACTCCGTATGATAAATTAAACAATGCCGTTTTATCCATAGACTTAGCCTCCCAAAATATGTAAACTAAAAGACTCCCTAAAAAACCGACGAAACCGTAGTTCCGTCGGTTTTCGGATTATACTTCTCTGAAAACGTCTTTTCCAAGACTGCATACGGGACAAACCCAATCATCAGGAATATCTTCCCACGCCGTACCGGGTGCGATACCACTATCAGGATCCCCTAATTCAGGGTCATAAACATATCCACAAGGACATTCATATTTCATAAAAGGACTCTCCTAATCAATTTATTTGATTCAGTCATCCAAATCCTTTTCAGAAAACTTGATTTTTCCGCTGACAGCGTCTATTTCGTAATCGTAATCGTACTTACCACTTTCAAAGCTAACCTCATACTCGTAGGCGCCTTTTTCAAGATCAAGTTCAACTTCCAAGCCTCTGACATCAGACTCTTTAAGACCTGCATGATTCAATGCGATCTTCTTAGCCTCGTCGCGAGAGATTTTCTTGACTGCTTCACTTGTAGTTTTGACTACTTCGGGCTCTTTATTCACTTTAGCTGTAGTTTCTACAGCTTTCTTAGTTGCTGCTGTTTCAGGCTCAGCCTTCTTTTCAGTAACATAAACTATTTTCTCAGTAACCACAACATTTTCTGTTACAGGGGCAGGAACCTCTGTGGCAGGAGCTTCTTCAACAACCTTTTCAGTAGTTTCGGGAGCAACAACTTCATTTACCACCGCATCAGTTGTGCTTTCAACTGTAGTTTCAGGAACTGCATTTTTTTCGCCACGCTTTTCACCTGCGATAAAACCGCCACCACCAACTACTAGTAACGCCAGAACTGCTATCAAAACATTTTTCTTCATATTAACGCCTCCTCTCATTGAATATATGAGGTTCTTTATATTTTAATTAACCAAAGTATCTCTTAAGAAGACCTTCGAATGCTTTACCGTGTCTTGCTTCGTCGCGAGCCATTTCGTGAACTGTATCGTGGATAGCATCAAGGTTCTGCTCTTTAGCCATCTTAGCAAGCTCGAACTTACCGAGTGTTGCGCCGTTTTCTGCCTCTACTCTCATTTCAAGGTTTTTCTTTGTTGAATCTGTTACAAGCTCACCGAGAAGCTCTGCAAATTTAGCTGCATGCTCTGCTTCCTCATAAGCTGCTTTTTCCCAGTAAAGACCGATTTCGGGATAACCTTCTCTGTGAGCAACTCTAGCCATTGCAAGATACATACCAACCTCTGTGCATTCGCCCTGGAAGTTTGCACGAAGACCTTCGATGATTTCTTCGCTAACGCCTTTAGCAACACCGAGAACATGCTCTGCTGCCCAAGTCATTTCTTCATCTTTAACTTCAACAAATTTTTCTGCGGGAGCTTTGCAAAGAGGGCAAGCCTCAGGTGCGTGTTCTCCTTCAACGATCTGACCGCATACTAAACATTTCCATTTTTTCATAACAATTGACTCCTTTAAAAATACTTTTTAATTAATTTCATTTTATATATTATTTCGGCAATCTTTGCAGATTCCGTAATAAACTGTTTTCTGAGATTCGACCTGATGTCCTAAATTATCGAACACCTTAGGAACCTCGTTCTTACAAAAAATGTCTGTAATAATATCACATTTCTTGCATAAAAAGTGGATGTGGTCTTCGAGGTTTCCCTCATAGTGACCCTTTTTATCACTACTTTCCACGATGGTTATAAGTCCTTCATCGTGAAGCTGACCGAGATTTCTATAAACGGTACCAAGGCTGATATTGGGAATCCTTTCCTTGACTCGTTCATAAATCATATCAGCTGTCGGATGGTCACAAGAGCATTTCAAAACTCTTAAAACCTCATCTCTCTGCTTTGAGCTTCTCATATAACCATCTCCTTTCACAACAATAAATAGTAATGATTACTATTTACAGTTATAATATAACAGACACCTTCTTTTTTGTCAACACTTTTTTTAAAATTTTTCAAATAAATTTTTCCAACAATTCAAGCGACTCTTCCTGCTCCTCTACAAGACCTTTATAATACTCAGCCGTTTCCTCATTAAGCAACAAGTATTTACCGACTCTTCTTACTGCTTTAACAAAATCTCTTCTATACTTATATTCGCCATTCATCAATGGGCAATCTGACCTTAAATCAAAAATTACCTTAACATTCCCCTCCTCTGTCACAATTGGGAACAAGGGATAAATTCTGCAAGAAAGAGGACGACGGTTTCTGTCGCATGTGCCGTTGCACACTGCAAGCCTTTCTCCACTCTCTGTTTCTATTATATTTATAGCAGGGTCAATAAGCTTCTCTTCACCAGGGAAAAGAAGCATACCTGTTTTCTCGTCACCCTTACAGCATTTTCCTTTACAAATTTTTCCACAATCAAAGCTTAAAGGCGTTGTTCTTCTCAAAATCGAATAACAGCTTTTCAAAACATTTTCTTTTTTCATTTTAATACCTCTGATTATTTTTAAAAAACCATCACATAATAATATAGGTATAGGAATTCATCCATATGCCTGAATTATTAGGAGGTTGTAATTATGAACGAACAGAAAAACAATAGCATCGGTTGTACAGTTGACACTTGTATGTACCATGCAAAGAACGCAAACTACTGCACAAAGAACGCTATTGAGGTTGGCGCTTGTAACTGTGACGCAAAATCAGTTGACGCTACATGCTGCCAGTCCTTCAAGGTTAAATAAACTGATATCTCTAAAAGCAAAAGCCATCCTTTAAGGACGGCTTTTGTTTTTATTTGTCCGTCACAAGATTTTCCACTCTGTCGGCAACTACATATTTGTCATTTTTCGGATTGCCTGCATAGGTATTCCCTTTAATTACCACATCCGAGCTGCAGGATGCATTAATCGCGTGTGTACCGTTTAAAACAAAAAGGTTGTTTTCTATTAATATATTTCTGTGAACAGGACCATTATATTTTTGATTTTCAGGCTTAATGAGAATTGCATCCTCCTCGCAGTTCATAAAAGCATTACCACGAATCACAACATCGCTCACACAGCCACTCTCAAACCATTCCCTTGCATCGTCCGAAATAAGAATACCACTCATACCTGTGTTCAGAAATTTATTATTTTCTATTCTTATTTTACCTCGGGTTGTTGCAAGAACACCTCGTGTAACAACTCTGTTTATACTGTTACCCTTGAACTCGAAATCAGGATTAGATGAAACATTTTCAACAACCCCACCTGCTCCCAAGGGTGCATCATAGGTAGCAGTTGTTATATCATAATAATATTTGTCTCTTAAGGTCGCCTTTAAAACCTTGGTTCTGCCAACCTCAACAAGGGTCTCGGGGTCAACAAAGGCAATTGTGTCCCCTTCTCTTATACATTCAAGACCATAGGTCTGAGGATGTGGGAACTTAAGTGTGAGCTTATCCTTGTTGCTTTCAACTATTTTAAAATATATTCCGTGAACATTACAAGCATCATCGCCTGCTCCGTCCAAATTGCAATCCCTCACTGCAATTTTTCCTCTGCACATACTGAAGTGCATAAAATCTCCGATTGAGCAAAAGTCAACCTCACTATTTTTTATGGGTGAAAAATCAAGCTTTTCCAAGGTTACATTCTCACTATTCTGAGCAATAAGGGAAAAACCCTTGTTGTAATGCTGCTTAACATTTTTCAGGGTTATCTTTTTTGAATTTTCAATAAGAATACCAACCTGATCACGAATTACCGGAAAGATATAAAAAATTTGTCCTTCAACAAAGCTTTTGGGTGTAAGATATCTTACATTGAAAACTCTGTCAGAAATCTGACGGATGTTTGAAGCACCCTGAAAGGGATGAGCATCACTTCTCTTTATATGGAAATAGTTTTCGGGGGTTGCAGTAGGCATCCACCAACCACTATTCTGAAAATCAGCAAAGCTCATTTTATAATCTGTTCCATACCAATAATATTCGCCATTTTCTTCTCTGAAATCACTTGCCTCATCAATTTTAAATGTCACATAAAAATTGGAAGCCTTGAGAACTGTTATTTTATGAATATTCGGCTTACCTGTAACAATTGTCAGATTTTTAAGAACAATGTTTTCACAATTATTTATAAAAACATTAGTCATATTTCCGTCAATGATAAAAACAGAATCGTTGCAGTCGATCTCCATATTTCTGACATTTTCAATTGCGAAACCGATTTTTCTCACATTAGGCTTTTCGCCATCTTTATATTCATCAATAGCAGTTGTATTTGAAATAAAAAGCTCTCTGTGGTCTGCATTTTTGCTCATAAAAACATACCTACCCCTTGGAAGAGTAAGGTTTTTGGGAACTGCAGTCTGAGAAGATGTATTAAAAAGGTTTTTAAAGGCAGCTGTAGCCTCTGTATTAGGCTTAACACTAAATGATTCGGGGTATATAACCACACTAACACCTCGTAGTAAAACTATAGATATTATACTATTATATATTACAATACCGACCATCAAAATTCAATTCATAAATATTACAAATAATAGGATTTATTTTTTATATGATATCTCGGCACAAGAAAAGACCACCGATTATTTCGGTGGTCTTTTCTTGAACGGGAAATTTTCATTTCCGACGTATCGTATTGGCATATTTATAATAACTCCACCTTGTTGTTATAATGTTGCATAATTGTGAACAAATTATGAACATTATTGCATATTCAATAAAAAATATACAACACAACAAAGCTTTTATGCACTTTTACCACATAAAAAACCTTTATTTTGTGCAGTTTTCCAAGGCTAAAAAAGGCTAAAAAATCAAGACAATTATTGAAAGAAATGTGGAAATGTGGTAATCTTATAGTGTATTAAATTACGGCATCCGCTGAAGCGGAACGGAGGTATATTATGGCAAGTATTCTTGATGCTTTCAAAGAAAAGCAAACAGAAAAAAAGGTTTATGACGGCAAGAAAATCAAGGTTGGTATTATCGGCTGTGGTTGGATTGCAGAGGCTCATCTTCAGAGCTATTTAAAATGTGAGGACGTTGAGGTTGTTGCTTTCGCAGACCTCGTACCCGGCAAGGCAGAGGCTTTCGCAAAGCAGAACGGCGTTGAAGGCAACTACTATTTAAGCGACAAGGAGCTTATCGATAACGAAAAAGACCTTGACGCAGTTTCCATCTGTACATACAACCGTGAGCACGCTCCCTGCGCAATTTATGCTCTTGAGCACGGTGTTCATGTTCTTCTTGAAAAGCCCATGTGCGTTACCCTTGAAGAAGCAGTTGAAATCTGCAAGGCAGAGAAAAAGAGTGGTAAAATTCTTTCAATCGGCTTCCAGCCCCGTTTTGACGCAAATATGAAAATGGTTAAAAAGATTTGCGAAAGTGGTGTTCTTGGTAAAATCTATTACATCCAGACCGGTGGTGGCAGAAGAATGGGTATCCCCACTCCCTTCGGCACATCCTTCATTCAGGAGGATACAGCAGGTCTTGGTGCTCTTGGTGACATCGGTTGCTATTCACTTGATATGGTTCTCAATGCTATCGGCTATCCCAAGCCTCTTACAGTAACAGGCTTTAAGGCAGGTATCTTCGGTAAGAAGCCCGAATACCTTCAGAAGCCCGAATACACAGAGGTTTTCGGTGTTGATGACTTTGCAGCTGCTTATGTTCGTCTTGAAAACGATATCGTTCTCGACTTCCGTATTGCATGGGCAATGCATTGTGACACTCCCGGTGATACAATCATTATGGGTACAGAGGGTGGCCTTCGTATTCCTTCAACAGAATGCTGGAACGGATCAATCGGTGGTCCTATGACTATCTACCACAACATCGCAGGCGAATGTGTTGAAACTGTTATTCCTGAATGCGACAATGACGGTGACAACTTTGATAAGAAAATCCGTTCATTCGTTGATGCAATTGAATTCAATCTTCCTGCTCCCGTTCCCTCAAGCCAGATCATTTACAATCAGGCAATTATTGATGGTATCGCTCGTTCTTCTGATCTTGGCAGAGAAGTAACAATCGAAATCCCCGAAATCTAAACGAAAAAACTTATGACCGAAACAGAATTGATTTTCTGTTTCGGTCATTTTTATTGCTTTATTTTTAGTTTATGTCCAAGGGTGAAACCCTATCCTCTGCTAATTCTATATTAGAATAGCCGTAGATTTCGTTCTGAAGGGTCTGAGCTGCAAGTGGGTAATCAACTGCCCAATACCATACATCTCCTGAATGAGCCTCTCTCGAAGCCTCATCTGGCATAACTATCTCATTAACATCAAAGGTTGCCCAACCACCAACAACTGCCTTGGTTGCCAGGGAAATAACCTCAGCCTCCTGATAGCTTGTCTTAAGGAATGGTAAAAAGGTTTTGATATAGCCTGTTACCTCAGAGGTTTGAATTGTTGCAGCCTTCTGAAGAAGCCCTATCAAAGTCTGACGCTGTCTTCTTGTACGGCTGACATCACCGTCAGCATCGCATTTTCTGCTTCGGCAGAATGCAAGAGCCTCGTCACCGCTAAGGTTTACGGAGCTTCCGGAAACAAGATCAAAGCCATAGTGGGAATTAAGATAATCTGCCTCATACTGCTGAACAGGTACATTAACGCCACCTAATTCATCAATAACAGCCTTAAAGAACGCGAAATTAATCATCGCATAGCCATCAATACGGATTTTGAAATGACTTTCAAGAGTGCTGATAAGATTTTCTATTCCGTAGAATGGGAATGCAGAGTTGATTTTATTAAAGCTACCCACACCGTCAGGAGATTCAAGATAAGCGAAGCTGTCTCTCATTACAGATGTCATGGTAATTGTTCCAAGCTTCTGATTAATTGAAACAATAATCATTGAGTCTGAAAGACCTGAAACAGTATTCTTATTTCGGGTGTCAACACCAACGCAAAGAACATTTAGAACGTCCTTTGAATACATCACATCGCCACCGTTGGTTGCCCATTCCTTGAGGGATGCCTTAAACTCTGTTGCGTTACCTGCAAAAATCTTATCAAACTCAGGGTCATCTGCAAGCGCATCAGCCTGCTCCTCGTCATCAAAATCGTATGTGAGAGTATCCTCCACAGGTGGTGGAGCCTCCTTGAGCCCCTGATAATAATTAAATCCAATTGCAAAAAGACCAATACACAAAACAAGTATTAAACACAATATAGAAAGGAGAATTTTTTTCTTCTTTCCGTTTTTCTCTTTTCTTTTTCTTGCCATTATTTAGCACCTTTCATTACAAACAAATACACACAAAAAATATCAATTTTATCGTAATATTTCCAGTTATTGCGAAGCTTAATTCTGCATTCCGCATTCCGCATTCCGCATTCCTTCATAAGCGGTTCTTACTGCCTCTTCGCTCATATCGCAAGACAATTCATAAATAGGAATGTCTGTCAAAACGCCGTTGAGATTTTCAAGCGTATTCTCCATAAGAGACTTATCAGCCGGACGCACAGTCTGCTCCATAAAAAGCCTTAAGGCCTTTATACCGGGAATTCGTTTTATGGAGTTTTCACCTCTTGAAAGAAATGCAATTCCACCAACAGGCACACCTATATTAACGCTTTCGTCGTTTTTTCCACTCCAGGGAGTGCCGTAGGCATAATAAACCCCATCAACGCATCTGATAGCCGGCTTATCATCATTAATGATTCTTGAACCGGGCAAATGCTTAAGCCACAAATGAGTGTGGGTTGACTTGCCTGTTCCTGAACGGGCAGAAAACAAATAAGCCTTACCCTCATACTCAACGCAGGAGGCATGAAGCATAATACCATTGAAGCAGGTAAGCTGCTCATAAAAATAGCTCCCACTCCAAAGGCATTCACATTCAGCTAAGGTCATATGAGGATTTTCTGCCTGACGATCAATATAAAATTGTTTTGAAACATTTATACTAATATCTGTCTTTTCGTTGTCAGAGCAAGCATAGGGTCCAATTCGAGACTGCATTATATCATAATAAAAATCTGCTTCAACAACTAAATCAGCAACCTTAATCTTCAAAATATTACTCCAGAATTTTATAATTTCTTAATTTTTCAAGGAAGGCATCAGTATCAGCCTTGATAACATCCTCCGGTGCATCATATTCGCTCTTGATAGCTACCACGATTTCCTCGTAGCTCTTACCCTCTTCAAGAGCCCTCCATATAATCTCTGCAGGTCCGTTAAGGGTAATCATACCACGGATGTTATTAACAGCATCACCAACAGGAACAACAACCGGCATACCTGCAACCGTTTTTAAAATATAGTTTTCATTTAATTTCATAGCACACCAAAAAAACAATTAATCTATTTCGTTACATTCAGGACAATTGCAGCGAACTGTTCCGTCCTCAAAAATGCAATAATAATAATCATCTGCAGTATCTTCGTTTTCATAATTTGCAAAGGGACAAACGGGAATTTCTGCATTACTTAAATATGTATAAAATGCAACATTTGCAAGTCTTTCCTTTTTAAGATATCTTCCGGTTGACTCACAGGATTCTTTAGAATAATCAGAGTTATAGCCACCACGAAGCTGACCAATAGTCAGGCTTGTATTAAGAGGTGTGTAATAAGTATAGTTATAGCTTGAGTCAATATCAAAAACTATCTGACCGGTAGGATTATATTGTATCTTATTAACTCCATCAGGCCATATAGCAATACCAATTCTCTCCTGCTTTCTGCCATTGTCCATCATTCCGTACAAAACCTCTTGAACTGTGGACTCAATTACAATACACTGATTACGGCAGTCGTTCTGCTTTTGCTTTTTAATTCCTGAATAAAAAGCAGGTATTGCAATTGCAGTAAGAATACCTAAAACTGTAACAGTTATTCCAAGCTCAACAACAGTAAAGCCCTTTTTGGAGCACAAAAATTTAAACATAAAATTCACCTCGCAAATTTACAATTTTATATTACCATAATAAGAACTGAAAAGCAACAAAAAGACAAAAAAATAGAACCCTTTAAAAAGGGTTCTGAAAATCAGTTCAAGCCAGGAACAACATGGTCTGCACTATCCACACCATTAATACATCTTGTTTTTACAGTAGCTCTTGAATTTTCAAATTCAGTGTTACCGGGCTCAATAGTAATTTCAATGCTTGCGTTTTCGTTGGGACAAACCGGAACAACCTTAAAAAGACCTGTAACCTCAGCTGTTACATCAACTGCCTCATTATTAATGGAAATCACTATTTCATCCTCAGCCCAATGAGGATTTTCCTGTCCACCGGTTGTTATAATGGTACCAGAAACATTATCAGTGCTCATAAGCATAAGCCAATTGCCCATTGATGATATAATTTCTCTCTGATTTCCGATACAGGTTTTTTTCATTGCATTAGCAGTAACAGCAGAGAAAATCGGAACTGCAACGGCAACGAGAATTGCCATAATAACAACAACTATCATAAGCTCTACAAGAGTAAAGCCCTTTCTGGATTTCATAAGGCTGAACATTTATAATACACTCCGTTCATTTCGTAACTTTTCCGTAACTTTACATAGTCATTGTAGCACACTAATTCCGATTTGTAAATAGAACGATGGTAAATTTTTGAATAAATTTTAATAATTTAATAAGACTTTATAATACATTTAGAACAATAAAAAGCTCCCGGATTTCTCCGAGAGCTTTTGTTAAACTAAGTTTTTAATTATGCACCAGGTACAACGTGATCAGTTGCTGTACCTGCAGCTGCGCCACCTTCAACATCAGCAGCAGTTACACAAGCTGTTGAAACTGTTGATTTGCCAGCGCCAGTTGTATCAGCAGAGATAGTAACAGTAATCTTGTTTGCTGCATCGGGACAAACGGGAGCAGTTTTAAAGAGATTTTCAATTTCTGTCTTGTAGGTTCCTAAAGCACCATCAGCATCGATAACGATTGCGGGGTTTTCCTGACCACCTGATGTTTCAAATGTACCAGCGATATCAGAAGTGGGCTGAAGCATTAACCAGTTACCAACTGAAGAGATGATTTCTCTCTGGTTACCGATACATGTTTTCTTCTTTGCGTTTGCTGTAACAGCTGAGAAAATCGGAACTGCAACTGCAACGAGGATAGCCATGATAACAACAACGATCATTAATTCAACAAGGGTGAAACCCTTTTTGCTCTTCATAAATTTAAACATTTACGAACAACTCCTTTTAATACAAAA
>JAZQUT010000109.1:0-1134 GCA_045631405.1 Acutalibacteraceae bacterium | reverse complement strand
TATACTCTCTAGTAGAGAATTTTTGTTTACGTTGTTGTTTAATTTTCATAGATGTTTTTGCCATGAAATTTTTCCTCCCTACTATTTTGTAAATGGCATATTGAATAATTTCAATAATTCACGAGCTTCTTCGTCTGTTTTTGCTGTTGTAACAAAGATAATATCCATACCTCTTACCTTGTCAACCTTATCGTATTCGATTTCTGGGAAGATAAGTTGTTCTTTGATACCAAGAGCGTAGTTACCTCTTCCGTCGAATGCATCTGGGTTAACACCTCTAAAGTCACGTACACGAGGTAATGCAAGGTTCACCAAACGGTCAACAAACTCATACATTTTTTCTCCTCTTAATGTAACCTTACATCCGATAGCCATACCTTCTCTGATTTTGAAGTTCGCTACTGATTTTCTAGCTTTTGTAACAACAGCTTTTTGACCTGTGATTTTCTCAAGGTCAGCTACAGCTGATTCTAAAACTTTGTGATTATCTTTTGCTTCGCCAACACCCATGTTGATAACAACTTTATCGAGTTTTGGCACTTCCATAATATTCTTATAACCAAACTTTTTAATCATTGCTTCAACGATTTCATTTTGGTACATTTCTTTAAGTCTACTCAAAGCTTTGTTCCTCCTTCCTTGGATTAGTCAATAACTTCGCCTGTTGATTTTGCAACACGTACTTTTTTATCTCCATCCATCTTGAAGCCAACTCTTGTAGCTTTACCTTTGTGAATGTACATTACGTTAGAAGCATCAATAGGTCCTTCTTGTTTCACAATACCACCGTTTTGGTTAGCAGCACTTGGTTTTGTGTGCTTTGTGATCATGTTAACACCTTCCACGATAACTGTGTTTTTATCATGGTTAACTGCTAATACTTTGCCTTCTTTGTCTTTATCTCTTCCGGCGATAACTTTTACTAAATCACCTTTTTTGATTTTCATTGTTGACATACTCGGCACCTCCTTATAATACTTCCGGAGCCAAAGAAACGATTTTCATGAATTGTTTATCACGAAGCTCTCTTGCTACTGGTCCAAAAATACGAGTTCCTCTTGGGTTTTTATCTTCTTTAATAATTACTGCTGCGTTTTCATCAAATTTGATGTAAGAACCGTCTTTACGACGAGC
>JAZQUT010000108.1:0-1684 GCA_045631405.1 Acutalibacteraceae bacterium | reverse complement strand
AAGGAAAGTAAGCAAGATAAGGTCTTTTTTTATTCTTATATTGACTTTGGAATATCCAGGTTTCTTTCTGCTTAACCCCACTTCGTGAAAATAGCAGACCCAGAAAAAACTTCGTAAACCTCTGCGTATTTCCCATTCTATTCCCATAATTTCCAATCATATCTCCACTTATTTTCATATTATTTCATCTTATTTTCCCCATAATCTTTGTTTTTCTAATAATCTCTTAGTTGCCCCCATAAAAAGAAATAGAGAGAAAAAGAGAGAGAATAAAGAGAAATCTCATTATTTCTGTTGTGTCTTATTTGTCATGGAGTGCTGCCCATTACCATGAATTGATAAGAAAGAAAAAGAAGAAATGAGAAGAAATAAGAGGACGGGCAGCGGAGATAAAAAGAGATAAAAAGGAAGTTGTGGGAGAATGTGGGAAATTGCCCTTTTGAGGATATTTGAGTTTACCCTATGACACGAATATTGATTCTAAGTGGTCTGAAATCGCTTGATTTCAGACCACTTATTTGTTTGTGGCATATAGTATTATTATCAACAGTGATAAGATTTTGATAAATGTTTTTTAACCACACGCCGCCCGCGGGAGAAATCCTGCGGGCCTTTTAATTTAGTGTTGACTTAAACAAACGATGGTGCTATAGTTAAGTAACCACTAAAATAAAAGAGGCAAAAGTATGGAACTTGACCGTATGTTAAAAGCATTGGGTGAGCCAATGCGTTTGAAAATATATCAAGCTCTCTTGGAAAGAAAACATTGTGTGCGCTCTCTTTCTAAAAAGTTTGGTATCTCAGAATCTGCGATTTCTCAGCACATGAAGGTGATGAAAGCCGCAGGTTTGGTTTATGGAGAAAAATATGGCTATCATACACATTATCTCCCTTTGCAGGATGCTGCAGATTACCTTGCCGAGCAGTTTGAGTTGATTAGAACTGCATCCCTTGCCGTTGATCGAGATATGACTATCTGCCAATGCGAATATCGGAAGGAGGGCGAACAAGAATGAATATCTTGCTTGATTTGTTTCTTACTTTTGCAAAGATTGGCTTGTTCACCTTTGGCGGTGGCTATGCTATGATTTCCATGATTGAAAATAACTGCGTAGAAAGAAAACAATGGATTACCCATGACGAAATGATGAATGTGACCGTCATTGCGGAGTCAACCCCCGGACCGATTGCCATTAACTGTGCGACCTTTACCGGATATAAAAAAGCTGGATTTATTGGCGCTCTTGTAGCTACTCTCGGTATTGTCGTACCGTCTTTTATTGTTATCTATCTGATCTCTATGTTTTTGGATAACTTTCTTGAACTGACTATTATTGCAAATGCGTTCAAAGGCATAAAAATTGCAGTGGGCATTTTAATTTTGGATGCGGCAATCACTATGATTAAGAAGATGCACAAGAAGATGCTGCCGAGAGCGATTATGCTCTGCTCTTGCGTGGTCATGCTGTGTATCAATATTTTCGCATGGAACTTTTCTTCTATCAGCTTAATGCTGATTGCGGCTGCAGTCAGTCTGACGATCTTTATTCTGAACGGCGCACCCGAGCAGAAAGGCGGTGCAAAGAAATGATTTATTTGGAACTATTTCTTGGTTTTTTGAAAGTCGGATGTTTTGCATTTGGTGGAGCTTACGGCGCAATTCCTCTGATTCGTGATGTGGTGC
>JAZQUT010000107.1:0-22209 GCA_045631405.1 Acutalibacteraceae bacterium | reverse complement strand
GATTTCCTTTGTTCTTTCAAGAACTGAAATATAGGTAATAATACCAATCATAACTGATGAAACAACAAGAGAAATTGCAACAAAGCAAACAAGAACATAAGTAACAACATCAATAATTGTTGTTAAACTGCTCATAAGCATTCCGATATAGTCTGAAACCTTAATCTGTGCTTCCTCGTGACCGTCTGCTGCTACCTGCTGATTATAGTAATCAATAAGCTCGTTAAGTCTTTCCTTTGACTCAAAGCTCTTGGGGTAGAAATAGATGCTTGTGGGTGTTTCGAAGGTTGAATAACCAATCTTATCAAGTGTTCCTGCAAGAGAGCTCTTAGCAGTCAGAGTATCAACATAAGCCTGCTTGATTGCAAGCACCTGCTCTTCGTTAAGAAAGCCCTCCATAAGCTTTTTCTGAAGCTCTGTCATATCGTCAAAGCCGAACATTGAGCCCATATCCATCAGATTGATTTCGGACATATCCATACCCTCTGCCATAGACATAAAGGGTGTATAGTCAAGGTAGTTGAAATCAATAAGACCTAAGTCAACATCCTTAAGGTCAAAGTCGTTAACCGTAAGGTGGCTGAACTCAAGACCCGTAAGAACGTCCTTTGTTGTATCTGCAAGCTGCTCCTTCACAACCTCTCTTGTTGCAGTTTCATCAATTGCGTAATCCATAAGCTCACGCATATAGCCGATACCGCCTGTACCCAAGGAGAGAGTATTGTTTTCATCGGGCTTTAAAATACCGACAATTTCCAGCTCCTGACCCTTATCAACAAGATCCTTAACGAAATAATCGTTTGCACTGTTATCGCTCCAGAGACCTGTTTTCTTGTCCTTAACGAAATAATCTGCGCTTAAAACAAGCTTAAATTTCATATCAAGGATTTCTTCATAGGAATATTCGGTGATATCTTCGTTTTCAAGGGATTCACCGCTTGCAAGGGCATTCATAATATCCTTTGTGAATTCCTCCTGATCCTTAAGACCGAGAGCATAAACAACAAGCTCGTTAATCATATTGTTGCCGTCAACAATAAGAACAACCTCATTAAATTTCTCAGGCATTTTACCTGCAATAACATCATACTGCTCTTCCATAAGCTTATCGTCACCAATAAGCTCAATCCAGGCGTTAACGGGCATCATACTTGTCATTGATGACGCCATATCCCCCATGCCCTCCATACCTGCCATCATAGGCATATTTTCCATCATGGTGCTGGGGTTAACCTTTATGATTCCGTTTTCGGTATCTGCACGATAAATATTCAAGTCCGTAGAGTATTTATACTGAACGTCATTACAAACCTCATCAAACTCCTCTTGATTATCTTCAATATATTTCTTGAAATTATCAAGGTTATTTGATGTAGATTCAGAAATGAAGGCATTTACCATCTGCATAAGAGATTCGTTAACGTAAACCTTGCCCTCATCCTCAAAGCTTTCTGCACCCTCTACCATATCATTTGTAATACCCGTAAAGGATGTCATAATGCTTTCAAGGTCAAATGCCTGCTTTTCAACAGTCATTGGGTATGAAAGGAGCATATCCTCCTGAATTCTGTCAATATAAACCTGAATACCATTTGAAAGAGCCAGAACGAGAGCGATACCTATAATACCGATACTACCTGCGAAGGCAGTCAGGAAGGTTCTTGCGCTTTTTGTTCTCAGGTTATTGATGCTCAATGAAAATGCAGAAGAAAATGACATTGATTTCTTGCCCTTTTCCTTTGTATTTTCGAGCCTTATCTTTTCGTTTTCTCTATCGCTTTCATCAGGCTCAAAGGGATTTGAGTCGCTGATAACCTCACCATCAAGGCAGCGGATAATACGATTTGAATAGGTTTCTGCAAGCTCAGGGTTATGAGTAACCATAATGATGAGCTTATCCTTGGAAATCTCCTTGAGAAGCTCCATAATCTGAACGCTTGTTTCAGTATCAAGAGCACCTGTGGGCTCGTCAGCAAGAAGAATATCGGGGTCATTTATAAGCGCACGGGCAATTGCAACTCGCTGCATCTGACCACCTGACATTTGTGTAGGCTTTTTATGAATCTGATTTTCAAGACCAACCTTTTTAAGTGCTTCAATTGCTCTTTTACGGCGCTCCTTTTTAGAAACACCCGAAAGAGTAAGAGCAAGCTCAACATTGGAAAGAACTGTCTGATGCTGAATAAGGTTGTAGCTCTGGAAAACGAAGCCGATTGAATGGTTACGATATGTGTCCCAATCGCTGTCATTGAAGCGCTTTGTTGATTTGCCATTTATCTGCAAATCGCCACTTGTGTATCTGTCAAGACCGCCGATAATATTAAGAAGAGTTGTTTTACCGCAACCCGAAGGACCTAAAATCGCAACGAACTCGCTCTCACGGAAATTGATGTCAATTCCCTTAAGGGCTCTTACGGTTGTATCACCGGTAATATAATCTTTAACTATATTTTTTAATACTAACATAATTAATTACCTCAATAGTACAGACGTTTTCTGTTACAGAAAAGTATAATGCCAATTACTGCTGAAACGAGGGCAAAGCCACCCACGATATAAAGAACTGTATAATCCTTTGCAGGCTCCTTGTAAATAATTGTGGGGTTATAGTCCTCATCAACAACTATTTCAACCTGCACTCTTTCTTTAAAGAGAAGATTATAAAGCCATTCAATAAGCTCATCCTCAGTCATCTGCTGGAACTGTTCACCAATAGATGCAGAATAGGTTGAGAATGTACTGTTATCTCCTGCCATCGCTCCCATAAGAAGATTCTCATTTCCGGGAAGCTTAAGTGTTTTTGCAAGAACTCTTAACAAGGTCATCAGCACACCGGTCTGATCAGCTTCAATATAGGAATACTTAACATTGTTGCCGTCAACAACCATTTTACTTTGCTTTTCAGTTTTAGTGCCGATTCCTGCAAGAGTGTTTACATCAAGCTCTGCGATTTTCATACCTGTGCCTTCTGTCAAGCCACCTAAGATCTTATTCAGATCAAGCTCCTTTGTTAAGGCGCTGGCATCCAACTCCATATTAACCACACCTGACATACGTGAGGTTAACGCAGTTACAGGAATAAGAAGGTTTGAAACACACTTTTCTAAAGAACCACTATTAAGGAAATATACCACATTTGGTAAAATCCTTGTAAGCGTTTTAACGGGATTATCAAAAATCTCATCAAGCAAATCAAAAACAGGCTCTGCAATATTATTCAAAAGAGCGTCCTGACTCTTATCGTTCACATATTGATTATAGGTTTTAATGGAGCTTTCCTTACAGCCCAAGGCTTCGAGAATAGGAATAACACCTGTATTGTAGCCGTCTGCGCCCTTCAAGGTGATAGCATCCGCAATAACAAGGTCCTCGCCTGCAAGAATAACCTTTAACAAGGGATTCAAGGGTCGAAGCACCGCAACAAATGCATTCTGGAATCCCTTTCTTGAGCCGTTATAGAAGCCCCAGGAAATATTTTTTGAAGCCTTTGACCAGCTTTCCGCTTTAATCAGGGAATTATATGCATTGGGGTAATCCTTTTCAATTGCCTTGGCAACGCCCTTAGGTGTTGCATCAATTCCCAAGAGAATAAGTAAATCCGTTAAGCCCTCTTTTTCAAGCGCGCCATATATACCTGCTACAAGAGCATTTATGTTTTCGTTTGTATAAATAGCATTTGAAAGAAGTGCTTCAATGCTTCTGTAGCTTCCACCCTCTTTAACAAAATCGTCGAGCAAATCATCAACATCATTGAGAACCTTTTCATAATTCTCTTCTGTTAAATTAGGTGTAAACTGAACAATAGTCTGAACGATTTCAGGATAAAGCATCATTTCGGGTGCGTTGAGCTTTGCAGGTGTAAATAAAAGAATAATTGAACCAACAACTGCATCCGTATCATTATCAAGGAAGCCACTGAGCATATCGGTTGAAACAGCCTCGTTATTACCACCCATATCCTTCAGAAGCTGAGGCAAGGAATTTTTGTTAAGCTTAAGTGTATCAATTAACCATCTTAATATTTCAACAAGCGCTCTGCCCTTATCGGACTGAAACTCCATTCCATTATGCTCACCACATTTTGAAAGTCTTTGTAAATCGATGGGAGCGAGCTGCAAGCCACTCTCCCCTGCCATATCGGAAATCCCCGTTGTAAGCATTTCGTCCATATCAAATTTAAGGGAGTCCATATCAAGTATTTTTAAAAATACTGCAATTTCAACAAGAGGATTTGAGAAAATGGGAGAAAGAAGAGCATCCATACAAGCGTCCATTTCGCCACTTTCAACGAAATAAGCAAATGACGGTAATGCTTCTGTAAGCGTATCCATAGGAGCATCGAAAGCATTTTCGAGCATTGTGAGAAGTGGAAGAAGAATATTTTTAAGCATATTGCTTCTATCCTGTGTTGCCTGATTTGTGAACTCCTCCTGACTTATTAAATCAGTGCATTTCAAAGCCTGAAGCATAGGCACAACTGCATTTTCATATCCGTTTGCACCATCAATGTTTATAAAGCCTGAAATAGAATAAGTACCTGAGCAAAGGAGGGTATAGAAAATCTCGTTAAAGGGTGATAAGGCTTTTGCAAACGCAATAGCAAAGCTATTCTTATCGTTCACACCCCATTTGACACCTTCAAGATTCACATCTTCCCAAGAGGATGCATTTAAAAGAGCCTTCTGTACATCGGGATAATCGCCCAAGCCATTTGCAACTGCAGAAGTAGAAGCGTCCAAGCCTATCATTTCTAATTCCCCTGCAGTTTCTGAAAGTCCCAGATAAAGTGAACTCACAAAGCCTGAAAGACTTTCATCGCTGAAAAGCATAGGCTTAAACATATCTTCAAGGCTTCCACCTGTCAATGCAGGAAGCAAGTTATTCAAAAGTTTATCTGTTCCTTTGACAGCAGTAAGCGCCTCCTCGGCAGTTACACCTTGGGGGTAGTCTGTAGTATAGCCTGCAGCAGCAACACAACTGAATGAAGAAAATGCTACAAGCATACAAAGTATTAAAGATATAGCTTTTTTTAATGTTTTTTTCATTATTATCACTCTGATTTATATTATATAAATTTTAGCATATATATTAGTATACTTTATCTCCACCTTAAATTATACAACATCCATTGTATTATTTGTTAATAAAATATGAACAAAACGAAGGTAATTATATGAAAAAACAAATATTCAGCATACTTATTCTTTTATTTTCTGTTGTGTCTCTCAACAGCTGCGTTTTCAGTACAACAGGAGAAAGCATTAGCGCATTTTCAAACAGAATGAATGAAATAAACGAAAGCTATAATATGACAACCGAGGGTTATATCATCGACACAGAAAATTGTGAGTTAACAAAGTTTTTCCGATTTCCAGAGCAGGAAATTATGCTTAATTTCAGATATGACAAAAAGTACAGGCTGAATGAAATGAATATTGTTTTTGATGCCGTTATATCAGACATTTCCAACGAAGCCCTTACATTTGTCAAAGACTCTATAAAAGCCTTCATTCAGAACGAAGAAGCAGAACAAGAGTTATTAAATAAAGTTGATTTCGAAAATTCAGTAAAAAAGGTCGGTATAAAAACCAAAAGTGCCGAGACAGATAATATCAAAATAGAAATTGATACTACCGAGCTCGGCACAGTAATTACGATTTATAGGAAATTATAACGATTAAAGCTCCATATAATCCTTAAGCTTTTCTGCTATCTGACGAAGAGCATTACCTCTATGGCTCAACGCATCCTTTTCTTCGCCTGAAAGCTCTGCAAAGCTCTTGTCACCAACCATAAACAAGGGGTCATAGCCAAAGCCACCATCGCCCTTGGGCTCAAAGCCAATGTGACCCTTGCATTCACCTCTTGCAGAAATAACATCGCCATCAGGGAATACACAGCAAACAACAGAAACGAACTTCGCTGTCCTTTCTTCATAGGGAACACCCTCAAGAATTTTGAGAAGCTTCTGGTTATTCTTTGCGTCGTTACCGTGCTCACCTGCAAAGCGAGCAGAATAAACACCGGGAGCACCTACGATATAATCAACAGCAAGACCTGAATCATCTGCTACGCAGGGCATTCCACTTTCAAGACAACCACTCTGAGCTTTAAGAAACGCATTTTCATAGAAGGTTTCACCTGTTTCATCAACATCGGAAATCTCAACCCCTGCCTGCTCAGCAGTTTTAACATCAATGCCTAAAGGAGAGAGGATGCGATAAAGCTCGTCTCTCTTTTTCATATTATGAGTGGCGATTAAAAAAACGTTGTTTTCCATTAACCGAACAACCTCCCAAAGAAGCCTTTTTTCTTTTTAGGCTCTTCTTTATCTTCCTCTTTTGTTTCTTCTTTTTCTGCAACAAAAATTGCTGTAGGACCATCTTCCTCTTCAATAACAGCAATTGTTTCTGCCTCTATTACTTTTTCAGATTCATCTTCAACGGTTTCAGTAACTGGAGCTTCAATTTCTTCTGCATTTTCTTCTAATGCTTCTTCAATTATTTCCTTTTCTGCTTCAGCATTTTCTTCTGCATTGATTTCTGCCATAGCGCTGAAGATTTCACCTATTGCTTCAGCAAGCTCACCCTGAGCACTATTTTCTTCTGCAGGAACATATTCCTCACGGATCTTTGAAAGATCGATTTCGTCCTCTTCAAAATCTTCAGGAAGATCGTTGAAAAGGCCGTCTGCAAACGCATGGGGATTAAAGGGCTGTAAATCGTCAATACCCTCGCCCACACCAATAAATTTAACAGGCACCTTAAGATCATTCTTAATTGAAAGAACAACACCACCACGAGCAGTACCGTCAAGCTTTGTAAGAATAATACCTGTGATTTCGGCAATTTTTGCAAACTCGCGAGCCTGATTAACTGCGTTCTGACCTGTTGTTGCATCAAGAACGAGAAGCACCTCACGGTCAGAGTAAGGAAGCTCACGGTCAATAACACGATAAATCTTGCCTAATTCCTCCATAAGATTTTTCTTGTTGTGAAGACGACCTGCTGTATCGCAGATAATAATTTCACTACCTCTTGCCTTTGCAGCAGAAATGGTATCAAAAATTACTGCAGCAGGGTCTGCGCCCTCTTTGTGCTTAACAATCTCAACCCCTGCGCGCTCTGCCCAGACATCAAGCTGGTCAATAGCAGCAGCACGGAAGGTATCTGCAGCAGCAAGAATAACGCTCTTGCCCTCTGCCTTATATCTTGCAGCAAGCTTACCGATGGTTGTTGTTTTACCAACACCGTTAACGCCGATAACGAGAATTACGGAAGGAATGGTAATAAGGCCCATATCCTCGCCACCCTCAAGCATTTCAGCAACAATATCCTTGATTTCCGCCTTAACATCAGCAGGGTCCTTTATACCCTTTTTACGAACAACATCGTTAAGACGTAATGTGATTTCAGAAGCAGTTGAAACACCAACATCACCCATAACAAGTGCTTCTTCAAGCTCATCGAAAAGCTCCTGATCAATTGATGTATAGCTATCGAGAACATTATCAATTGCTCCTGAAACATTGTTTCTTGTTTTTCTTAAACCGAAGTTTATTTTCTTAAAAATACCCATTAGAAAAACTCCAAAATAAAATTTATATATTATTTAAATAACCTTTGTAGATTTGCATAAGGTTGTGTGCAGTTGGTGTTTTACGAACCCCGAAGCGTACAAAGGTACGTGAGTTTGGGTGAGTAAAACGCCAAATGTGCGCAAGATTATGTCAAATCGAACTTGGTTGCCATTTCGGCTGTTTTGAGTTCAAGAAGCTTAGATACACCCTTTTCCTGCATTGTAACACCATAAAGCATATCTGCCTCTTCCATTGTACCACGACGATGTGTAATGAGAATAAACTGTGTGTTATTGGTCATTCTGCGTACATATGAGGCGTATCTTGCAACGTTAACATCGTCAAGAGCAGCCTCAACCTCGTCAAAGATACAGAAAGGACAAGGATTAACCTTAAGAATTGAGAAAAGGAGTGCTATTGCAGAAAGACCCTTTTCACCACCGGAAAGAAGCGAAATGTTCTGAACATTCTTGCCCGGAGGCTGAACCTTGATATCAATATCGCATTCGAGAACATCGCTTTCATCAGTAAGGACAAGTGAAGCCTTACCACCACCGAAAAGCTCAGAGAAGGTCTGACCGAAGCTGAAATTGATTTTATCAAATTGCTCCTTGAACTGAACACCCATTTTTCCTGTAAGCTCATTTATAAGCTTAATAAGCTCTGCCTTGGATTTTTCAACATCGCTTACCTGAGTATGCATAAAGGTATATCTTTCGGAAACCTCTTTGTACTCCTCAATAGCGCTTACATTTACATTACCAAGACCACGGATTTTGCTCTTAAGCTCGTTAAGTCTTTTCTTAGCTTCGGGAATATCCTCAATAACAATATCAAGCTCCTCTGCCTCACGCTTTGTAAGCTCATATTCATCATAGAGTTTATTCTGAATATCCTCAAACTCTTTTTCCATTGTTTCTTTTCTTTCGGAAAGTCTTGCTTTTTCTCTACCTAATTTTTCGCGTTCTTCAGTTTTCTCTCTTTCAAGAATACGGAGCTTTCCGTTTTCCTGTTCATACTGTTCACGCTTGGAAATAAGGGAAGCAACCTGCTCCTTTGAAGCAGAGCTCTGAGTTCTCAAGCCCTCTGCCTCACCATTAAGAACCTCAATTCTTTCTCTGATTTCCTCGTTGCGTTTATTGATTTCTTCAATTTCGCTATCGAGCTGAGAAAGCTTATCCTTATGGCTAGTGCTTCTGTTCTGAAGTCTTTCAATTTCTTCCTTCTTTGCTTCAATTTCCTTTTCTGCTGTTGCAATAGAAAGATTAATCTGCGCTGCATCTGCAGTAAGCTTTTCTCTCTTTTCACGAAGACTTTCTCTGTCACCTGTAAGAGCTGAAAGCTCTGTCTCAACCTTGTCAAGCTCGGCCTGAAGAGCAACAAGCTTCTCATTAGCAGAGGCTGCGCTATCTTTAATAGTTTTAATACGCTCGGTTAATTGTGCTTTTTCTTCATCTGCAAGAGTCTGTGTCTGAACAGTGTTTTCATAGTTACCCTTACGAAGAGCAAGAACACCCTCAATTCTGATTTTCTCTTCACCGAGAGAAATAATTTCACCCTTGCAGCCATCAAGCTCTGCAACAGCTGCAGAATAGCTTTCCTGCTGAGACTCCATATCCTTAAGCAGTATCACAAGATTTTCCTTTGACTCGCTTAAAGATGCGTTCAGCTTTTCAATTTCGTTACCTCTGCTGAGAATACCTGCATTCTGAAGCTTTGCACCACCGGTCATAGATCCACCTGCATTAACGACCTGACCATCAAGAGTAACGATTTTAAACTTATATTTATATTTCTTAGCAATTGCTATTGCAGCATCCAAATCCTCTGCAACAACGGTTCTGCCTAAAAGGGATTTGATAATCTCGGTATATTTCTTGTCGTAATCAACAAGCTCAGATGCAAGGTTTATGTAACCAAAACAATCATCAAGATCTTTCTCATCAAGAACCTTACCCTTAATAGCAGTAAGGGGTAAGAAGGTTGCTCGACCTGCATGGCTTTCCTTAAGAAAGCCGATTGCCTTTTTGGCATCATTTTCAGTATCGGTAATAATATTCTGAATCTGTGCACCAAGAGCAGTTTCAATAGCTGAGGAATATTTATCCTTAACCGTAATAATCTGAGAAACAGGAGCATGAATACCCTTAAGCACGCCTCTCCTTACCTCGCGCATAACTGCTTTTACACTGCCCTGATAGCCTTCCATATTCTTTTCAAGGTCGGAAAGCATAGCAATACGAGAATTTTTAAACTGTATATCATTACGAAGGATATTTTCCTGATCCTTTAACTTATCAAGCTTTTCTTTTCTCTTTGCTGCAAGAAGCTCGATACCTGAAAGAGAATTATTAAGCTCTGTGTTTCTTTCAACAATTCTTTCAAGCTCTTCTTCCGCTTCCTTGCACTGTACCTTAAGCTCTTCAAGAACAGACTTTCTTGACTCTGAAAGCTCATCAATAACAGAAACTCTGTTTTCAATTTCTTCAACAGATGACGCAGCAGTTGAGCTGACAACTCTGTTATCTGCAATTTCAAGAGAAAGCGCTGACATTTTTTCGCTCAACTCAACACTTCTCTGAGCAGATTTGCTGTTCTCGTCGCTCAAAACATCAAGCTCGCCTGTAAATGAATTAAGCTCTGTCTTTTTTTCCTCGATTGATGCTTCAAGCGCAACAATTGACTTTTCTGCATCCTCTATCTGAGTAGCAATTTCTGTATCAGTATCGTTTTCTTCTGATTTTTCTCTTTCGATACGCTCAATTGTTTCGTTGTTATGAAGAATCGTATTTTCCTGAACTGCAATCTGACTTTCAAGAAGCGAAGCCTGCTCTTCAAGCTGAGTGCAAGCTCTTCTTATTTCGTCAACTGCAACTGTAATTCTCTGAGACTCTGCAAAGGAGGAATCGATTTTCTCTGTAATCTCCTCAAGGGATTTACAAACCTCACCATACTGAGCATCAACGATTGTTATTTTCTTTTCGTGCTCCCTTAAATCGTTCTTGGTCTTTTCAATTGTGTAAAGCCAAAGACCGATTTCAAGATTCTTTTTCTCTCCTGCATATTCAAGAAACTTCTGTGCCTTTTCGCTTTGATTTTTAAGAGGGCCAACTCGTGCTTCAAGCTCTGTAAGAATATCTCTTAATCTTAAAAGATTTTCCTCTGCCTGATTAAGACGGCGCATAGCATCAGCACGACGATATCTGTAATGAGAAATACCGGCTGCCTCTTCAAGCATATCTCTTCTATCGTCAGATTTACCTGAAATAAGAGTTTCAACCTTACCCTGACTGATCATAGAATAGCCGTCACGGCCAAGACCTGTATCCATAAACAGCTCATGAATGTCCTTAAGCCTTGCCTGCTCGCCATTTATTTTATATTCACTTTCACCCGAACGATAGTAACGTCTTGTAACGGTTACTTCTTTTTTCGGGTTATTAAGAGCCATATCGGAGTTATCAAGCTTAAGTGTAACCTCAGCAAAGCCAACTGCACGACGGGAATCAGTACCACTGAAGATAACATCCTCCATTTTAGAGCCACGCAAGTTCTTTGTTGATTGTTCACCCAAAACCCAACGCATAGCATCGGAAAGATTACTCTTACCACTACCATTGGGACCGACAACAGCCGTTATACCTTTTCCGAAATTTAATACAGTCTTGTCCGGAAAGGATTTAAAGCCCTGCATTTCTATCGCTTTAAGATACATTTGGTTTTCAACCTTTCGTTAATCTATAACTAATTCGTACTTTTTAAGATTTTTCATTCCCTTAACGGAAACTTCCCACCCTGCTCTTTTAAGAGCAATTTTGTTTGCGCCCTTCTGACCTGTCATTTTAGAAATTTCACGGTCATTCACATAAATTGTAATTATCCTTTTCTGTGAAAGAGAGCATATATTTTTATTCTCTACGGGGTACTTCTCCGAAAGAATTTCTTTTGCTTTTTCTAAATAGATTTTCGATTCGCAAAGCTCACCGAAGGCTGGATGATACGGACCTGATAAAAAGCCCTCTTCAACATTTCCACCTGAGTGAAGCCCTAAGCGAATAACGGTTATATTTTCCTCGTAAAACCTTTTGAGAAGCACTGCACAAAGCTCAACAGCCTCTTCAACCGTCTGAGAACTGTAAGCACCGTTTTTGTACAGCTCACCTAAATATGTACCCTCCAAAACTATAGTAGGGTAAATACGAACTGTATCAGGCTTAAGAGAGATAATATCCTCTGCAGTTTTTAAAGCCTTTTCGGGAGTATCCCCAAAAAGTCCCGTCATCATCTGCAAGCCTAATGAAAAGCCATATTTTTTTATTAAAGCTGATGCTTTTATTATATCATCGCGGGTGTGACCTCGGTGATTTAATAAAAGGACCTGTTCGTCAGTGCTTTGAGCTCCCAGCTCAATTGATGTTACCCTATAATTCTTGAGAATTGACAGAATTTCATCATCAATAGCATCAGGACGGGTTGAGATTCTTATGCCACAAAAGCTACCTGCTTCGATAAACGGCTTTGTTTCCTCTAAAAGAGAAATCATATAGCTTCTGTCTATTGCAGTAAAGCTACCACCGAAAAAAGCAATTTCGGTGTTTTGTGGCTCAACACCATCATTCACGGCCTTTTCAAGAGTCGCCTTCACCTCAGCAGGTGTCAGCTCCTTAACTGAACCCGAAATGGTTTTCTGATTGCAAAAGGAGCATTGATGTGGGCAACCCTGATGAGGTACAAAAAGTGAAATGTTAGCGTGCTTCATTTGATTAATTTATCAAGTGCATCGCCTGCTGCTGCCTGCTCTGCTTCTTTTTTGCTTCTGCCCTCGCCTGTACCAACAATCTCACCATTAAGCTTAACAACAAACTTGAAGGTTTTATCGTGGTCGGGGCCAAATTCTCCAATTGCCTCATAAGAAATAGTGTTACCCTTTTCCTTCTGAATTTCTTCCTGTAAAAGAGATTTATTATCCTTAAAGCTTGCCTCTCTCTTTACAGCTTCCTTGATAAAGCCAAGAATATAGCTCTTTACGGCTTCGATACCACCATCAAGGTACATAGCTGCAATAACTGCTTCAAAAGCATCGGAAACAATTGAAGGTCTGTTTCTTCCTCCTGTATGCTCCTCTCCCTTTCCCATAAGAATAAATTCACCTAATCTGATTTTTTCAGCAAATTTAAAGAGAGATTTTTCGCAAACAACTGCAGCACGAAGCTTTGTAAGAGCGCCCTCGGGACGATTTTTGAATTCCTCAAACAGATATTCGGCAGTAACAAAGCCTAAAACGGAATCCCCTAAAAACTCAAGTCGTTCATTATCGTGAGGCAATTTATTTTCGTTGGCATAAGAAGAATGAGTCAAAGCTCTTGTAAGCAGCTCTTTATCATTAAATTCATAACCGATTATTTGTTCAAATGCTGACAAATCCATAATTACCTCCTCATAATTTTATGGTTTTGTAATAGTCGATACTGCGTTGAGCTACCCTGAGATAGCGTTCAGCCTTATCTTTAATTTTTTCATCCAATGGTTCAATTATTCCTATTGCCGCACCCATTGGCTGAAAATTTTTAACTGTTTCGTCGCTGATATATTTTGAAAGTGCACCTAACATTGTTATTTTAGGAAGACTTATAGGTTCTTCTCCAAAAATTCTTCTTGCAGCATTGTAGCCTGCAAGAATACCCGATGCAGCGCTTTCCATATACCCCTCAACACCTGAAATCTGCCCTGCAAAATAGATATTGGGAGCTTTTTTCATACTAAAATCTTCATTTAAAAGTCCGGGTGAATTCAAAAATGTATTTCTGTGCATAACCCCGTATCTGACAAACTCTGCATTCTTAAGAGCAGGGAACATTGAGAAAACCCTCTTCTGCTCAGGGAATTTCAAATTGGTCTGAAAACCAACAAGATTATACATCGTACCATCTTTATTTTCTTTACGAAGCTGAAGATTTGCCCAAGGTCTGTGACCGGTTTTAGGATTAGTCAATCCAACAGGCTTTAAGGGACCATATCTCATTGTGTCCTTACCTCTTGAAGCCAAAACCTCAATAGGCATACATCCCTCATACACATCCTTTTTCTTATCAAAGGAATGAAGCTCTGCGCTTTCTGCATTTATAAGAGCTTCATAAAACTCTTCATATTCCTCTTTATTAAGGGGACAGTTGATATAGTCATCCTCGCCACCTCTGTCATATCTTGACTGAGTAAAGGCATACTCCATATCAATACTGTCTGCAGTAACGATAGGCGCTGCAGCATCATAGAAGGAAAGGAAATCCTTACCACAAAGTGTTGAAATCTTTTCTGCAAGAGAATCGCTCATCAAGGGTCCTGCAGCAACAATAACAATATCGCCTTCGGGAATTTCTGTTAGCTCTTCTCTTACAAGAGTAATATTAGGGTCATTTTCAATTCGCTCTGTAATAAGCTCAGAAAAAATATCTCTGTCAACAGCAAGCGCTCCACCTGCAGGAACCTGAGCTACATCTGCAGCATCAAGGCAAACTGAACCGAAAAGTCTCATTTCTGCCTTTAAAAGACCTGCTGCAGAGCCTAAGCGAGCAGCCTTAAGAGAGTTTGAGCAAACAAGCTCTCCTAATTTCTCGCTTTTGTGTGCAGGCGAAAACTTTTGAGGCTTCATTTCGTAAAGAGTAACCTTTACCCCTCTTTTACTCAATTGGTTTGCCGCTTCAACGCCGGCAAGACCACCGCCTATAACAACAGCTTTTTTATCAGTCATCATTTTCATCCTGTGTTTTCTTTGCATTTTTGCGAGTTGCCTTACAAGTGTAATCGCATGCCTCGTTTGAGCAGGAAATCATTCCGCCCTTGCCCTTGAAGAGTGATTTACCACATTTAGGGCAATTATCACCTGTGGGCTTATCCCAAGTCATAAAGTTACACTCGGGGTAATTGCTACAGCCATAGAACTGATAGCCTCGCTTTGACTTTTTACCGATAACATTACCACCACAAATGGGGCAAGTTGCGTTTGTCTCTTCAATAAGAGGCTTTGTAGTTTTACATTCGGGGTAACCGGGACAAGCAAGGAATTTACCGAATCTGCCTACCTTAACTACCATATTTCTTCCACATTTATCGCACTTGATATCTGTGATATCCTCCTGAAGTTGAATCTTCTGACCCTGCATTTCAGTTTTTGCTTTAGAGAGTGTATTCTCTAAATCGTCATAGAATTCGTGGAGCATTTCCACATAGTTTGTTTTACCCTCATCAATTTCATCAAGCTTTGTTTCCATTGATGCAGTAAATTTAGCATTAACTATCTTCTGGAATTTTTCCTTAAGAAGATTTGTTGTTGCAACACCAAGCTCTGTTGCTTTAAGAAGCTTACCATCGCGCTTTACATATTCTCTCTTGATGATAGTTGTAACAATTGAAGCATAAGTACTGGGACGACCAACGCCTGTCTCCTCAAGAGTCTTAATAAGAGAAGCTTCTGTAAAGTATGAAGGGGGCTGAGTAAAGTGCTGGTTGCCTTTAACCTCCTTGAGCTTAAGAACATCACCTGCTTTTACATCAGGAATGTTACCGTCGCTGTCCTCATCAGCAGTAACATCCTCATAGAGCTTTGTAAAGCCATCAAATTTAATTGAATAGCCACTTGCAGAGAATACGCAATAGCCTGCTGTACCTTCTTTTTCAGCTGTGATTTCCACCTTAACTGTATCCTGAACACAGGGAGCCATAAGTGATGCAACATATCTGCACCAGATAAGGTTATAGAGCTTATACTGGTCATTTGAAAGGCTGCCCTTTGCCATTGCAGGTGTAATTGCTACATTAGCAGGTCTGATTGCTTCGTGACCATCCTGTGCACCTGCTCTTGTTTTAAAGTAACGGGGCTTTTCAGGAAGATATTTTTCACCATACTCTTTTGTGATAAAAGCATTTGCTGCTGCTCTTGCTTCTTCCGAAATACGAAGAGAGTCAGTTCTCATATAGGTGATAAGACCGGTCATACCTTTTCCTGCAAGGTCAATACCTTCATAAAGCTCCTGAGCAATTTTCATTGTCTTCTGAGCCTGGAAGTTAAGCTTTCTTGAAGCCTCCTGCTGCATTGAAGAAGTAATAAAGGGTGGTGCAGGCTGTTTCTTTCTTGTACCCTTCTTCACGCTTGATGCAGTATAAACAGCATCCTCGAGGCGAGAAAGATAATAATCTGCCTGCTCTTTATTTTCGATTTTCACCTTGCCGTTTTCGTCTGCAGTAAGAGCAGCGCTCAAGGTTTTTCTGTTTGAAAGGAATTTTGCATCAATTGACCAATATTCCTCGGGATTGAATTTTTCGATTTCTTCCTGACGGTCAACGATAAGACGAACTGCAACGCTCTGCACACGACCTGCAGAAAGACCTCTTCTGATTTTCTGAGAAATGAAAGGACTGAGTCTGTAACCAACAAGTCTGTCAAGAATACGGCGAGCCTGCTGTGCATCAACAAGACCCATATCCACAACCTCAGGATTGCTGATACCACGCTTTACGCTTGTTTCATTAATTTCGTTGAATTTAACTCTGTTTTTATCATTAAGATCAAGTCCTAAAACAGTTGCAAGATGCCATGAAATTGCTTCTCCCTCACGGTCAGGGTCAGTTGCGAGATACACCTTGTCGCAGCCCTGAACTTTGTCTTTAAGGTCTTTGACAAGCTTCTCCTTTCCCTTGATAATTGCATATTTAGGACTGAAGTCATTTTTTACATCAACATTAAGCTTTGCTGCAGGCAAATCTCTGATGTGACCCATTGAAGCCACAACATCAAAATCTCCACCAAGATATTTTTTGATGGTTTTTGCTTTCGCAGGAGACTCAACAATAACAAGTTTGGACATTTGTTTCATCCTTTCACTATATAAACAGTTTAGATTATTTTATATTTCTTACCACTTTCCAACTGAACTAAATCCAAAAGCTCAAGCTCAGTCATAGAAGAGAGTACAATATTCATTTTTAAATTGGTTTCCCTTACAATATCATCAATATGAACACCCTGCTCATTCAATACCGAATAAATGATTCTTGCCTCTTCGCTTATATCTTCAGGAAGAGTTTTTTTATCAATCTTCGTAACAGGCTTTTCTGTTGATTTTATTACAGATTCTTTTTTAAATTCACCAGATTGAGCTTGTGGCTTCTTTTTTCTGTAATCAACATAATTAACCGAAGCAATTGCAGTTCTGGCATTTGACATATCAATCAGATCACCATAGCGATATTCATATTCACTCAATATATCCTCTGCAGTAAAAACAGGCTTTGCTCCGTTTTTTATGAGGTGATTCGCTCCGTCAAAGGACGAACGAACAATATCACCCGGAACTGCAAAAACATCCTTACCCTGATCAAGAGCAAAATTAGCAGTAATAAGAGAGCCACTTTTCACTCCTGCTTCAACAACCACGATACCTAGAGAAACGCCTGAGATAAGGCGATTTCTTGTAGGGAATGTTGTCTTACTTGCAGTAGTGAAGGGTGAGTACTCTGTTACAACTGCACCGTATCTTGTTATAGCTCTTCTCAGAGGTGCATTCTCCATAAGATATTTCACCGAAAGGCCACAACCTAAAAAGGCAAGGGTTCTTCCCTTGGCAAGCATTGCACCTGCATGAGCCTCGCTGTCAATTCCCAAGGCACCACCACTGACAATAGTCACACCCGAAAGCGCCAACAAGAAGGATAGCTTCTGGGCAGTTTCGATTCCGTAATTACTTGCGTTTCTTGTTCCTACCATACCGATGCTCACAGCATCATTCATAACAGAACAATCCCCCACGCCATAAAGCACAAGGGGCATATCCGGCAAGTTTCTTAATCTGTCAGGGAAAAGATTGTCATCGGGAGTAATTATTTTATAACCCTTCTGACGACATTCATTTATGACCTCTTTGGTCTTTTCTACGGTAGAGCCTTTTAACAGCTCTATTTTTCTTGGAGTTAAAAGTCCTGATAAACGCCATTCATACTCCCCTGCCTTATACATCTCCTCAGGGTTTTTGAAATATGAAAGAAGCTCATCGGTACGCGCACCTGCGCCCAATGCGTTCTGTAACCATATCCAATATTCAACAGGACAATTACTCATCTCATCATTTCCCAGATAATAATCGAAGCAGCAGCGGCAGCATTGAGAGATTCTGCTCTGCCCTTCATGGGTATTGTGACAAGCTTTGTTGCAACGGCACAGGTTTCCTCAGTAATACCATTACCTTCGTTACCTATAACAGAAACAACGCCACCACTCATATCAACCTCAGTTAATTTCTCAGCGTTTGCAGCAGGAACACCAGCATAAATCGCCATACCATTTTCGGCAAGGTCCTTTAAGGCCTCTGGTAAGCTCTCTACTTCAACAACATTCAGTCTGAAAAGTGAGCCCATAGCAGCTCTTTGTGATTTGGGGTTATAAATATCACAGCCACCACTCACGATAACGCCATCAAGTCCCACCGCTTCGGCAGTTCTTACAACTGCACCGAAATTGGCAGGATTTGAAACATCTTCTAAGGCAATATATTTCCCATTGTATTTTATTTTACCTATATTTATATTTTTGTCAAGCATTTTGCACAGGCAAAAAACGCCCTGATTATTCTTTGTATCAGAGAGCTTATCAGCCACATCTTCAGACACAACAAAGCAACGCTCAGCCTTTTCCTCAACCAAACGCACATAGTCAGAATATTTATCTAACGCCTTCTCTGTTACATACATTTCTGCAATTTCAACACCACTTGAAGCAGCATCAAAACAGAGCCTTGCACCCTCTGCAAAAAACAGATTTTCCTGCTTTCTGAGAGAGCTGCTTTCACGAATTTTTACCGCAAATTTAATACGGTCATTTGCTTTACTTGTAATTTTTTCCATACTTTTAAAAACATCTTACGCCCGACCAAAAACTTGGTCGGGCGCAATAATCGATTATTAAAGAGCTGCTTTTGCTTTCTCTACGAGTGCTGCAAAACCTTCGGGATCTGCGATAGCAATTTCGGAGAGCATTTTTCTGTTAAGCTCGATACCTGCTTTCTTGAGGCCGTTGATGAATGTTGAGTAGTTGATACCATTCATTTTGCAAGCAGCAGAGATTCTTGTGATCCAAAGACGACGGAAATCTCTCTTCTTCTGCTTACGACCGATGTAAGCATAGTTACCACTTTTCATAACAGCCTGTTTAGCTGTTTTGAAGAGCTTGCTCTTTGAGCCATAATAGCCTTTAGCGAGTTTAAGAACTTTATTTCTTCTTTTGCGAGTCATCATCGCACCTTTAATACGTGCCATTGTAAGTTACCTCCTGTACCGTTTTCTTCTTATTTATAAGGAATAAGACGTTTAATCTGCTTCTGATTTGTAACGTCTGCAACATTAGTCTTACGAAGACCTCTTTTACGCTTTGTTGTTTTCTTGGTAAGGATGTGAGATTTGTTTGCATGTGCACGAATCGGCTTACCGTTTTTAGACATTTTGAAACGCTTTTTAGCGCCTGAGTGAGTTTTAATTTTAGGCATAATAATATCCTCCTTAAATTTTACTTGGATGCTTTGGGAACAAGGAACATAAGCATTTGACGACCTTCAAGCTTAGCAGCCTTTTCAACTGAACCGGTTTCGGAACAAGCTTCTGCAAAACGCTGCATAATTGTAGTGCCGTATTCGGTGTGTGCCATCTCCCTGCCTCTGAAACGAATTGACACTTTAACCTTATCTCCATCCTTCAAGAAACGGAGCGCATGGTTAACCTTTGTGTTAAAGTCACCGGTGTCGATATTCAAAGATAAACGAACCTCTTTGATATCCATAACCTTTTGTTTTTTCTTTGCTTCTTTTTCGCGCTTTGCCTGTTCAAATTTGAACTTACCATAGTCCATAATTTTGCAAACAGGGGGAACAGCGTTAGGAGCAATTTTAACAAGGTCAAGATTTGCTTTTTCTGCTAATGCGATTGCATCCTTGGCAGACATAACGCCAACCTGCTCACCATCTGCAGAAATAACTCTGACTTCTTTATCTCTGATTTCTTCGTTGATTTGATTCTCCTTGCTAATACCTAAGCACCTCCAAAAAATAATGAAAAGCTCGAACAGAAATTCCGTTCGAGCTTCAAAACGCACCTAGGGCGTTAACTTAAGAAACTATTGACCAAACAATACTCTCGGTTGGTGAGAACGGAACAGTTCTGCTTTATTGCCTTGATATAATACCAACTTTATTACCATTTGTCAAGTGTTTTTTATATTTTTTTATTCTTCTGAGAATTCATCCTCATTCTCTTCATCAACAGCTTCGGTCTCAACAGGCTCTTCCACTGTTTCTTCTGTAGTTTCAACAAACTCTCCATAATAGTAGATAATTATTTTATCACTAACAGAAAGTCTTCTGTCTGCAGGAATAGCAACCCAGTTATCTGTTTTTGAATCCTTGCAAACAACGCTGTAAACAACCAAGGAATCATCCTCATTGTCAGCCACATTACCTACAACAGTTTCAACCTTTTTGAAGCCGGCATCCTTAAGATCTGCTATTGCATCCTTCAAGGTCAGATTAACTACATCAGGAACCTCTCTGCCGTTACTGATTCGCAAAGTAATATTTCTTTCCTCGAAAACAAGAGTTCCTTCAGTTATATCCTGAGATATAACTGTACCCTTCTTTTCGTCGCTGTCAACATATTCTGTCTTGAAAACAAGGAAGCCATTGTATGTTGCATCAGCCTTTATATCATCGTAAACCTTGCCTCTGAAATTAGGCACATTGATACTTGTTGCACCGTTTTCAGCTGTTGTATCCTCGTCAGAAACAAACTCTGTGGGAGTTTCCTCTGTTGTCTCATCATTGTCATCCTTATCAGAAAATCCTTTAATTCCGAAAAGTGCCACAACAAGAATACCAAGACAAAGAATTACACTTATTACGAACACTGCAATTGTGCTTTTACGAATCTTGGGAGAATCGGGAGTTGTCTCCTCTTCATCATCAAGAGCAACCTCTTCAACAACGGTCTCGCTAACCTCATCCTTCTGAGCCGCATACATTGAAGAATATGCTTCTGACGCAGTACCCGCTGCTGCAGGAGAGGCTGAAAGCTCATCTCTCAATTCCTCGGCAGTAACAGTTCTGTCATCAGGTAAAATCTGCAAGCCGTTCACAAGAGCATTTATAACATATGCAGGTAATTGCTCAGCAAATTTACCGGGAATCATAAGCTTATCATTAGTAAGCCTTGAAGCAGAGCTCATAGGAACACTACCAATAAGTGCTCTGTAAAGAACTGCAGAAAATGCATAAATATCTGTGCTTGTGCTTAAACCATCGCTGAAGCCATACTGCTCAACTGCTGCATAACCATCAAAAAGCTCGCTTTCCATTGTGCTTTTCTGACGGCGCACCTCTTCAATTGAATAGCCTGTAATACGGATTTTTCCGTTTTTATCAAGAACAAGCGTTTCAGGGCAAATACCACCATGGATGATGCCTGCATAATGAAGCTCACCCAAGGCTGAAAGAACAGGCATAAAAAGAACTCTTGCGTCGTCCCAGGAAATATATCCTGTTTCCTGCTCTAAAAGGAATTCTCTTAATGTTTTGCCTTCACCGAGATATTCGCTTACTGCATACACAGTACCTAAATCCTCAACGAGACCATAAACCTGTGTCAATGCTGTAAAGCCCTTGATTTCTGTAAGCTTAGTCCAAAGCTTAACAAACTCTTCCTTGGCATCAATAAATTCTGAAGCCTTACCGATATTAACAAGACAATAGTTGCCCTCGCCTCTAGAAAGAATCCCCTTAGGAAAAAGCTCTCTCAGGGTAACAGGAGTTTTCCTCTCCATATCGAAGGCATAATAGGTTGCGCCTTCACTGTTTGACGCAACAAGCTTACCCACAAGATATCTGCCACCTACAATAGTTTTAAGAGGCAGGAAAGGCTCTTTCTGGGGCTCGCTGTTTTCTTTGCGACAATAAGGACAAAAATCATTGTCACCTATTTTTCGCATACAGCGCAAACAAAGTTTTTCTTTTTCCATTAAAAACTCACCTTATTCAAAGTTAGGTCTTGTAGAATTATTATGTGCAAGAGCTTCCTTTACACTCTGACGAAGCTTTCTGATGTCATTAACACTATTTGTAAGTGTTTCATCAGTATCTCTGATAATGGTTTCAACATAAGAGCTTGCATTTCTCTTAATGTCATTTGACCATTTTTCAGCTTTAAGAGTCATTTCTTCTGCACGCTGCTTAGAGGATGCAAGAAGTGCATCTGCTTCTGCCTTTGTCTGACGGAAGATATCCTCAGCAGCACTCTTAGCCTCTTTTGTAATCTGATGCTCTTCGATCATAAGATCTGCTCTCTGACGAGCCTTGTTAATGATATCCTCTGCTTCAAGCTGAGCCTGATCAAGAATATCGCGTCTTTCCTGAGCAATTCTCTTAGCCTGAGTAATTTCTTCAGGCATATTAAGACGAATGTCTTCAATAAGTCTTGAAAGCTCCTCTGTATCCATAAGTGTTTTTGTTGAGAAGGGAACTGATTTCGCCTCATCAATAAGCTGCTCCATATCAGCAAGTGATTTTTCTACAATACTTGTAGCCATTATAAAAACATCCTTT
>JAZQUT010000106.1:0-5202 GCA_045631405.1 Acutalibacteraceae bacterium | reverse complement strand
TTCCTTATATCTCTCGACAGCTTTCCAACCCTCTCCAGCATATAAGCTCAGGACAATCGGATTATCATCTCCATATGTCTCATAAAGCTCTGCAAGAAGGTCTGCTGCCACATGTATATTTGGATAAGGCTCCAGCATGTCTTCGGATGTATAGCCAAGCTTCTCAATCCTGTCTTTGTGGACTTTGATGTTGACCTGGCAAAGGCCATAACATTTTCTATTTGTCACATCAGGAATAAAACGTGACTCATGCCAGGCTATGGCCTCAAGAAGCTCTGGACAAATGTCGTACTGCTGCCCTATCTCCTCACAATATTCTTTTATTTCTTTTGGGATTTCGTCTGATAGTAAAGTCTGACTAGATGCATAGACAGTGATGTGGCTTGTTAGAAGTAAGCCAGACATCAATCCCCCCAACATAATTAAGCTCATAAGAAAAATTTTGCATTGTCGGATCATCCCCCCTGATCCGGCTCTTATACTTTTTCGCATTCTTCCTCCTCTTCCGGTCCTAGATCATCCGAAAAATAATTAGGATCACAATCAAGGTACCTGCAAAAAACAAATAGCTCCTCAGGAGACATCTTGCGTTTTCCTGATAGTGTCAGTGATAATTTGCCCTGTGACATGCCTATATCTTCGGCAACTGCCTTCTGAGCGATTTTTCTTTTGCGGATTTCTCTTGCCACTCTTTCGTAAACCATTTTTGGTCCTCCCTCCAAAAATCTTTATATCGAAATTCTTATATCTAAATTTTAAAAGTCATTTTTTCTGATTGCAATTAGACACATTCACGAAAAATAGTAGATTATTGAAACATCTGATTTTTGATAATATGATGTTAATATACTGAATTTCGATTATCGAATAATTTATCGTTTTTCTGTTGTTTTCTGTATTTTTTTATGTTTAGCATTGTAAAAATGCACAAGAGGAGTTTTGTTATGATGAAATTATCTGAGAATCTCAAGAATTTTCGATTGCTTAGAGGCATGTCACAGGCAGATGTTGCCAAGCTGGTCCACAGGAGCCCCAATGTGATCTCAAATTGGGAAAAGGGCACCAACAATCCTGATGTTGAGATTGTTTATCAGCTTTGTGAGATTTTCAATGTAACACCGAACATGATATTTGGCGTTGATAAGTGCCCAGAGCTTGAGGAATTTTTACATGAAAAAAAGATGTTGATCCTTGAGCTTGATGACATGGTCAAGCAGCGTGATGATCTGGAAAAAAGAATAAAAGCATATAGCGAAAAAATAAGTCGCAGGAGATAATCCTGCGACCTTTTTAATTATCCAGGAGCTTTGCTTCAAGCTCTGAGTCATATTCACTTTGATGATAGTTCAAAAAAGAATTTTTACGCTCAGCATTCTTTTTCTCATTGTACTTCCGCAGCTCTTTATCACACTCATAAAAGCTCAACTGTCCTGGCATTCCATCATTGACACATACTTTAAATTCAAAATGAAATCCTTTTATTTCCCTGCCCTGTCTGCCAGAAGTCTTTTTGTCACATCTTATGTCTTGCATAAGGTTTTTTGCTTTTATCTCCTCAATTGCTGGATTGATAACCTTGTTCAATATATCTTTTGATCTGTACCCCTCAGGAATACCCATGAAATTTTTAAAATCATCAATCGCATAATCAGCCCATCCTGTCCCATCATATCTCATAAGCAATCTATACAAGTTTTTTGCAAATTTGCCATCAAGACCAACAAAATTAGCAAGCACGAACTTAGTAAAATCAGTCTCAGTGTTTAGGATGTAAAGGAAATCCTCATCAATCCTGAGCGTTATGAAATCATCATTTTCATCAACATATAATTTATTTATAAGCGAGAACCTCATCAAAGAATTATCTGTTTTTGATTTATACTCAAGTTTGCTCAAGACATCATATCTCTTGTCGATAAAATTTATCATCTTTTTTCTGGTGTTGACCGTTGCTTTGTTCGTCAGGCCTGCTGCCTTAATGAAAGAGTCAAAGCTTATTTGAATCTGTGTGCTGTTCTCATCTTTCGCCTTTGCACACAACGCAAAGAAAACATTGAGATCAGCCTCTTTTAAGCTTGTTGTCTTGATGCAGCTCAGGTCATTGTGATATTTGACCTTTAGCTGGTTTTTATCCTGTTCCATAATCCCCTCCAAAACTTTTATTGACGAAAATTATTGCGCTTTTCGTCTTAAATGACTTCTACTTCGTCACTAACTTTTCATAATGTTTCCCCAAAAATCCCAAAACGCTGACAATTACGCATTATACAACGTATTTTTAAGTTAAGGACGAAAGATTTTGCAGATTTCGTCTTAAATGACTTCCATTTCGTCTTAAATGACTTCCACTTCGTCTTAAATGACTTCTGCTTCGTCACTAACTCGACTCAAATCCAGTAAACATGCGCCTCTTGGAGTCCGATAATTAATTAATAATATTAATATAATTAATATAGGAGTTAAGGACGAAAGATTTTGCGCTTTTCGTCTTAAATGACTTCTACTTCGTCACTAACTTTTTCATTCCTCTTCAAGCCAATCAGAATGCTCTTTAACATACTGAGCCAGTATCATATTAAGCGCACTGTTGTTTGTGATTCCCATCTTGGTATTGATCTCACTGAACTGCTTATATGTGTCGCTGTTAAATTTTGCAGAGACAACCTTATCCTTGATGTTATTTTTTGCAATTTTCTTGACTGCCTTTTTCTCTGCCTTGGGAGTTTTCTGCTCTTCTTTTTCCGTAACTTTATCAAATAATGATGACATTCTAACCCTCCTAAAAGTATGCTTTTCTATTATCTTCGGTATCACATTCATATATTAAAAGTATTACTTTTATATATTCTTAGAGATACTCATATATTCTTGAGCAACATCTGTTGATTTGGCTGTTGCAACAACAGGCTTTCCGTCAATTATGGTTTTATTGACAGCTGCAGCTTTTCTGACAACTCCAAGGACCTTGATCTTTTGCTCAATCAGTGCCAGGACATCCTTGTGGTCATTTACATTTTTTTCGTAAAATGTTCCGATAGCTCCAAGGAGCTCAAGATCAGGATTGAGAGACCTGTCATCATCCCCTGTCCTAATGTCCTCAATTGTATCAAGCAGAGCTCCAAGACCTTTATATGACAGATATTCTGTTTTGACTGGAATGATGACACCATTTGATGCAGTCAGGGCATTGATAAGGAGCTTTCCAAGCTGAGGAGGGCAGTCAATAAAACAATAATCAAAATAAGGACTGAGCTTTTTGATTGCTTTCCTCAGTTGCACATCACTATTTCGACCAACTACCAGCTTTGTCTCTGTGACAGCAAGGTCAATGTCTGATGGCACCAGGAATAAGTTGTCAAGGCCAAGAGCATCAACAGACATGCAAGCCATGCGAGGGTCTTTTGTCTGGTCGAACAGGTCGCAGATGTTGTGTCCTCCCTCGTTTTGTGTTTCTTCCATTCCGCAGCTGATTGTGAGTGATGCCTGAGGATCAAGGTCAATCATAAGGACCTTTTTACCTTCCATTGCCTTTGCTGCTGCAAGATTGTAGGTGGTTGTTGTCTTGGCAACACCACCCTTTTGATTAGCTATTGCAATTGTTTTCATATGTATCTCCTTGAATTATTAAAAGTATTACTTTCGATATTCGAAATTATACCATAATAATTACAAAAAGTAATTCGATATTCGAAATTTATTTTCAAGCAATAAAAAAGACCCTAGAGCCATCATGACTCTAGGGTTTTACAATTTTTCTGTTAGTTTTTCTTTGAATATGCTGCATTTACAAGTTTTCTGATAGTCTCATAGTCATATCCAGCTCTTGTAAGCAGCTCTTTTCTTGTCGGCTTTGTGTTCTTAGTGCCCCACTTGCCAGCAAGGACCTCGTCCACAATCTCCTCATTAGTCTTTCTGTGAGGAGTCTCAGCGATCAGGCGCACAATGCCATCATAGTCCACATCAAGGTCAACAAAAGGACCAATGCCATCAACTCTGCCTTTTGATGAGTATTGCCAGGCCACAGCCATCTCTTTTGATGGCCTGAGGTTGGATGTCGGACTATACTTTCCAACATCATTTTTGGGATATCTGGCTATCCAAAAATCAAATTCTTTTTTCAGATCAGGATGAATGACGTTGAGATACCAATCTCGATTGCAGTATATACCGACATAATAACCAGCTGCTCTGAACATGTCCGCATAGATTGCTGTGAGCTTTTTAATTCCCTCTTTGCCCTCTTTTCTGAGAGCATCTGACTCATAATCAAGCCAAATGCCATATTCCAAAGGCCTGTCTTTCAAATGCCCCAGGAGAGCTTTTGCATCTGCAACAGGATCAGCAATTGATGCTCTGCCTATAAAAATATAGACACCTCTTGCAATGCCATAAATGCCAGCGCCTCTGTAATTGTTCTCAAAGGTCTCATCAATCCTGTGGCTCTGTGCCTCATACTGGCACTTCATGATAGCGAACTTGATCCCCTGAGCTGCGACTTTCTTCCAATCTATGCTCTTTTGATAGTGGCTCACATCAATTCCAAAAACCTCACTCATCTGCGTCCTCCTCGTCATCCTCTGGATCAGGTGCCTGAGAGCTAATGGCTTTGGAATCCACCCAGGCCTCTGCAAAGGCATAGATGCCAGCTGACAAAATTGTGCAGATGGTCCCTGTTGCTGCCACAATCTGGTTGTCGGACTTTAATGCAACAATTGAGGTCCCAACTGATGCCAGGAATGCTGCCACACAAATCCAAAATTTTCTGCTCTTGAGTTTTCTCATGATCGCTCCCTCCTCATTTTTTAGTCAGATATTTCTGCAATGTCTCCTTTGCTTTGATGAGATCATTCGTTTGCTTGTATTCTGTGGACTGACAAAAGGCTATCTCAAAATCAATAAACGCAAGGACAACTGTGATAAACATCTCATTTGTCTCTTTCTGCTCCCTGTGTTTGTCATGAGATACAGTCAAAGACTTTTCAATATCTGCATCCCTGAGCTCCAGAGCAATGACCTTTTTTTCCAGCTCCTTGACCTGTTCCTCAAGAGTTGTCCTTGGCTTTGACAGGAATGTCTTGAGCGCCCAGAGCATGATGCAGAGGTTGCCAATAGCCAAGAAAGTTTGAAGATAGGGAAGTAAACTTGTAATCATGTTTTTTCTCCAATAGAAAGAGCACCAGCCTGTGACAGCTGATGCTCTTA
>JAZQUT010000105.1:0-42108 GCA_045631405.1 Acutalibacteraceae bacterium | reverse complement strand
AATGAAAATTTTTCCCGCAATAGATTTATATGAGGGTAAGGCTGTCAGACTTTTAAAGGGTAACTATAACGATTTAACAGTTTATTCTGAAAATCCTATTGAAATTGCAAAGGATTTTGAAAGTCAGGGCGCAACCGAGCTTCACACAGTTGACCTTGAAGGCGCTCGTGACGGTGGCACACCCAATATTGATATAATTAAAAGCTTTGTTGAAAACACATCGCTTAATGTTGAGGTGGGTGGTGGTATCCGTTCAATGGATACTGTCAAAGCGTACCTTGATGCAGGTGTAGCTCGTGTTATTTTAGGTACTGCGGCAGTAACCGATGAAGAATTTCTTAAAATTGCCGTTGAAACCTATGGCGATAAAATTGCTGTGGGTGCAGATATAAAGGATGGCAAGGTTGCTATTAAAGGTTGGGTTGAAAAATCCGAGTACGGCACCTTTGAATTCTTTGAAAAGCTTCAGAAAATCGGTGTTTCAACTGTTATCTGTACCGATATTTCAAAGGATGGCGCAATGCAGGGCACTAACCGTGAGCTTTATAAGGAGCTTTCTGAAAAGTTCAGCGTTAATATAATTGCATCCGGTGGTGTTTCAACTCTTGATGATATCACTGCACTTAATAAAATGAACCTTTTCGGTGCTATTATCGGCAAGGCATACTACACAGGTGCTATTAAAATAAGTGATGCATTGGAGGCAGTAAAATGATTACAAAAAGAATTATTAGCTGCCTCGATGTAAGAAACGGAACGGTTGTTAAGGGTACAAATTTCAAGGATCTTAACGAGATCTCTTCACCTGTTCAGTTAGCAGAGTATTATAGCTCTCATGGAGCAGATGAGCTTGTTTTCTATGACATTACAGCTTCCTCTGACGGCAGAAAGCTTTTTACAGATATTCTTACACAAACTGCTTCAAAGGTTTTCATTCCCTTGACAGTTGGTGGTGGTATCAATACTCTTGAGGATTTTGACAGAGTTTTGAAATGTGGCGCAGATAAGGTCAGCGTAAACTCGGGCGCTATCAGAAATCCTGATTTGATTCACGCAGCAGCAGAAAAATACGGTGACCAATGTGTTGTTCTTTCCGTTGATGTTAAAAGAGTTAACGGGCAGTTCAAGGTCTTCGCCAAGGGTGGCAGAGAGAACACAGGTCTTGATGCTCTTGAATGGATTAAGCGTGGCGTTAATAATGGCGCAGGCGAAATTGTTGTGAACTCAATTGATACAGATGGTGTTAAAAAGGGGTTCGATATAGAAATGCTCAAGGCAGTTTGCGATATCGTAAATGTTCCCGTAATTGCATCGGGTGGTGCAGGTGGTAAGCAGGATTTCGTTAATTTGTTCAATACCGTTCCCGGTGTCAGCGCAGGTCTTGCAGCCTCAATTTTCCACTATGGTGAGGTTACAATCGACGATTTAAAGAAAACTCTTAACGAGAATAATATTACAGTGAGGTTATAATATGTTTGATATAGAAAAGCTTAAATTTGATGAAAAAGGTCTTATTCCTGCAATTGTTGTGGATGACGAAACAAATCAGGTTCTTACCCTTGCATATATGAACAAGGAAAGCCTTGGCATTTCCCTTGAAAAGAAAAAGACCTGCTTCTGGAGCCGTTCAAGACAGGAGCTGTGGCTCAAGGGCGAAACAAGCGGAAACTTCCAGCATATTGTAAGCATCACTGCTGATTGCGATATGGATGCTCTTACAGTAAGAGTTAAAAAGGATGGCCCTGCTTGCCACACAGGTGAGGAAAGCTGCTTCTTCAACACAGTTTTTGAGAATGAAGATATTGCACCTGCATTCAGCGTTGATGGTCTTGTTAAGACTATTGAGGGAAGAAAGCTTGACCCCAAGGAAGGCTCTTACACAACCTACCTTTTTGAAAAGGGTATTGATAAGATTCTCAAAAAGGTGGGCGAGGAATGCACAGAGGTTATTATCGCAGGTAAGGCAGATGATAAGGCAGAAGCAATTTACGAAATTTCCGACCTTATGTATCATGTTCTTGTTCTTATGATTGAAATGGGTATTTCTGTTGATGATATCATGAAGGAATTAAGCTCAAGACATGTTATAGACAAGAAAATCAAACAAGAGAAAATGGTATAAAAATAACAACTCCCGATTGAATTTTTTGGAATTCAGTCGGGAGTCTGTTTTTATGTTTTTCTTGCAGTTTTTTCTGCGATTTTCAGGATTGAAATAATAGGAACAATTAAAATTAAACCGCTTATGAAATTGCTGATGCCGTGGGTTATATCGAAGGGGAGTCCTGCAACAATCCAGGCAACCATACCCTTGAAATCAAGCCCGAACATCAGAGCTTGTGCAGGGGCGTAAATAACACCATACAAAAATCCGTGTAATGAGCAGACAATTGCATATATAATCGGTGCTGCTTTTGGTGGTAAGCTCTTTGGTAAAAGCATTGTAGCTCCCCAAAGGACTGCCCATATATATAAATATGGAATCCACCACATATTAAAGCCACCAAGAAGACCAGTGAGAAATACAAAAATGTAAATAGGGTAGAGGGCTTTTTTTCTGTAAACAACAGTAATTGCCACTATAAAAACACCGATTAAATGGATGTTTGGAAATACATCCATAATAATTTTTGATGCATACATAACCGCACCCAGCATACCAAAAATAACAGCTTCCTTAAGTGTCAGCTTCATCCTTTTTCTGCTTTAAGGGCATAGCTTGTGCCTGCAACGATGTCTGTAGTATCAACGCCACTTGTTGCATATTCGCCGTCAACATAGAATGCCCAGTATGCGCCATCCTTGTCATAATCAAGGGTAGTGTCGTTTACGGTTTTAACATATAAGCCGTATTCGCTTTCGTCACCTGCGATAAGCTCAAGCTCTAAAAGAGCATCGCCGACAGTTTTTTTATCGGTGCTGATTTCGAAGGCTGCTTCGTTGCCATCAAGGTCAGTAACGGTAAAGGTGAATTTTGTTTCGCCTTTGCCAAGCACGGTTGCTTTTGCTGCCTCGGTTGTTGATACTGCACTCTCGGTAGTAGTGGTATCATTTGTTTTGTTGTCGTTACAAGCAGTTGTAAACAGTGCAATAGCCGTAATAAGCACAATACAAAGGATGAACGACAACGCTTTTTTACTGCGTGTCATTTTCATTTGGAATTTCTCCTTTATAATATTATTTCTCTTTCACTAAAACCGGCACTCGCAGTCAAGACAATGTCTTCAAAAGAGCTTTTGTTAACGGGTATTTCGACTCGGTGCATTATTTATCACCTTCTCAAAGGCAAAGCCTTCAATGGCGTTTCTCTGTTTTACGGCAACAGATAGACAAATAATATAAAAGCACCTCACGGCGACGGGCTCGTACAGGATTTACACCTGTTTCCCCTGATAACAAAGAAATTATATCATAATCTGATATAGTTTACAACATTATTGTGAATTCTTCTTTTCCTTGACAAACAAGGTTATTTAGAATAAAATATAATAGACTATATATGATTATAATTGGGTGTTCTATGAAGCTGATAATTATTAAACTTTTTGTCCTTTTCATAAGAGTCCTTTATGCTTTTATGAAGCTGAGAAAAACTGAAAATAAAATAGTCTGGTTATCCCGTCAGAGTAATGAAAAATCAGAAGATATCAGAATGCTTTCAGAGGAGATTTCAAGGATTTCTCCCGAAACCAAGCAGGCTTTCAGGCTTTGCCGTCTTGAAAATGAAAGTGGTCTTTCTGCTTCATATATTTTCTTTATTCTGAGAGATATGTGGGAAATTGCTTCAGCAAAAATTGCTGTTACAGATACCTATTCAATTCCCGTTTCCTGCCTTAACCATAAGGAGAGCCTGAGGATTTTTCAGATATGGCATGCTTTAGGCGCAGTCAAAAAATTCGGCTTACAGTCGGCAGGAAAGGCGCAGGGAAGAGATCTGGGCGTTGCCAAGGCAATGTCTATGCACAAAAACTATGATTTTGTAATTTCTCCCTCCCAAAAAACTGCAGAGTTCTATTGCGAGGCCTTCGGCTGTAGCAAGGAAAAAATCGTCATAGCCTCTCTTCCGAGAGTGGATGTAATACTGAAGGGTGATTCCCGTTACGAGGAATTTATTGAGCTGAATCCTGAATATAAAGACAAAAATCTTATAGCATATCTTCCCACCTTCAGAGAAAATGATTCCGATTATATCAGGCAGCTTTATGATGCTTTTAAGGATAATGATGAATATGCCTTGATAGTATCACCCCATCCGGCAACCAAGACCTCGGATGAATATGACTTCAATGGTAGCTTTTCAACCTACGATCTTGCAAAGCTTGCTGATGGTATTATTTCAGATTATTCTGCAACAGCAATTGAATGCTCGTTGCTGAATAAGCCCTTGTGGTTTTATGTTCCTGATTACGAGAAATATAAAGAAGAAAAGGGACTGAATATTGAAATCAAAAATGAGTTTTTTCAGTCTTGCTTTGAAAATGAAAATGAGTTGCTACAGGCAATTCAGAAAAAATGGTACGACTTTGAAAATCTTGAAAGGTTTTCAAATGAATATGTTGAAAATAAGGGTGCAGATAATACAAGAAAATTAGCAGATGTTATTTGCAACCAATTATGATAAAGGGGTATTATAATGAAAAGAATTTTAACCTATGGTACATTTGATTTATTACATTACGGTCACATACGTATTTTAAAAAGAGCAAAGGAATTAGGTGATTACCTTGTTGTTGCTCTTTCAACTGATGAGTTCAATGCAACTAAGGGCAAAAAAGCATATCATAGCTACGAAACCCGTAAAAAAATGCTTGAAGCAATAAGATATGTTGACCTTGTTATTCCGGAAAACAACTGGGAGCAGAAGCTTCAGGATGTTAAGGATTATAAAATTGATGTTGTTGTTATGGGTGACGACTGGGCAGGTAGTGATAAGTTTGACTACCTCAAAGAATATTGCGAGGTTACATTCCTTGAAAGAACACCCGGCGTTTCAACAACAATGATTAAAAACGATCTTCAGCTTCAGGAAACAGTTGATGGTGTTGATCAGGTTCCGAGAACATAATTTGAATTTAATTCATTCTATATGACGGAGTTTAGAAATGGTAAAGAAGATTATTAAGAAATTTAAAAGCTTTAAGAATAATTGTGAGCCTGCATATATTGAGTTTTGCCAATTACCAATTGATGAAAAACTTGTTCTTCTTGAGGGGGGACAAGGCTCAAACATCAATGGTAATATGTTCTCAATGCTCAAGGAGCTGAAAACAAATCCCAAGTGGGCAGATTATACCTGCGCTTTTGTTGTAACTGAAGATACAATTGAGAAAGCAAGAAAGCGTATGGCTTTTTATGGCTTCAAGGATGTTATTCTTTCTGTCAGGAATTCAAAGGAATATCTTAAGCATCTTGCAACTGCAAAATATGTTATGACAGATAATTCATTCCCTCCTTATTTCAATAAAAGGGAAGAGCAGATATTCTTCAACACATGGCACGGAACACCCTTGAAAACCTTGGGTAAGGCTAACAAGTCAAGCCTTAGCTCAATCGGTAATGTGCAGAAAAACTACCTTATGAGTGATTATGCACTTTTCCCAAATGAGTTCACACGAAATGTGTTTATGGATGACTATTATCTCCGTAATATCTACAAGGGTAAAAGTCTTATTGCCAATTATCCCAGAAACTATATTTTCTACGATGCTCAGGCAGGCGTAGAAATGAAGAAAAAGCTTGGCTATGAGGGTAAGAAGATTTACGCCTATATGCCTACTTGGCGAGATGCAGCAAACGATATGCAGAAGGCAGCAAGCATTAAGGAAACAGAAGAAATTCTTCGTGAGTTTGATAAAAAGCTTGACGATTCTTCAGTTCTTCTTGTTAATCTCCATTTCTTGCTATCTTCAGAAATCAACTGCGATAAATATAAGCATGTTGAATATTTCAGTGGTGATTACGATACCTATGAAATCCTGAACGCCTGTGACGGCCTTATTACGGACTATTCCAGCGTTTTCTTCGATTTTGCAATTACAGGTAAGAAGGTTATTCTCTTTGCTTACGATAAAGAAAAATATTTAAGCACACGAGGAACCTATATGCCCTTTGAGGAGTTGCCCTTTGCAATTGTTGAAAAGGTTGACGATGTAGTTCGCGAAATGCAGAAGCCCTATGAGGTTTCACAGGAGTTTTTGGATGAGTATTGTCCTAATGGCAGTATTGATAGCTGTGAAAAGCTCTTTGAAATGCTTGTGAACGGGGAAAGCGATGTTTATAAAATTGAAACCACTATTCCCGAAAACGAGAAAACCTGCCTTGTTTATGCAGGTGCATTGCCTGATTCTATTTACGGTGGCTTGAAAATCTTCAAGGAGCAAAATCCCGATTATAAATATATCGTTGCATACCGTCGTAATCTTTCTCAGGCTAAAAAGGATGCAATAGAGGCAATTGACCCTGCTATAACTCTCTATGGCTTGCTTAATGCCTTCCAATTCTCGTTCAAGGAATTCTTCATTTTCCTTATATTCAGAATGTTCGGCAAGATTGTTGGTGAAGATACTCTTTCAACATTCTTTGAAAGAGAAGCAAAGAGAATGTTCTATTCCTTTGAGCCTGATATGGTAGTGGATTTCTCCTGTGGTAATGTTATTATTTCAGGACTTTTGCAGAAGCTTAAGGGCATAAAGAAAAATGTTAAGCATGGAGATTTCTTCGCAGTAGCTAACAGAACAAAGAAAATAAATAAGTTTGTTTATGATTTTGAAGAGAAAAATGCTTTTGAAACTGTTGATCTTTTTGATGCAGAAAACAACGCTTATGCCGAGAATAACGAAACAGGTATTGCTCATGCAAGCTTGAGGAAAAATTCACGAATGAAAAACATTCTTCCTGTTTATTACAACAGAGGTGGATGCCTGAAATGCATCAGCTTGTTTAAATTCACAGCACCCAAGCCTGTTGCTTTAAAGGATACAGAAATTTTTGTTGGTGGAAATCATTATCAGCCTAAGTATATTGCGTCCAAGAAAAAATCCAAGAAATCTCATTTTGGTATTTATTCCTTCAGTGTTCCTATGGCTGATGTTGTGAATCTTCCTGCAACAAATATGGTTGCTCTTGAATACAAGGACGAATACGGCTTCGTTGTTCAATGCCATATTTTCTATTGGTCATTGCTTAAAATGTTCCTTGGCCTTCGTGGTCCTATGAATATTGATGAGGAGAGCTCAACTGTTGCTATATTCAGACAGTCACAGAAAAAGAGACTTAATATTTATGTTCGTTCTGTTAATGTTACTGATAAATTTTCTCACAGAGTAAAGCAGGTAGCTGCATATGGGTTGTCACTTTTGTGGCATTCAAAGAAGGCAAAAAAGCTTGTGCTTCTTTATGAGAAAAATTCCTCAAAATATGAAGAGAGTGCAAGTGTGCTTTTCGAGAATCTTATTGATTCAGGCTATAAAAATGCATATTTCATTGTAACTAAGGATTATGAGTTCTTTGACAGAATTCCTGAAAAGTATTTAAGTAACATTATTTACAAATATTCCTTTAAGCATTACCTCTATTTCTTTAAGTCAAAAACATTTATCGGAACAGAGGCAATTGCTCACTCCATTGACCTCAAAACCTTCAATCTTCTTGCATTGAAGAAAATTGCAAGCAAGAACATTAACTATGTGTTCTTGCAGCACGGCGTTATGTATATGGTTTCTCTTAACTCTGAATCCCGAAAGATGTTCAAGAGAAAGGAATTGAATGGTAAATACAGAGTTGTTGTTTCTTCTCAGGCAGAATCTGACCATTTCACAACCTTAGGAAGACATTATGACGAGGATATTTATATAACCGGTCTTCCCAAGTTTGACCGTAATACTCACAACGAAAATGCAGATAAGATTGTAATTATGCCTACATGGAGACCGTGGGAAATCAATGAAGCAAGAACAGATTTTACTCAGACCCCATACTTTAAAATGCTTATGAAGCTCTATGATTCAGTTCCCGAGCAGCTTAAAGAAAAGGTTATAATTCTTCCTCATCCACTTATTGTAAATGAGCTCAGTAAGCTTTCCGAAACTCTTACAAAGAAAATAGTTCTTGATGCAAGATACGACGATATTCTTAAGGATACTGCTGTTCTTATTACAGACTATTCCTCAATCGCATATGATGCATTCTATCGTGGTTCAAGAGTTATCTTCTATTGGGAGGAAAAGGATTATTGTATGATGCAGTATGGTCCCTCAACAGTTCTTATGCTCAATGAGGATAATGTTTACGGTGACTTTGCATACAATGACGAAAACCTCGGTGAGATTATTGAGAAAAACTATAATAATCCTCAGACTGAGGAGCAGAAAACAAAATATTCCAAGCTCGTTAATTTCCACGACGGAAAGAACACAGAGCGTCTTATCAATTTCCTTAAGGAAGACGGAATTATTTAAAAGCTGAATAACTTTAAAGAATTGTGTTACCATTCGGTAATGCAATTCTTTTTTATTTTTCTTCGTCTTTATGTGACAATTTTTTTATAAGATAAAAGGTAAACTCAATGTATATTCAGAAGGAGGGGTAAATATGCCTGTAACTTTTAAAAACAGAAACGGTACATTAACTGCATTTATCAAGGGAGAAATAGATCACCACACCGTACCAGATATAAGAGATGCAATTGATGATGCCTTGGTAAGCCTTGAAAATTTTGATGCTCTTGTGCTTGATTTTTATGATGTGACATTTATGGATAGCTCGGGAGTGGGACTTGTTATGGGGCGTTACAGATTGGCTTCGTCCAAGGGCAAGCGTCTAAAAGTGAATAATCTTTCAAAACGCGATTATGTAATTATGAAAATGTCAGGAATTGAAAAACTAGCAGAAATTAAACAACGAAACGAGGTATATATATGAAGAAAATAAATGAGCTTAAAATGATTTTTGACAGTCGCTCTGTCAACGAAAGCTTTTCACGAATGGCTGTTTCTGCCTTTTCCTCTCAGCTTGATATGACAGTGGAGGAATTAGGTGATATTAAAACAGTTGTTAGCGAAGCAGTTACCAATTGCATTGTTCACGCCTATAAAAACACAATTGGCAAAATTTACATAACCTGTTCAGTTTTTGAAGAGGGAATAGTCCGTATAACAGTAAGAGACAAGGGGTGTGGTATTGAGGATATAAATAAAGCAAGAGAGCCTCTTTATACAAGTGTTGGTGGCGATCGCTCAGGACTTGGTTTTTCTGTTATGGAAAGCTTTTCAGATAAGCTCAGGGTTCGCTCAAGGGTAGGAGCTGGTACAACTGTTACGATAGAAAAAAGAATATACGGTAAAGTAAAATGACCCAAAGAGAAAAGAGAATAAATGAAAATTTAGGTCTTGTTCATTCTTGTGCTCAGCGATTTAAAAACAGGGGAGTTGAATATGAGGATTTATTTCAGGCAGGGTGCGTCGGCCTTATAAAGGCAGCTGATGGCTTTGATGAAAGCCTTGGGTTCGTTTTTTCAACCTATGCAGTTCCTGCCATATTAGGCGAAATCAAAAGAATCTTCAGAGATGGTGGAGCAGTAAAGGTCAGTCGTTCAATTAAGGAGAAATCAAGAGAAATATGGGCAGAAAAGGAAGCTCTTGAAAATGAAAAAGGATATGAACCTACCTTGACGGAATTAGCAGAAAGAGTTGGGCTGAGCGTGTATGAAACTAGTGAGCTTTTGTTGGCTTCACAGCCTGTCGTTTCTCTTACATCGGGAGATGAAGATTCAGAGGAAAAGCAGTTTGATATACCCATAGAGAGTGAGGAAGAAAAAATTAACGAAAGGCTCACTCTTGTTAAGTGTATAAACGAGCTTTCAGAAAAGGACAGAATGTTGATTGAATTACGATATTTTATGTCAAAAACTCAGACAGAGGTGGCTTGCAAAATGGGGATGTCGCAGGTCCAGGTTTCAAGGCGTGAAAAGAAAATTCTGAAAGAAATCCGAGAAAAAATGACAGTTTAGCCTAACATAACAAAAATATAGTGTTATGCATTTAAAAGAATGTTGAAAATGATAGGTCGAAAAATGTGAAATTCTCTTGAAAAAATAGGGGATTTAGTATAAAATATATTCGGTAAAAAATTAACAATGGTCAATTGTGGCTTTGCATTTGGCTAAAAACAAAAAAGGAGTAATAAATCATGGGTCTTTTAAACAAGAAAACAGTTGATGATATCAACGCAAAAGGCAAAAAGGTACTCGTTCGTTGTGACTTTAATGTTCCTCTTAAAGAAGGCGTAATCACAGACGAAAACCGTATCACAGCAGCTCTTCCCACAATCCAGAAACTTCTCGCAGATGGCGCACAGGTTATCCTTTGCTCTCACCTCGGTAAAGTTAAAAATGGCCCCAACGAGAAAGAAAGCCTTGCACCCGTTGCAAAAAGACTTTCAGAGCTTCTCAATAAAGACGTTGTTTTCGCTGCAGACGATGTAGTTGTTGGCGAAAATGCTAAAAAAGCAGTTGCAGAAATGAAAGATGGCGATGTAGTTCTTCTTCAGAACACTCGTTTCCGTCCCGAAGAAACAAAGAATGGCGAAGCATTCTCAAAGGAGCTTGCTTCTCTTTGCGATATCTATGTAAACGATGCTTTCGGTGCAGCTCACAGAGCTCACTGCTCAACAGTTGGTGTTGCATCCTTCGTTGAGGAAGCAGCAGTTGGTTACCTTATGGGTAAAGAGCTTAAATACCTTGGTAACGCAGTTGAAGATCCTCAGAGACCCTTCGTTACAATCCTCGGTGGTGCAAAGGTTGCTGACAAGCTTAATGTTATCGAAAACCTTCTTAACAAGGCTGATACACTTATCATCGGTGGTGGTATGGCTTACACATTCCTTGCAGCTAAGGGCTACAGCGTAGGTACATCTCTTCTTGACGAAACAAAGATTGACTACTGTAAGGATATGCTTGCAAAGGCAGAGGAAAAGGGCGTTAAGATTCTTCTTCCCGTTGATGTTACAATCACAAAGGACTTCCCCAATCCTATCGATGCTGAAATCGAAGTTCAGACTTGCGATGCAGACAAGATTCCTGCAGATATGATGAGCCTTGATATCGGTCCCAAGACAGCAGAGCTTTACGCAGATGCAGTTAAATCTGCAAAAACAGTTGTTTGGAACGGACCTATGGGCGTATTTGAAAACCCCATTCTTGCAAAGGGTACAATCGCAGTTGCTAAATCTCTTGCAGAAACAGATGCAGTTACAATCATCGGTGGTGGTGACTCTGCAGCAGCTGTTAACACACTTGGCTTCGGTGACAAGATGAGCCACATTTCAACAGGTGGCGGTGCTTCTCTTGAATTCTTAGAAGGAAAGGCACTTCCTGGAATTGAAGCCGTAAACGACAAATAATTAAATGTTTATGTGAAAGGTTTAATTGATATGGATAAATCACTTCGTAAAGCAGTTATCGCAGGTAACTGGAAAATGAACAAAACTCCCGATGAAGCAAAAGCTATCATCAACGAAATGAAGCCCCTTGTTGCAGATGCTGATTGTGACGTAGTTCTCTGCGTTCCTTATATCGACATCTTTGCAGCTCAGGAAGCAGCAGCTGGCTCAAACATCAAAATTGGTGCTGAGAACTGCCACTGGGCAGAAAGCGGCGCTTTCACAGGTGAGGTTTCAGCTCCTATGCTTAAGGCTATCGGTGTTGAATATGTTATTATCGGTCACTCCGAAAGAAGACAGTATTTCGGCGAAACTGATGAAACAGTTAATAAGAGAGTAAGAGCTGCTCTTGACAGTGGTCTTACAGTAATCCTTTGCGTTGGCGAGCTTCTCGACGAGCGTAAAAAAGGCGTTACAATGGAAGTTGTTCGTTCTCAGACAAAGATCGCTCTTCAGGGCGTTTCTAACGAAGAGCTTGACAGAATCATCATCGCTTACGAACCCGTTTGGGCTATCGGTACAGGCGAAACTGCAACAGCAGAGCAGGCAAATGAAGTTAACCATGCAATCCGTGAGGTTCTTGGCGAAATCTATTGCCCCAAATGTGCAAGCCGCGTAACAATTCAGTACGGTGGCTCTATGAATGCAGCTAATGCAGCAGAGCTTCTTGCTCAGGTTGATGTTGACGGTGGTCTCATCGGTGGTGCATCACTTAAAGCAGCTGATTTCTCTGTTATCGTTAAGGCAGCAAGCGTTTAATTAAAATAAAAATCAGGGCAGGCTTTAATTGTCTGCCCGAATTTTCTGTAAAGATAAAAATAAAAGGTGATTAAAATGTCTGAAAAAGTACTTTTAGTTGTTATGGACGGTATCGGCTATTCAAAAACAGGTCTTGGCGACGCTGTTACTCTTGCTAACACACCCGTTCTTGACAAGCTTCTTAAAGAATGTCCCAATGTTCGCCTTAAGGCTCATGGCGCAGCAGTAGGTCTTCCCTCTGATGACGATATGGGTAACAGCGAGGTTGGTCACAATGCTCTTGGTTGTGGTCAGGTTTATTCTCAGGGCGCAAAGCTCGTTAATGAATCTATCGAATCAGGCAAAATCTATGAATCAACTGCTTGGAAGGAAATCGCAGGCAACTGCATCGATAAGAACTCAACTCTTCACTTTATCGGTCTTCTTTCTGATGGTAATGTTCACTCAAATATCTCTCACCTTATTGCTATGCTTAAGCAGGCTAAGGCAGAGGGCGTAAAGAGTGTTCGCGCTCATGTTCTTCTTGACGGTCGTGATGTTCCTGCAACATCAGGTCTTGTTTATATCGAAGAGCTTGAAAACGCTCTTGCAGAGCTTAATGATGATACATTCTGTGGTAAAATCGCATCAGGCGGCGGCAGAATGGTTATCACAATGGACCGTTACGAAGCTAACTGGAATATGGTTAAGGTTGGTTGGGATACTCACGTTAAGGGTATCGGCAGACAGTTTGCAAATGCAACTGAAGCTATTGAAACCTACCGTGCAGAAAACGAAGGTGTTATCGACCAGGATTTACCTCCCTTTGTTATTGCTGAGAACGGCGAGCCCGTTGGCGCAATCAAGGATGGCGACAGCGTAGTTCTCTTCAATTTCCGTGGCGACCGTGCAATTGAGCTTTCAATGGCATTTGATAATGACGAGTTCACTGCATTTGACAGAGGAGCAAAGCTTGATGTTTGCTATGCTGGTATGCTTCAGTATGACGGCGACCTTAAGCTTCCCGCTCGTTTCCTTGTTAATCCTCCTGAAATTAAAGATACTCTTTCTGAGCTTCTTGTTTCAAAGGGTATGAATCAGTTTGCAGTTTCCGAAACTCAGAAATATGGCCATGTAACATATTTCTGGAACGGTAACAAGAGCGACAAGTTCAGCGAAGAACTCGAAACATATATGGAAATTCCTTCCGATAAGGTTTCATTTGATGAAAGACCATGGATGAAATCTGCTGAGGTTACAGATGCAGTTATCGAGGCTATGGAAAGTGGCAAATATGACTTCATTCGTTGCAACTATCCCAACGGTGATATGGTTGGTCACACAGGTAACCTTGATGCAACAATCACAGCTGTTGAAGCAGTTGACCTTGGTCTTGCAAGGGTTCTCAAGGTTGCAGATAAATGTGGTGTAACAGTTCTTATTACTGCTGACCACGGTAATGCTGACGAAATGCTTGAAAAGGACAAGAAGGGTAATGTTGCTCCCAGAACAGCACACTCTCTTAATGAGGTTCCCTTCATCATTTACAGCAAAAATGCTTATGATGTTAAAGATGGCGCATTCGGCCTTGCAAACGTTGCTCCCACAGTTGCAACTATCTTCGGTATCGAACCCTACGCTTCATGGGAAGAATCAATTATTAAATAATTAATTCAATATATAGAAACACCATTTCCTACTATGTAAGAAATGGTGTTTTGTTTTATTTCTGATTCTTTATTAACTTATAATTACCACTTTTGAGGATTCTCAATAAGTCCTCGTTGGTTTTGATAGGCTCTTCTGTTATGATTCCACCCAAGCCTACGCCGGTTTCTCGGTGGCAGTCGCTACCACTTGTTTTGATTCCGGCGTTGATTTCTTCTGCCCATTTAAGAGAATTATCGTTTTCTTCTTTGGTAGCCTTTGCATTGAAAACCTCAATCCCGTCAAGGTGCTTGGGATTTGCTCTTCTTATATATTTTCTGAAGGGGTGCGCCTGAAGAAAAATACAACCTCTCTCTCTGAATAAACTACTTGCTCTTTTGATGTAAAGTGAAAGTAGAAAGGGGAGTTCATAAAGCATTTCTTCATTTACGCCATAGATTAAATAATCATTAACAGTTGCGTAGAACCTTAATTCAACTCCGAGAAGAACACTGAAATCCTCGGTTTCATTTTCCTTTGCTTTTCTATAACCCTCAAGAAAATGGTCAATAGCCTTTTTCTTGTTGAAAAACTCGGAAATGTGAAAGGTCATAGGGGAATAGTGGTCTGTTATAACAATTCCCGAATAGCCTGCATCCTTGTATTTTTGCACAAGCTCCTCGGCATCCAATTGTCCACACCAGCTTGTATTTTTTGTGTGAGCGTGTATTTCGTATTTATATTCCATAATAGCTCCTTGTAAAATTTTTCCAAAGGGTATTATACATTGTAGCCATTTAATTATCAATGGTTTTGTGAGTTTTCACAGAATATTAATATTTTATTGAAAAATGCCATAAAATGGTATATTCTATCTTTATATTGAATTAAGGAGTAGATGATATGACAGGAATACATATTGTTGACGCTTTGTTAAGCATTTTAATCAGTATTTGTATGCTCTTTACAGGATTTATGGATTCAGGAGATGCAACATCAACACCTGAGGTTGAGCTTGTAAGAGAAGATAAGCTTGTTTTTCTTGATGCTTTTAAATCAGGTCAGGGCGTAACAACCGATGGTAAATATTTTTATACATCAGGTTCTTTAACTGCTTTTGGTATGACAAGCATCACCAAATGGGATGCAGAGACTATGGAAATCCTCGTGAAAAACGATTCTCCCATTCCTCAGGAGTATATCGATGATTATGGTAGCGACCATGTTGGTGGTATCAGCTATTATGACGGCAAAATCTATGCTGCTGTTGAAAATAAAGCAGAGGATTTACCTCTTGTTATAACCTACGATGCCCGCACCCTTCATATTGTAGATATTTTCGAATTACCAAACGATAATCTTCCCGACGGTATTCCGTGGTGTTGCGTTGATGGCGAAAACGGATATCTCTACTGCTCACAGTTTAACGAAGTAAATGAAATCCTTGCTTTTGATCTTGAAACAATGGAATTTTCACATGTAATTCCATTGTCAGAGCAGGTTGTTCGTATTCAGGGTGGCGAGGTTTATGACGGTGTTCTTTATCTTTCATCTGATACAGCTCACAGTAATGATGATGTGATTTTTACTGTTGATATTGAAACTGGTATAGTTGAAGAGCTTTGCACTCGCTCTCTTCCCTCTGCAGCAGGTAACGAGGCAGAAGGTGTAACAGTTTACCCCATGGCAGACGGTACATTTATCCACGTTCTTGACTATGACAAAACAGTTGGTGTTTATTTAAGACACTATAAATTAGCTGAATAAAAAATTAAAGGTTTCGGAGAAATCCGAAACCTTTTTTATATATCTTAGATATTAAACATTGAATCTGAAAAGAACAATGTCGCCGTCCTGCATTACATATTCCTTACCCTCGGAACGAACAAGGCCCTTTTCCTTTGCAACAGCCATTGAGCCACATTCCATAAGCACATCAAAGGAAACAACCTCTGCACGAATGAAGCCTCTTTCAAAGTCGGAGTGGATTTTACCTGCTGCCTGAGGAGCCTTTGTGCCCTTGTTGATAGTCCAAGCTCTTACCTCGGGCTGACCTGCAGTAAGATAGCTCATAAGACCGAGAAGGTCATAGCTGCGTTCGATAAGTAAGTCAAGACCACCTGTTGAAACACCAAGCTCTGCAAGGAACATTTCTTTTTCTTCTGCGTCAAGCTCTGCGATCTGTGCTTCAAGCTCTGCGCAAATGGGGAGAACCTGACTGCCTTCCTCTTCTGCAAGAGCTTTAACAGCGTTGTAACGAGCGTTAGAATCGATTTTTGAAGCAAAATCCTCTTCGCTCATATTACAAGCATAAATAACAGGCTTTGATGTAAGCAAAGCAACTGTGTCAAGAACCTCTTTTTCATCTGCTGTAAGCTCAACTGCTCTTGCGCAAATACCGTTATCAAGAGCTTCTCTTACCTTTTCAAGAATTGCAAGCTCTGAAGCGAGGGATTTGTCGCCCTTCATAGCCTTTGTTGTTCTGTCAATTCTTCTCTGAAGGATTTCAGCATCGGAGAGAATAAGCTCAAGGTTAATTGTTTCAATATCTCTCTGAGGGTCAACAGAGCCATCAACATGCATAATATCGTCGTTGTCAAAGCAACGAACAACATGGATTATAGCATCAACCTCACGGATGTGAGAAAGGAATTTGTTACCAAGACCCTCGCCCTTGGATGCGCCCTTAACAAGACCTGCAATATCAACAAATTCAATTGTAGCAGGAGTAACCTTAACGGGATTATACATTTCGCAAAGTGCATCAAGACGCTTGTCGGGAACAGCAACAACGCCTACATTGGGTTCGATTGTGCAGAAAGCGTAGTTAGCTGCCTGAGCACCTGCATTTGTAAGCGCATTAAAAAGTGTACTTTTACCAACGTTGGGAAGACCAACAATACCAAGTTTCATAAAATAACTTCCTTTTCAAAATATCGGCAAATATTTTAACACATTATAATATGTATTTCAATATTTTACCGATAAATATTATTTTGAATAGTCCTGAAAATCAAAACCAATAATAGCATTGAGGTGATTATTTGAATTTCAGAACAGACCTTGCTCTTGAACGCAGGGAGATGATTAATGAAAATATTGATGGTGTAGAGGTTACAAAAACAGAAAATGATGAATGTCGGACGACCTTGATTGAAATAAAAACAGAAGCTGCAGCCAAAAGGTTAGGGAAGGGTGTTGGTAAATATATTACACTTGAGGTAGAGCCTTTTTCAAACGATGCTGCAGTAAGCGATGGTAGGTTGAATGCTCTGACTGAAAGCATAAAGAGGCTTTTGCCTGAAAATGCAAGCTCTTTTCTTGTTGCAGGAGTGGGGAATGAGGATATTACCTCTGACGCGCTCGGTCCTGAAACAGCTTCGTTGGTGCTCGCTACAAGGCATATCAGCAAAGAACTTCAGCAAACAGCAGGATTTTCTGAGGAGCTGCGCCCTGTGGCAGTCGTTTCTGCAGGCGTTCTGGGAAAAACGGGAATAGAGTCGGGGGAGTATATAAAAAGCATTTGCGAGGCTGTTAAGCCTCAATGTGTAATAACGGTTGATGCCTTGGCTGCAGGTAGTGTTGAAAGACTTGGTACAACAATTCAGATGTCTGATACAGGAATTGCTCCCGGTTCAGGAATAGGTAACAGAAGAGTCAGAATTGATGAAGCATATTTAGGTGTGCCTGTTATTGCAATTGGTATTCCTACTGTGGTAGATGCAATTTCTCTCTCTTCGGAGCTTTCGGGTGTTTCTCCGGAAAAGCTTAATAAATCCAAGCTCCTTGACGGTGAAAGAATGATTGTCGCACCCAAGGATATTGATATGCTTGTAAAAAACGCATCTTATCTTCTTGCGCTTTCTATTAATTGCGCCCTGCAGCCTATGTTAACACCAAAGGAAATTTATGCATTGATGTAATTGTTCTTATTACAAAACACTTAACATACTTTATAATGATTGTAGTTTTTTTGAAACGCTTTTGCATTTCGAAAAAGCCGATTCTATCGGCTTTTAGCAAAATTGAATTTTTAATATTCAATTTTGCACTACACTCATTGAAAGGATTATAGTAGAATTTTCGTTGAAAATTCGTTACCAAATCAATGATTTGGTAACGAAACAGTGTATTTTACACTGTTTCGACTAACTATAATCGTTATATGGGGAGGTGTTTTGTTGAAGCGTAAAAACAGTTTTGTTTATAAATCATTTTGCTTGATAATCAGCTTTGCTCTTGTTTTTTCTGCGCTTTACGGAGGCGATTATATAAGTGGTAAGGTTGTTGGAGTTGTATCGCTTTTCTTTTCCCTGAAGAGTGATTTTCAAAGTGCAGATTTGACACTTAACAATGCATTTAATAACGATAGCGAAGAAGCCTTTTCTCCCTCAGGCTTCGGTTGTGGTGGCTATAATGCTGTGACCTATAAAAATGGTACACCATCCGATATTCTTGCGCTTATGGATGAAGCGAAGAGTGTTTATGAGAATATGAAGAAAACAGGCGATATAAAGGAACAACAGTTCTGCACAAGCTCAACAGGTACATCCTATGGCGCTGTTTCTGTTAATAATAAAACTGATGAAAGCATAAGCATAAAGGCTCTTCTTAATCAAACACCAAAATACAAGAGTATAACTAAGGATGAGCCATATATTCTAGTTTATCATACCCATACCACTGAGGGATATGAGCTTCTTGATCTCGGTTGGTATTCAAGCCAGTATGATTCGCGGACAAAGGATTCCCGGAAGAATATGGTAAGAGTAGGGGAGGAGCTCGTAAAGTCGCTTGAAGAAGCTGGTTATAAGGTTATCCACGATAAAACTATTTACGATAGTAGCTATAACGGCGCTTATGGTCGCTCTCTTGTAAGTGTGGAGAAATATCTGAAAAAATACCCATCAATTGTACTGACTCTTGATGTTCATAGAGATGCGATTCATTACGATAATGGCACACGAAGTAAGCCAACTGCTGAAATAAATGGGAAAAAGGCTGCTCAGGTTATGATAATAAGTGGCTGCGAGGGAGATGGAGTTGATGGATTTCCAAATTGGAAGGATAATCTAACCTTCGCAGTTCATTTGCAAAATACAGTTGAGGAAAAATATGACGGTCTTATGCGACCGATATTCTTTTGTAACAGAAAATATAATATGCATGCGACACCTTGCTCTCTTTTGCTTGAGTTTGGTACTGATGCCAATACCTTGGAGGAGGCAGCTTATTCTGCATCCTTAATTGGTGAAGCTATTTCAGAAATGTTAGATAAGGAATTAAAAAAATGAAAGAATTTGACAGACTTTTTAATATTTTTACTGTTCTTGCCATAGTAGTAATGCTACTGACAACAGTAGTTGCAGCAAGCATAACGGTAATAGAAAAAGGTAAGAGTAATCTCTATTCGGTAAATGCAACAATAAATGAGTTTCCAATTCGTGAATATTGCATTAACCTTTTGTGAAAACAAGAATTTTTTGTAAAAATCTTAAAATTCTATTGAAAAAGGCGCCGTTTTATTGTAGAATATTAGCAAATATAACTATTGTTTGCTATACTAATGCAATAGTTTAATTTTAGGAGATGAAACATTTGTCAGTAAAACTCAACACACGCTATCTTGAGGGCTTTGTTAACGAAAACGATGTCCAGGGTATTGCTCCCGAGGTAACGGCTGCAGTTGAACTTCTTAACTCGCGCAAGGGCGCAGGAAATGACTTCCTTGGTTGGTTGGATTTACCTGTTGATTACGACAAGGAAGAGTTCACACGCATTAAAAAAGCCGCAGAGAAAATCCGTAGTGACAGCGATGTTCTTGTTGTTATTGGTATCGGAGGATCTTATTTAGGTGCCAGAGCGGCAATCGAATTTTGCAAATCCCAGAATCGCAACTTGCTTGAAAAGCCTCAGATTATTTTCGCAGGAAATACTCTTTCCTCTTCGGCGCTTGCAGAAGCAATTGCTCTTTGTGAGGGTAAGGATTTTTCAGTAAACGTTATTTCAAAATCAGGCACTACAACAGAGCCTACAATCGCATTCAGAGTATTCAAGGAATTACTTGAGAAAAAATACGGCAAAGAAGAAGCTGCAAAAAGAATTTACGCTACAACCGATAAGGCAAGAGGAACTCTTAAAGAGCTTTCCGACAGAGAAGGCTATGAAACCTTCGTAATCCCTGATGATGTTGGTGGCAGATATTCAGTTCTTACAGCAGTTGGTCTTCTTCCTATCGCAGTTGCAGGCATCAACATCGACACTATGATGCAGGGTGCTGCAGATGCTCGTGAGAAATTCGCAGAAGGCGATGTTTATACCAATGATTGCTATAAATACGCTGCAATGAGAAACATTCTTTATCGTAAAGGCAAATCCGTGGAAATGATGATTTCCTACGAGCCTGATTACACAATGATGAACGAATGGTTTAAGCAGCTTTATGGTGAAAGCGAAGGTAAAAACGGAAAGGGTCTTTTCCCTGCATCAGCAGTATTTTCAACAGACCTTCATTCTCTCGGTCAGTATGTTCAGGAGGGTGAGAGGGTAATGTTTGAAACAGTTGTTACCTTCAATAAGCCCAAGCAGGAGCTTATTATTGGTCTTGATCCCGAAAATGGTGACGGATTCAATTTCGTTGCAGGCAAGTCAGTTGACTTTGTTAACCAGAAGGCCTTCCTCGGAACAATTCTCGCACATACAGACGGACAGGTTCCCAATATGGTTCTTGAGCTTGACGAAATGAATGAATATGACTTCGGTTATCTCGTTTATTTCCTCGAAAAGGCTTGTGCAGTGTCAGGTTATATCTTAGGCATCAATCCCTTTGATCAGCCCGGTGTTGAAAGCTATAAGAAAAATATGTTCGCTCTTCTCGGTAAGCCCGGTTACGAAGAGCACAAGAAAGCTCTTGAAGCAAGACTTTCTTAAAAACAGCAGGAAATCCTGCTACATAAAAATGTAAAAGTCGCCATCTGGCGAGATTATAAACAACGGAGGTAAATCATTATGATTAAACTTATTATCGGCAACAAAGGTTCCGGCAAAACAAAGAGACTCATCAATCTCATTAACGAGGCAGTTGAGAAATCCAATGGAACAGTAGTTTGCATTGAAAAATCTCCCTTACTTACTTATGAAGTAACTCACAAAGCAAGACTTATCGAAACCGATAGATTTGGTGTAGAGGGTTGCGATGCTTTCTATGGTATGGTATGTGGCGTTATCGCTCAGGACCATGATATTACAGAAATTTTCGTTGATGCAACATTCAAAATTGTTGGCAGAGATTATGATGCTTTTGCAACTCTTATCAACAAGCTCAGCAAGGTATCTGCAGAAAATGAAATCGACATCGTATTCACAGTTTCTGAAGATGAAGCAAAGCTTCCTGCTGCTCTCTTTGATAACGCACAGAAAATCTAAGTGGTTTTAAATCCCCTCTGTCAAGAGGGGATTATTTTATATAAAATTTTAGCTTTTCTTATTGACAAAATACGATTTAGATAATATAATACTTGGGTATGTTGAGAGGTATAGTATATGATTATCGAACTTGAATCAGTTTTTAATACCGATGGGTTGAAGGTCCCCTTTGATTATGAGCTTTCCTTAAGCTCTATCGAGGTTTCGGGTCTTTCTCCGATTACTGCTCCCGTGAAGGTGAGTGGTTGTGTTGAAAACAAGGCAGGTATCGTTAACCTCAAGGCAAGTGCCGCACTTGAATACGAAGCTCCTTGCGATCGTTGTGCGGAGAATGTAATTTCGCAGTTCTCATTCCCTGTTGAGCATACTCTCGTTGTTACTCTCGAAAGCGGCGATAACGACGATTTCCTCGAGGTGCCCAATATGCGACTTAACCTTGACGAGCTTGTTGAGGAAGATGTTAATCTCGCTCTTCCTACAAAGTACCTTTGCAACGAAGAATGTAAAGGCCTTTGCCCAACCTGTGGCAAAAACCTTAACAAAACCCAATGCGACTGTAAAGCGCCAATCGATCCGCGAATGGCAGTTCTTTTACAGCTTTTGGATGACTAAGTTATTAATTATTTAAATCTTATTAGGAGGTAGTACTAATGGCAGTACCTAAGAGAAGAGTTTCTAAAGCAAGACGTGACAAGAGAAGATCCAACGTTTGGAAAATGGACGCAGCAGCACTTGTAAAGTGCCCCAAATGCGGTGAGTTCAAGAGACCTCACAGACTTTGCACAGCATGTGGCTATTACAACGGCAAACAGGTTATCGAAATCGCAGAATAATCTGTAAGTGCAATAGTATTCTGAATTGAAAGGGCGGTGGGAAAATTCTCCCCGCCCTATTGGACTATATTCATGTAAATTTAAAGGTGGTGAAGGAATGTCTGTTGTTGTGGAAAATGTTTGCCCGGATTCCTATGGCGAAAAAGCAGGAGTTTTAGCAGGGGACGAGATTGTGAAAATCAATGACCACGAAATATTTGATGTTCTTGATTACCGCTTTTATATTCAAAGCCGTAAGCTTAAATTAGAGCTTTTAAGAAACGGCGAAGCAGTAGTTACTAATATAAGAAAAAGTGACGAGTACGCTGACATAGGTCTTGAATTTAAGACGTACCTTATGGATAAGCAGCATTCCTGTAAAAATAAATGTGTTTTTTGCTTTGTTGACCAGATGCCAAAGGGTATGCGTGACACACTTTATTTCAAGGACGATGATTCAAGAATGTCCTTCCTTTTTGGTAACTATATAACCTTAACAGGACTTTGTGAAAGAGAAGTGCAGAGAATTATTGATATGCATATTTCGCCTATCAATATTTCAGTTCATACAATGAACCCCAATCTTCGTGTTGAAATGATGAAAAATCGTTTCGCAGGCGAAAGTCTGAAAATTCTTGATCGTTTATCAGAAAACGGAATTGATATGAACACTCAGCTTGTTCTTTGTCCTGGTATTAACGATGGTGACGAGCTTCGCTTTTCGTTAGAGGAGCTCTCAAAGCTTTCTCCGAATGTTAAAAGCATCGCTGCCGTTCCCGTAGGACTGACAAAATTCCGTGACGGTCTTTATCCCTTGAGAACCTACACAAAGGAAGAGGCAGCACAGGTTATTGATATAATTGATGAGTTTAACGCGCATTTTTCCTTCTATAACGGTGGAAAGACACTTGCCTATGCTTCTGATGAGTTTTATCTCATCGCAGAGCGTGAGCTTCCTGATGCAGATTATTATGGTGAGTTTTCTCAGCTTGATAACGGTGTTGGTATGTGTGCTTTGTTAAAGGAAGAGTTTCTTGATGCTCTTGGAAATGAGGAGAGCAGAGAGGTGAAGCGTAATATCTCTGTTGCAACAGGGTGCGCAGCCTTTAAGCTTCTTTCAAATCTTTGCAAAAAAGCCGAAGAAAAGTTCCAGGGCTTAAAAATAAATGTTATTAAAATCCAGAATGACTTTTTTGGTGAAACCGTTACCGTTGCAGGCCTTATAACAGGTGCAGACTATAAAGCACAGTTAAAGGATTTGGATTTAGGTGACGAGCTGTTAATTTCTCGTGTTTCTCTCAGAAATGAGGGTGATAAGTTTCTTGATGATGTTACCATTGAGGAGCTTTCAAAAGAATTAAATGTAAGGGTAACTCCCGTTGAAAATGACGGTGCAGTATTCCTTGATACAATATTAAATGGAGGTGCTGTATAATGGCAAGACCGGTTGTTGCTATAGTTGGCAGACCTAATGTTGGTAAAAGTACACTTTTCAACAAGCTTACAGGCACACGCCTTGCAATTGTTGACAATACACCCGGTGTAACCCGTGACCGTCTTTTTGGTGATTGCGAGTGGTTGGGTCACAATATGCTTCTTGTTGATACAGGTGGTATTGAGCCTTATTCAAATGATATTATTCTTTCTCAGATGCGCCGTCAGGCTCAGCTTGCTATTGATAGCGCTAATGTAATTATTCTTGTTACTGATGTTCGTGACGGTGTTGTGGCAACTGATGAAGAGGTTGCAACAATGCTTCAGAAGAGTGGTAAGCCCATTGTTCTCGCAGTTAATAAATGCGATGGCTTAGGCGCTCCACCACCCGAGCTTTATGAGTTCTATAACCTTGGTCTTGGCGATCCGTTCCCTGTGTCTTCCGTTCATGGTCATGGTACAGGTGACCTTCTTGACGAGGTTTTGAAGCATCTTCCTGAAGAGTATCTCGTTGAAGATAACGATGAGGACGATTATATCAAGGTTGCAGTTATAGGTAAGCCCAATGTTGGTAAATCCTCACTTGTTAATAAAATTATCGGTGAGGAAAGAATGATTGTTTCCAATATTGCAGGTACAACCCGTGATGCTACCGATAGCTTTGTTGAGAACGAGCATGGCAAATTTATGTTTATTGATACTGCAGGTCTTCGCAGAAAATCAAAGGTTGATGATGCAGTTGAAAAATATAGCGTTCTGAGAACAGATATGGCTGTAGAAAGGGCCAATGTCTGCGTTATTATGATAGATGCTCTTGAAGGCTTCACCGAGCAGGATAGCAAGGTTGCAGGCCGTGCCTTAGAGCAGGGTAAGGGCTGTATTATTGCAGTTAACAAATGGGATGCTTATGCTAAGGATGGCAAAACAATGGACTCCTACCGTAAGCAGTTGATGAAGGACTTTTCATTTATGTCCTTTGCTCCTATTATTTTTATTTCTGCAAAAACAGGTCAGCGCGTTGACAGACTTTATGAGCTTATTAAATTCGTTGATACTCAGAATGCGATGAGAATCAAAACAGGTCAGCTTAACGAAATTCTTGCTGCAGCAACTCTCCGAGTTCAACCACCAACAGATAAAGGTAAGCGCCTTAAGATTTATTATATGACTCAGGCGTCAACAAGACCACCAACATTTGTTTGCTTCGTTAATAATGCTGATTTGTTCCATTACAGCTATCAGCGTTATCTTGAAAATCAGATTCGTGAGGTTTACGGTCTTGAGGGTACACCCGTAAGATTTGTTGTCCGTGAGCGAGACGACAAGAGCAGACATTAAAAATCACAAATAAATACCAAAAATTACAAAAAACTGCCCGAAAGTTACAATCGGGCAGTTTTATTTTTTTATCACGCTATACTAAAATCAAGAAAAACGGAAATGGTAAACCCCTTGTAAAATCAAGGTGCAACAAATTGTAGCAGAGCTGTTTTTCTGAAAAGTAATGACATTTTTTAAAAAGAATGTTTATATGGTTATAGAGGTGATGAAAATGACTAAAATTTCAAAGAACATTAAACGATTGCGAATGTTGAAGAATATGAGTCAGGAGGAGCTTTCCCAAAAGCTTTTCGTTTCCCGTCAGGCAGTTTCATCCTGGGAAAACGGAAGAACTCAACCTGATTTGGATATGATTCAAAAAATCGCTGAGCTTTTCGAGGTCGAGGTTGAAGAGCTTCTTTACGGTGAAAAACGAAACACCAAATTAGAGGAAAGCGTAAGAACCAGCAAAACCTTGTTTATGGTGTTTTCGATTTTAGGCTCGTTGTTCGTTGGTGCAGGTGTGATTATATTAATGGTTGCCCTTTGGGACAAATTCCCGAATCTTATAAAAGCATCTGTTTCATTTTTGCCGTTAATTTTAGGTCAGGCAGGTGCAGTTTATACCTATAAGAAAAAGTTCGACAATGTTGCCTGGCGAGAGGGAGCATCAATTCTATGGTCAGCAGGCGTTACTGCAACAGTTGGTCTTTTAAGTATGGTCTTAGAGCTTCATTTGGGTGCTTTGGTGTGCCTTCTTATTGATGCGCTTTTAATTCTTCCCATACTTTGCTTCTTTAAGGTTGTTTCGCCCTTGGTGTTCTACTATGGCTTCTCAATAGCAGGCTCTGTCGGAGTTTTTGAATATACCTATAATGAGTTTTTAACAACATTCTTAATGGTTGCGATGGTTGGAGCAGGGCTTCTTTACACCTTCTTTAACAGAAAAACTTTTCCTGATGCAAGATACGAATATTCAGCATGGATTTCAGTTTTAGCATCAATTTCAATGGCGTTTGCAAGCTGTTATATGCTTGATTGGGGCTATTTCTCAATTCCTTTAGCACTTGTAGTTTCCATTTACGCATTGAATAAAAATGATGGCTGGTCAATGCCGTTCTATCCAATTGGTGTTATAGGCACAGCTCTTGCTACATTGATTTCAACCTATGTTCATTTGCAGGATAGTGTACCCTATGCATACTCTGATATCGTTCCTTGGTTAAACTTTATCAGACCCGAAAGTATTACAACGATTATATTAGCATTAGCAATTCTTATAATAGGCTTTGCTATCGGTGGCAAATCCAGAGAGAAAAACAAATATCAGACAGGCTTCTGCTGTCTAGGTGGCGTGGCAGCGATAATCGGTCTTATAAGCCCTGCTTTTAAATCTGTTGAGTGGCTCGGTCTTATTCTTTTTGGAATAGCCTTTGCACAGGGTCTTATAATGATTATTAAGGGTGCAAATGAAAAAAGCTATTTTAATCTTAATGTGGGATTGATAATGCTTCTTGTGTTGATGTTCTTCGTGCTTTCTGCATTTGATTGGAATATGGTAACAGTTGGTCTTATGTTCTTAATAAGCGGTACATCTCTTTTTGGTGCAAATTTCTGCATATCAAAGAAAATTAAGAAGGAAGAGCTTGAGTTAGCAAAGGCGGTGGAAGATGATGAAAAATAAAAAAGGTACAATTATTCTATCAGTAATACTTGCAGTTCAGTTTATGCTCCCTTTAAGTGTCTGGAGCTACGAAACCTATATGAATAAACAATTAGAAGATAAAGGACAGGAAGTAAAAGTGCTCATAGACTACGCCAGCTATGATGAGAATAGAGTTGAATTTGAAATTAATGATTTAAGTGAATTTATATATGCTGACGACTGTGTTTATATTGCTTTTGAAAACTACGGAACCGATTTTGCAGTAATAAAAGAGATGGAAAGCAAGCCTGAAACAGATTTATATATAAGCTCCAAAAGATTGAATAGCTGGTATAAAGAGGATTGGTGCTTTAAATATGAAAGCGACATAACAAAAGCACAAGATGAATATGATTACTATCAGTTATATGATGAAGGTAACGAAAGCCAAAATATTACAATAGGATATTGCGAAGGTCCTGAAACTCAGGCTTATGCAATTTTCAAGGTGTATAAAAACAGATTTAAAGTAGTTGATGTGTATATTGACGGAGTAGCTGTTGATACAGTGATTGAAATGTATAACAACAATGAATGGGATAATTCCCGATATGAATATCAGTATGGTAAAGGGGATTATAAGGATTATGAGATTTATGAATATTATGACGAAGAATTAGATGAATATATAACAGAGCCTGTGATATAATAAAACACCCTGTCCGAAAAACTTCGGGCAGGGTGTTTTTGCGGTTTATTCAGCAATTTTAAATGTTTTTGTTATTGTTCTTTCTTCAAAACTGAACAACTCCTGAACTTCAACCTCAACATCTGTTGTTGTATCGTTAAGCTCATAAGCAACTTCAACTTCAATGCTTGCACCTTTTTTGATTTCTTTGGTTTGGTTGTCTGCGCTATAATTAGCACTGTCAGATAAAACATAAGCTTCGTTTAATCCGACACCATCTTGGAAAGCAGCTTCATCAAAAGCAATCCAAAAAGCAGTAGGTGTATCGTTGGTAACATTTGTGAATTTGTATTTAATTATTACAACATCTTTACCTTCATAATCTTTTGCAAGTCTACTTTCTAAAATTTCTACACTGTAATCGCCGATTTCAGTATCTTTAGCTACTGTTGTTTTTGCTGAATCGGAGCCTTGGTCTGCAGTTGATTCTGTATCTTCACCACTTGCAACAGCAAAGAATACAAAAAGTAAAGAAAGTAATACTGCGAATAAAATTCTTGCTTTTTTCATTTTTGTTCTCCTTTGATTTTTGAAAAATTTATTATAACAGCTGTTGTGATAGCTGTTAAATACATGAAAACATCTGCAATATCACCAGATCCCGAAATGATATTCAACAATTGCAGTAATTCCCAAACAAAACCTAACAAACACACAAATAAACAGATAGGTAATATACATCTCTTGCTATTAAATAATGTTGATAAAGCAGTGGTTAGGCTTAAAGCCCACAAGTAGTCTATAAAATAGTATTTAATAAAATTACATTCAAAAGGACTGAAAGTATTTCTAAGAATCGAAAGGTTTACAAGGGTTTCAACAAAATTTGAAATATATGTGTTTTCTCTGTAAAAAACATAAATTAAGCCACCCAAAGATAGCGAAAGAATACTTATTATGATATTGATTTTTTTGTTGTTCATAATATAACTAACACCAAATCCATTATAGTCACAATTATGACTATTGTCAATGGTTTTGTTGCACTTTATCCTAATAGTATATAGTGATTAGGTGGTATAGTTAGTGATAAGTTACGCGCCCTTTTGGGAAACATTAAAAAAACAAGGTATTACAACATATACCTTGATAAATAAATTTAATATAAGTAGCGCAACGATAGATCGAATGAAAAAAGGTAATGGCATCAGTACGATGAAGATTAATGATTTTTGTAAAATTTTAAATTGTAAAGTTGAAGATGTAATTGAATATATAGAAGATTAAACACCTCAAACCTTTTGGTTTGAGGTGTTTGCTTTTAAAACTCAATTTCAATTTTGTTTTCGCCGATGCCTGTTTTGAATTCGATATCGTAACCGATGTTGCCGGGTAATTCAATGATTTTGTATTTACCATCGCATTTGATTTCCTTAGGCTCACGGTCAACATAAACGACTGTGGGAACCTTGAATTTTTCAGTCTGATTGTAAATCAATTCGAATTCGCCGTCGTCATGGTCATATTTATATGAAACAATTTCACCTGTAACTGCCTTGGGACGAGGACGAGTGAATACGCTCATAAAGTCCTGCTCAAAGATATCATCAAAATAGCACCAATAAGTGTTGCTCCATTTATATGAATCGAATTTGTTCTGAAGGAATCTGATATGAGGATACCAGCCTGTACCCTCAGCGCAGGAGCCCCATTCACCAACAAGACAAGGAATTCCGAGTCTTAGCTGAGTTTTTCTGTGCTCATCAAAAATCATACCAACTCGGGAGTTGTTTGCATATTTGTAAGCAGGGGTATCAACCATAAGGTCATATGCATGAGGTGCGAAAACCTGCTGAGCTTCTCTTTCACCGTTAACCATAACAGGCTCGTTACAGCAGGGGATACCCATATTTGAGTAATAGTTGTTTTCCATAAACATAATGCCGTTGTCAGTAACCTCTCTGACAGCAGTTGCCATTTTGGAAAGGAAGGGAGAGTAACGGTTTTTGTCAAAGTTTTCAACGATGCCGTTGCAGGATTTGCTCATTTCCTTGAAAACCTCACCGGGGAACTGGTCAAGTGCCTTGGGCTTTTCGTCGCTGAAAAGACCGATTTTAGCCATCTCAAGAAGATTAACTCTCTTGTCGGTGATAGCAGTTTTTGCAACGCCTGTTACGATTCTTCTGAAAATCTTACCACCGTCTTTGCCGGGGTGAGGCTCGTTGAAAAAGTCAAAGCCGAAAAGGGCAGGCTTATCTTTAACTGCATTTACAAGGTTTTTCCACATATCTGCGTAATAATCCTGCAAGCCCTTGCGATTGTACTGAACATTGTCCCAGAAATTGTCGAATGCCCTGAAGCAGGCGTTACCGTAGAAATAAGGCTCTGCCCATACTGCAATCTGTTTTCTTGGAGTGTATTTGTCAGTAAGTGTTGCCCAAGTGGGTGCACCGTCGCCGTAGCAAGCGTGAGACCATACATCCTGATGACAGTCGAGGTAAGCATAAATGCCATATTCCTCGCATTTGTCAAGGAATGCACAAAGGTCATCAATAAGCTTTTGGTTGTAATGGTTAGGCTTGGGCTCCATAGCACCCCAGGTAAAGCCTAAACGAATTACGTCAAAGCCTCTTGCACGGAACTCTTCAAAGGGGAATTTGTCTGGGCTGTAGTAATAACCGGGATTTTTTTCATCAAAGTCTTTTTTGTCAACAACATTCATACCACAAAGAATTCTTTCTCTGCCGTATTCGTCAAGGAATCTCATTCCGGAAACCTTAATTTTATCCATTATGTAGTTCTCCTTTTATATTTTAATCATAAAGTTTTGGCTTCTGCACAAAGAGGCGTTGAGGTTGTTCTCCAGAAGCTACCTGCATAGATCTTAACCTCATATTCTGTTTCGGGATCTAAGTCAGTGTAAGCAATTTCGAGATATTCAGGCATATTGTAGAAATAATATTCTGACCACATGCTTGTTTGCTTAACAATTGTGTTTGTTGCTTTTTCAATAACAACAACCTTGTAATCGTTAACATAGTCCTCGTCGATTTTTGCCTGAGGGAATTTAACTCTGAAGCCATCGTCATCAAGATCGAGAATTTCGATTTTTGCGTCCTCTGCAAAGTAGGGAGTAACTGCAGTTTTGAATCGGATGTCATCAGTATATTTGAAGCTTTCGGGGTTCCAAGGCTCATCGATTTCCCAAACATAGGGGAAGAAATTGTCTGTGAAAATATCGTAGGGATAAATTCTTACCCTGCCCTCTGCATCAGCTTCAACAATAAGGAACTGTGCAAAGTTTGCCTTCATAGGAGGTACTGTTCCGTAATATTTATCAAATTCGTCAAGCTCGGTGTATGAAAGAGAGCCTGTACCCAAGGATGTGAAGTGCTTCTGATGGATTGAACGGGGATTGTTGATGGGGGCATGAGAGTGTCCTGAGAAGTTAATCATCTGAGGATAGTCCATATATGTAGCATAAAGCTCGTCCTCACCCCAGAGCATGCTGCCGTAAACTGTGTCGGTGATATGAGGATGCTGGAAAACGAAGATTGGCTTCTTAGGGTCATCCTCTCTTGCTTTTTTCAATTCCTTTGCAGCAAAGGATATTTTATCAGCGTGAAAATTACATCCCTGAGAGCAGGTGATGCTGATGAAATGGAAGCCGTTGATTACTCTGTGCTGGTCAACGGGTGTTTCGAAAATTCTTCCGTATTTTTCGTATGCTGCCTCAACACCCTCGCTGTGATATTCGTGGCTTGCCATTGTAAGAGCATACTGTGTTTCAGGCTTAAGATTTTTCTCAACGATTTCTTTGAATTTTTTCATCTGAAGCTCAGTGCCACTGTTTGCAAAGTCACCAACAGAATAAAAAGCATCAAGCTTTTTGTAGCTTTCGCTTTCCTCACAAAGCTGATAAACTCGTTTTATTGCTTTTTCAAGTCTTTCTTCTTCAATGCAAGGTTCATCTTTGATATGAACATCACTGGTTACCATAAATCTGAGAACCGGTTTGAAATCTTTTTGTAACATTGTTTTTTCCTCCTGAAAAGACTACAAAATTATACATATTAATTTTATCATTTACCAAAGCTTAATTCAATTGGAAAAACAAACAATTAGAAGTATTAAAATATGTTAAAAAGTTTCATAATTATATTTATTTTTATATAAAGTTATGTTATACTATGTTTGAAAACAAAGCAAAGGAGTAATTAAAATGACAATTAATAAAGATACAATTATCGGTACAATTCTTGATGTAGCTCCCGAAACAGCACCCTTCTTCCTTGAAATGGGTATGCATTGTCTCGGTTGTCCTTCAGCTCGTGGCGAAACAATTGAACAGGCTTGTATGGTTCATGGTGTTAATGCAGACGAGCTCGTTGGCAAAATCAACACATTTCTTGCTAACAAATGATTAATTTAACACAAAGGCTCTCTGCCGCCGCTTCTCTCGTAAAAGGCGGCGGCATTGTTGCCGATATAGGAACTGACCATGGGTATTTACCCATTTATTTAATACAATCAGGAAAAATCAACGGAGCTATTGCAGCTGATATCGGAAAAATGCCCTTGGAGAATGCGAGAAAGTCTGTTGCTCAATATGAGCTTGCAGATAAAATAGAGCTTCGCCTTTCTGATGGACTTAACTCATTCAAGGAAAACGAGGTTGATGAAATCGTTTTTGCAGGAATGGGTGGTACTCTTATTGCCGAAAAGCTTAAGGAGACTCCATGGATTAAAAACAGTAAGCTTCATTTTGTTTTTCAGCCTCAGAGCAGGGCAGAGGATTTGCGAGAATTCCTTTTTGCCAACGGCTTTGAAATTGGTGAGGAAATTGCAACCCGTGAGGGTAACAGATTTTATATTGCCTTTGATGCATCTTATACTGGTAAGGTTTGCGATTATACAGCTGCAGATTGCTTTTTAGGAAAGCTCCCCAAGACAGAGGATGCAAAAATACATATTACTAAGCAGGTTAACCGATTACAGAAAAGGTACGATGCTACCAAGGAAATCGGCAAAGAGAATGCAGAGCTCTTTGACACAATACAGAAATTGAAGGATTTTATAAATGGTTGAAACAATAGCGCAGATTGTCGGCTTCGGTGGTGCAGCACTTAACGGTCTTTCCTTTCAACAGAAAAAAAGAAAAGGAATAATAGGCTTTCAGATTGGTGCTGCTGCACTTTTTATAATTCATTACATACTTTTAGGAGCATATACAGGCGCAGCTCTTAATCTTATCGGAATGCTCCGTTCAATTGTTTTTATAAACAATGATAAAAAATGGGCAAGAAGTCCCGTGTGGTTAGGGATATTTGTTGTTATTAGCGCTGTTTCAAGTGGGCTCACCTGGGTTGCCTGGTATTCAATTCTTCCTGCGGCAGCAATGATTTTGACAACAGTCAGCTATTGGCTTAAAAGCGAAACCAAAATCCGACTTGTAACATTCCCAAGCTCACCATGTTGGCTCGTGTATAACATCATAACAGGCTCGGTTGCAGGTATTATAACCGAATGTATTGTTATGAGTTCTCTTATAATCGCAATAGTTAGATACGATATTTTAAAAAAGGATAAGGTAAAGAAAAATGACTGTTAAAGATATTTATGATTACCTGAATTTAATAGCACCATTTGATACTGCAGAGGAATGGGACAATTGTGGTCTTACTGTCGGCTCGTTCAATAAAGAGGTTAAGAAAATTTATATTGCACTTGATGTGACAGGTGCTGTTTTAGATGATGCAATTTCTTTTGGCGCAGATCTTGTTATTACTCACCATCCTATGATTTTTAACCCCATTTCACAGATTGTTGAAGATAGTCTTGTGTATAAGGCAGTGAAATCAGGAATGAGCTTTATCGCTTCTCACACCTGTCTTGATAAGGCTGAGGGTGGCGTTAATACCTGCCTTGCAAATGCAGTTGGTATTAAAAATCTTAAGATATCTGAAAATGACGAGTTTCTCAGATTCGGTGAAATTGAGCCTTGCACTACAGAAGAATTTGCAAGGAAAATCAAAGCAGCTTTAGGTGGTATGGTTTCCTTTACTGATTCAGGAAAGACTATAAATACAGTTGCACTTTGCTCAGGCTCAGGTGGTGACCTTGTAGCAGAAGCAAAGCGCATAGGTGCAGATGCATTTCTTACCGGTGAAGCAAAGCATCACGAGTATCTTCTTTCAAAGGAGCTTGGCATTTCAATGCTTGTAGCAGGTCACTATGAAACAGAAAATATAGTCTGTGAATATTTATATAAATCTCTCAAGGAAAAATTCGGGGACACTATTGAAATCAAAATGTCTGATTTCGAAAGCCCTGTAAATTATATATAAAAAGGTAAAATTAATGGCTTTAGACGGTATTTATTTGAACTTTCTCGTGTCAGAGGTAAACGAGCTTCTGGCAGGAGCAAAGGTTGATAAAATTCACCAACCCTCAAAAAATGAGTTGGTGTTCATAATGCGAACAAGGGCAGGTATGCATAAGCTTTATTTTTCGGCAGATGCAAACAGCCCTCGCTTTGCTGTGGTGAATTCTGTGCCTGAAAATCCACAAACCCCACCAATGCTGTGTATGCTTTTCAGAAAGCGACTTGTTGGTGCAACTCTTGTAAGTGTTGAGCAGTATGGTCTTGACAGAATTGCATTTTTCAATTTTGATGCAACCAATGAAATTGGCGACAGAGTGAAGCTTACTCTTGCAGTTGAGATAATGGCACAGCATAGTAATGTTATTCTCTTTGATAGCGATAACAGAATCGTTGATGCATTAAGACGTGTTGATAGCGAGAAATCCTCCTATCGTCTTGTTTTGCCCGGTGCTCAGTATAAGCTGCCACCACCCCAAGAAAAGCTTGATATTAGAAGCGTTGAGCCTCAGGATATCTGTCAGGGTGTTCTCGAGCTTACCAACACAAAGCTTTCCTCTGCAATTCTTAAAACAATGCAGGGTGTATCTCCTTTGCTGTCAAGAGAGCTTGCATATCGCGTATGTGGTGATGATAAGGGGGTAGCTGAGCTTACAACAGAAGAGAAAATGGCTCTTCTTTGCGAAATCAGCTCTCTCAAAACGATGGTTACAAGTGGACAGGCTAAGCCCACAATGGTGCTTGATGAATCAGAAAAGCCGATGGAGTTTTCCTTTATGTCCATTACACAATATGGCAACGGCTATAAAACCATTGAGAAGGAAAATGTTTTTGCTTTGCTTGAGGGCTTCTATTCAGAGCGCGACAGAGTTCTTCGTACTCGCTCAAAGGGTGCAGAGCTGTTTAAGCTTCTTGATAATGCTATTGAAAGAACAGCAAGAAAGCTTAATAATCAGCAAGAGGATCTGAGAAAATGTGCTGATAGGGAAGAGCTAAGAATAAAAGCAGAATTAATAACTGCAGTTCAATATAAGCTGGAAAAAGGCTTAAGTGTTTACGAGGTAGAGAATTATTACGATAACAATAATATTGTGAAAATCTCTGTTGACCCTGCGCTTTCACCATCTCAGAATTCTCAGAGGCTTTACAAGGAATACAAAAAAGCCTGCACGGCAGAAAATATGCTAATAAAGCTCATTGATGAGGGCGAGCATGATTTGGAATATCTTAAAAGTGTTAAGGATCTGCTTGAACGCTCAACCCTTGAAAGAGAGTTTGGCGAAATAAAGGAAGAGCTTATTTCACAAGGCTTTATCAAACCAAAAAAATCAGGCAAAAAGCCAATGAAAAAGCAAGCACTTCCACCACTTGAGTTTAAAACAAGTCAGGGATGCACTGTGCTTGTTGGCAGAAATAATATTCAGAACGATAAGCTGACCTTTAAGGTGGGCAGGAAAGGGGATATGTGGCTTCACGCACAGAAATGCCCCGGTTCCCATGTTTTGCTTCTTAATGACGGCAACGGCATACCTGATGATGCTATTGTTGAAGCTGCAGAAATCGCCGCTTTTTACAGTTCTGCAAAGGACGGAACTATTGTAACCGTTGACTATACAGATGTAAAAAACATTAAGAAGCCCAATGGCGCAAAACCCGGTTTTGTTGTTTATTACACATATTGGTCGGTTAATGTTAAGCCTAAAAAAGAATAAAAGAGAACCTCTTGGAAAATTGAATTCCAAGAGGTTCGTTGTTTTTTATGCTTCTGTTAAGTGAATCAAATATGAAACGCCGTCGCCTGCAGGCTTGTGAGTAAGGTTGAGACCTGCATTCATAAGGTAAGCACCACTATAAATGTCGTCGGTATCTTCAATTTTGTAATATTTATCGGGGTCGAGGCCCTGAAGCTTTAAGAAGAATAAGCTATCATAAGGAAGCTTGATGTGAACAACTGTAACAAGAGCTTCTTTTTTATCCTCGCTTACGAATTCCCAAGCAACCTTGAATTCGTTTTCAAAGGGAGTTATAAGTCTATAAAGCTCACCGTAGTGAATAACATCATAATACTTGTGGTATTCCTTAACCTGCTCCTTGATTTCTGCGATTTCTTCTTCTGTTAATTTGTCAGGGTCAAGCTCGTAACCGAATGAACCCCAGAGAGCAACATTCTTTTTGGTTTCGTAATTTGCTCTTCTGCTTGCAGATACATGAGCACCCATTGTGGAAGCAGGGTAGCAAAGAGATGTACCGAATTGAATTGTAAGTCTTTCAATGGGGTCAGTGTTGTCACTTGTCCATATCTGAGGTGAATAGTAAAGCATACCGGGGTCAAAGCGTCCACCACCACCTGAGCAGTTTTCCAAAAGCAAATCAGGGAAGTCTTTTGTAAGTCTGTCCATGATTTCATAAGTACCGAGAACAAAGCGATGGAAAACCTCACCCTGTCTTTCAGCAGGAAGCTCTGCGCAGGAAACCTCGGTAAGATTTCTGTTGAAGTCCCATTTGAGATATGCAATATTGTTCTCTGAAAGAATCTTATACATCATTGAATAGATGTGGTCGCGAACTTCTTTTCTTGAATAGTCTATAACATACTGTGTGCGAGCAATAGATTTATCTCTGCCCACTGTGTGTAAGCACCAATCGGGATGTGCTCTGTAAATCTCAGAATCAGGGGAAATCATTTCAGGCTCGAACCAGATACCGAATTTAAGACCTAAATCGTTTACCTCTTTAATGAGACCTGAAAGACCGTGCTTGAGCTTGTATTCTGCAACAAACCAGTCACCGAGAGATGATTTGTCGTCATCACGCTTGCCGAACCAACCGTCATCCATAACAAGCATTTCAATGCCCATATTCTTTGCGTGACGAGCAAAGGAAACAAGCTTGTCGTGGTCAAAGTCCATTCCTGTGCCTTCCCAGTTGTTGATGAGAAGAGGTCTTTTTGCCTTTTTCCATTTACCACGAACAAGGTTGTTGGAATAAAGTCTGTGGAACATACGGCTCATTTCGCCGATACCCTTGTTGGTGTAAATCATAACTGCCTCAGGTGAGTAGAATTCTTCACCGGGATTGAGAAGCCAGTTGAAGCCCTCGGGGTTGATACCCATAACAAGACGGGATGAAGCGAATGCGTCAACCTCAACATCAATGGAGAAATTGCTACTGTAAACAAGGTTGAAGCCGTAGCAGTCGCCGTAATCCTCAGTAGCCTTTTTGCTTACAAGAGCAGTGAAGGGGTTGTGGTTATGGCTTGAGGAGCCACGCTTGCTCTTAATGGACTGAATACCTCTGTGTAAGGGGTAACGGTCAACAGCTCTTTCCTTTACCCATCTGCCGTAGAGACCGAGCATATCATAATCATAACCGGGTAAATCGATGCAAAGAGAATGAATTGTATCAATGTAGAAGGGCTTGTCTGTTTTGTTTTCAACCTTAACGCTTCTTGTTATTGCGCCCTTTTTCTCGAATACAGTGTAAATAAGAGTTACCTTAACACCTGTAACCTTGTCCTCTGTGAGAATTTCAAGAGTCTGTGCCTCGCCCTCTTCATCAACATAAAGAGAGGGGAGACCGGGGAGGTCTTTTTTACCGGTGTAAATTTCGTGGCTTACATATCTTAAATCTGTAACCTTGTTGCCATCTGCGTTTTTTACTGCAAATGCAGAAAGTCTGAAATCACCTGCACCGAATGTGGAATACTCCATAGGAGACACATCGGGTGAGAAATTGGGGACCTGAGCAGAGGGGCTGTCGGGACAGAAGGATGCGAACCATGGTCTTTTCCACAATTCGTCAACATTTGTGTCGGGTATTGGTGCACCATAATAGTAGTGCATAAGATAATTACCCTCAAAAATCCCGAAAATATAGGTTGAGCTATATGTATCGAGCTTGAATGTTTTGGTTTCTTTACAAAAATTAATTGCCATTATTAGCCACCTCAATGTTATATGCGCTTACACCCTGAATAATGAAATTATCATTACCGATTTCGGTGTTCACAATCTGAATTTTTAAAGCAGTTGCAGTAGTTTCTTCAACTGCAATATTTTCGTTTAAAATAAGCTTGTCTGTGTAAATAAGCTTGAATTCGCCGTCAACCTCGGCAAAAATGTTGTATTGTCTTACTGAGGTTGATTTTTCGTTAATGAAAACGGTGTTGAAGGTCTGCTCTTCGCTAAATCGGAATTCGATGTAATCGCCCTGCTTACCCTGAAAGGCTCCCATAGAAGCCTCAACAGTATCAACCTGTTCTCCGTTGATTAAAACAGTCTGAGCAGTGCTGACAACATCAACAATTCTGTTTCCTCCACAGGAGGAGAAAAGGCAGATTATAAGAAGAACAGCGATAATTGAAAATAAAGCCTTTTTCATATTTAAACCTTACTCCGAAAGCTCGGAAACCTTTCTCAATTGCTTCGGAATATCGATTCGCTGAGGACATTTTTCAACACAAGCCTTGCAGTCAAGACAATTGTTGGCTCTCTGTTCTTCGTTTATGAGATTATAGTGTGCTGAAAAATCAGCCTTATCTCTTGTTTTGTTATATTCGTTATATGCAGTAAAGCAAGCAGGAATGTTGATTCCTGCAGGGCAAGTTTCAACGCAGTATTTGCAATCGGTGCAGGGTACTGCAAAGTTCTTTCTGAAAAGCACATTTGCTTTTTCGATAGCTTCCTTTTCGATGTCGGAAAGAGGCTTGCATTCGTCAAAGGTCTTAAGGTTGTCCACAACCTGCTCATATGTGCTCATACCACTGAGTGTTACAAGCACATTGGGAAGCTCTGCAACATATCTTAAGGCGTAAGAAGCAGCAGATGCATCGCCAAGCTCTTCGAAAACCTTTCTAGCTTCATCATTAAGTGTGTGTAATGAGCCACCACGAACAGGCTCCATAACGATACAAGGAATATTTCTTTCCTCAAGAGCCTCATAGTATGCCTTTGCATTCTGGTTTTCCCAGTCATAGTAGTTAATCTGAAGCTGAACAAAATCCCATTTGTATTTATCAATGAGCTTTAAGAAAAATTCAAGGTTGCCGTGGTAGGAAAAGCCTAAGTGCTTAATTTTGCCAAGCTCCTTTTGCTTTGTGAGATAATCGTAAGAATTATCCTCCTCAAACACCCACATATTATCTTCGCTTACTGCATGAAGAAGATAAAAGTCAAAATAATCAACACCACATTTTTCAAGCTGACCATTAAAAATTTCTTCGGTGTTTTTCTCCTTGTCCTTTATAACACCACTAGGAAGCTTTGTTGCAAGGCAAAAGCTTTCACGGGGGTATCTACTCAAAGCCTCTCTTACGAACTGCTCTGAGTCACCACCGTGGTAGAAATATGCAGTGTCATAGTAGTTGACGCCTGATTTCATAGCAAGGTCAATAAGTCTGAAGGCCTCGTCTCTGTCAATAACCTCGCTGTTTTCTTCCTTCTTAGGTAATCTCATAAGACCAAAGCCCAATTTTGAAATTGGTCTGTAGATAGAATCAAAATTACTGTATTGCATAATAGCACTCCTATTAATTAGATAGGATAATTATACAATACAGTAGTGTGTGTTTTCAAGTGGAATTAAAAGAATGTTTCTATGATTTTATCAGAAAGATAGGGGGAGTATCGGAAATAATCGAGATGACCCTCTTTTATGAAATATTCGGGGTTCTTTTTAGGATAATCTGCGTCAAAGGAATCCACGATAATAAGCTTTATTTTCATTTTTTCAGGAATGATGCTTTTAATATAAACGCTTGCCTGTTGACCGTCAAAAACACCCGAAGTATATTCAGCAAGCCCTGCAAGATTCGGGGTTAGTTCAACAAAAATACCATAGCTTTCAACACTTCTTACAATACCACTTACAGTTTCGCCTATGTGGAATTTTTCTGCATTTTCTTCCCACGTGCCTAAAAGCTCCTTGTGGGATAGTGTTGCTCTGCCGTTTTCGTCAAAGCTTTTGATGATAACCTTAATGTCATCTCCGACATCAAACCTTACATTAGGGTGGGGGATTCTTGAAACGGAAATATTATCGATGGGTAGGAGGGCATTTATGCCACAGCCAATATCACAAAATGCACCAAAGCTTTCAAGGTGGGTGATTTTTGCAGTGATAATATCTCCAGCAAAAATTGTTTTATTTATCTGATTCTGAAATTCCTCCTGAACCCTGCGTCTGCTTAAAATTGCAACCTTTTTGTCACCTGTTGTTCTGATGTCATCAATGATAAATCTGACAGGCTTATTCACCCTTGCGATTATTGCAATATCTCTTGTTGTGCCTTCCTTTATACCAATGGCACATTCCTCTCTTGGAATAATGCCGTGAATGAAACCGAAGTCAATATGTAAATTGTGCTCTCTGTCGCAGTAAATTGCCCTTGCTTCAAGCTGCAGTTTGTCTGTGTAGGCTTTGTAGAATGCCTCGTATGATGAAAGCGCATGAATATTTTCTCGTGTATTAATCAAAAAGCCCTCGGGAAGATAGTTTGTCATTTCTCAATCACCTGATTCATTTAATTTTTATTTATATTTTCTTTAACCTGCTCTTTAATTTTATGTAAAAGTGTGTTACAATATTTCAGATAAAAACAAAAAAATGGGGGAGTTCAGGTGGATATTCGTATTGGCGATATTCTTGAAATGAAAAAACAGCATCCTTGTGGCTCAAAAGAGTTTACTGTTTTGCGTTCAGGTATGGATTTTCGTTTGCATTGTAATGGCTGTGGCAGAGAGTTTCTGATTCCCCGTTCAAAGGCAGAAAAAAATATAAAAAAAGTAACAAGGGAGAACACAGATGATTGATAAGCTTCAGCAGGTAGAGGAGCGTTTCGAAAAGGTTAATGAATTGCTTTGCTTGCCTGAGACTGTTTCTGACCAGAGCAAATATGCATCCTTGATGAAGGAATTGAAAAATCTTACTCCTTTGGTTGAAACATACAGAGAATATAAAAAGGCTGTAAGTGACGGCGAGGCAGCTAAGGAAATGCTTCTTGAAAAGCCCGATAAGGATATGAAGGAGCTTCTTGAGCTTGAAATTGAAGAGTGCAAGGCAAGGGTTGAGGCGCTTAATGAAGAGCTAAAAATTCTTCTTTTACCCAAAGACCCCAATGATGATAAAAATGTTATTATTGAAATCCGTGCAGGTGCAGGTGGCGAAGAGGCAGCGCTTTTCGGTCATTCTCTTTTCAGAATGTATTCAATGTATTCTGAGAACAGAGGCTGGAAGCCTGAGGTTCTTTCAATTAATGAAACCGGTCTTGGTGGTATAAAGGAAATCAGCTTTATGATTACAGGTGAGGGTGCATATTCTCGCTTTAAGTTTGAAAGTGGTGTTCATCGCGTTCAGCGAGTGCCTGAAACCGAATCCGGAGGAAGAATTCATACCTCGACTGTAACAGTTGCAGTTCTTCCTGAGGCTGAAGAGGTTGATATTGCCATTGACCCCACAGATTTGCAGATTGATACCTACCGTTCAAGTGGTGCAGGTGGTCAGCATGTTAATAAGACAGAATCAGCAATTCGTATAACCCATTTACCTACGGGTACGGTTGTTGAATGTCAGGACGAAAGAAGTCAGCATAAGAACAGAGAAAGAGCAATGAAAATTCTCCGTTCAAGACTTCTTGAAGCAGAGAGAGAAAAGCAGAATGCAGAAATTGCAGATGAGCGTCGTTCTCAGGTGGGAACAGGCGACAGAAGTGAAAGAATCAGAACATATAATTTCCCTCAGGGTCGAGTAAGCGACCATAGAATAGGTCTTACTCTTTACAGAATTGAAGCTATTATGAATGGCGACCTTGACGAAATTATTGATGCACTTATAACTGCAGATACTGCAGATAAATTAAAAGTATCAGAGGAATAAATTTTGAACACAGAGCTTGTTAAAATAACAATTGAGGATTGTGACGAAAAATTTAATAAAGCAGTAGAGCTTCTTCGTAATGACGAGGTTGTGGGTATGCCTACAGAAACCGTATATGGTCTTGCAGGTAATGCTCTTTCCCCACTTGCAGTAAGTAGGATTTTCGAAGCTAAGGGTAGGCCTACTGATAACCCCTTAATCGTTCATATTTCAGAGCTTTCAGAAATATACGATTTAGTGAAGGCTGTGCCTGATACTGCGAAAAGACTTGCCGAGAAATTCTGGCCCGGTCCTCTTACAATAATTCTGCCTAAAAGCGATATTATACCCGCTGAAATCTGCGGTGGTCTTGATACAGTTGCTGTCAGAATGCCTTCAGATGAAATTGCAAGAGCTATTATCAGTCAATGCGGTTTCCCTCTTGCTGCGCCCTCAGCCAATACATCAGGCAAGCCAAGTCCCACAAGTGCAAGGCACGTACATGAGGACCTTGACGGAAAGATTGAAGCAATTGTCGATTCAGGCGAATGCAGCGTAGGAATTGAGTCTACTGTTATTACCCTTGCAACTGACATTCCCCGTCTTCTTCGTCCCGGCGGAATCACACCCGAAATGCTCACTGAAGTTTTAGGTGAAATCGAAATCGACGATGCCGTTTACAACAAGCTCAAAGACGGAGCTGAAGCAGCATCCCCGGGTATGAAATAAA
>JAZQUT010000104.1:0-8807 GCA_045631405.1 Acutalibacteraceae bacterium | reverse complement strand
TATTATTTATTTTTTCACCCTCGTGGGATTCATAAGAAACTGTACCATCGTGGTGAATTTCGCCGAGAATTGATTTAACAAGAGTGGTTTTACCTGCACCATTAACACCAATAAGAGCGGTCAATTCCCCACAATGAAGGTGGAATGAAACTGCCGAAAGTAAAACTTCGCCGCCTTTTTTCACGCCGATATTATCAACTTTTATTTTGCAAAGACCGCAGCCGTATTCGGAACCCATTATTTCACCGCCTTCAAAATTGTTTTGTAATTTTCTTTCATTATATCTTCATAAGCAGTAAGCTTTTCTTCACCGCTTATAACGGGGTTTATAACATAAATTTCTACACCTGTTTCTCTACCCAGAATTTCTGTGGCAGAACCACTATAATTTGGGTCAACAAATAAAGTTTTTATGTTATCTTCTTGGATTTGGTTGCTTAATCGGGCAAGCTCTTTTGCAGATGGCTCGTAGCCCTCGTCACCTTCAATTGTATGGCAAATATTTAAACCCAAATCCTGTGCAAGATATTCATACGCTCCATGGAAGGAGATTATATTAACATCCTTTGCAGTCATAAGAATTGCTTTTCGTTCTTCCTCGAGAACATCAAGCCTTTTAATGTAATCCCTATAATTCTCTTCTATTTGGTTTTCGTATTGGGGAAACTCTTTTATAAGTCCGTTTTTGATGTTTCCAACCTGAAGCTTTGCATTTCCCAAGGAAAGCCATATATGAGAATTTTCATGGTGATGGTGGTCCTCTTCCTCATGGTGATGCTCTTCTTCGCAAACCACATCAACATTATCGGAAGAATCAATCACTTTAAGATTTTGAACACTCTGAAAAGCATCCTCAAGAAAGCTTTCCATACCCGCACCGTTTATTACGAGAATCTGCGCATCATTTAAAAGCTTAGCATCCTTTGCCGTAAGTGTGTAATCATGAAGACATCCAACGCTTTGCTCTGCCATACACTCTACATTCACACCATCAATACCATCAAGAAGATTCAATGTGTATATATATACGGGGTAAAAAGATGCAGCAACAGTTGTTTTGCCATTTTGTAATTCAGGGGCATTTCCTGTGCAAGCACTCAAAACAAGAATGCTCAGCACAAGAAACACACATAGTATTTTCTTCATTACTTTGTTACCTTACCAATCTGAAATAGTAGGGTGTTTCAGAACCATACATACCGGTTTCGACTTTTACATAATAGGTGCCTTCAGACAAAGTAACTCTTGGTGCATTAACAAGTCCCTCGTTAAGAGAGGATTCAACTGAACAGATTTCATATCCGTCCTCATCCAAAATACTTGCAGTCCATGTAAGAGAACTGTCGTTGATTTTTTCGTGGCCTAACTGAAGAATTACATTTCCTTCCTCAGTCATTTCAAACTTGTAATAATCCTCATCAAATTCCATATCGGAAGAGATTATTGCACCATAATATAATGTATTTGCATCAATTTTCTTAGCTCGGAGCATTGTTCCGTTTGGCTCTGTTTCAAAGTCTTTTCTCGGAGTCAATGTCCATTGAAGAGTATATGAAGCGGAGTTATATGAAAGAGAATCTCCGTCAATAACGATATAATATTCGCCTTTTGCAAGACCAAGATTTGCGATCACGCAGTCTTTAGTGTTCCAAGCAGAAATCTTCTTGACTATTTCGTAATACTCGCCGTTTTCTTCTTTAAGAACACGAATATTCCAACCATTCTTATCACCTTCAAGGGCTTCATGAGAGAATGTTATATCAAGAACACCATCAGATGTTACATTAATTTTATAATAGTCTTTATCAAGACTGAGAAGTCTGTCTGCAAGAGAACCGCCCATAGCAATATTCTGAGGTAAGTTAATTGCAGTTTCGGGAGTATCATTAAGCTCAAATTCGTGGTTAACCGCTTTATCAACACCTAAAATCATACTGTAAGTGGTTGCAATAGTTGAAACATTTTCAACCTTAATATAATAAACACCCGCTTTTAAGCCTAAAGTTCCTGTTTTAATAAGCGTATCTGTAAGCTTGGAAGTAAAATCACATATAACCTCGTCATTTTCTGTAATTATCTTAATATTCCAGCCAGCCTTCGGGAAGGTTAAGTTTTCGTGAACAAAGGATAGATTTATGCAACTATCCTGAAGAAGCTCAAAAACGAACCAGTCGTGGTCATAATCTTCTGTTCTCTGAGAAGATGAACCATAAATGGCTTTACCCACGCTTATTGGATTTGCCGTTTCTTTGGTATCATTAAGTTCTTTCTCAAAAGCAGAAGTTGCAGTGAAAGTTGTTACAAGAGTGAATTCGCCCAAAAGCACATCGGTTCCGGGAGAAACAATAACTACATAAGTACCCTTATCAACACCTGTTTCGCCCCAGCCTGATGTAACATCACTCCAGAAAGAATCAAAATATGTAAGCTCTTTATATTCTCTTTGCTCACCCTCAACAACTTTATAAAGAGTTACCCTGTAACCGCATTTAACAGAGTCAAGCAGATCATCGTGGTCAAGGCGCACATCCAAAGCACCCTCTTCTTCAATATCGAAAATAAATGCTTCGTAGTCCTCTCTTGATTCCATTGTACCGACAACTGTTGAGTTAGGGGTAATTCGCATAGGTGTATTCATATTGAACAAGCCATCATTGACTATATTGGCATAACCGATAGCGCATAAAGACAACGCAACTGTTACAACAGCCACAATAACTGATATAATTTTCACCTTTCGTTTAATCATCTGATAAACTCCTTCTGAGAAGTATTTTCAAGTCTTCAAGCGCTTTTTCAAAATTGGGAACAGTATCTGTATAAGCGCATAAAACAGAGCCTGTTAATTCGGCATTTAAGATAGTAAAAGCACATTTCAGATTTTTTTCCATATCTCCGAGAGCTTCCTCGCCTTTTCTTCCTGCCGCCGCAACAAGAAGACATTTTCTATGTTTTTTAATTGGTTGTACTTTTCCGTTTTTATAAAATGACGTGTAATACACTTGGAATCTATCTATCAAGGCTTTTATGGAAGCAGAAAATCCACCGTTATAAACGGGAGAAGCAAAAACCACTACATCAGCAGTTTCAAACTTTTCATAAAATCCATCTAAATCTCTATGAACACATTTGCCGTTTTCTTCGCAGTAATTACATCCTGTGCAAAAATTAAATTTTTCACTATATGTGTCAAAAACAGATATTTCTATATCTGACAGTCCTCTGATTGCTTCCTGCCAGAGCTTATTAGTAAAGCTATCCTTTCGGCAAGAGCCTTTGATTACAAGTATTTTTTTACTCATTTTTTCAATTCCTGACCGCAATATTTACAGAATAATCTGCCGTCTGCAGTTTCATAAAACAATTTGGGAAGATATTTCTCGTCACTTGTTATACAATCTTCTTTTCCGCAGAAAGCCTCGTGAGTATCTTCTTCCATCTGATTTTTGATTTTCTTACCTGCTCTGTTTGACATAGTTTTTGATAAAATCGCCATACAGGCATCTACATATCTTTCAAAACCTGCAAAATATTTTGCTCTTGCATCGCTGTCAACAGAATCAGGAAGTTCTTCTCCTCTTGGGAATGAGTGAAGAATAATTAAATCATCCTTTGCCGCAAGAAGCATTCTTTCATCCAAAGTAAAGTTATGCTTTCTCGCTTCATACATAATTTCACTGTCAAAGGATTCTTTTTTCACCTGAGTCATATAAAGAACATCAAGCTCGGGAAGTATTTCAAAAAGGTTATCGTAAACAACGAAATCCTTTTCTCTTTTTTCCATTATGTTTACATAGTCCTCTCCGAGAGGTTTGCCATTTACGGAAACAAAGTAAAATTCATTTCCTTTGTAAAGATTAAGACATTGGAGAAGATTTTTTATTAACACATTATCAGAAAAATCGCCTAAAAATCCGATTTTCATATTGGAAACATGTTTTTTCTCCGTCCAGACTGAAAACAAATCTGAAAGGGTTTTAACAGGATATGCTCTACCGCCATCACCTGCATTTATTACAGGAACAGTTGAATAAAGCGATGCCGCTCTTGCTGCACCTTTTTTGTTGTGGGAAATCACAATGGCGTCACCAAATCCGGACATTGCCATAACTGCATCCTTTAAAGCTTCGTTTGGCTGGGGGTTAAAATCCGTTGGTACACCACCCATTTTTACTACTGCCGAAGAAAATGCTGCTTTTGTGTTTCGGTCTTCCGAGAAAAAGGCGTTGAAAACAATTTTTCTCTCAAGGTCCTTTGAATAAGCGTTCTTATTATCTTTAATAAAAGTCATAACATTAAGGACTTCGCGCAAGCCTTCTCTTGAAAAATCAGTGATATCTAAAAAACGTTCCATTAACACAAATTGCACTTCCTTTCGTATTTTAGTGGCACCTATCCATTATCTGTTTTATTATAACATACATTATATATAAAAACAAATACTTTATTAAAAATTTAAATATTTTTTACAATAAAAATTACGCCTATAACGATTGTAATTTGTCGAAACGCAGTCGCGTTTCGCAAAAGCCGATTTTATCGGCTTTTAGCAAAATTGTTTTTCATAAATACAATTTTGCATCACATTCGTTGAAAGGATTATAGTGGAATTTCCCTTGAAAATTCGATACCAAATCATATATTTGGTATCGAAACAGTGTAATTTTACACTGTTTCGACTAACTATAATCGTTATAATCCAAAAGCAAAGAGGAGTAAGAAATGGGAAAGTATAAATTTGATTGGGAAAATCCCGCGATAATTAAAAAGAATAAAGAGGATGGGCATACCATAGCCTTTTCTTATAATAACGAGGCGGATGCTCTCGAAAGAAAAGAGCCTGAGTCAAAAATGACTCTTAACGGTATGTGGAAATTCCATTGGCAAAGAGGTCTTGATAATTGCCCTGAGGACTTTATGTCAAATGATTTTGATGCTTCAGATTGGGGCGAAATTAAGGTGCCATCAGTATGGCAGATGGGGCAGGAAACAGGCAGTTACCCTTACTATTACGCAAGTACATATTGCCGTGCCTTAAGCCGTAAAAAGAGTGAGATTCCGTCAATTGACCACAAAATGCAGGAAATCGGATTATATATCCGCGATTTTGATGTGCCTGAGAGCTTTGACGGTCAACAGATTTTTATGCACTTCGGTGCTGCAAAATCTGCAATTGAGGTTTATGTTAACGGTGAGTATGTTGGTTATTCACAGGGCTCTATGACTCCCCATGAATTTGATGTTACAAAATTTGTACATGGGGGTACTAATAAGGTTGCAGTAAAATGCTATCGTTTTTCTGACGGTGCATATCTTGAAAATCAGGATATGTGGCTCCTTTGCGGTCTTTATCGTGAGGTATATATCTATGCCGAGCCAAAAAAATGCTTGCGTGATTTTTACATTACAACCGATTTGGATGCAGAGTATAAAAACAGTAACACTACACTTGAAATTCAGGTTAATAATTATGATAAAGCTGGTACTGCCACAGTAAAAGCAGAAATTATTGACGGGGATGACAGAATTCTTCTGGGCGTCGGTGAAACAGACGGCTCATCAAGGCTTGTGTTTACAAAGCTTATTGAAAATCCGAAGAAATGGTCTGCAGAAAGTCCTTATCTTTATAAATTGCTTCTTACAATAACTGCCGACGGCAAAACCACCTATAAATCAATCCGTTTCGGCTTTAAAAAGGTTGAAATTATTGGTGATAAGCTGTTGTTTAACGGCAAGCAAATGATGCTCCGCGGTGTTAATCGCCACGATTTCGACCCCGATTACGGTTGGGCAGTTCCTAAGGAAAGGTACCATCAGGACCTTAACCTTATGAAAAATGCAAATATCAACTCTATACGAACATCACATTATCCTGATGACCCTTATTTCTATGAGCTTTGTGATGAATACGGCTTTTATGTTATGGATGAATGTGACCTTGAAACCCACGGTGTGCGTCGCAAGGGTGTTCCGGGGGATAACCCTGTCTGGACGGATGCGGTTGTTGACCGTATGGAGAGAATGGTGCTTCGTGACAGAAACCACGCTTGTGTGTTTATGTGGTCTTTGGGTAACGAGGCAGGTGACGGCAGTAACTTCATGGAAATGAAGAAGGCTGCTCTTAAGCTTGATAACACACGACAGTTCCATTACGAGGGCGACTTTAACTTCACAAAAAGTGATGTTATTTCAAGAATGTATCCCGTTGAAGCTGCAATGAAAAAGCTTTGCAACAAGGAGCCTATTGAAATTACCCTTTATGATAACATTGCAAATGCTCTTGCTGCAGACTCAAAGCCCATAAAGAAAGAGGATTATTGCAGACCCGTTTTGCTTTGCGAGTATGCACATTCTATGGAAAACAGCCTTGGTAATTTCCAGGAATATATGGATGATTTTGAGGCATATGACCATATGCATGGCGGTTATATCTGGGATTTTGTTGACCAGGCAATCCGTAAAAAAACGCCCGAAGGTGACCAATGGCTTTATGGTACGGATTTTGAACCATACGAGCCAGGCAGATATACTCATTTGCCAAACACAACTGCAATGACAGGCTCTAATACATACTTTAATGCAAACGGTATTATTACTGCCGACCGTAAGCCACATCCCTCATATTATGAGGTGAAAAAGGTTTACAGTGAAATTAAGGTTAAAGAAAAAGATATCGACGCAGGGCTTTACACCTTAATAAATAAAAAGCTTTTTACAGACCTTTCTGATTTTGAGTTCAGGTGGAGCTTACAGGCAGAAGGCGTTGAAATTCAAGGGGGAACGGTTGACATTAACTGTGAGCCTCTTTCACAGGTTGGTTTTAAAATTCCTTACGACCTTACAGCTTTACCCGAAAAAGAATGTGTGCTTATAGTTTCGTTTGTTAATAAATACAGCCACCCCTGGTGCGAGGCAGGTTATGAGCAGAGCTTTGACCAGTTTATAGTTAAAGAAGCAGACTCCAAAAAAGCTGAGGCTCAGGGTGAAATATCCTTTAATAAAAACGGTAAAGCAGTTTGCGTTAAGGGTGAAGGCTTTGAATTACAGATTGTTAAAGGCAAAATCACTTCACTTAAATATGACGGCAAGGAATATCTTAAGGAGTCCATTGCTCCCAACTATTTCCGTGCACTTACCGATAACGATATTTCTAACTTTAATTTTGTGCCCTTCCTTATTCCTATAAATCCATATTTCAATTGGCGTTGGGCAACAAATACGGCAAAGGGCAGTATAAAGTCTGTTAACAAAAACGAAAAAGGGCAGCTTGTAATAAACGTTAATTGGAGCGTTAAGCTGTTTAAGGGAGTTACCTCAGCCTTTGTTATTAACCCTGACGGAAGCATAGAGCTTACACATACAGGCACACCAATGATGTTCAAGCTTCTTCGCTTTGGTACAAAGATGGGAATTCTTCGCGAGTTTGATATGGTAAAGTGGTACGGCAGAGGGCCTCACGAAACATATTTTGACCGTAAAACAGGTGGTAAAATCACCTTGCATGAAAAATCCGTTGCAGACCTTGAGCACCATTATATGAGACCTCAGGAGAATGCAAACCGTACCGATGTACGCTTTGTGGAATTCAGAAATAAAGAGGGTAAGGGTCTTCGCTTTGAGGCGATGGGAGAAACACCAATCTGCTTCAGCTCCTGGCACTACACTCAGGAAGAGCTTCAGAAGGCGAAGCATATACATCAGTTGCCACACAAGGATATTACAACAGTCAATATCGACCTTAACAGTATCGGTGTTGGTGGTGATATGCCGGGTGATGCTCAGGTGCGTGATAAATATAAGCTGAAGCCAGGTAAGGTTTATACATACACATTCCGTATTCAGCCTATAAAATAAAATCAGAGGAGCTGACTTTTCAGTCAGCTCCATTTCTTTGTATATTGCGTATTGATGTATGCTTTTTCGTGGTTTTTATATGGGTATAAATTAAACGTGGCGTGAGAATTGTGGGTTGTTTTTTAGTGTTGGCAAAATTACCAAAAACTTTCTACATTGTTTGTGCAATATCTGCAAATTGCCATCTTGATTTTAGTCTGAAATCAAGTATAATTTACTACCGGAAATGAAAAATTTTTAAAGGCAAAACATTCAGAGGTACACATGCAAAATTCTATCACTTTACTCGGTCACACATTAGGTTTTATTTCAGTCGCTTTATTCTTTTATTCCTATCAGCGCACTCAGAAAAGCAAGATTATGCTTATTCAGACTGCTGCAACAGCTTTGAGCTGTGTTCAGTATCTTCTCATAGGCGCAACATCGGGATTCGCTTTAAACATTGTGTGCATTATTCGTAATTTTGCATTTTACTATCGCGAAAAAAACAATAAAACAGATTTGATAACTCCTGCGTTTTTCGGAGCTGCTATGGCAGTTGTAAGCTGCTTCTCATGGGAGGGTATTCACTCTCTTCTCATAACTCTCGGACTTGTTGTGAACACTATTTCTATGGGTGTTTTCGATGCAAAGAGCTTCAGAAAGACAATACTTATCTCATCCTCGCTTATTCTCGCTTATAACCTTTTCGCCCTTTCATACAGTGGTATGTTAAGCGAAACAATATCTCTTATTTCAGTTATTATCGGAATTATCCGTTACAGAAGCACACCTGTTAAGGTTGTCAGCACAACAGAAAAGAAGCTTGCAGCTTAGAGTGGGTAAAGTATATCCGAACCAGCCTTAAACGGCGATGTTTCGGTACTTTTGCCCGATTTGCCTTTGAAAGGCGACAGCCTATCTGCAGTCAAATGCGACCAAATTTCCTCGAAACCTCATCCGTTTAAGGTCGA
>JAZQUT010000103.1:0-26782 GCA_045631405.1 Acutalibacteraceae bacterium | reverse complement strand
GTGCTTTTTTATCTTTATTTTTCCCGTTTCTAGCTTCATCTCTTGCTTTTCTTGCAGCTTCTCTTGCGTTTCTACTTTTAATCATTTTATTTAAAATAGCAGTAGCAATAGCTTTATTTTCTTCAAGAAAAAATTTTAATTTTTCTGTAACTATACCATCAACTACTGTACGAGCAATAGGAGTTCCAAGTTTACCTTTTGTTTGTCCTTCAAATTGAAGTAAAGCTTCAGGTATTTTTAAACTTATAACAGCAGTTAAACCTTCTCTTGTATCTGGACCCTCTAAGTTTTTATCTTTTGATTTTAAATATCCATTTTCTTTAGCATATTCATTAAAAACTCTTGTAATAGCTGTTTTCATCCCTACTTCATGAGTACCACCATCACTTGTTTTAACATTATTAACAAAAGATATTATATTTTCAGAATAACTTTCAGTATATTGAAAAGCTACTTTAACATCTATTTTATCTTTACTACCATTCATAACTGTGGCTTTGTGTAGTTCTTTTTTATTTTCATTTATATATTCAACAAAAGCTTTTAAACCATCATCATAACAAAAACTTTCATGTCTGTTATCTTCTTCATCAGTTACTTCTACAGTTAATCCTTCTAAAAGAAAAGCACTTTCTTGCATTCTTTCACAAACTGTAGTAAAAGAAAAATTAGTTGTAGAGAATATTTCATCATCCGGCATAAATCTAACTCTTGTACCAGTCTTACTAGTTTTATCCTTTTTTGTTAATGGGATATCTACCTTACCACCATCTTTAAAACGAATAAAATGTTCATACCCTTCTCTTTTTATTGTTACTTCCTTCCATTTGCTTAAAGCATTAACTACAGAGGCTCCAACTCCGTGTAAACCACCAGATACAGTATATCCACTACTTTCAAATTTACCACCTGCATGTAAAACAGTATAAATTACTTCAGGAGTAGACATGCCACTAGAATGCTTTCCTACAGGCACACCTCTTCCTTCGTCTTCAACACTAACACTTTTATCTTTATGTAATATTATTTTTATTTTTTTTCCATAACCATTGATAACTTCGTCTATTCCATTATCTACTATTTCCCATATTAAATGATGAAGTCCTCTTTTATCAGTTGATCCGATGTACATACCAGGTCTTTTTCTAACTGCTTCAAGTCCTTCAAGAACCTGAATTGCACTTGCGTCATACTTTTCAGTAACAACAGTATCGATTTCTGCGTTCTCATCAAGAACTACTTCGTTTTCTTTAGCTTCTTCGCGAAGCTCCTCTTCGGTTTTAATAATGTTTTCGTCCAAAATACTAACCTCCGTAGAAGATTCAAAATAAATATATAAAATAATTTATTTACATAATTAATGTGGGTTACCTGATTCTATTCTTCGTAAAATGGTTCCCACGGAAACAGGAGAAATATAAATCCTTTTTCCTTTTGGTGTCTGACAAACAATAAAGGATTTTGGAAGCTCAAAGGGTGCAACATTAATTACAGCCTTTTCTTTCTCCGCATTATTAAGATAATCAATTGTTTTTTTCATAACAGTTGTGTTATCCATATCAAAAATTCCGATAATTTCTTTATCAATAACAACTGTATCTTGTCCAATGTGAATAAACATTAAATTATCTCACCGTCCTTAATAAGAAAGGACTTACCACCACATAGTCTTAAAACCTGTGACGGATCACAGCAAGTCAGAAAAACTTGTCTGTCATTTATATGGTTAAGAACATAATCCTGACGCTTTTCGTCAAGCTCGCTCATAACATCATCAAGAAGAGCAACAGGAGTTTCACCCGTAACCTTTTTTATAATCTCTGATTCACCCAATTTAAGTGATAATGCACAGGAGCGCTGTTGACCCTGAGAGCCAAAGCTTCTGGCACTTACATCATTGATTAAGATTTCAAGATCATCTCTATGAGGACCAACTGTTGTTGTTTTAGAAAATATATCCTCTTTACGAGAGCTTTTAAGATTTTCAATTTCGCTTAAGTAAATATCTTTAAGAGAAATATCTTTATCTATTTTTTTAGAATAAAAAACTGAAAATTTTTCTTTATTTTCAGAAATTCCTGAGTAAATGCTTTTACTGTATTCTGAAAGTAAATCTATATATTGAAGTCTTTCCTTTATAACACAAGCTGAATATCTAGCTAATTGGTCATCCCATGTGTCAAGCATATCATAAAGCTCTGAATTTAAATGTAAATCCTTAAGTAAAGCATTTCTTTGAACTAATGCTCTTTTATAGCCTGCAAGATGCTCTGCATAAGATGGCTTTAATTGACATAAAGCAGTATCTAAAAATTTTCTTCTTGCAGAAGGACCATCTTTAATTAAGGATAAATGAACAGGGGAGAAGATAACTGCATAAAACGAGCCTATAAGCTCAGCAGTTGAACGAAGAGAAACACCATTTAAGAAAGCATTTTTCTTTTTATCTGCAATAATTATTTCTGATTTTTTTTCTCTGGAATTATCAGAAAAATTCAGATTTATTTTAGCAAAATCCTCTCCGAATTTTATTAGCTCATTATCCTTTGCACCACGGAAGCTTTTACAGCCTGTAAAAAGCCAGATTGATTCCAATATATTGGTTTTTCCTTGTGCATTTTCGCCGTAAATAACATTTACTCCGTTATCAGCAGTAAAGCTTAAATCGGCGATATTTCTGAAATTTTTAATGTTAACAGAATTAACCGTCATACTTCACCGCTTCTTTAATTTATTTTACATTATATATAGTTCTTTCATATTCAGCGCAGTCACCCTGACGGAGCTTTTTACCTCGCATAGTGCAGGTTTCTCCGTTTACTTTAACTTCGCCTTCCTGAATAACTATTTTTGCATGCCCACCTGTGTTAACAACGCCTACATTTTTTAAAAGGTCATCAAGACGAATATAATCACCTTTTAAAATAAAATCCTTGTTTTCTTTTTGGGCTACCTTAACTTTTATTTTCATTTTTTGAACATTCTTTCAGTTATTGTTTAAAACTTTTTATTATCCGATGTTTTCATTTTTTAATCTCATAGGAATGATTAAGAAAATGAAATTATCTCCCTCAACGGGTTTAATAATAATAGGAGAAACAGGGCTTGAAAGCTCTATTTTAACCTCATCAACATCAACAGTGCGTAAGCAGTCTGTTAAATAGGTATTATTAAAGCCGATTTCAAGTCTTTTACCTTCAATAGAGGCAGGAATTTTATCAGTTGCAGCACCAAGAGAGGTTGCACTTGAAATTCTGATTGTATTGTCATCAAAAATACAACGAACAGGGCTCTTGATTTTGCTTGTGATAAGAAGAGATGTTCTTTCAACACTATCAAGGATGAGCTTAAGATTAACTCTAGCCTTTGTTGTGCTTTCTGAAGGAATTGCGTTTTTGTAGTTAAAGAATTCACCCTCTAAAAGACGGGAAATAATTCTGTAATTACCAATTTCAAAATAAATAAATTTCTTACCGATAGAGAATGTGATGTTTGCATCATCATCGTCTGTAAGCTTAACTACCTCTGAAAGAGTTTTAGCAGGAACAACGAAGGTCATATCCTCGCCTGCATATTCAATTGTTTCGTTTCTAATAGCAAGACGGAAGCCATCGCAGGAAATAAGGCGAAGATTGTTGTTTTCAACCTCAAATTTAATTCCCTTGTGAACAGGCTTGATATCCTGAACTGCAACTGCAAAGATTGTCTGCTTAACCATATTTTTAAGAATTCCCTGCTTGATTGCAAAGGGGATACCACCTGAAACTGTGGGAAGCTCAGGATAATCATCAGCAGGAATACCAACAAGTGAAAATTCTGCTTCACCTGATGTAATTTTGCAAAGATTATGACTATCGCAGTTAATAGTAACACTCTGAGAAGGTAATCTTCTTAAAATGTCGCAGAGAAGGCGTGCATTTAAAACGATGCTACCTTCATTTTCTGTTGAGCATTCAATAGTGGTTGTAATACCAACCTCAAGGTCATAGCCTGTAAGAGTAAGCTGAGAGCCTTTAGCCTGAAGATATATACCCTCTGTTGCAGGGAGAGTGCTTTTTTGAGGAACACCACGCTGAACGATATTACAAGCTTCTGCAAGAACGGATGTGTTACAAATTATTTTCATAATGCTACCTCCATAAAGATAGAAATAAAAGTTTTTGATTTTGTGAATAAAACGGTTTTTTTTGTTAAAAATATTAAATTAAACAGTAGCAGTAGTAGGCACTGTCAAATTGTAGAAACTAAGCTTAAACCACTGATTTTAAAGGGTTCTTAGCAATTATTCTTTTTGTAAAGAAAATGTAAATAAATGTCAGTAACTTAACCCTTAAAAATCGATACGTTCAAGATGTTCAAAACATTTTAAACATCAGTGTTCAAAATGTTCAAAAATGCCTTTGGCATACAGGAAACCCCCGGCGAGGGTTTCCTACGATAAAACAGTCACACAGGACTGTTTTATCTACCTTCCTGCGCTTAAAAAAGAAAGGTGTTTCGCATTCTGCGGAATGCGACAAGGGCTTCGCCCCTTGACCCCACAAGCTTTTGAAAAAGCTTGACTAAAACTTTTAAAATTTAGTCAATTCTTTCGTCCTTAATGCTCTTCATAATATCATAGATATTATTTTTGAGTGAGGGGTTGTCCTCCATTTTGCTTTCGCAGGATTCGATGGAATAAATAACAGTTGAGTGCTTTTTACCACCAAACTGGCCACCTATTTCCTCAAAGGTAAGGTTTGTAACCTCTCTCATAATATACATTGCTGCCTGACGAGCATTTGAAATTTCTGCTTTCTTCTTTTCTGAACGAATATCCTCAGGAGAAACGCCAAAGCTTTTTGCAACCTTATCAATAATATTATTGATTGTTACCTCAGTAGGCTGAGCATAATAGATAATGTCTTTAATAATGTCATTTGCAACGCCGATTGTAGGAGCGTTACCGTCAATTGAATAAACTGCATAAAGCTTATTAACAACGCCTTCTATCTGTCGAACATTGTTTTTAAGACGTTCTGCAATAAATTCAACAACATCATCGGGAATTGCCATATTGAATGCCTGAGCTTTTCTACGAATAATTGCTATTCTTGTTTCAAGCATAGGAGGCTGAATATCTGCAAGAAGTCCCTGTACGAAGCGACTGCGAAGTCTTTCTTCTAAAGTGGGAATATCCTTTGGAGGACGGTCAGATGTAAGTACAATTTGTTTTCCCTGATTAATAAGAGCCTCAAAGGTATAGAAAAATTCTTCCTGAGCAACACTTGTTTTGCCGATGAACTGAATATCGTCCATAAGGAGAATATCTGCATTTCTGTATTTGTTATGGAACTCAGCCATATTTTTATCGCCCATGTGGTCGATCATTTCATTAAGAAAATTTTCACCACTTGTGTAAACGATGTTCATTGATGGCATTTTTCTTTTTGTTTCAGCATTGATAGCTTTAAGCAAGTGAGTTTTGCCAAGACCGGATTCGCCATAAATGAAAAGAGGGTTATGAACGCTACCGGGATTGTTTGTAACAGCTACTGCTGCAACATAAGCAAACTGGTTAGTAGAGCCGACGATGAAGTTATTGAAGGTAGGCTCTAATTTTGAAGAATCAAGCTCATTATCGCCTGAGATATTGTTACTATCTAAATTTTTACCACCATTTTTAGCAGCCTCTGCATTTTTGACTGCTGCTTCATCAACAATTACTTTAACATTAACCGGAAAACCAATTACATTTTCACAAGCCTTTTTGATTTCGTTTAAAAAGCGATTATCAATAATGTTTTTCTTAAACTCTGAAGATGCTTGTACGATAACACAGTCACCATCAAAATCAATTGGAACCAAATCCTTTATCCAGGTTGATAAAACCGCATTTGAAACATTTCCTGCGATTTCCTGAAGCACCGCATTCCAAAGCTCAATAATATTATCCAATTATTTCACCCCAAAAATTACATATATAATGTATATAATAACTATAAAATATTCTATTAAAGTATATCATATAGTAAGGTATTTTTCAACAAAATAAAGAAAAAAATCGACAATTAAAGAAATAAATGTTCAAAAAAATTTGAATTAAATAAAATAATGAAAATTTAACACCTAAAATATTGCATTTATAGAAAATTTACTGTAATATCTATCTTGATAACATATAATTAAATTTCAAAAAGAAAGGCGAAAAATGAAATATACAAATTATAAATGTCCCATTTGCAGCAACCAATTTACAGAGGAAGATGATGTTGTTGTTTGTCCCGAATGTGGCACACCTCATCACAGAGAATGTTATATTCAGAATGGTGCTTGCGCAAATTCGGACAAGCATGGTACAAATGAGCCAATTGAGGTTGAGTTTGTTGATGTAGAAGAGAAGAAAGAGCCTGTTTTAGAGGAAAATGAAACAGAAGAAAAAGCTGAAAATTCAGAACAGCTCGTTCAGGAAATAATTGAAGAAATGAAGGGCGCAAAAGGAGATTATATGCTTAATGGAAAGCATGTTTCCTTTTATGAAGCTGCCATTGGTAAAAATCAGAAATTCTATATTCCACATTTTATGATGATGGATAAAACTAAGAAGGCAGTATCTTGGAACATTGCTGGATTTTTTGTTCCACTTGCTTGGTGCTTATACAGAAAAATGTATAAATTTGCAGCAATTATTCTCGCATTATATATGCTTATTATAGGATTTGTTGGTTATTCCTTTGTGCAGAATGAGGAGATAATGAATTCATTTACAGAATGTGTTCAGGAAGACCCGAATTTCTATGAAAACATTTTACTTTACAGGACAAGCACCAATGTTTCTTTAACAGAAAAGCAAGTGAAATTCAATGAGCTTACTAATAATTTCACCTTACCTGTTCCGTTCCAGATATTTATGTACATTGTTATCTACGGAACAAGAATATTAATGGGTATTTATGCAACAAATCTGTATTATAAGAAGCTGACTAAAAATATCGAAAGGGTGGAAAAGTTAGACCTTTCACCCGATATGAAAAGATCAATTCTTTTCAGAAAATGTGGTACCTTACCATTCTTTATTGCCGTTATTGTAGGATTCTTAGAGTGGCAGTTATTTTAATAAAAGAGAATGAGGAGTAAACTATGCATACACCTCTTGCGGACAGAATTCGTCCACAAAGCATTGACGAAATAGTTGGTCAGCAGCACCTGATAGGTGAGGGCAAGCCATTAAGAAATATAATTGAATCAGGAGAGCTTCCTAATCTTATATTCTATGGTCCGTCGGGAACAGGAAAAACAACTCTTGCCCGAATGATTGCCAAGAAAACTGACCGAACCTTAAGAAAATTAAATTGTACTACTGCAGGAACTCAGGATATTAGAGATATTGTTGAAGACCTTAATGCATTTACGGCACCCAACGGAATTCTTTTATATCTTGACGAGATTCAGTATTTTAACAAAAAGCAGCAGCAGACCCTTTTAGAGTATATTGAGGATGGCTCAATAACTCTTATAGCATCTACTACTGAAAATCCCTATTTTTATGTATATAGTGCAATTTTAAGCCGTTCCTCTGTTTTTGAATTCAAGCATGTTTCACCTGAAGAGGTTGAAAAGGCAGTTATTCGTGGATTTAACCTTTTAGCAGAGGAAAAGGGTGAAAATTTTGAGGTTGAAGACGGAGTTTCATTACATATTGCAACAGCCTGTGGTGGCGATGTAAGAAAATCGCTTAATGCAGTTGAGCTTTGCGTTCTCGCAGCCCGTAAGCCTCAGGAAAATGAAAAGAGAATAATCACTCTCGAAAACGCAAGAGAGCTTACTCAGAAAAGCGCTATGCGTTATGATCGAGAGGGTGACGAGCATTATGACATTCTTTCTGCATTCCAAAAATCAATGCGAGGCTCTGACCCTGATGCAGCAATTCATTATCTCTCAAGGCTTTTAGAGGCAGGGGATATGACCTCTGCAATTCGTCGCCTTTTAGTTTGCGCAGCAGAGGATGTGGGACTTGCCTATCCTATGATTTTGCCCATTGTCAAGGCTGCAACAGATATTGCCCTGCAGGTTGGTATGCCCGAGGCAAGATTACCTCTTGCAGATGCTGTAATTATGGTATGTAACTCACCTAAATCAAATACTGCTCATGACGCCGTTAATGCAGCAATGGCAGATATTAAAAATGGTAAAAGTGGGCCTATTCCTCGTCAGCTTCAGAATAAGCATTTTGACGGTGACGATGCCGAGGTTAAGGGTCAGTTTTATAAATATCCTCACGATTATCCGAATCGTTGGGTTGAACAGCAATATTTACCTGATGCTCTTAAAAACGCTAAATATTATGAGTTTGGCGACAATAAGCAGGAGCAGGCGGCAAGGGAATATTGGAAAAAAATAAAGGGGGATTTAAAATGAAAAGAAAAATCTTGATTTCAGCAATTATTCTTGCAGTTTTAGCGTGCTTTTTAACTGTCGGAGTTTTTGCTGCAGAAGACGGCGTAAGCTCTCAAATGCCTTTTGTTGACTCTGAGGAAATTTCACCTGAATTTCCTGATGTTCAGACAGAAGGAGATTTGATGGAAGAATTTGAAGCTATGTTTGGCGAGAACAGCGGAAAAATATTAGGTGTTACAATGGCAGGCGCTTTTACAATGTCCTTATTTTTACCTGCTCTTGTAGTTGTAATAATTTTCGGTGTTCTTAATAGCAAGACAAAGAAAAAAATCAAGGAATATGAAAGATTTTTCGGTTCTGTTCCTCAGAATGCTCCCAATACATATAATCCAGGCTACTACAATATGAATTATCAGTCACAGCCTGTTAACCCCACAAATGTGCCTATGGGAAATGCTCCTGCAGGGAATTATGTACCTCAGGGAGATATAAATAATCAGCAAGGAGGTAGCTTCTGATGAAAAACATTAAAAAGCTTTCTATTTTACTTGCGATAACCTTAATAATTACAATTGCCTTTTCAATAACTGCTTTTGCAGGTGACATAAAGGAAATTGAAGAAAATGATAAAATTTATTCTATCATTCCTGTTGGTTACGAGTTGAGTATTTTCGGTGATGATTTGGCATACAGCCATGAAAACGGAAATTATATCGAATTCTGTGTTGATGAAAATAAATTTGCTCCCGAAGGTATAACTGCTTTAAATGAAGGTCAGGTTGAAAAGGTTTTCGAACATTACTATTTAAACGAAGGCGACCTTGAAAGCATCAACGATTACGCAGTTAAGTATGAAAAAATTGAAAAGACAATCGCTAACGGCTATAATTGCTATTACCTTGCAGGTGAGTATGCATTTGGTGAAGAAGAGCTGAACACAGACTTTGCTTATTTCTTCCATGCAGCCGTATTTGCAACAAAGGAAGAAATTTTCATAGTAGCTTTTGAAAGCTATGAAGTAATTTCAAAGCTTTCTGGTACTGATTTACCCACAGTTCTTTCAGAAATTGTATTGAATGGTACTCTTTTTGAAGGCGATAAGCCTGAAAAAAATGCTGACCATGATTTTTCTGCTTCTCCTGCTTATAGTGAGGTAGTTACAGCAGCACAAGGCGCTTTATTCGGCGATATGTTTGAAGATGAAAGCATGGTTTCAATAGTTATATTTGCAATAGTTCTCGTTACCATTGTTCCTACATTAATTTTAATAATTGTAGCTATCGTTTTAATAGTAAGATACAATAAGTTAAAGAAGACATTAAAGCAATGCGATTTAACCTATGGCAGTATTTCTCAATACAATTCCTACCAACACAATTATAATGGATATGGCTATAATCAGCCTGTAAATCAGCCCTATCAGGCACCCGTAAATCCTGCATATAATCCTACTCCATCATATCAGAATACTCCTCAGACTCCCTCTTATGTTGCAAATGCAGTAAATAATTTAGGGGCACAGGATGCGCAAGCTCCTGTTGAGCCTGTTCAGTCAGCAGAGGCTGATGCTCAGAATAATGAAAGCGTAGGGGAATAAGATGAAAAGAACAATTAAAGTTTTATCATTTGCATTGGTTTTCATAATGTGTTTTGGTGTTGTCAGCGCATTTGCAAAAGGAAATTTTCTTTCAAATGATAAATTCTATGCCGAAATTCCCGAAGGCTTTGAGATAAATGATTCTTATGGTGAAGACCATTATTATCTTAATGATGGCGATATTATCGATTATTCAGGAAGCTTTGAAATTTTTGTTGAGGGAAATTTTCTTTTCCCTGACGGAATTAAGAAAACAGAAATTGAAGTAATCAAAGAAAGATTTAAGAATTTCGTTTATATTGAAAATGTTGAGGCTGTACTTGACATTAAAAAGGCAGAAAAGGTCAATATTAACGGAATAAATGCTTGCTATATATATGGCGTTACAGATGACGGAATTTCTAAAGAAAGCGTACACGCGTATATTTTAACAACTAAAGAAAATCTCTACATAGTAATGACAACAGGCTCAACTGATATTGATGAAAAGGAGCCTGACTTTTTAAAAGAGGTTATGAGCAGTTTTCTCGTAAACGGAACCTATTATGAGGGAGAAAAGCTTTCTAAATCTCATGATTTCTCAAAGGCTGAAAAATATATTGATGCCCTTGAAAGAGATGTTCTTACAGAAAGATATTATAACTATCATTCAGGCTCAACAGTAGTTGGTCTTGTGTTCATAGCTATCATTCTAGTTTTCCCGATTCTTTTTGTAATCTTGATTGTTAAGCTTGTTAAAACAAAGAGAAAGCTTAAGGAATATAAAGAATTTTTTGGTCCTATTGAGCAGGCGAGAATTGCAATGCGACAGTATTATATGCAAAATCCTAGCAATCAGCCGATTCAGAATAATGGTGGAATTTATACCAATGTTCCTAATATGAATATGTATAACCCCAATCAACCACCTTGTTCTCAACCACAGTACCAACCAACTCAACCTGCACAGATAAATATCCCACCCGAGATGCAGGAATTTCAAAATAATAATGAAAATTAAATCAAAATAAATTTTTGAGGTGTTCAAAATGAAAAAATTTCCTATCGGTATTATCATTAACAGCTTCAGAACCGACATTCCCACTTCCGTAAGAAAAGCAGCAGAATGCGGAGCTCAGGGCATTCAGGTTTATTCAACTCACGGTGAAATGGCACCTGAAAACCTTTCTCCCGAAAAGAGAAGAGAGTTTTTAAAGCTTGTTAAAGATAACGGACTTATTATTTCCGCTCTTTGTGGCGACCTTGGTGGTGGTGGATTTATCCACAAGGATCTTAATGAAGCAAGAGTTGAAAAATCAAAAAGAATTCTTGACCTTGCAAAAGACCTTGAAACAGATATCGTAACAACTCATATCGGTGTTGTTCCTTCAGACCCCAATCATGATAGATATAAAATTATGCAGGAAGCTTGCCACGAGCTTGCAGAGTATGCAGATTCAATTGATGCTCATTTCGCAGTTGAAACAGGTCCCGAAACAAGCGCTGTTCTTAAGGGCTTCCTTGATAGCCTTGATTCAACAGGTGTTGGTGTAAACCTTGACCCTGCAAATCTTGTTATGGTTACAGGTGATGATCCCGTAGGAGCAGTACATAACCTTAAGAAATACATTGTTCATACACACGCTAAGGACGGTAAGCAGATTTTCTTCCGTGACCCTGAAATTGTTTACGGAATCAAAAAGGATGTTATCGTTACTGATGATTCCTTTATTGAGGTTCCTCTTGGCGAGGGTAGCGTTGATTTCCCCAACTACCTTGCAGCTCTTGAAGAAATCGGCTATAACGGCTTCCTTACAATTGAGCGTGAGGTTGGCGACAAGCCTGAGGTTGACATCAAGGCAGCAGTTGATTTCTTAAATAACCTTATGAAATAAAGTTAAAGACTCCGTACACATTTTGAAGGTGTGTACGGAGTCGATTTTATTTATCTTTGTTTGAGGTGAAAACATCTGCAACCTCGCTTATTGTTATAAATGCATTGGGGTCAGTTTCGTGGACAATTTCTTTAAGCCTTGCAACCTGAAATCTGTTAACTATGAAATAAACCATTGTTTTGGGCTCGTTTGAATAACCACCGATTACCTCAATTTTTGTTGTTCCTGTTTCAAAAACCTCACCTAAAATAAAGCAGATATCGTCGGGCTCGGTTGTAACTATCATAGCGCATTTTGCACGGTCAAGACCCTCAACAATAAAGTCAACAGTTTTAAGAGCTGCACCGTAGGCTACTATAGAATAAAGGGGCAAAATCCAGCTGTCTATTATTGTACCACAGATAATATAGAGAACAATATTGTAAATCATAACAAATGAGCCAACTGTTATACCTAGCTTTTTCGCAAAAACAACAGCCATAACCTCAATGCCATCCATAGCACCACCGTAACGGATTGCAATACCACTACCGATACCCGAAATTATTCCACCGAATATGGCACAAAGCAATAAATCCGTTCCTGCAAGAGGAGATGCAAGGTTAACATCTATGGGTAAAATATCGGTTATCAGCCAGGCAGTCAAAGAATAAATGCCAACAGTATATATAGCATAAACTGTGAAATGTACACCTTGCTTTTTAAGTCCGTAAAGGAAAAGAGGAATATTTAAAAGCAAAAGAAAAATTGAAAGTGTGAGATATTCGGGGGTAATCTGAGAAAGGAGCATTGATGTTCCTGAAATGCCACTGTCATAAAGCTTAACGGGATTTAAAAATACAGTAACACCAAAGGCATTTATAATTCCTGCAAAGGTCAGAAGAATAACATTTTTAACCCTGAATTTTTTCACATTTTCAAGTATTTTTTGTTTTCTTGCTTCGTTCATATTCATCTCCTGAAGATAATCTTATTTTAAACCATTATATCATATATGCATAAATAAGGCAAATATAACAAAAAGCTCCACCTCGGTTAAGAGATGGAGCTTTTTAAATTTAATATCTTATTATTTAAGCTTTTTTCTTTGTGATTGCTTTGATAACAAAGAGTGTAGCGAACATAAGAACGAAAGCGATAGGAAGAACGATCATCCAGTTGGGAACGAAACCGGCAATAATGTAGCTTACTGCTGAAACGCCTGCAACTGTAAGTGCATAGGGAAGCTGAGTTGAAACGTGGTTGATATGGTCACACTGTGCACCTGCTGATGCCATAATTGTTGTATCGGAAATGGGTGAGCAATGGTCGCCGCAAACAGCACCTGCCATACAAGCAGAAATAGCAACAATTGTGATAGGCTCGCCTGCACCGAATACAGAGAGAACAATGGGAATGAGAATACCGAATGTACCCCATGATGTACCTGTTGCGAATGAAAGGCCAACTGCAATAACGAAGATGATTGCAGGAAGAAGAGCCTGGAAGCCTGCTGCACTGCCTTCAATAAGCTGAGAAATGAAAATCTTAGCACCGAGAGAGTCAGTCATAGCCTTAAGAGTCCATGCACAAGCAAGAATCATAATAGCAGGAACCATTGCCTTGAAGCCCTCTGGAAGAGATTCCATAAGGCTCTTGAAGGAAAGAACTCTTCTGAGAAGGTAGAAGATAACTGTGATAATGATTGCTACGAAAGCACCGTAAGCAAGACCAACGGAAGCGTCAGAGTTGGAGAAAGAGTCAATAAAGCTTTCGCCACTGAAGAAGCCACCGGAGTAAATCATACCGATAACGCAGCTAACGATAAGAACGATAATGGGAATAATAAGGTCGCAAACCTTACCCTTGGGGTTAACCTCCATTTCTTCAATAGCCTGCTTTGTGCCACTTGTGAAGAGGTCGCCTGTTTCCTTTGCGTTATTTTCATGCTTTTTCATAGGACCGAAATCAAGACCTGTGATAGCAAGGAATACCATCATTGCAATTGTAAGAAGAGCGTAGAAGTTATAGGGGATTGCCTGAATGAAAAGAGCAATACCGTTTTCTGCGCCTGCGCTGTTAGCGAAGCCTGCAACAGCTGCTGCCCAAGAGGAAATGGGTGCGATGATACAAACGGGAGCTGCAGTAGCGTCAATAAGGTAAGAGAGCTTTGCACGAGAAATCTTGTGACCGTCTGTAACGGGGCGCATAACTGAACCAACTGTGAGGCAGTTGAAATAGTCGTCGATGAAAATAAGAACACCGAGAGCGATTGTTGCGAGCTGAGCGCCAACTCTTGATTTGATGTGAGCAGTTGCCCATCTACCGAAGGCAGCTGAGCCGCCAGCCTTGTTCATCATAGAAACGAGAGCACCGAGAAGAACAAGGAAAATGATAATACCCATATTGTAAGAGTCTGAAAGGTTTGCAATAAAGCCGTCGCTTACAACATGAACGAGTGTACCCTCGAAGTTACCACCTGCATAAATAGCGCCACCTACGATGATACCGATAACAAGTGAGGAATAAACCTCTTTTGTTATAAGAGCAAGAACGATAGCGATGATGGGAGCAAGCAATGCCCAGAAGGTTGCATACTGGGGAATTGATTCACGGACTGTGTCAATAGCTGTGCTTACATTTGCTTCGAAATTGGGGTCAGCCTCAAGGTTATCAGCATAGCCACCAACATATTCGAGAGCCGAGTCGCCGTCAGCGAGGTCATATTCTGTTTCGCCAACAGTAACAACAGAAGATTCTTCTGCACCGATTGTCCAAACTGCTGCATCTTCATCTGCTGTTGCTGAACAGATTGTGCCAAGAGTGAACATGAAAATGCACATAATAAGCACTGCAAAAAATCTGCGTTTTCTTTGTTTTTTCATATTTTACATTCCTTTCATCCTGAAAATAAAAAATCATGGCTGTGTGAAAAACAGTCATGATAAAAATTCACGATAGCTCTCCACAAAAGTGACAGTCACTTTGCTCTTAACAAAGCAACCAACAAAACGAATCCGGGTATAGCGTTTTGTTTCGGCAATTTCCCCTTTCAGCCTCTTCCTAGCCCCGCGACTCTGAAGCTTACTCTTGTCAATTGCGCCTCTACCAAAAATATTCAATTCAGGTTAATACAACTGTATTGTATAGATAAAGTCACATTTTGTCAATAAAAGTTATTTAATTAACATTTGGCATTTTAACCGAATATTAGAGGTAAAATTTTACTTTATACCAATTGCAAACAAAAATATTTGTGTTATACTATTAAATGAAATATTCTGTATTCAAAAAATACAGTTGAAAGGATGATATTATTATGGCAGAGAACAGATTTCTCGGCGAATATCCCGTAATCGGTATTCGACCCATTATCGACGGCAGACGTGGTCCTCTTAAGGTTCGTGAGTCTCTTGAAGATCAGACTATGAATATGGCTAAGGCTGCTGCTAAGCTTTTTACAGAAAATCTTAAATATTCCAACGGTGAGCCCGTTAAGGTTGTTATCGCTGATACAACTATCGGCCGTGTTGCAGAAGCAGCTGCTTGTGCAGAAAAATTCCGTAAGGAAGGCGTTATGATTACACTTTCCGTTACTCCCTGCTGGTGCTACGGTTCAGAAACAATGGATATGGACCCCACAACAATCAAGGGTGTTTGGGGCTTCAATGCTACTGAAAGACCCGGTGCAGTTTACCTTGCAGCAGTTCTTGCAGCACATGCGCAGAAGGGTCTTCCCGCATTCGGTATCTATGGTAAGGACGTTCAGGATGCTGACGATACAACAATGCCCGAGGATGTTAGAGAAAAGCTTCTTCGCTTTGCAAGAAGCGCAGTTGCAGTTGCAACAATGAAGGGCAAATCCTATCTTCAGATTGGTTCAATCTGTATGGGTATCGCAGGCTCTTCAATTGATACAGATTTCTTTGAGGAATATCTTGGTATGCGTGTTGAATCCGTTGACGAGGTTGAAGTTATCCGTCGAATGGAAGAAGGCATCTATGACGAAGCTGAATATCAGAAAGCTTATAAATGGGTTAGAGAAAACTGCAAGGTTGGCTTTGATAAGAACCCCGAGTTCGTAAGAAAGAGCGACGAGCAGAAGGAAAAAGACTGGGAATTCACAGTTAAGATGATGTGCATCATCAAGGACCTTATGAACGGCAACCCCAATCTTCCCGAAGGCAGAGAGGAAGAAATGGTTGGTCACAATGCTATTGCAGCAGGCTTCCAGGGTCAGAGACAGTGGACAGACTTCTATCCCAACGCTGACTTTGCAGAAGCAATGCTTAACACAAGTTTTGACTGGAACGGAACTCGTGAGCCCTACATTCTTGCAACAGAAAATGATACTCTTAACGGCGTAAGCATGCTCTTCATGAAATTACTTACAAACAGACCCCAGATGTTCGCAGACGTTCGTACATACTGGAGCCCCGAAGCAGTTAAGAGAGTTACAGGCTATGATCTTGAAGGTAAAGCTAAGGACTCTCAGGGCTTTATTCACCTTATCAACTCAGGTGCTTGCTGTCTTGATGCTTGTGGTGAGGTTAAGGATGAAAACGGCAACGGTATCATCAAGGAATGGTATGATGTAACTGATGAGGATATCAAGAAAATCAACGATGCAACAGAATGGTGCGCAGCTGATAACGGTTATTTCCGTGGCGGCGGATATTCAAGCCGTTTCCTTACAAGAGCTGAAATGCCTGCAACAATGATTCGTCTTAACCTTGTTAAAGGCCTTGGACCAACAGTTCAGATCTGCGAAGGCTACACAGTTGCACTTCCCGATGAGGTTTCTGATATTATCTGGAAGAGAACAGACTACACATGGCCCTGCACATGGTTCGCTCCCACACTTACAGGTAAAGGTCCCTTCACCTCAGCTTATGAGGTTATGAACCACTGGGGTGCTAACCACGGCGCAATTTCCTATGGTCACATTGGTGCAGATATCATCACTCTCTGCTCAATGCTCAGAATCCCCGTTTCAATGCACAACGTTGACGAAAGCAAAATCTTCCGTCCTGCTTGCTGGAACGCATTCGGCACTCAGGAGCTTGAAAGTGCTGACTTCCGTGCATGCGAAGCATACGGCCCTCTCTATAAATAAGAGTTTTATTCGCTTTGCGAGTGATAAAATTTCTCCTCTCGGCTTAAAAAAGTCGGGAGGAGTTTTTTATTTTATGATAGAAACAGGAAAAATATTGGTTTATAAAAAACACCTGACAGGAAGGGAGAACCTGTCAGGTGTTTCTATTTTTAGCAGCAAACGATGTATTCTTCACCAACTTGTACTGATTCTTCATAATCGCAACGGGTACAGAATGAATAATCATAGGTTTTTTTGAGACATTTGGGTGATGTTTTTCTAGCATTATGATAAATTGAATAAAGCTCTGTTGTTTCAAGCTTGTGTCCTAAAAGAGTGCAAACAAGACCGTATGTAGAGCTACCTTCAATTTCTTCTCCGCCGTTAGTATAGAAAGAAACGATTTTTTCCTTTACTTCCTCGGGAATATCTTCGTTTAAAATAACAACCTCAATATGCTGATGGTTTTCTTCCTCTGCAGCATTTGCAGGCATAACAAAAACGCATGATAAAATTGCAATTGCAAGAATGAAAGATAATATTTTTTTACTCTTCATATTTTATTTCCTCCATATTTTTTAAAATTTCCACAAGAGTTTTTTCTGTTGTATTCGTAACGGTATAAAGATTATTGCTATAAACAAAATATGCTTGTGTCTTATTAATGTCATCCATTACACAAAGATAGTAATCAAATCCATTTAGTGTTATTTTTTTGTTGCAAATACCCATAGTTTTTGGGGGGATATTAGAGTTTAATGTGATTGTCATATATAAATCAGCGTTTTTAAAAGCCAAAGTTATTTTATTTTTATCAGATATAGAAATATGTTTAATATCAGCAATGTTCTCTGTAGGACAAAGAATGTCGATTTTTTCTGACTTAACAAAATCAGCAGCCGAACTATATATTAACTTTGTATTTCCTTTACCATAAGAATAGTTATCTTCTACAACCTCTTCTCCAACAGGAACAAATTCAAAAGAACCGAAGAATTCCACTAAAATATCCTTAACGCTTCTTTCAGAGCTGAACGAAATAACACTAAACAATGCCACAAGAATTGCAATACAAGCAGCAACAAGCCATACCTTTTTCTTATTGAAATAATTCTTTTTTGTTTTTTCCGTATCGGGAATTACGGTGGCTTTCTCTTCCTCGTGGAAGATTTTTCTGACCTGTTCATCTATAAATTCGGAGCTGAGTTCAATGTTCTTGCCCTGCAGGAAGAGAAGAATTTTTATATAGCTATCAACAGCCTCTGAGTTCATTTCTCCCAAGGGCTTGTCAATTTCGTTATTTAATAAAAACTCAAAAAATTCAATTAATTTTGCTTTTTCCTGCAAGGTAAAATCCATAAAAACTTACTCCAATCCCGAAAAAATTTTCTCCCTTCATCTGAATATGACGGGAGAAATAAAAAAGTCACAAATTTTTTAAAAAAATTTTTAAAAATTTTAAAATAAGCTTTTGATAATGGCTTGACCGACAAAAGTGAAGCAGAAAAAACCAAGTTTTTCGATTTTATCTCTTAATCTTGCAGTTCTTGAGCTTACATTAGAAATCGAAATTCCCAACTCTTCAGCAATTTCTGCCTGTGTTTTATTTTCAACAAATTTTTTCATAAAAAGCTGATGCTCATCCTCTGTGAGCAATTTTAAAATTGCTTCAACAGTCATTCTTATATCTGCATCGTTGTAGCTGTAAAATTTCGTCATTGTTGAAAAAACTTCGTCAACTGATGTAAAGGAATCTTCAATAGCTATAACAATGGCTTCCTTTTTGAGGCGTCTGAAATATTCATAAGCCTTTTTCTTAGCAACAGCCAATAGCCAATGCTCAATAATATCGTCTTCCAATTCACTCATTTTTTGAGAAAACACCAAAAATACTTCCTGAGTTATTTCCAAAGAATCTTCATAATTGCTTTTTGAAATAGACATACAATAACGAAAAACCTTATCGTAATATTCTCTTGAAATTTCTTCGGCTCTTTCTTTAGTAATCATGTAAAACCTTCACCCTATTACATTAATCATAAAAATTCCATCCGTATAAAATATTATCACAATTCTCTGTTTTTTCAACAAATTTAATAAAAAACTTTTGAGTTTCGAAAAAAATTGTGACAATTTTGATCTTTTTGTCATATACAAATGAGAACGGTAGGGTAAGCCTTGTTGTTTTTGTTGACAAAAGCACCTTTTGTAACAAAAAAACATTTTAATATTCTCTAAAAAAATTTCCCCTTCAGGTAAGCTTTACCGTTCTTACTATTAAACAGGAGGTCGAAATGATGAAAACGAGTAAAAAATTGTTGGCTATATTGCTGACGATTGCAACGCTTATAGGCATATTTTCTTGTGCAACACCCGTTTTAGCAACAGAGGTAACGGAAATCACAGAAGCTGAAAGCGATGCAAATGAAATTTTTGAAGCTACCGAAGCCGAAGAAAATGCAGAACAATCCACATCGGACGAGCCTGAACCTCTCAACGAAATGGTAGAATGGCGAACCGAAAACACAAAGTATTTCCGCAATTCTGATGGTTCATATACTGCAGCGCAGTATGCCTATCCTGTCCACTATAAAGAAAATGGTGAATGGAAGGAAATTGATAATACTTTAACCCAAAAATCAGTTTTGGGAACGGATAAGGAGTTTGTTGCAGAGAACACAAATACTCCTGCCAGCTTCCCCGAAGAATTAAATCAGGATAGCGATAACGAAATAAGCATTTCTGCAGAGAATTATACAATACGATTTTCTCCGGATAATAATCAAAAAGGTTTCAAATCATCTGACGGTAAAATAAAAGACAGAGAAGATTTAGAATCTGTTAAGATTGTCGAAAAGGTTAACGAAAGCAAAGAAGAGAAAGCTTCAACCTTTAAATTAACCGATACAAAACAAAAGACAGATATAAAAGAAACCCCTAAAAATGAAAAATTCAAGGTTGAAAACAAAAACGGAGCAATAGTTTATGAAGATGTATTCAAAGATGTTGACCTTGAATACGAATTAAACAATTCTAAGCTTAAGGAAAGCATCGTTTTAAACGAAAAGCAGGAAAGCTATGTTTTCAGCTTCAATATGGATTTAGGTGGACTTTATCCTGTTGCTTGTCAGAACGGATCAATCAATCTTTGCTCTGATAACGAAGGTGAAAACCCTGTCGCTAAAATTGAAGCACCATATATGGTTGATTCCAATGGTGAATATTCCGATGCAGTTACAATGATAATTGAGCCCTACGAAGAAAAATATATTTTAACAGTAACTGCAGATGAAAGCTGGCTTAACGATAAAGCCAGAGCTTACCCTGTGGTTATTGATCCGACAATCAATCTTAATATCAGCAGATTAAATGTTATAGACAATTATGTTGATGATTCTAATTTAGAAGCGTCTGAATCACACCCCTATGCATACCACCTTTATGCAGGACACAGCTCATTAGGAAAAACAAGAACATATGTTAAATTCAATTTGCCTGATTTACCTGATGACAACTGCATAATCACTAATGCATTTATTGTGTATTATCAGAATAGTGTTGACAAAGGCAGCACAGATGGTTATTTAACAATTCACAAGGTAACTGAAAACTGGAATAATACAGATTCAAGCCTGTTACCAACCTGGAACAACAAGCCAAGCTTTGATGATAAGGTTCTTGACTATGCGAAAATTGAATTAAACGAGGGTAATGTAGCCCGAGCATATCAATTTGATATAACTAGAACAGTTAAAGAGTGGTATGAGGGTGGCACCAACTATGGTTTAATGTTGAAAAGCAAAAACGAATCAGTAGTAAATCGCGTACAACTCTATTCGGCAGAAAACAGTGCAGAAGGTGCATACCCTGCAATTTATGTTAATTTCAGAAACAATAAAGGTATTGAAGGCTATTGGGATTATTCAACCTATGGTATAGGTGTTGCAGGAACAGCCTATGTAAACGATTATACAGGCAACCTTGTTTATGAATTGCCCATAGCTTCAAGTATTAGTGAAATAATGCCTGTTAGCATAGTAGGTTATTATAACAACTACTGTGCAAACGAGCTTGTTTGTGAAACAGAAACAGAAAATGTAAGAACTTCAATTGGTCGCGGTTTCAGATTAAATTATCAGCAAACAGTTTTACCTTCATCCGAATATGGACTTACCGGAACTAATGCGACAAGATATCCATATGTTTATACCGATGGTGACGGAACCGAACACTATATTGCAAAGGTAACCGAAGACGGCAAAACAGTGTATAAAGATGAAGATGGTCTTGGTCTTACCTTTACAACAGATTGCGATGAAACAGCTACTTATCAAATAACAGATAAAGCGCACAATAATTATTATTTCAATTCAAAGGGAAATCTCGGTATTATAAAAGATCAAAACGGTAACAAAATCACAATTAAATATAAAGAAGCTAATGAAGCAGATGGTCTTGAAAACAAATCGAGAATTGATAAAATTATTGACGGCGCAGGTCATACCTATAAATTTACATATTACGAAAAAAGTTCAACAGGGGTTGAGCTTGATTATGTTGAAAAAATAACCGATGATGCAGGCAGAACGGTAAGTTTTGACATTTCTGACGGTATGTTGAATCATGTGTATTACTATACAGGTGATAGGGTTGATATTGTTTATGAAAATGCAACCGAAGGTATAATTAACTATGTTCAGTCAAACAAAAGCTATAGATTGAATTTTAATTATACATCAAAAGCAACGGGCAGAAGAGTAAAAACCGTAACTGAATATGGTGTTGCATCTAATGGAGAAACAATAACTGATACAACAAAAGGTCAGGTAATAACCTTTGATCGTTCCAAATATAACACAACAGTAATGCGCTCTTGTGGTATGGATGGAACTCACGGCAATGATGATGACATAATAACAACAGTCCAGTATGATAATATGGGTCGAGCCATATCTCAGCAAATGAACTATGGTTCAGGTGATGAAATCGGTGCGGGTTCTGTTGCTTATACAACAAATGATTCAGACGAAACTGCTTCAGGATTTAAAAACAAGGTAAGCGGAAGTGGAGCAACAGGAAAATATGTTGAAAATCTCCTTTTTGGTGGTAATGCCGAAAGCACAACCGGTTGGAATCCTTCTAAAATCGGAAGCATTTCTTACGAATCCGGAACAAGCTCTGCAAGCAAGTATATTGGTAAAAAGTCAATAAAACTTACTGCAACTGATGTGAAAGCTGAAAATGCCCGTTGCTATTTCCGTCAAAATTATACCGATAACATTAAATCAAACACAGAATATACTCTTTCAGCTTATGTTAAAACCGGTGATTTAACCCCTTGTTATGATTCAAATATGACAGGTGCCTTTATTCAGATAGTGGGTTATGATTCAAGTGGTAATGCAATAAGCTCTGTAAACAAAACCTCCGAAAAATTGACCCAAAGAACCGATTTGAGTGTAAACGAGGGATGGCGCAGATTAAGCTGTACCGTTAAAACCAACAATAATGTTGCTGAGCTTCGTTGCTATCTGATTTTATGGAATACAGAGGGCTCAGTCTGCTTTGACGGAATTCAGCTTGAAAAGGGTGGAACTGTCAATGATTATAATATGCTTGAAAACTCTCATTTCACAATCTTAAGCAGTGGATGTGAACCCGAATCATGGGCAGGTACAAGTCAATTTGAATTTTCAACAGGCTCAACAGTAACAAACGGCGTTAAAAGAACCCAAACTGCAACAGGTAGCTATACAAATGCTGTTATAATTACAGGCTCTGCTGATGTTGAAAAAGGTGTTACACAAACTGTAGCAGTTGAGGGCAACCCTGATGATACATATATTCTCAGCGGTTGGGCGAAGGGCTATCCTCTTAACAGCACTTTCCATTTGAATAATAAAGACGAAGAAATCGCAACCTTTGAAATTGCAGTTAAGGTTAACTATTCTGCAACCAACGGAACAAATCCCTCGCAGTTCAAAACACCTGCAAGCTTTAACACAACCATAACCGATTGGCAGTGTGCAAGCGTACCCATTTCTTTGAAATACACAGGTGGAGAAGATGGTGTAACATATACTCCCACAAGCATAAAAATCATTCCAAGATACCATAATCAAGAGAATTATGTTTATTTTGATAAAATTATGCTTGTAAAGGATGCTGCTTCGAGCTATACTTATGATAAAGAGGGAAACCTTGTAAGCGCATCATCAAACAGCGAGCAAAAGGAAAGCATGAAGTATGATGAAAAAAACAATCTTACTTCATACACCGATACTGCAGGCTATAAAACCACGCTTACTTATGAAGATAATAACAATTTAAACTATACAAAGTCTGCAAAAGGCGTTTATACTAATTATGATTACGATGCGTATGGTAACGTAACAAGCACCGATGCTCGTAATAAAGGCAAAATTGCAGAAGCAACCTCTGTTATCAAAACAACAGCAGAATACAGCACTAAAAAAACAGCAGGTAGCGTAACCATCAATGCCGGTGCTTATAAAACCAAGGTTTTTGATCAGAATGGTAATGCAACAACATACAATACCGACACAAAAACAGGTACATTAACAAGTGTTACGGATGCTAAAGGTGTTACAACCACCTACGAATACTATCCAACAACCAATGAAAAAGCCTTCGGCAAACAAAAATCTGTTTCAATTGAAAACAGTAAGGTTACCTATGAATATAATGGAAAAGAACAACTGGAAAAGATTATTTTCGGTAGCTCACCAAAGGAAGAATATTCTTTTGTTTACGATAGCTTTGGAAATGTTACCAAAACAAAGGTAGGCTCGCAAGAGCTTTCCACCAATACCTATGATTCCAATAACGGTGCATTGGAAAAAACCACCTATGGCAACGGCGACATCAGGCGATTCACCTATAATGATTTAGGTCAGCAAACTGAGGTTTACGGCACAGATGCCCATTCAGCCTCAACTGCTGAAAGGCTGCTCTATTCATGGACATACAATGATTCAGGCGTTGCTTTAAGCCATACCGACCATGTTAACGGTTTAAAATATATCGGTGATTATGATTCAATAGGCAGATTAAGCAAGGAATTGGTTCAGAACAGCTCGGATTCATCGTTTGTAGGGTTTTCTGAATATGGCTATGATATTCGAAATAACCTTACAAAGCTCATAACCAACTATGGTGGAAAGGCTAATAAGCAACAGTATTTCTATTCGGCAGTAGACGAAAGCAGTAAGTCAGGAGATTACGCAAAGGATAATCTTCCGACAATGTATAAGCTGAATGACGAATGCTATGCCCTTTACGCATACGCCTCTCTTAATCGATATAACGAGAGAAAGCTTGTGTTGGGAGCAAATACCAACCTTTACTATAACTATGTTTACAGGCTTTCCGACAGAAACGCTTCAGGCGAAAGCAAATACCGAACAACTCAGGTCGAAGAAGAATATATCGGAAACGATGTATATATTTACGGCTATGATGCTTTAGGAAATATAACATCAATCAAAACTGCAACCCGTTCGGGAACTGCCAACGAAACAAGTCATTCAACTGCACAGGATTATGTTACATATTCTTATGACAAATTGGGTCAGTTGAAGAGAGAAAACCTCGTAGGCAAAAACACAACTGTCTGGGATTATGACGATTTAGGAAATATAACTGCTAAAAACGAATACGCTTATACAACAGATGTGGATTTGGCAGGCAAAACAGCAACCAAAACTGTTACCTATTACTACAAAGAAGATGATATTCCCTATGAAATAGAACCGGAAACAACAAAAACTTATTCAAGTTGGAATAACCTTCTTCTTGCTGTTAATCTTGATGGTAGCGAAAAAGTTAGCAATGATGAATTAATAGAGTATGACAAAATCGGTAATCCTACCACATATTTAGGTGCTGCTTTAACTTGGAACGGCAGGCAGTTGACGAGTTATTCAACTGATGATAAAACCATTACTTATACCTATGATTCAAATGGTTTAAGAGCAAGTAAAACAGTTAACGGCGTAACCTCAAAATATTTTTATGTTAACGGTCAGCTTCATTATGAAGAAAGAAGCGACGGAACAAAGCTCTATTTCTTCTATGACAGCAAGGGTGCTCTTACAAGCATTGAATACAACAACACTAACTATTATCCTGCAACAAACCTTAAAGGCGATGTTGTTGCAATTTACAATTCCAGTGGAGTTTGTGTTGCAAGATATGAATATGATGCTTGGGGTAATATTATTGATGTTGTAGATAATTCAGGCGTTAATATTGCAGAAATCAATCCGATTCGTTACCGTGGCTATTATTACGATTCAGAAACAGAACTTTACTATTTGCAGTCAAGATACTACAATGCTGAAGTTGGTAGGTTTTTGAATGCGGATAAATTAGTATCAGGAATTGGTGGTAGTTTATTAGGCAATAACTTATATGCATATTGTTTAAATAATCCAACGAATGCGTCAGATTCAACTGGTCACTGGACAGGTTTTGATGACCTTATTGCAGCAACTGTAGGTGCAGTTGCTGGAGTTGTTTCACAATTTGTTAGTGATGTTGTAACAAGTGTCGTTAATAAAAAATGGGAAACATCGAATTGGCAAACTTACGTTGGTGCAGCTGTAGGGGGTGCTGCTGGTGGTGTAGCTGCATTGTATACTGGGCCGATGTGTTCTGCTTTTATCTCAGGTACAGTTTCAAGTTTTGTTGGTCAGTCGCTTGAAAAAATAACGAGTGAAACTGATACTTCATTTACGACTATAACTGAAAATAGCATTTACGCCGGCATCGACTGTGCAATCTCATCTTTAATAATACCTACACCACAAAGCAATTACACAAAAAGCTTTCAGTTAGAATTTGATAACACAATGGTAAATATTGCAAACAGAACTACCAAAGAAATGTCATTGTCTACTTTTGGTAAAGGTATGCTGTCAAGTGTTTACGCTGATACAGGTTCGGCTTTATTACAAAGTTCAGTTCAAAATTTTGCCGATTCTAATGAAGACACAAATGTAATTGAGATTATTTCATAGTGGGGGACTTTATTATGATTTTCTATATATTTATGTCAATAATTGGTTTTTCAATGATTCCACAGATAGTGTTATTTATATTAACAACAAAAAAACAACATACAGAAGAAAAAAACGAAACACCTTTTGTTGTTAAATATCCTGTTCAATTATATGCTTTGCTTTTTGCAGTTGGGATTGTTGTTACTGTATGTGGAATAGCAATTTTTTATCAAGTTGAATTTAACGAAGTCGGTAAGTTTTCCTGGTATCATTATTTAATTTGGGTTATGGTTACCTGGATATATCTTGGATATGGTTATAAAGGCTACAAATTCAATGTTGTTGTAAATGATAAAGGTTTTAACTTTGTGACATTATGCGGAAAAACAAAATCAGTTTTATATAGTGATATTTATTCTGCTGAAAGGCAAGTAAAATATAATAATGTTTTGTCAGAGCGTATGGTTATTAAGACAGCAAAAGGGAAAGTAGTTGTTGAAAATCGAGCTTTTAATTATTCAAATTTTTTGGAACATATCGTTGAAAATGTTTCTAGGGATAAGCTAAAGGGGTTCTAAAAACAAAATCTTTCAGTGGCAAGGACAAGACAGGGGACGGTTCTATGATTGACGATTGAGAGGAGCAATCAGGGGACGGTTCTATGATTGAGACGACCAATCAGGGGACGGTTCTGTGAGGGACAATCAGGGGACGGTTCTGTGATTGACAAATAAAATATAGTGTGGTATAGTAGTTTTGGGTGATAAAAAATGCCAAGAGCAGCAAGAGAAAAAAGCCAGAATGAAACATATCACATTATGTTGAGAGGAATCAATCA
>JAZQUT010000102.1:0-131161 GCA_045631405.1 Acutalibacteraceae bacterium | reverse complement strand
GCTGTATGTAATCTTTTACCTGCTGAACCGATACGAGCAGTAAGCTCACCTTCAACAAAAGTATGGATATCTTCGGCATTTGGGTCGATTTCCAATTCTCCGCTTTCGATTTCTGACTTAATAGCTTTAAGTCCGTCAGTAATCTGTGTTAAATCCTCTGCAGAGATAATTCCCTGTGCGCAAAGCATTGCAGCGTGAGCTAAACTACCGTCAATATCTTCCTTATACATACGGCTGTCAAATTTTATTGATGAGTTAAAGTCGTTGGTTTTTGGGTCGATTTCTTTTGAAAATCTGCCTTTCCAGAGTTGCATAATTGTCACCTTTATTTTAGTCTATATTAGCACAATACGACAAAGAGAATATTCCCTTTGTCGTCTGAATTGTTAATTGATTACGGGACGATGTGGGCATCGTCCCCTACATTTATAATTATTTATTAGTTATTTTCGTTTCTCTGCTTATCGAGAAGAGCCTTAACCTTAATTGAAAGACCAAAGAGGTTAATAAAGCCTGCTGCGTCCTTCTGGTTGTAAGCACCACCGTCATCACCGAATGATGCAACGTTTTCATCATAGAGTGTGTATGGAGATGTAAGACCTGCGTTGATGATGTTACCCTTGTAAAGCTTGAGCTTAACGTCACCTGTTACTGTCTTCTGTGTTTCGTCAACGAAAGCAGAAAGAGCTTCACGAAGTGGAGTGAACCAAAGACCGTTGTAAACAACTTCACCGAATTTCTGTGCTACAAGCTTCTTGTAGTGCTGTGTATCACGGTCAAGACAAATCATTTCAAGGAGTTCGTGTGCCTTGTAAAGGATTGCACCACCTGCAGTTTCATAAACACCACGAGATTTCATACCAACAAGACGGTTTTCAACGATATCAAGAAGTCCGATACCATTAGCACCACCAACTTCGTTGAGTTTTTCAACGATTGAAAGAGCACTCATTTCTTCACCATCAATAGCTGTTGGAACACCCTTTTCAAAGTGGATTGTAATATATGTAGGTACATCAGGAGCATTTTCAGGAGAAACGCTCATTTCAAGGAAGCCTTCCTTGTTGTACAATGGTTCGTTTGCTGGGTCTTCAAGGTCAAGACCTTCGTGAGATAAGTGCCATACGTTCTTATCTTTTGAGTAGTTTGTTTCACGATTAATTTTAAGTGGGATGTTGTGAGCTTCTGCGTATTCGATTTCTTCTTCACGAGAAACGATATCCCATTCACGCCAAGGAGCAATGATTTCCATTTCAGGAGCAAGAGCCTTTAATGTAAGTTCAAAACGAACCTGGTCATTACCCTTACCTGTACAACCGTGACAGATAGCATCAGCACCTTCTTTGATTGCGATTTCAGCAAGTCCCTTTGCGATACAAGGACGAGCGTGAGAAGTACCGAGAAGATACTGTTCATACTCTGCACCTGCTTTAAGGCAAGGCCAGATATAATCTTCAACATATTCTTCTTTAAGGTCAAGAACATAGAGCTTTGAAGCACCTGTTGCAATTGCCTTCTCTTCAAGACCGTCAAGCTCTGTACCCTGACCAACGTCACCTGAAACTGCGATAACCTCACAGTTATTATAATTTTCTTTTAACCAAGGGATGATGATTGATGTATCAAGACCACCTGAGTAAGCAAGAACTACCTTCTTAATGTTTTTCTTATCCATTTTTATTTCCTCCATTTGCAAGTTTTGCAAAAATATTCATTCGATATGCATAGTTATACACCTTTAGTACAAAAAAGTCAACTGTTTTGCATAAATAATTCTATTTTTATATATTTTTGACCTTTTGCAACAAAAAACCTTGCTTTATTAATGTTTTTTGTGAGTTTTTTATTATACTTTTATGCAAGATTTCTTTATAATTATAATGTAATATATATCATAGGGGGAATATTTTCGCAAATTCCTGTATATTATTCATTTTTTATGCATAAAACAAAAGAACTTTCGCCAAAGCGAAAGTTCTTTGCATTACAGAACATATATAATTATATCTCTTCTGCCCCAATTTCTGCACTGTGCCTCGGAATTCATATACAAGTCAACTGTCCAGTCAACATCGTAGATGTAGCTACCTGTGTCAGCAGCGATACAATAACCGTAAACATACTGACCATCTGCAGAAACGATATACATTTCTGTACCATAGGGGATTTCCTTGGGGTCAACTGCGATATAGCCTGTCTGCGCCCTTTTACCTGTTGAGGTAATACCACCGGGTATGCAATATGCAGTTGCCTGAGCATTGATAACTGATTTGAATTTGGTGGGCAAGCCGTTTTCACCTATTTTAAGGTATGAAGGCTCTTCCATTTCACTGATAGGTGTACCAACAGGAAGACCTGTTGTAACAGCGTTTACCTTTGTACCAACCTGAACAAGCTCACTTTCAGGCTTTTTGATAACCTTTTCAGATGTTTTTTTGCTGCTGAGAAGCTCACCGTTTATAAAGGTATCTTCGTAAACAACAGCCTTTGTACCCTCTTTACCACCTTCAAGTGTTCTTGTGCGATTTCTGTAAAGAGCATCTGAATATGTGTATTCTGTTTCGTAGGGAATATCTTCTTTTTCTGTTCTCTTTTTCTTATCAACTCTGTAAACGACAATTTCCATTCCGTTTTTAAGTTCTTCGTCGAGAGCAGGAAGAGTGAAATCCTCACCCTTTAATTCAACACCGAATCTGCTTACAGCATCTTCAACTGTTTTACCGGAAACCTTTTTTGTTTTTGTTTTCCCGTCAACAGTAAGTGTGATTTTGAAGAAATCATAGATTTCGATTGTCATACCGTCTTCTAAAAGTGCATCTGCAGAGTAATTAAGAGCTGTGCCCTTTTTAAGCTTGATATCTGCTTTATCAAGAGCATCCTTAACTGTACCCAAAGCATATACGGTATTTTTTGTGCCGTCAAAGCTTTCAATTGTAACCTTAACGCCTCTTCTTATAATAATGGCACTTCCGTCTTTTCCATCAAAATTGGAAAGGTTGACCTGGTCAGCTCTTTCTTCGCTGATTTCAATACCCTCTTCCTTAAGGATTTCCTCAGCATCAATTTCCGATGTCAAAACCTCAATTACCGAATTACCGTCATAAATTGTAACGTTATACATTACTGGCGGTACGGCGAACGCTGTTGCTGAAACGAAGAATACAACCGCTAAAATCAAAAGACCAATTCTTTTGAACGGTGAATAAACAGACGTTTCGCCTATTTTTCTGACTGTCATGGTATAAATAATCTCCTTAGACAAGCAACTTTTCTAAATTCAGAATAAATAATAAGTTTTGTGGCATTTCTGCCGTGAAAAGCTGCCGTTGTAGGCGTTTTTATCAGCAATAAAAAGTTGAATTGTCACCGTTTCAACCTTATATTACGGGTAAAAATGCCGTAGTTATCCGATGGCATTTGGTATTATAACCATCTTTTTGCAAAAGTCAAATAAATTGAAATGTGCTTTTTGTTAACTTTTCACAAAGGTTTTGAACACGAAAAAGTGATACCCCCTATATTTTGTGGCGTAATTTGGAAGAACCACAATTATTTTCAGTTTTCTTTTAGCAAAAGTGCAGAAATTACAAACTGTAACATTTAGGGGTATTTTTGCCCCATTTCCTTCCATTTTATTGTCAAATTGTAATTATTTGTTGACAGAAAACCCATTTTTAACCATAATATATACTATAATATTATAATTGACGTGCGCAGCACCCGACATTTTGCATTCCAAAGAGGTTCTCTATGACTATATCTATTCCAAACAATGTAAAAATAATACTCCAAAGGCTAAAAAACGCAGGATTTGAAGCATTCTGCGTTGGTGGAGCTGTGCGCGACAGCATTATGGGGGTTGCTCCGGGTGATTGGGACATAACCACTTCTGCTCTTCCAGAAGAAACCCGAGAGCTTTTTAAGGATTTCAGGACAGTAGATACAGGTCTAAAGCACGGAACAATAACTGTAATAATTGACAAAACACCTTACGAGGTTACAACCTTCCGTATAGACGGTGAATATGGCGATAATCGCCATCCTGAAAATGTTACCTTCACAAGCAAAATTGGAGATGACCTTGCAAGAAGAGATTTCACGGTGAACGCCCTCGCATACAACGAAGATAACGGTCTCGTTGATTTATACGGCGGACAGGATGATATATATAATAGTATAATAAGAACTGTGGGCGATGCAGACACTCGTTTTCAGGAGGATGGGCTCCGTATTATGAGAGCTCTGCGCTTTTCTGCTACTCTCGGCTTTGAAATTGAAGAAGATACAAAAAAAGCCATCCACAAAAACAAGGATTTACTAAAAAACATATCTGCAGAAAGAATTACTGTTGAGCTTACAAAGCTTATATGTGGAAAAAATGCTTTTAATATTCTTATGGAATACCCTGATGTGCTTTCCGTGTTTATTCCTGAAATTGCTCCTGCAGTTAATTTTACTCAACACGGTAAAAAGCACGCCTATGATGTATGGGAGCACATCTGCCACACTGTTAATACAATTCCTCAGGACAGAATATTAAGACTGACAATGCTTCTGCACGATTTAGGAAAGGTACCAACCCACAAATTAAACGACAAGGGCGACAGCACCTTTAAAAATCACGCAGCAATCGGTGGTGAAATGGCTAAAGAAATTCTTACCCGTCTCAAATTTGATAAAAAGACAATCAACAGAGTTTCCTTCCTTGTTGGCTGCCACGATTTTGAGCCACCCGAAACTAAAATTGAGCTTAAAAAGCATCTTAAAGCGAAAACCACCGAAGATATCAGAACTCTTCTTGTTATTAAAAAGAGTGACAGAGGTGCTTTAAGCGAAAGCTATCGTGATATAAGCGAGGGTACGGCACAGACATTAAAATGGTTGGAAGAGATCGAAAGCAATAACGAATGCTGCACAATTTCTCAGCTTGCAGTAAACGGCAAGGATTTAGAAAAGAAAGGGCTTAAGGGCGAGGAAATAGGAACTGCTCTTAATTCTCTTTTGGATTCAGTTATTGAAAACAAAGTGGAAAACACTAAAGCTGATTTATTGACATATATATTATAATAGTATAGAATAAGTTACATGTGGACTTATGAAAGGGTGTTAAAATGCGTACTGCACATTCTCTCAACTTTGGCTGGAAATATTCTCCTGAATTTTCGGAGGAAATGATAAAGACTTCTTATGACGACAGTAATTTTGAGACTGTCGATGTTCCTCATGCTAACAAGGAATTGCCCTTGAACTATTTTGACGAAAAATGCTATCAGTTCGTTAGCTGTTATCGTAAAAATTTTGACATCGGCAAAAAAGCAAAGGGCAAAAGATATATTCTTCATTTTGAAGGCGCTTCTCTTTATTCAAGAGTTTATCTTAACGATGAATTCATTGGCGAATATAAGGGAGCTTATAATGCATTTTCTTTCGATATTACTGACAAAGTAAAGGCAAAAGGCAATTTGCTTGTTGTTGAGCTTGATTCAACAGAAAGAAAGGAAATCCCACCCTTTGGTAATGTTGTTGACTACCTGGTTTACGGTGGTATCTACAGAGAGGTATGGCTTGAAGAGGTAAGTGAAATATATATCGACAATGCCTTTGTAAGAACTCTCAATGTTCTTCAGCCTAAAAAGATTCTTGATATTGATGTTACTCTTTCTGAAAGTGCAAAGGGTGAGCTTACCTTTACCCTCTTTGACGGCGATAAAGTTATTGGTGAAAAGAAAACAGATTTCAGTGGAAGAGTTATTAACGCTAAATGGGCAGTAACAGACGTTGAGCTCTGGGATACAGAAAACCCCAAGCTTTACACCTTAAAGCTTAAGCTTGATGACAAGGATGAGATTTCAGTTCGCTTCGGCTTCAGAGAATGTCGCTTCTTAACAGACGGCTTCTATCTCAACGGTAAAAAAATCAAAATCCGTGGTCTTAACCGTCATCAGAGCTACCCTTATGTTGGCTATGCTATGCCCAAAAATGTGCAGAAAGCAGACGCTGACTTACTTAAATATGAATTAGGCGTCAACCTTGTAAGAACCTCTCACTACCCTGACAGCGTTCACTTCCTTGACCGTTGCGATGAAATCGGTCTTCTTGTATTCACCGAAATGCCCTCATGGCAGCATCTTGGCGAGGGTGAATGGAGAGATATTTGTCTTGATAATGTTCGCAGAATGGTTCTTCGTGACAGAAATCACCCCTGCGTAATCCTTTGGGGTGTTCGCGTCAACGAGGGTCTTGACTGTGACGAATTTTATGAACAAACAAACGCTCTTGCAAGAGAGCTTGATAACACCCGTCAGACCGGTGGCGTAAGAAATATGCCTATGAGCCACCTTCTTGAAGATGTTTACACTATGAATGACTTTATTCATTCAGGTAGCTTTATAAATCTTCTTCCCCCTGCCCTTGTTACAAAGAGCCTTACCGCTCCCTACCTTGTAACAGAGCATAACGGCCATATGTTCCCCACAAAGAGCTTTGACAAGGAGGGCGTAAGAACAGAGCATGCTCTTCGTCACACAAGAGTTCTCAACTCTGCTTACGGCAACCCCAGAACAAGTGGTGCTATCGGCTGGTGTATGGCTGACTACAACACGCATAAGGACTTTGGTAGCGGTGACAGAATTTGCTACCACGGTGTTACAGATATGTTTCGTGTTCCCAAATTGGGGGCAGCAGTTTATCGCTCTCAGCAGGATGAAAAGCCCTTCCTTGAGGTAACCTCTGCTATGGATATCGGTGAGCATCCGGGTGGAACAATCGGCGATGTATGGGTATTCACAAACTGTGATTATGTTAAGCTTTATAAAAACGGCAAATACACAAGCACAATTTATCCTGATTCATCCAAATTCAAAAATCTTCCCCATCCTCCTATGATTGCATCCGACTTTATTGGCGATGCTCTCGTAACTGATGACGGACTTGACTCCAAGGCAGCAGCTCTTCTCACAGACACTCTTATTGCTGCTCAGACAAAACAATGGAAAATGCCACCCTCAAAATTCCTCAAAGCAGGTGCAGCAATGGTTGTTGGCAAAATCCCCTTCAACAGAATGTTTGATATTGTAACAAAATATATCGGTGGTTGGGGTAATGAGCAGATTACCTATGCTTTCGAAGGCTACAAGGATGGCAAATGTGTTGCGACAGTTGTAAGAACTGCTGTTACAGAGCTTCACCTTGATGTTAAAGCAGATGCCACAGTTCTTAAGGAAGAGGACACCTACGATGCAACAAGAATTGAAATTGTTGCTAAGGACCAGAATGGTAACAGAGTTCCATTTGCAGACACCTCTGTTAAGGTAACAGTTAAAGGCGCTGCAGAAATTATCGGACCATCTGAATTTCCTCTTATCGGTGGCGACAGAGCCTTTTGGATTCGTACCAACGGTAAAAAGGGCGACATTACAGTTACCATTGATGCCAAGGGAATCGAAAAGGTTAAACTTGACTTAAAGAGCGAATAATAATATACTAATAAATCTAAAAAACCATCCCTCTCATTCGAGGAATGGAATTAAAGGAGACAAAAAGAAAATGAGCAAACAGCCCTATTACATTACTACTGCAATTGCATACACCTCAAGAAAGCCCCATATCGGAAACTCTTATGAAATCGTGCTTTCCGACGCTTTGGCAAGGTTCAAACGAATGCAGGGCTACGACGTTTTCTTCCAGACAGGTACTGACGAGCATGGTCAGAAAATCGAGGAATACGCTGCAGCAGCAGGCGTTTCTCCCAAGGAATACGTTGACAAGGTTGCAGGGGAAATCAAGGATATCTGCGATTGCCTTAACACAACCTATGATAAATTTATCCGTACTACAGACGAAGACCATGAAAAAGCAGTTCAGAAAATCTTCAAAACCCTTTATGATAAGGGCGATATTTACAAGAGTGAATATGAAGGCTGGTACTGCGTGCCCTGCGAAAGCTTTTTCACAGATTCTCAGCTTGTTGACGGCAAATGTCCTGACTGTGGAAGAGAAGTAAAAAAAGAAAAGGAAGAAACCTATTTCTTCAAATTAAGCAAATATCAGAAGCAGCTTGAAGAATACATTGAGCAGAACCCTAATTTCATTTATCCCGAAAGCCGTAAAAAAGAAATGATAAACAATTTCATCAAGCCCGGTCTTCAGGATTTATGTGTTTCCCGTTCTACATTCAAATGGGGCGTTCCCGTTCCCTTTGATGAGAAGCATGTTGTTTATGTTTGGATTGATGCTCTTTCAAACTACATCACAAGCCTTGGCTATGACCCCGACGGCAGTGGTGAATTATACAAAAAATATTGGCCCGCTAATGTTCATATTATCGGTAAGGACATTCTTCGTTTCCATACAATTTATTGGCCCATTATGCTTATGGCACTCGGTGAGCCCCTTCCCAAGCAGGTATTCGGTCACCCCTGGCTTCTTTCAGGTAATGACAAAATGTCAAAATCAAGAGGCAATGTAATTTATGCTGACGACCTTTGCAATCGCTTTGGTGTTGATGCAGTCCGTTACTATCTTCTTTCCGAAATGCCTCACGCTCAGGACGGCACAATTACCTATGAAACAATTATTGAGCGCTTCAATTCCGACCTTGCCAACACTCTCGGAAACCTTGTTAATCGTACAGTTGCTATGAACAATAAGTATTTTGATGGTGTTATTCAGGCTCCCGATGCTACGGAAGAAATCGACAACGAGCTTATTACAATGGCTCTTGAAACTCTTCCTCAGGTTACAAAGCTTCTTGACACCTACAAAATGAGCGATGCTATTTCCAAGGTTATTGACCTTGCAAAGCGTTGCAACAAATATATTGACGAAACAATGCCCTGGGCACTTGCAAAGGACGAGGAAAAGAAAGCAAGACTTGGCACAGTTCTTTACAACCTTCTTGAAGGCATTCGCTTTATTGCAGTTCTTCTTCAGCCCTTTATGCCCGAAACAAGCGTTAAAATACTTGAACAGATCGGCACAGATGTCAACACGCTCGACTCTCTCGCAGAATTCGGCGCAGTTAAAGCAGGCGACAAGGTAGGCGTTGCAACTCCCCTCTTCTCCCGTCTTGATGTTGAAAAGACTCTTGAAGAAATCGAGGCTTCTCTTCCCAAGGTAGAGGAGGAAGCAGAAGAGGAAGAAAAGGAAATCATTGGCCTTGCTGAGATTCAGTATGACGATTTTGCAAAGGTTGAGCTTCGTGTTTGCGAGGTTGTTGACTGCAAGCCCATCAAGAAGGCTAAAAAGCTTCTTGAGCTCACACTCAACGACGGCACAAAGGAGCCCAGAACAGTTGCATCAGGTATCGCAAAATGGTACAAGCCCGAAGAGCTTATCGGCAAAAAGGTTATCGTTGTTGCAAACCTTGCACCCCGTACACTCTGTGGTGTTGAAAGCCATGGTATGATTCTTGCAGGTGAAATCACAGAGGAAGACATCAAGGTTGCATTCGTTGACGGACTTCCTGCAGGTACTCAGTTAAGCTGATTATAAAATATGTATAACAATATTTTTGATTCACACGCACATTATACAGACAAAGCGTTCAACGAAGATCGCGAAAATATGCTCGGCTCTCTCAAGGAGTCGGGCATTTGCGGTGTTATAAACTGTGGCGCAGATTTAAAATCCTCAGAGGAGTCCTTAAAGCTCTCTGAAAAATATGATTATTTCTATTTTGCCTGTGGTATTCATCCCGAAGAGGTTGATGATCTGCCCGATAATTATATGGAAAATCTTAGGTCTATGGCTACGCACGAAAAATGCGTTGCGATTGGTGAAATCGGGCTTGATTACTATTGGCGTCAAGATACCAAAGAAAAGCAGAAAGAAGTTTTTGAAAACCAGATTTTACTTGCAAAAGAGCTTGGCTTGCCAATAATAGTCCATGACAGAGAAGCTCATGGCGACACCCTTGAAATCCTCAAAAAGCACAAGCCTAAAGGCGTTTTGCATTGCTTTTCAGGTAGCGTTGAAATTGCCAAAGAGGTTTTAAAGCTTGGAATGTATATAGGTTTTGGCGGTGCATTAACCTTCAAAAATGCAAGAAAAGCTGTTGAGGTTGCAGAAATACTCCCTCTTGAAAGGCTTCTTCTTGAAACCGACTGTCCCTATATGGCACCTGTCCCCATGAGAGGAAAAAGGAATGATTCAAGTTTAATTCCCTATGTAGCAGAAAAAATGGCAGAAATAAAAAACACCGATACTCAATCGGTGCTTGATATAGCAACAAAAAACACTAAAAATTTGTTTAATATATAAGCATATAAAAACAGTACAGTAAAACGAATTCCGCTTTACTGTACTGTTATTTTTTAGCCGATTGCTTCGGGTCCATCAACCACTTCTTCGCCTTCTGAAGGTTCTTCAGGAACATCCTCTATTTCAGGAATATCGGGAATAGTGGGTACATCAGGATTTTCAGGAACCTCAATATTCTCTGAATCATCAGGATTTTCAGGTTCTGTGGGTTTATCTGGATTTGCTGTTGGTCCATCAGGAATTTCCTCAGGAATAACAGGCTCATCAGGAACACCCTCTATTTCAGGAAAATCAGGAACTGTAGGCACATCGGGATTCTCAGGAACTATAATGTCTTCAGAATCATCAGGATCCTTGGGTTCTTCTGGATTTGTTGGTTCTTCGGGAACTATTGGTGTTCCCCAACAGAAATCTGCACCGATTTCGTTAATTGCTTCGCCTCTGTTTTCTGCCAAAGAAAGAATTGTATAAACATATTCAATTCCCTCTTCAATTGTTTCGTCAACGAATTTCAATTCGGCCTCTGCAGAAATCTCACCTAAAGCAATCCATTCGGAATCTGTTGTTTTTCTTAAAACCTTGTAGGTTTCAGCATACTGAGCTGCATCCCAAGTGATTACAGCAACTGTTTTCTCTGTAACTGCACCATCTTCTGCAGTTTCAGTAACAACCTCTTCCTTAGCAATAATTCCTGCAACTGAATCAACAGGTGTATAAACAAGTGTCACCTTACCTTCTTCATTGAAGAAGCTGTCTCTGTCAGATGCAATTGCTTTTACTGTATAATAGTATTTTGTTTCTTCATCAATATCATTGTCTGTGAATGTGAATACATCCTCGGTAAGTGCCTCTGTACCTACTTTACCGATTTTCTCCCACTCTGCATCTGCTGAAGTTTTTCTGTAAACCACATAGCTCTCTGCAAACTCAACAGGAGCAAATGTTACAGTAACATATGAGCCATCGTCGCTGTATGTGGGAGCAAGCTCGAAATCAACTGCCTCAAGAGGTGCATGGGGATATTTTGCACTTGCAGATTTCTCAACGGAAAGCTTACCCGCCTTAACAGGCTTAATTGTGTAAGTGTATTCTGTACCAATAATAATATCAACATCAGTTAACTGTGTTATCCCCATATCGGGAGTAAAGGTACCAAAGGGAACAATGTCATCACCAATTCCCTTGAAGAGCTCAACGGCTTCAACACCTTCATCAAAGCTCCAGTTAACAGCAATATTGGGAAGCTCTGTTTCTGTAGCAGGATTAAACTGAACAGCGAACTCTGTTGCTTCTACAAAGTTTGCCATACCATTTGTATCATAATCGCTCTTGTAGCCATTAGCTTCTGCAGACACTGTGTAATAATACGGTGTGGTTGCTGCTTTTTCATAATCATCAACAAATGAGTTAAGTGCATAGGAGCCGATTGTTTCCCATTTTCCACCTACTGCTTTTCTATAAATATAGTAAGCATCTGCGCCCTCAATTGCCGTCCAATTAAGTGCAACACCACCATCAATTACCTCAACGCTTTCCATAACAGGTCTGTTGAGAGCAACAATGTAAACTGAATTATATCTGCTCTTTGCAGAACCGTTAATCGCTCTTACTGCATAACGATACTGAACATTGTTTTTTACTGAGCTATCGTAATAGGTTGTTGCTGTAACATTGCTTGCAATACACTTGAAGTCACTCTGACCGGGTGCGCGTCTGTAAACATTATATGCCTTAGCACCCTTTATAGCACTCCAGCTGAGCTTAACATTAACGTTACCATTTTCTGCTGTAACGTTGCTGAGCTTCACGGAAGGATTTGAAAGGAACATATTTTTAATTCCTGTTGTATTGTAATAGCTTGTTGTATCCTTGCTGACTGCTCTTACTGTGTATTTATAGGTATTACCGGATTTCTTAGTTACCTTATCAAGATAGGATTTCTTTGTTCCACCCTTTACTGTTGCGATTTCAGTCCACTCGTCCTCAGAGTTGATTTTTCTGAGCACCTTATAGGAGGTTGCGCCACTTACTGTTGACCATGTTACCTTTGCTCTGTTGCTTGAATCAAAGGTAACCTCGCCCAATTTAGGCATTGCAAGATAGCTCGCCTTTATGCCCTTGGAATTGTATGCGCCACCATTGTTATCGGAAACAGCTTTTACTGTGTATGTGTATGATTTACCACTTTTTGCAGTTTTGTCAGTATAATACTTTTTGGTTGTTGAACCAACCTTGCTCCAGCCTGATGAGGTTTTTCTGTAAACATAATATCTTTCTGCTACATCACTTGCATCGCTCCAGGTTATCTTTATACCATTTGTATATGAATAAGCCTTTTTAAGCTTGGGAGCTCTCATGTAGTCGAAATCAAGACCATCAGTATTATAAACACTCTTGTTAGAACCGTTAACAGCTCTTACAGAATATGAATAGCACCAGTCTGTTTTTGTAGCCTTCTTATCTACATATGTTACTGTATTTTTGCCTTTTACAGTTGCAATTTTCTTCCATTCTGAATTATTCAAGGAGCCACCCTTACGATAAATCTCGTAGCTCTTTGCACCTGAAACGGCTTTCCATTTGAGTTCTGCATAACCTGATGATGTAGAACCTGACACATCAACAAGCTTAGGTGTTGAGAGGTGTGTCAAGGAAAGCCCTTTTTTGTTATAAAGGCTGCTATAGTCACCGTCATAAGCTCTTACAGTGTAAGTGTATTTCTTGCCACTCTTTACAGATTCATCTGTGAATGTATAAGCACCCTTGCCGAGAGTCTGGATTGTTTTCCACTTTTTATCCCCCTCAGCTTTTCTCATAACCTTATATTTGGTTGCAGTGGGAAGAGTTGACCAAGTAATCTTAACACCATCAGTTGTATTCTTAACTGACTTCAAGCTTACTGTTTTCTTGCTTAAACGGTCAATTTTGATTTTAAAGGTTTCAACAGAATCAGTATCTATTACATCACCGTCATCTCTTGAAATATATGTGTAACACTTACCATAATATGTACCACTGGCTGTAGTCTTGAAATTCCATGCAATCGCCAATGGTGTATTCCCCTTCGAAGAAGAAAATTCACCTGACATGCTTCTGATAAGCTTTGTGCAAGCCTTATCTGAATAAATTTCAACAGCATAATTAGCATTATCCTTACCCTTGCTTATGCGCATAAAGTAAAGATTTGCGCTGTCTCCATAAAAAGTATAGCTTGTTTTACGGGCCTCAAGCTTAGAGTCCGTCGGAACAATCTGTCCGTATTTATTGTCATAGGATGCCTTTTTGTCTGCAGCAAAAGAAACTACAGCCATTGCACCTATAACAAGAAGCGTAACAAGAAGTGTCACGAGCACCTTTGTTTTAGTATTTATTTTTTTCACGGAATAACCTCCAATGATGTAATTTGTATATTGTATTATAATATATAAAGTTATTCATTTCAATAATATTTTATGAAATAAATGTAACCATTTTGCCGACATTTTTCGTTTATTCTTTTTTTATTAAAGTATTGTTCACATTGTTAATTTTCAATTAATATCTTTTATAAACTCTAACCAAAAAAGCCGACACAATTTTGGCGTAGGAAATCTTTGCTTTTCCATTGATTTTTAAGGCAAAAAATGATATGATACTGTATATAATTGGGTTAATTATGAGGTGTAAAATGGCTACTGATGCTATGCAGAACGGAAATGTTCATTTGTGCAAAGCTGCATTTGATAAAATACCTAAAGAAAAGCGCGACAGAATATTGAATGTTGCCATTGAAGAGTTTGCAAACAATGGCTTTCAGAACACATCTATTCAGCAAATCGCCAAAAAATCGGGTATAAGTGTAGGCTCTGTTTACAAATATTTTGAAAATAAAGAAACACTGTTTTCAATGGTGGTTCACGAGGGTATGTCCTCCTTAGAGGAGCTTCTCATGAGCCTCGCAGATTCCTCTGACGACATTATCGTAAAAGCAGAAACGATCATCCGTGAGCTTTTAAAGTATTCCCGTAAGCACCCAGCCCTGATAAAGCTTTATTGCCAGCTTACCACAAGCGACAATTCTGAATTCCTCAACGGAATTTCCCAACGAATCGAAGCAGTTTCTGCATCGATTTACACAGTCACCATAAGCAAGGCACAGGAAACAGGTGATGTTCGTGATGATATCAACCCTGCTTTCTTTGCTTTCTTGCTTGATAACATCTTTATGATGCTACAGTTTGCAACAGCTTGCGACTACTATAAAGAAAGATTTTTCATCTACACAGGAAAGCAGGCAAACGAAAGCGATGAATTAATCGTTCAGCAAACCCTTAAGTTCTTAAAAGCGGCATTTAACTTTAAATAGAGTGGGTAAAGACTATCCCAAAATCTGGTTCGGATACGCTTGACTCACTCTAACCCACCCCCGAAAGGAGCCCAACCAATGAAAAAAATCCTTTGTCTTGTCCTTTGCTTATGCATGCTTATTTCAGGCTTATGCTTAAATGTATTTGCAGCAGGCTCTTTAGACGAAACCACCTCTCTTTATGACTATAACGGAGATGGATTTATCAACCTTACAGATGCAAGAACTGTTCTGCGAGTTTCTGCAGGTCTTGAACAGCCTCGTGCAAACCTCATTTACGACCTTGATGGTCAGGACGGCGCAATTCCTACAATCAACGATGTTAAAATCGTTATTTCTATTGTAATGGGTATTGATGTAGAAATAGCAAATCAGGAATTCCTCCTTGCTCTTTTCACTAATGAGCTTGATAGCGTTAAGACAACCAAGCCCGGCTTTACTAAACTTGCTACAAACAAATGTGACTCAATGATAGTTACAACAAAAAATGCACCTGCCAGCTCACTCAATGTTACAAATATGGATTTCCGTGAATACACTGAAAAGACCTGCTCATACATTGAAAAAAACTACGGCTTCCTTCTTACCTCAGATATGAAGGCCTCTATTGCAGCTATGCGTAAAGAGGCAGACGATCTTTACAAACCCAAAACAAAGGAAACCACTATTGCAAAGCGTAGCAGTCACTATGCAACCTTCCCCATTAACAACATTTCAAAATCTTGCTACCTTAAAATCGATGACATTGCAAGCATCACAAGTGTAGAAACCGAAGACGGCTATATTTTGAGAACCGTTAAAATGAAAAACTTCTCTTATGAAGGTGACGAATATCCCACAGGTACATCAAAAGCTGCAGAAAGACGCGAAAAGATCGCTTATGCGAGAGTCTTCAATCTTCCCAACCTTTCCGACTCCGATTCAATTCTGAATGGCGTAACCTTCAAGGATGGCGAAATCATTTCTAAGATTGACAAGCTTTCTGGTATTCCTGTATATGTCAAATATTCATACACTTATGTATCTGATGTTTCAACAAAGCAAACATACGACGACAAGGGTAACCCCAATCTTCAGATGGATTCCGTTACTACTGCAAAGGTTATTGAGGAATTCACTATTAACCCCGTAACTAACAACTAAGGAGATTATATACACTATGGAAAACATTAAGGTAACTATGGAAAACGGCGAAAGCTTTGTTATTGAGCTTTGCCCTGAGCAAGCACCCATCACCTGTGAAAACTTTTTAAAGCTTGTAAAAAGTGGATTTTACAATGGTCTTACCTTCCATCGCGTAATCGATGGATTTATGGCTCAGGGTGGCGACCCTAACGGTAACGGCATGGGTGGCAGCGACGAAAACATCAAGGGTGAGTTCAGAATGAATGGTGTTAACAACACTCTTTCTCATACTCGTGGTGTTATTTCAATGGCTCGTTCTCAGAACCCCAACTCTGCAAGTAGTCAGTTCTTTATCTGCTATGGCGACTGCACCTTCCTTGACGGTCAGTATGCTGCGTTCGGTAATGTAATTGAAGGTATGGAAACAGTTGACAATTTCCTTAAAATCGATCGCAGAATGAGCTTCGGTGGAGAGCGCTCCACACCCGTTGAACCCATTGTTATGAAAACTGTTGAAGTTTTGTAATATAAAATATAAACAAAGGAGAAAAAGGAATGAATTCAAAAATCAACGGATTGCTTCATAAACTTTATGGTACCACACCTGATGACGGCAATCTCCAACCCAAAGAAGCTATTGCTTATGGCGTTGCAGGCTTCGGTCAGAACTTTATATGCACCATCATCGGTTCATATCTGACAATTTTCCTTACAGATGCACTTCTTTTCGGTGCAGAAGGAGTTACAATCGGTAATATCGCCGGGTCAATGGCTGTTGCATACCTTATGCTCGGCACTCGTATCTTTGATGCTTTCAACGACCCAATTATGGGCTCAATCGTTGACAAGACCCGTACAAAATGGGGTAAATGCAGACCCTACCTTAAATGGATGGCTTTCCCGATCGCAATTATGACAATTGCTTGCTTCTTACCTGTTTTCCAGGCAAAAGCACATTGGTCTTTTGTTGTTGTAGCTATTATTTATATTTTATGGTCAGTTGCTTACACCGTTGCAGACGTTCCCTACTGGGGTCTTTCAACTTGTATGACAAATGATACTGTTGTTCGTGGTAATCTTCTTACTGTTACCCGTCTTCTTTGCACATTGGGTGCAGGTATTGTTACAGTTTTCCTCCCCATCATCACAGGTGCTATTACAGCTAAATATAAATACCCTGACACAGCAGAGGGTATTGCACAAATTATGGCTGATAAGGGCGTAGATGCTGAAGCAGCCAAAGCCTTTGTTGGTACTGTTATTGCAGGTCAGGAAATCGCAAACGCTGACACTCTTAAATGGACATATTTCATTGCTGCAGTTATTCTTGTTGTTGCTGCAGTTCCTATGTTCTTCTATGGTTTCAAACACACTCAAGAGCGTTTCACAGCAGATGATAATCCCCCAAGCTTCGGACACAACATCAAGCTTCTCTTCAAGAACAAAGAGCTTCTTCTTATCGTTCTTTCAGGTATCCTTGGTGGTGCAAGAATGGTTTATACATACACCGGTGGTCTTTACTTTGCAAAATATGTTCTTCAGAACGAAGGTATGTATAGCCTTATAACTCTTCTTGTTGTTCCCGGAGGACTAGTTGCTTCAATCCTTGTTCCTTGGATGTCCAAGAAATTCACAAAGAAATGGGCTTATATCGCAGTTCACCTTTTCGGTGGTATTGTAATGGCAGTTATGTATTTCGTTGGTTACGATGCTCCCTGGAAGCTTATTATCGCTGCTATCGCTCTTGTTCTTCTTGGTATTCCTCAGGGTGTTAACAACATTATCACATACGCTATGATTGGTGATACTGTTGACTATCTTGAATGGAAAACAGGTGAACGTGGTGAAGGTATCTGCTTCGCTATGCAGACTCTTATCAACAAAATCGGTATGGCTGTTGGTGCTTTTATCGGTGTTATCTCCTTCGCTGCTGCAGGTATCAATGCCGAAACAGGCTTCATCTCTGCTGAAGGTAAACAGACTCTTTGGAATATGCTTGTTCTTTCAGGTGTTATCAGTATGTTTGCTTGTGCAGTTCCTATGTTCTTCTATAAGATTACAGAAAAACGCCAGGCAGAAATGGTTGCTGAAGTCGCAGCAAGAAAGAATAAATAACTCTTTATCAAGATTAATCCCTTGTTACATTTTGTAACAAGGGATTTTTATTTTAGCCTTAAATAATTTATCGCATATTTTTCTTTCTCTTCAGGGAAAGCTTTACGACTCAGAGCTTCAACAACAAATAATGCTTTGGAAAGCTTAAAATAAGGTATTACATAAGCAAATGGAATAATTGTTAAGCAACTCAAAAACCAGCCCCAAAAGGAGCTATCCAGTAATACGCTTTCACGAAGAAAGCCATCAGTGTATTTAACGCTCTTTTTTATTGCATCCTTAGGACTTATCTCACTGTTCAAACAAAAATAATAGGGTGCTGCGTTATATCGAAAAAATGCAACTCGCCACATAAATACACAGAAGGAAAGTAGAAGTGATGAGCCTGCAATCATTACATAAAAGACAACCGGCAAAAGACTGCCATCAGAATAAAGATAAATCGTCAGGCCATAGCAAACTATACAGGGCAAAAGAAAATACAAAAGCCACCCAAGCTTTAAAAGAGTTAATCTTAAATACAGAATAAAAGCGCCAAAGCTTTTTTCAAATGTAAAAAACTTGAAAAGGAGACCTGTGCGCCCTTTACCACCCGAAGCCTTGATGAAATATAAAAATTGCTCCCCTAATTTCAAAGCACAAATAAACAAGAACAAAATCGTTGTCACAAACGCGATGTCAAAAGACACCATACCATAAACAATGGCGTTATTATAGCGTTCTAGATATGAATCCAATAGACCACTTTCAAACAAATTCACAATGCAGTATAACCAAATCGCAAAAGCGCCACGCCTTATAATGAAGCTAAAGAAAGAAATGAAAAATAATCGGAGGGTATCTCCCTTCATCATAAGCTTGCTCTTAATTTTCATATCGCCACTCATACTATCACCAAAAAACAAAATATCTGTGCATCAAAATGATACACAGATATATTTTTTACTTTTTTTAATGCTTTAATCACTGACGGCGAAGAATTCCTTTCATATTATCAAGAACATAATACGGAATCCTTAAATCACCATTGCCTATACCCATTGATATATGTGGCTTCATTGAACCATGAAAATCAGAACCACCCGAAAGAGAAAAGCTCATTTCCTCTGACAAGGCCCTGTATTGAGCAATATGTTCGGGGGTGTATTCCGGATAATAGCCCTCTACACCATTTAATCCTGCCTCTTTGAGCTGCAATAAAAGCTCTTTAAGCTGTTCAATATCATAACCTGTCTGATTAAGATGTGCAAGATAAGCAAGTCCACCTGCAGCACGAATTGATTTAACTGCTTCTACTGCAGAAAGCTCATTTTTCTCGGCATACGCAGGCTTTCCCAGAGCGATATATTTATCAAAACACTCTCTGATGGTTTCACAATACCCTTTTTCCACCATAAGTCTGGCTATATGGGCTCTTCCAACAAATTTACCACCTGCGATAGCTAATGCTTCATCGTGAGTAATATCAAAGTCCAGGCCTCGAAGCTTACTGCAAACCTCTTCCATTCGCCTTTTACGGCTACCCTTTAGCTTTTCTATTGTATTTAATAATGTTTCGTTATCAGGATCAATAAAAAGTCCGATTATATGAGTTTCGGTGTTTTCTGCAGCAGAGAATTCAATACCCGGTATAAATTCAATCCCGATTTCATTAGCTCTCTGCTGAGCCTCTTTAATACCATCAACGCTGTCATGGTCTGTAAGGGCAAATGCAGAAAGTCCACATCTCTTTGCGTGATCAACAAGCTCGGTAGGGGTAAAGGTCCCATCTGAGCAGGTTGAATGAGTATGAAAATCAACTGTTCTTTCGTCAAAAATTACATCTCTGACCTCGTTCAAATCAGCAACTGTAAAAGCATTATGTGCTTCTAAGAGTCTTCTTCCCTGATGACCATAAGCAACAAGAACACAGTCTATTCCTAATGCATTTGCAGTTTCAAGGTCGTGAAGAGTATCGCCAATAAAAATGGCTTCGTTTCTGTTTATTCCCTTTAAATCAAAGAAAGCCTTCGCTCTTTCAATTTTACTCTCAGCGAGGGTATTATCTGCTCCTAAAATCTCATCAAAATAAGAATAAACACCAAATTTCTTTACCAAATCAACAGTTTCGCCAATAAAATTCGAGGTAATTATGTATTGATGTGCGCCACATGCCTTCAACTCTTTAAGCAACGCCTCTGCGCCATCTGCCAAGGTGGTTTCGTCCAGATGCCGAGCGTAATCGGAATGGTACTCCTTTGAAATCTCGTTAAAATCTACCTCTTCGGGTGGTAATATGTGATAATAGAAATTTATAATGGGTGTATCAACATACTCATAATATTCTGTAAGGCTGATGGGCTTCATACCCTTTCTGCACAGCATATCATTAACACAGGAAAGAGCGTTATTAACATCATTAATAATTGTACCGTTAAAATCCCAGAAAATATGCTTGTATCTCATAAAATCACCACCTTAAAACACCTTGTATTTTATCATACAATATACAAAAAGGCAACTCAAAAAAGAGTTGCCGAGATAATACCAACTACTACGCCTACCATAAAAACACCTGCGAAAACTACCGTTCTTTTAATTCTTTCGTTTTTATATCTATAATTTCTGACAGGGGGCTTCCCTGTGTTTTCTATCTCTTTTTTTGCACTTTCTCTAAGCATTCCCTCGCCCATTCCAATGTACTCAGGCTTAACAAAAAATATCGCTTTTTCAAAAAATCCATTCTGAGTTTCATTTATTTCCAGAACCTGCTTATTAACACCTTTTATCATTTTTATTTCTCCTTTTTTAACTTCCTATTTATGATGTGAAAGCAGCTCTGATTTTATACAAAGTTAAACCATTCTATCTGACTGAAAACTTGTTGAATTTTTTCACAATCTGTAACAAATTATTGCCAAAAAAGAATATAAATTTCCTTCTGTTTTGTTAAACTTTTTTGGCTTTTAGCAAAATTGACAACTAAGAATTTATACAATTTGTATATTCGTCTTCACCCTAAAAATGTTCAAAACAGTGTTCAAAATGTTTACAACCCACCCCCAAAAGCCTATATATCAATAGGTTTTCGACATTTTTTACACTTTTTTGGACATTTTTTGACCACTTGTAAAATATACGATTTGTTGTACCACCTTTACCGATTATACAGAACGGAAACTAATTTTCAGGCAAAAAATAAATGTTCGTTGTTAAAAATTAACAATAAAAAAATAGTACAAAAACGCCTCAAAAATACTGTTTAAAATGTAGAAAAAAATTAAATTCCCCTAAACTGATTGACAAAAAACTTTACTGTTTTTTTCAAATGTGGTAATCTTATTTTGGTGATAAAATGAACATTGAATTTATCGATAAAAATATCGTTTTAACAGATACAAAGCATTTTGATATTCCCCTTTGCCTTGACTGTGGCCAAGCTTTCAGATGGAGGAAAACCGAAGATGGTACCTGGCAAGGAATTGCTTACGGCAAATTCCTCACAATAAAACAGGAGGCGAACAAAATCACCTTCCTTGATACCACAAAAGAGGATTTCGAAGGACTTTGGGTAAAATATTTCGATTTAGAACGGGACTACGAAAAAATTCTTTCTTCTTACGACGAAGAAAATCTTATTACGGCCTGTAAAGCATACCCCGGAATAAGAATATTAAAGCAGGATGAATGGGAAGCAATTTGTTCATTTATAATTTCTGCCAACAATAATATCCCGCGAATCAAAGGCATAATCGAAAGACTCTGCGAGAGCTTCGGAGAAAAAATCGATGGTGGCTATACATTCCCTTCTCCCGAGAAAATCGCTGCTCTCGAGGTAGAGGATTTAGCTCCAATTCGTTCTGGCTTCAGAGCTAAATACATTATTGATGCTGCAAGAAAGATTTCAAGTGGCCAGATAGATTTAGAAAAGGTTAAAGTAATGAGCTTTGAGGATGCCAAAAACGAGCTTTTAAAAATTAAGGGTGTTGGCGAAAAGGTTGCTCAATGCGCCCTTCTTTACGGCTTCGGCAGAATAGAAGCCTTCCCCGTAGATGTATGGGTAAAAAGAATTGTTACCGAGCTTTACCCTGACGGTCTTCCCGAATGTATAAGAGGTACTGAGGGAATAGCCCAACAGTATTTATTCCATTGGAGAAGAAATTTATAAAATAAAGCACTTTGCGATTGCTCGCAAAGTGTATTTTTTATATCGCCTTCAAAATCTTTTCGCCTATTTCGTTTATTATATCAAAATCTGTTGCCTTGATATAGTAATCCTCGAGCTGATCGTGAAGAGCCTTGGCGATTGAAAGCTTTTTCACAGCCTCATCGATCAATTCTCTCTTAGCTCTTTTTTGAAGCGCAAGCTTTTCTTTATTGTCATAAAATGCTTCCTTACTAAAAAATCTGGAAGCGTGAACCAGACGCTCCCCATCATCAATTGAATAATGATAGCTATTCTGAGTGAAAATAGCAGTTTTAAGCTGTGGAATAATAATATGCTCAATTTTCATATTGGGGAACACCGGACAATAGCATTGATATACATCAAAGCCTTTTTCTATGGCACAATTACTTATGTACTCAGCAATAAACGGCGAAACCACAGAAAACTCATCTTCAATGGTAATAATTTTTTCTGATAGTGCAACAACAGTTTCATACTTCACATCGATACCTTCGGGTGAAACTGCACTCAAAAATCTTTTATAAACACTACCCTTTTCATTACTTTTCTTTTCAGGAATCAATCTGCCTGCAAGACGCTTCACGTAGCGCATCAGCTTTTCATTGTCAAGCGAGCTTGCGCATATAGCTGTGCTTTCCATCTCAATTGCAGCTGCAACTCTCAGAAACTCAACGCATTTTTTATGCTGAAGAGAATTTTCTTTCATAAGACTGCCTATTTCATCAATATGGGAATTAAGATATTTTCTGTCCCATGCCACACCTAAATCAATAATATGCTCGCTTGTTCCCGGCATTTTCGGATCAAAGGTATGGGGCGCAGTACCATCACAGATTGAAAAATTAATTTCGGGAACCAACACGACATCAAGGGAGTTGGGGTCTGCACTGCAAAAGCCTCTCTCAACATAATAGCCCTTTCTTTCTGCCTTTTCTGCAACCCTTCTCATAAGGGTGGATTTTCCCGTACCGGGACCTCCCTTTAAAATAAAATGCTTGCCTTCTATGTACGGGTCATAAAGACTACTATACAGCGAGCAATACCCTGCTTTATTATTCGCACCAAAAAAGAATGATACGGGAAGAACTGTTTTTTTCAAAATATCAACTCATTTCGCCTAAAACTATATCTTATACTATGAATTTATCCATTTTTTGTTACTCTCTTCATTGACTTTTCCTTATAGTAAATATATACTATTTGTGTATGCAGACTTGTATTAAAACTTTTACTGAAAAGAGGTTTTCTAATGTCAAGATATGAGGAAGCCAAGAAGATTTATGCTTCTTATGGCGTTGATACAGAAAAAGCTCTCGAAGCCCTTAAGGATGTAACAATTTCCGTTCATTGCTGGCAGGGTGACGACGTAGGTGGATTTGACACTAAGGAAAGTCTTTCCGGTGGTATTCAGACCACAGGTAATTACCCCGGCAAAGCAACCACTCCCGAGGAGCTTATGGCAGACTTAGATAAGGCATTCTCCCTTATTCCCGGCAAGAAAAAGCTTAATCTTCACGCTTGCTATGCTATTTTTGAAAATGGCGAATTTGCTGACAGAGATGCTCTCAGACCTGAGCATTTCAAAAAATGGGTTGAATATGCAAAAGAAAGAAATATGGGTATCGACTTTAACCCCACATATTTCTCTCACTCTATGGTTAAAGACGGACTTACTCTTTCTTCTCCCGATGAGGCTGTAAGAAAATTCTGGGTTGAGCATGGTAAGGCTTGTCTTAAAATTTCCGAATATTTCGCAGAAGAAACAGGAATTCCCTGCGTTATGAATATCTGGATTCCTGATGGCTATAAGGACATCCCTGCTGACAGATTAGCTCCACGCGCAAGATTCAAAAAATCTCTTGATGAAATTCTTGCAACTGATTACGATAAATCAAAGGTTTATGTAACCCTTGAATCAAAGGTTTTCGGTATCGGTGTTGAAAGCTATACTGTTGGCTCTGCAGAATTCTGCCTTTCATATTCTGCAAGCAAGGGCATTACCCCCCTTATGGACAACGGCCACTATCATCCCACAGAATTAGTTTCCGACAAAATCTCCTCTCTTCTTCTCTTCAATGAGAAAATCGCTCTTCACATTACAAGAGGTGTTCGTTGGGACTCTGACCATGTTATTCTTTTTGACGACGAAACAAAGGAAATTGCAAAGGAAATCGTTTCTCACGATGCACTCAGCAGAGTGTTCATCGCAACAGACTATTTTGATGCTTCAATAAACAGAATTTCCGCTTGGGTAACAGGCGTAAGAAATGTTCAGAAGGCTCTTCTTAATGCGCTTCTTTTACCCTCAGATAAAATGAAGGCTCTTCAGGAGGAAAGCTTATTCACAGAGCTTATGTGTCTTCAGGAGGAAATGAAAACTGCTCCCTTTGGCGACATCTGGGCAGAATTCCTCGCAAGAGAAAATGTTAATAATGATTACTTTAAAGAAATCAAAGAATATGAAGAAAAGGTATTGGTGAAAAGAGTATGAAAGACATTTTAACAGCTCCCTTTGTGGAAGAAATGAAACGCGCAACTGCTAATATGTATCGTCTTGGTTGGGACGAAAGAAACGGTGGTAACATCAGCTATATGCTCGAAGAGGAAGAGGTTGCAGAATATCTCGACCTTAACAATGTTATCCGTGAAATCCCCACAGGCTTCGACGCAACATATCTTACAGGCAAAATCTTTATCGTTACAGGTACAGGTAAATATTTCAAGAATGTTGAGGTTGACCCTGAAACAAACCTTGGTATCATCCGTATTGCAAAGGACGGTACAACTGCAGAGCTCCTCTGGGGCTACAAGGATGGTGGCAGATTCACAAGTGAGCTTCCTGCTCACCTCATGAGCCATATTTCAAGACTTAAAGCGAATCCTGAAAACAGAGTTGTTATGCACTCTCATCCTACATACACTCTTGCAATGAACCACATTCACGAGCTTGATGAGAAAAAATTCACTCACACTCTCTGGGAAATGTGTACTGAATGTATCGTTGTTTTCCCCGATGGTGTTGGCGTTCTTCCCTGGATGGTTTGCGGTAACAATGAAATCGGTATTGCAACTGCAAAGAAAATGGAAGAATACAGACTTGTTATCTGGGGCCTTCACGGTATCTACGGTGCAGGTAAAGATATGGACGAAACCTTCGGACTTATCGAAACTGTTGAAAAAGCAGCTCAGCTTTATATGCTCGCAACCGCAAGCGACAAGAGAATCAACACAATCACAGACGAAAACCTCTGGGCAATTGTTGAAAGATTTGCTCTTGAAGACCAGTGCAAAAAAGAGTTTTTAGACCTTTAATATTCCAAAAATTACAAAAAGATGTCCAATTATTACATTGGGCATCTTTTTTCTTTTGCTTTTTATATACTGTAATTGAAAGGAGCGATAGATATGAAAAAATTTGATAAAGAAGAGAAAGGCTTTAAAATATTTTCTTATATAACACTTTTCATTACAGGCTTCTACTTTTTTGCGCACCTTTTATTTTGGGTTTTTGAAGCAGAATTAATTACTCCTTACGATGATTTTGAACATACATTTTTTCTCATGATGCTTTTTATGGATATAGTCGGCTTGTTTATATATGTACCACTTGCCGGTATTGTAATTATAGTTCAATCCCTTTATTTGATCGCCAGATTGGCAGATACCGAAAATATAAAAAAGTGGTTTTACCTGCCATCTTTTCTGAATATAGTTTTCGGTTGTTTTAGTATATATGGTGTTTTAGAGCTTATTAAAAGTGCAGTTTAGTTGATTGTTTCATAAAACACAGACCCAACCTTTTAAGGATGGGTCTGTGTTTTTATGTCAACATATAAATCAGAGCCATTATCAAAAGCTCATCTGCCTTTTCTTCCGATAAAAGCAAAATTAACGATAATAGCAACGCTTTATCACTATCAATATTCAAATCACCGAAAATGCTTTTTATTTTATCTTCAAAGCTGTTCTGGAATTTAGGTTGACTATTGCTTTTGGGCTCTTGCTTGTGCTCTCTTTTATTTTCTTCTTTTCCCCTAGGCTCACTCTCGTTTTTAGAGGAATTTGAACCATAGCTTTTCAAATTTTCAAGATAATCATTAGGCATAGGAACTCTTCGGGGTTCTTCTTTTTTTGTTATTGGATTTTGTTGCTTTTCTTGTTTTTCTCTTTCAAGACCTGCATTCTGCCTTGCCCGTCTTTGCATTTCTTCAGCCCTGCGGATTGCATCATTCTGCATTTTCATAAGGTCCTGATATGAATAATCTGCCATTTACATTATTCCCCTTTCTCTCAAAAGAGGTAAAACAGACATCAGCTTCACAAGCTTTGTCGCTTCATCTGCTTTTTTCTGTCGCTCCTCTGACAAAAGAGGCTTCAAAGCGTTTATGAAATCCAATCTTTCGTCATTGGAATTAAAGGCTTGTAAAATCGGAACAATAGCAGAAAGCTGACTTAAATCGGGCATACCTAAATTCCCTAGGCCACCCATATTTTTCAGTAAATCGTTAAAATTTATCTGAGGTGATTCCTGCTTGCTTTGCTTTATTTCAGGCTCCTTCTTGGGTGCTTCACCACCCACACCACCTAAAACCGAGGCAGCAGTCTGCTTTAAATTTTCGATATCGTCAGGGGTTAAGGAATTAAGAATGGCGCCCAAATCAAAATCAGCCATCATTTTTTCCTCCGAAGAATTTATTGAAAATCGCCCTTGCGGCATCGCTGTTGAGAAGAGCCTTCGTCTTTTCTTCGTCCTTAAGAAGATTTTTTATGGCGCTCGCCTGCTCCTCGCTCAGATTTTTATTTATAAAATCATTCAAGCCCTCATTTGTTCCGAGGTTTTTACTGCTTTTTGCCTTTTCCACAAGCTCATTCACATTAATTTTATCATTTCTCTGATTGCTCATTGAAATCCCCCGTTCAATTGTATATAATTAGTACAATATATTGATGCAAGGTGTTGATTATGTATGCGAATACTCGTTCTTTCAGACTCACATCGCAATAATTTCAACCTTTTCGCCGCTATCAACGAAGAGCCCACTGCCGAGGTTGTATATTTCTTAGGTGACGGAGCAAACGAGTTTGAAGAAGCTAGCTATGTTTACGGCAAAGAACAAGCTTACATCGGTGTAAGAGGCAACTGCGATTTATCCTCATTCCTTCCTGAAAGAGATATACGAACAATTGGTGAAAAAAAGATTCTGGCAACCCACGGTTTTCATGAAAATGTTAAATTCGGTTTAGAGGATTTGCAGCTTGAGGCTACAAAGGAAAAATGTGACATTGTTCTTTTCGGTCACACCCATAAGCCTGAAAGCATCTATAAGGACGGAATTTATTATTTCAACCCCGGAAGCCTAAGAGATGGCTACTATGGTGTTGTTGACATCACGAAAAATGGCATTATTTGCATAAACAAAAAGTTGTAATTAATTGACAATTTAACTATATACTGTTAAACTGTTAACATAAATTTAAAAAGGTAGTGATAAATATGGATTTCAAGTATTCAACCTCGCTATATCTTATAGCAGGTGCAGTTATCCTTTTTGTCCTTGGCCAGTCCATCTTCTTCCTTGTTAAAGCATACAAGCAAGGACAGGCACTCGGCTTAGACAAATCCAAGCTGCACAACGCAATTACATCAAGCGCACTCTTTACTATTCCCTCTGCGCTTTCCATTCTTGCAACAATTATTGCACTTGTTCCTGCATTAGGTCCCGTTATCCCATGGGTTCGCCTTTCAGTTATCGGTAACTTAATGTACGAAACAACAGCTGCTGAGGCTGCAATGGAAGCTTTCGGTCACGAGGGTGGTATGGCAGTTGCAGTTTCCGATCCCGAGGTTTATGCAGGTGTTGCATGGGTTATGACCCTCGGTATCTGCTTCTCTCTTGTTATTCTTCCCTTTGTTGCAAAGCCTCTTCACAAAAAGCTTCTTCAGGCAGGTAAAAAAGAGGATGCATCACAGGCAGACGCAGCTGCTGATGCTCCTGCAGACGGCAAGAAAAAAAGAAGCCTCAACGGCTTTATCAACAATTTTGCAACTCCTGCAATTTTTATCGGTCTTATCGGTGCATTCATCGCCCGTGCTATTATCGGTTCAGGTAAACCTGAGACCTTCGGCGACGGCGCAGGTGTACTTTCAATAATCACACTCGTTGTTGCTGTTGTTGTTTCAATTTTACTTGAGGTTATGGCAAAGAAGCTCAAGCTCGCATGGTTAGAGCCTTTCGTTATGCCTATCGGTATGATAATTGCTATGATTGCTGCAATTGTTTTCTTCAACATTCTTCCCGAAGAAATCGCAATGCTTGAATGGAGGGGTTAAAAATGGCTAAAAATAAAAACAAATCATATTTTGACCGTGTTCATTCATGGGGTAGAATTTCAACAATTACTGCTCTTTGTGCACTTCTTATGTTCCCCATAGGCATCTGCCTTTATCTCAACGTATTCCCTCCCATAAGTGGTATTCTTGCAGGTCTTCTTAAGCTTATTCCTACTTATTGGACAGTTGCAGTTGTTGAGGTTATCGTTTACACTCCCATGCTTGGTGCTGGTGGTACATACCTTTCATTCGTAACAGGTAATATCGCAAACCTTAAGCTTCCTTGCGCTATCAACGCTATGGAGGGTGCAGATGTTAAAGCAAACTCTGAAGAGGGTGAGGTTGTTTCAACAATCGCTATTGCAACATCTTCAATTGTTACAACAATTATTCTTGCAATCGGTGTTATTGTTTTTGCTCCCTTCCTTCAGTCCTTCACTGACAACGCTCTTCTTAAGCCCGCATTCGCTCAGGTTCTTCCTGCACTTTTCGGTGCTCTTGGCGCAGGCTACTTTATCAAGCATTGGAGAATTTCTTTCTTCCCCATTATTGTTATGATAATTGTCCTTGTCTTTGCAGGCTCAATGGGCGCAAGCACACTCCTTTTCGTAGGTATCATCGCTTCCGTAGGTGGCGCATTATTCATGTACAAAAAGGGTATGCTCGACAGAGTAAAATAATCTTTTCAAGCAAAAATCAACCCCATCAGTTTAAAACTGATGGGGTCTTTTTTTACTGTTAATTAACTCTTATACCACTTTCATAAGAGCCTTGATATTTGCCGTTCATAGCAGCAACGGTGTAATAATATCTGGTTTTCTTTTTTGCTGATTTATCCTTGTAGGAAAGCGCATCCTTAACCTCGGCTATCTTTTTATAATCGCCTGAGGAGGTTTTTCTGAAAACAACATAGGAGGTTGCACCTGCAACTCGTTTCCATTTAACAACATTACCGCTATCCCATTTAACTGAAACAAGCTGAGGGGCCTTCATAAACAAATGCATCTTCGTATTATTTCCGGAAACACCCACACCGTATTCATTGGCAGCCTCTACATAATAGGTGTAAAAATAGTTGCTGTCCTTATCTGTTTTATCATAGAAGCTTGTTTTGGTTGTTGTGCCTACAAGCTTATATTTCTCAAAGGGAGATTCTCTGTAAATGTTATATTTTGTTGCGCCCTCAACAGCGCCCCATTTAATATATACACTATTATCAGCGCTTGATTTAATGGAACTGATTTTAGGCTCTGCAAGGCAATAAGCCGTAACACCCTTTGTATCAAAGCTGCTGTACTGACCGTCCTTTTCTATAACAAGAGAATAAACATATTTGTTACCTGTTGCTACATTTTCATCAACGATTTCTTGTACCTCTGTACCCGAATAAAGCAGGTCCCATTGACCCTCGGAATTCTTCTTGAAAAGCTTGTAATCAGTTGCATTTTCAACTGGGTTCCATTTGATTGTTGCAGCTTCGCCTACACAATAAGCTATGGGCTTTTTAACGCCAAAAAGTGTTATAGCATATTTGCTTGATAAAACACCTGCATTGGTTCCGTTCACAGCTTTAACTGCATAATAATAGGTTTCACCGTCAACCTTCGTTGTCTTATCTGTATATTCTAAGACATTTGCACTGAGAGTTGCGAGACGAGTATATTTTTTAGCATCTGCTGTTTTTCTGTAAACGCGATATTTTTTCGCGCCCTTGACTGCCTCCCATGAGAACTTGATTTTATTGTCCTCAAGAGCTTCGGGCAGATCCTTGAATTTGGGTGGTGCAAGATAAACAAGATCAACACCGTTTTTATTTCGCTTGCTGTAGCAATCCTCGTCAAAGGCTCTTATTGTGTAAATATATTTTTCGCCTCTCACGGCAGTTCTATCGGTATATTCAAGCTTGGTTACATCAGCAAGCTTTTCATAGGAAGAGCCTTCCTGTTTCCTGTAAATACGATAAAAGTCTGCATAAGTAACCTTTTTCCACTTAATATAATTTCCTGAATAAAGCGCCTGTGCGTCTGTTATCCTGGGAGTAACATTTGCAATTTTGTTAACATTTACATCAAATTGATAAATACTATCTTTATCAATTATTAGGTCCTTACCACTTTTAATATAGGTAAAGGTAAGACCGTAATATGTTCCACTTTCAAGCTTTGAAAAATCAATTGAAAGCTTGCCCTTACTATCAACTGTGGGGAAAACGCCACTCTTATTTATTATGATATTCTGCCTTTTGGCATCGGAGTAAATAGTAAATCCATAATAAACATTCTCTTTTTTACCCTTACTGTCAAACTTAAAAGTCAGAGCACCTGAGGTCCCCTCAACAGAATAGGATTTACATTGAGTTTTATAGTTTGACTTAACCGGAATCATCAAGCCATATTTTCCATCGTAGGATTTATACTTGGTTGCAGCCAGAGTTGTCACAGACAAGGCTGAAAGCAAGCACAAAGCAGCGAGGAAAACAGCTAATGCTCTTTTCATTATTTTCATTTATTGCCCTCCCCTTGCTTTTGGAAATATTTATCGGCTTTAAGAATAATTGTCTGGGTTTTAGAGTCCTTTATTTCGCCATTCATAACCATATCAACGGCTTCATTCAAGGGCATTTTAAGAGTATTCACGAACTCATCCTCGTCAAGATGCTGTTCGCCTTCAATCAGATCCGTTGCAATATACATATGAATAACCTCGTCAATAAGAGCAGGGGTTGTATATAAATCTCCTATTGAGAAAATGTTGTTTGCTGTAAGGCCTGTTTCCTCTGAAAGCTCTCTGAGAGCTGCCTCCATAGGATCCTCGCCCTTTTCAAGCTTACCTGCAGGAACCTCTAAGGTAACCTTGTTCAAAGCATATCTGAACTGATTGACAAAAACAACCTGACCGTCCTCAGTGACGGGCAGAACGCACACTGCACCAGGATGACGGATAACCTCACGGACACCCTTGTTACCATTAGGAAGAAGAATTTCATCCTTGAAAAGATGAATTGCAACGCCGTCAAAAATTTCTTCAGAAGAAAGCTTCTTTTCTTCAAGCTTCATAATTACTACCTCTTAACAAGTTTTTGCATAGTTATACAAATACATTATACAATAAAAACTTCTTACTTTCAATATTATTTTCCACTTGACTTTAAATCAATTCTATTGTAGAATCTTCCTCGGTAAAATGGGCAGTCGCGGGTGTGATGAGAGCGGGTGTGCTCAGACCAAATATGCCTTGAAAATCTGATTTTACGAATATTTAATATTTGGGTAGTTTAATACTAGACAATTTTTTCTGTAACAAGGCAAAACTCGCAGGAAGGCTTTCTCCTTTCAAGAGTTTTAACGATGTTACAGGGAAAAGTGGCAGTATTAAACCATATGTGGTTTGAGCACACTCACTCTTGTTGCAGACGAGGAAAGTCCGGGCATCTCACGGCAGGGTAACTGCTAACGGCAGCCGAGGGAAACCTTAGGGAAAGTGCAACAGAGAGATACCGCCGAATTTATTCGGTAAGGGTGGAAAGGCGAGGTAAGAGCTCACCGGCATAGTGGAGACATTATGGCCATGTAAACCCTACCCGATGCAACACCGACTGGGGTGCGCCGTGCAGCGAATTTATTCGCAACCCCGAAGGGTGGCTAGAGCCATTTGGCAACAAATGGCGTAGATAGATGATTGCCTTAAACGACAGAACCCGGCTTACAGTTTTACCGATAAGCTATAAATTTAGCGCAGAACGAAAAGAAGAGCAGATCTTTCTGCTCTTCTTTTTCTATATGTTTTTATTTTAAAGTTGCGGTAATTCATCAAGATGTGAATAATCGTTGAGGAATTTAAGCTTTGTTTTAATAACACCATTTTCTTTTATAGTCTGAACCAATGAAACCCCTGTGTTCACATGGGAAAAATTGAAATTTTCTTTCAAGGGGAAATCCAATGCTGCAAGAACAAGGTAGCTGTTAAAGGTACCATGAGCTACTATAACAACCGTGCTTTCAAAGTCGTTTTCGGCTTTGATTTTTTCTATTATTGTCTTTGCTCTGTTATATGCTTTTTCGTCATTTTCCTGGCCTAAGGGCGTACGGAAATTGATTTCTGCATCGGGGCAAAGCTTTTTTATTTCCTCATCGGGAAGACCTATGTAATCGGGTGCAGTTCCTTTTTCAAGAAGAAGAGAGTCAATAATAATCGGTGTATTTTTATGATATTCTCTTACTGCATTTGCACTTTTAATAGCTCTGACTAAAGGGCTGACATAAAATTTATCAATGCTTTCTTCCTTAAACCTTTCCCCTAAAAGAGCAATTTGTCTTTCGCCCTTAGGTGTAAGGTCGGTTTCCGAAAAGCCGTCACCATTCAGATTCCCAAAGGTCTCTCCGTGACGGATTATATATATTTTCATAAACTCACAACCTCACTTTGCGCTTTGCATTTTGCACTTTGCACTCTTATGTATCAGGATTATGCTTTGCTAATTCTTCAAGCTCTCTTTGTCTTTGATTTTCTTTTATTCTTTCTTCCATTTCGTCAATAAATTCCTGGCGATTTTTCTTTACCATTCTGTCAATTTCTTTTTTTACCTCTTTGACGTGATAGATACCACTCAAAACAATAAATCCATCAGGTGCTTCAATTCTTATTGCTCCTGTTTGAGAAAGTCCCCAGCAAGAATTTTTAACACTAACACTTGTGCAACTGCTGTCAAAATCCTCGTAAGACTCAAACAATTCTTCGTGAGCATACACACTCCACAAATCCTCATACCTCAAAAGAGTGACGGGCATGCCTTTTCTGTAAATGTACAACCCGAAATCATCATACTCTATAATTGTTTTCGGAATAGACAATCTCCTCACAAGAAGCCAAAAAAAGAAAGCAAATTCCATACCATAAGAAAACGCACAAGAAAAAGCAATCGATTCGGGATTACTGATATACCGCCATTCAAAATGCCTGTGCCTTCTTCTTCCACCAAATATTGACAACATATAAAGCACATACAAAATATCCCTATCAGGTTCTATTTCCTTAATTAAAACCAAAACGGAGTAGCTAAAAGCAAAACCAGAAAACAGCATTAATATTGGTACCACTATCAACATTCCGTTCGCTCTTCGAGCTAAAACCTTAACCTCGGAAACATCCATTTATCTCATCCTTAATGTGTTTTCAACACTTCTTCTTTTTGAAGAAATGATTCTATGAAGCTCGTTTCTCACTTCTCGGGCATTTTTTATTCCGTGAACTCTTACTAATTCGTCTTTACAGTTGATAACAATAATTCCTGTTTCAGATAAATTCCAAATATTCTGCCACATTTCCATACGAGCCCTTGTGTACTTAAAGCTTCGCAAGCCATATATAATTGCACTCAAATCACCATGTTGATGCAAATTATCCACACTTCTTACATCCTTCCAGGGTATTGTGAGTGTCCCCTTGAGACCTTTATTTATATACAAGCATGTAGCATCATACTCCAAAATTTTACTTGGTAAAACAATGCGTCTGAAAAACCTGAGCATACTAACAATTGCAACTATCAGACCAATAGCATACACAACTGTAAAAATCAATCCTAAGCCACCTAAATCAATGCTCCTAGCCTCTCTGAAGAAGTAAAACAGAACCAAATACAAGGGTGTTAAAATAAATACTGCGTTTTCTCTTTTGCCTAATGTGATTAAATTATTATCCATTAAAGCACCTCTTTTCGCTTTCTTTAGAAAAATTCTATCAAATAATATGTATAATTACAAGATAAACAACAAAAAATTCACCGAAAACTATTGATACTTTTCCATTTTTCTGCAATAATAAAGTGTCATATTATGTAATCTTATTTAATGGAGTTTTTTATATGAATTACGACTGCAACAAATTAGCAGAGCTTCTCTTCCCAAATGTAACGGGAACAGTAGAAGATCTTGAAGCAAGATACCCTGAAAGAGAGCTGAAGGAAGGCGCTCGTGTTACACGATTCGCCCCCTCCCCCACAGGCTACCTTCACATCGGTGCCTTCTATACTGCCCTTGTTAACATTCTCACAGCAGATGTTTCAGGTGGCAAGGCATTCTTGAGAATTGAAGATACTGATAAAAAGCGTGAAATTGAGGATGGCGTTTCAGCTATTATTGACGGCTTCAGGGATTTCGGTATCGAATTTGCTGAGGGCGTTACAGGCTTTGATTCCGAAAACGGAGCTTACGGACCTTATACCCAAAGCCAACGTGCCGAAATTTACCACATAGTAGCAAAAAAACTTGTTCAAGAAGGACTTGCTTACCCTTGCTTCTGCACAGCAGAAGAGCTTTCTGATATTCGTCAGGAGCAGGAAAAGGGCGACGCTCTTATCTGGGGTTACTTTGGTAAATGGGCTAAATGTCGCGACCTTTCATTAGAAGAAGTTGAAAAAAATCTTAGAGAGGGTAAAACCTATGTCCTTCGCTTCCGATCTAACGGACAAGAGGATAAAAGAATTTTCTTTGACGATATGATTCGCGGCAAAATTGAAATGCCTGAAAACATCATTGATGAGGTTCTTCTCAAATCTGACGGTATTCCCACATACCATTTCGCTCATATCTGCGATGACCATTTTATGAGAACAACTCACGTTATTCGTGCAGAAGAATGGCTTTCCTCCGTTCCCAAGCACATCGCACTTTTTAAAGCTTGTGGATTCAAGGTTCCTAAATACGCTCATCTTTCTCAGGTTATGAAGCTTGACGAGGAGGACGGCAACAAGAGAAAAATCTCCAAGAGAAAAGACCCAGAAGCAGCAGTAAGCTTCTTCTTTGAGGCAGGCTTCCCAAGAGAGAGTATTCTCGAATATCTCCTGACTCTCATTAACTCAAACTTTGAAGAGTGGAGAAGAGCAAACCCCAAGGAAAATCTTTTTGCTTTCCCCTTTAACCTTAAGAAAATGAGTCCCAGTGGATGCCTTTTCGACCTTATAAAGCTTAACGATATAAGCAAGAATGTTATTTCCGTTATGAATGCACAAACTGTTTATGATTACATTGCAGAATGGGCAGAAAAATATGACGAGGATTTCTTCAGAGTATTCACTGCAAATCCTGAACGTTCAAAAGCAATGGTCAATATTGACAGAGAAAGCGCAAAGCCTCGTAAAGACATTGCAAAATGGGAAGAAGTTAAAGATTATTTCTCATATATGTTTGATGAATATTACACAGCATCCTTCGACCTTCCCGAAAATATTGCAAAAGAGGATGCGAAAGCAATCCTTGAAAATTATCTTAAGGTTTACAGCGCAGAGGATGACAAGGACATCTGGTTCTCCAAAATCAAAGACCTTTGTGAGCCCCTTGGCTTCACACCCAATGTTAAGGAGTTCAAGAAAACTCCCGAGCTCTTCAAGGGTCACGTTGGCGATGTTTCAACTGTTATCCGTCTTGCAGTTACCTCAAGAAAAAATACTCCCGACCTTTGCTCAATTATGAGCCTTCTCGGTCAGGACAAGGTTAGCGAAAGAATTAATAAAGTAATTGAATCACTTTAAGGAGATACATTATGGAAGAAATTATTAATGAAACCGCGGGTAATTTTATCCACGATATTATTGATGAAGAATTAGCAACCGGTGTCAACACCAAGGTTCAGACTCGTTTCCCTCCCGAGCCCAATGGTTATCTTCATATCGGTCACGCTAAAGCTATCTGCATTGACTTTACAACTGCTATGAAATATGGTGGTGTTTGTAACCTTCGTCTTGACGATACAAACCCCTCAAAGGAAGACCTTGAATATGTTGAATCCATCAAGGAGGACATTGAATGGCTTGGCTTCAAATGGGATAAATGCCTTTATGCTTCAAGCTACTTTGATTTCCTTTATGAATGCGCTATCAAGCTTATCAAGGACGGCAAGGCTTATGTTGACGACCTTTCTGCAGAGGAAATGAGAGAATATCGTGGCACTCTTACAGAGCCCGGTAAAAACAGCCCCTATCGTGACAGAAGTGTTGAGGAAAACCTTGACCTCTTCAAGAGAATGACAGACGGCGAATTCCCCGACGGCGCAAAGGTTCTCCGCGCAAAAATCGATATGGCATCACCCAACATGAATATGCGTGACCCTGCAATTTACAGAATTATGCATGTCAGCCACCATCAGACAGGCGACAAATGGTGCGTTTATCCCATTTATGACTTTGCTCATCCCCTTTCTGATGCTCGTGAGGGCGTAACTTATTCTCTTTGCTCTCTTGAATTTGAAAACCACAGACCTCTTTACAACTGGTTCATTGAGCAGATCGGCTTCGAAGAGCCCCCCAGACAGATTGAGTTCGCTCGTCTCAACCTTAATTACTGTATCACAAGTAAGAGAAGAAACATCCGTCTTGTTACAGATAGCCTTGTAAGTGGTTGGGATGATCCCCGAATGGCTACAATCTGTGGTATGAGAAGAAGAGGTTATCCTGCAAAGGCTCTTCGTACATTTATTGAAAAGGTTGGCGTTTCAAAGGCTTACAGCGTTGTTGACTATGGTCTTCTTGAGGCTTGCGTAAGAGACGAGCTTAACGAAAACGCTCCTCGTGCTATGGCAGTTCTTGATCCCATCAAGGTTGTTATTGATAACTACCCCGAGGGTCAAACTGAAGAAATCGAGGTTGAAATCCATCCCAACAAGCCTGAAATGGGCAAAAGAACAGTTACCTTCGGCAAGGAAATCTTTGTTGAAAGAACTGACTTTATGGCAGAGCCCGTTAAAAAATATTTCCGTCTTTTCCCCGGTAACGAGGTAAGACTTAAGGGTGCATATTTCATCACCTGCCAGTCTTATGAAACCGATGAAAACGGCAATGTAACAGTTCTCCATTGTACCTACGACCCCGAAACCAAGGGTGGCAACGCTCCCGACGGCAGAAAGGTTAAGGGAACAATCCACTGGGCAGGCCCCAAAGCATTCAAGGCTGAGGTTCGTCTTTATGACAGACTTTTCAATGTTGAAGATCCTGCAGGCGTTCCCGATGATGAATTTGTTAATGCAATTAACCCTGACTCTCTTATTGTTCTCAAGGATTGTCTTATCGAGGAGGGCATCAAGGATGCAAAGAATCCTGATGCATTCCAGTTTATGAGAAACGGTTATTTCTGCGTTGACAAGGATTCAACTGAAGAAAAACCCATTTTCAACAGAACTGTTGAGCTTAACTCTTCTTGGAAGTAATTTTTCCGAAAGGACGATAAAAAATGAAATATGTATATAAATTTGTTGCAGCATTAGGTGCATTAGCAATTGTACCCGTGTTGTTCTTTACAAAAATTTTCTATTTCAGTATGTCTTCAATTGCACTCCAGCTTCTTGCCTATATTGCACAAGCAACAGGAAAAACCGGCATTCTTGAGCAAACAGGAGGCAAAGCACCCACAGGAATAGCTGATGTATTCTCTTTCTATGACCTTTATAGCATGTTTGGTGGCTTTAGCGGCAGTGGTGACAGAACAATTCAGGAAACCCTTGGAGGAGTATTTACTCCTGTAGTTCTTTTTGCAGTAGTTTCTTTAATGGTTGTAATCTGTGCAATTGTAACTGCAATACTTGCAATTGTGGTAAAGAACAATCGCAAGGTTATATATTCCGGTATTGTCGGATTAGGTCTTTCATTTATGCTTAGCTGTATTTTTGAAGATATTGCCTCTCCCGTTATTGAAGGTACAGTAAGCCTTTCCACCTTGCTTGACAGTATGTGGGCAGGCTTATTAGGTAATATTGATGAGGTGTCCTTATCAACAAACTTCTGGTTCATCCCTGCTATATTCGGGGCAATTATTCTCTGGACTGTGCTTTATAACTACACTCTTCCTGAAAAAGAGAAAAAGGAAAGAAAATTAATGTTAGGCGAGGCTGATTACGAATGATTTACGATAAGGTAGAAAATATGAGCCTTTATTTCGACAAGCTTAAAGGCTTTGAAAAGATTGAAGAGGCTTACAAGGAATTCTGCAAGGCACCCTTTGAAAACGGCAAAATCGAAATTGACGGCGAAAATGCCTGGTGCAATGTTTGCAAATATGATGTTAATCCTGACAACCCATTAAAATATGAATCCCACAAGGCATACGCTGATGTTCAGCTTATGTTTGAGGGCGAAGAAAACATCGGTTGGGCAAACTTTGACGAATGCGACATAACCGAAGATTTCAAAGATGGTTGTGACATTGCATTTATGGATGCACCCAATGGTCAATTCCTTGCTTTGAGAAAGGGCTATTTTATGGTATTCTTCCCTCAGGATGCTCACGCACCCTGCAGAAAAAGCGAAAACTCAGATTTCGCTCATAAATTAGTTTTCAAAATTAAATTATAAGTATAAAAAATCACTTTCGGAAAACCGAAAGTGATTTTTTTATTTATGTGGCAACGAAATAACAAGGTTGAAAATTCCGTTTTCATATTTTACAAGCATATCACCTTTATTTTTATCAACAGTTCTTTTAATACTTTTAAGACCAAGACCGTGGTTATCACTGTCTTTTTTTCTTGAAATATACGCTCCTGCTCTGCGCTTCGGTGCTTCAAGGGACGGATTCTTAACGGAAATAATCATTTCGTTTTCCGAATCATCAATTTTCACATCAATATATCTGTCGCTTTGCTTCTCAAATTTTACGCAGGCTTCAACTGCATTATCAAGGGCGTTACTAAGAATTGTACAAACATCCATAGCAGGAATTTCTGTACTCTCCAAGGGTGTTACATCAAACTGAGTTGAAACTCCGTTTTTCTGAGCATATAAAAGCTTTTCATTGAGAATCGCATCAACGGCAGAATTCTTGCTCATTGAAACATAGGTCGCTTCCTCAACTGCATCAGTCATTTTTTCAAGGTAGGAAATCATTTCTTCTCTTGTTCCGTTTTCTGCGATACCCTTTAGAACAAATATATGATTTTTGAGGTCGTGCCTTAACTCTCTTGTTCTGTTGTAGCTTTCTTCAATTCTCTTGAAGGACTCCTTTTCGAGTCGCATCTGAGTATTGAGAAGGTCTGCATTTCGTCTGATTTCAAGCTGATTCTGAAGCTTTGAGAAGAGGGCGAACACAAGAACATTAATAAACACAAGCCCTACAGTTGAAATAATAATGTAAATATTGATTTCCTCACCGGGTGCCAATAAATCTATATAATACTGATAAACAGTAAGAGTACCAAGGGTGGTAACAGGAACAGTCAGAAGAAGAAGCCAGTATCTTATGGGAACGGCTTTGTTCTTAGACTTTGTGAACATACCAACAAGCATAATTATGACAAGCATAAAGATGTTAGGAAGCTCAATTGAAAGTATTCGATAGAAAAATCCATCCGTATGTAAATAAGGTATTCTTTCAAAAAGCTCATCTACAAAAAGAGAGAATGTGAAATATGAAAGAAGCTTTGAAAGGGCAACAAATAAAGAATAAACTATAAAGAAAAGAACCTTCAAGCGCTTCTGACCATCAAATATCAAAAACGCAACGGCAAAAATCAGAAGCATCTGCACACCGGTTTTGATATTACCACTCTGACCTGTTTCCTGAAGTGCTAAAAGCACACCCGAGCTTATGGCAAAGGCTATCCACTTAGGCCATTTGCTTTTATATTTTTCATCAAAAAAGGCATTCATCAGGAGAAATGCAAAAAGCATTTCAAGAGTTGACGAAAAAAGCCTTATTAGATAGAACAGGGTTGTTTCAATAAATTCAAGCATTTTTTATCACCTTTTAGCCCACAGGTATGCGTTTTTAACTGCAGATGCCTTGCTTTTGCTGACAGGAAGAAGCTCTCCGTTCAGAAGCTCGGCACTATCCTTGGAAACGCTTTTGATTTTCTTGGCGTTAACAAAATAGCTCTGATGTGTTCTTATAAAATCCTTACCCTCAAGGTCCTTTTCTACTTGATCAAGCTTGCCATAGAAGGAATACTCATCATTTTTGGTGTGAACGATAAGAACTCTTTTATTGCTTTCAAAATAAAAAATATCGTTTAAGGGAATATTTTTAACTGCTGAGGCAGTTTTTACTGTATAAAAGCTTTCATCAGATTTTGAAAGCTCCTTTAAGCATTCGCCGAAAATTCGGTCAAAGGCATTAACAAGGTCGGTTTTAAGAATATATCTGAAAGCCTTTACCTCGTAGCCTGAAAAAACATATTCTGCCGAAGAGGTAACAAAAACAATGAGAGCGTCAACCCCTGAATCACGAAGCTGCTTTGCACAGTCAACTCCGTTAACCGTTTTCATTTTTATATCGAGAAAAATAATATCAAAATCGTCTGGCTTTTCTTTACAATGGTCTATAAGCGGTGTTCCGTCAAGAAACACCGCTAATTCAGCCTCTTCATCAACCTTTGCAAGGTAATCTCTTGTTCTCTTTTCTATGTAATCGCAAACATTTTTCTCATCATCGCATATTGCAATTTTAAGCATATTCTCACCTCGGAGATTGTGTTATTTTTAATATAACACATCTTTTTATATATTGCTACTTATATTTAAACTTTTATCTGTCAGCACCATATTTACGGTCTATCTAAAATTTTTCCTTTCACTGTCAAATAACAAATTATTGAGATAATTAATGACGATACTAAAATTATAAAAGCAACGTCATTCCAATAAACAGCTTCGGTAACAGACACAACAGGCATACCCAACAATGTAGAGAAAGCTGCGCCTAAAGCGAAAAGAACCGCATTCTCCTCAAAAACACCGGACAAAAACCATGGAATTGCGCTAACAATTGGTATTGCTGCAAGAATATAAGACGTTGTAAAAAACTCATTCAAACCATTTCGCTTACTAACACAAGCAATCCAGATTAAAATCGTCAAGAAAGCAAAAGGAAATATTGAACTTAAAATCATACTTCCCGGACCAATGCTGATAGTATCTATAAAAAGAATTTCGCCTGAAAATATTATACCTAAAATCCACAATCCACCAATTATTCCGAAGCCCCATGATATTTCATTCCATCTAATTCTATTAATCATACCCTCACCCCATTTACTTATATAAACAAACATCAAAACATATAGCTCATAACATCAAGTTGTAATACAGTATTTAAAACCACCAAAGCAACAGTTCCCCACAAAGGGAAATTAAAAATATTTTTTATATTTCTTTCGCTGATTGCATAAACAATTCCAACAATAATCAAAGCTGACACAGCTACTATAGGAACAAGCACATAAAAGCTGAATAATCCAAAAATAAAAAATGACAACTCAGTAAGTACATTCATCAATTTCCAAAAAGTCTCTCCGAAATCCATCGAATAACCAATATAATCCAAAAGATAGTATATTAAGCCATATAATATTCCTGAGCCATAAAATATAGCAATAGGCTTACAAATAGTTTTTATACTCTTTGAAATAGTTTTTTTATTCATAATTTCACCCCTTCAATAAGGTCTCCAACAACCCAAGAAACCTATCATAAGAATAATAACTATAGCCACATAAGGCTTAAAAAAGATTTCTTTGCTTTTCTCTTTGTGGCATATAACAATGCACCATATAACTGTAATCGCCAAGAAGACTGCATTAATAATACCTGCAATATATAATATACCGAATAAGAACATCACAATCTCTCGGAGTCCTTCAAACATATTATAAAAAGATGTATACGTAAACAATTCAAAAACCAGTATAAAAACACCTAAAACCGAAAGAACTGCAAAATAAGCATAGGGTACAGCTAAAAAAGTTTTAAAGTTCTCTATAAGTTGGTTATCCTTTTCCTTCATATTCTCCATACCCCTTTCTTTATCTACATCATAGCAAAACGAAATAAAAAACTGCTCGAAATGTAACTTTCGGGCAGTTTTTTGTAATTTTTGGAACTGTTTTTCAATTTACAACTATGGAATTGGCACACAAATAAGCAAAATATTGGCGAAGCTATCCCTCTTTTTTGCTTTTGCAAAAAGGAGGGGGGACCATTGCCAGCGACAATGGTGGGTGGTACAAAGATAAGGAAAATTATAAATTGTACCCTCCACCAAAAGCTGAAGCTTTTGGTCCCCCTCCCTAAATTTCCCTTACAGGTAAATTTAAGGAGGATAGGCTTCGCTTCACTTTCACATAATTTTCTATCTGATTATCCTTGTGTTCCCTCGCCAAATGTTCCACACTTGTTCTTCGTCAGTCGGCTGGGCGTAGTCAGTTAAATATGTGCAGGCAAGGGCACCGCAAGCCCATCCGAATTGCAATTGCTTTTCGGGGCTGAAGCCCTTTAAAATGCCGTAAAGAATTCCACCAACAAAGGCATCTCCACCACCGATACGGTCAATTACTGCAATCTGCCTCAGGTCTATGGACTCCCACACATCACCATTGAGCATAGCAGCTCCCCATAAATGACGGTTGGCGTGCTTAACCTCACGAAGATTTGTTGCAAAAACGCTTGTGTTGGGAAATTTCCCCTTCACCTGATTTATTGTTTCCTTAAACTGCTCAACGGGTGTTGAATCGGGCATATATTTCGTCAAATCGAATTTCATTCCCAGACAAAGACTGAAATCCGACTGGTTTCCGATAATTATATCTGCAACCTCTGCAATTTTCTGGAAGGTTTCTCTTAATTCCTTCTCCCGATTTTTCCAGAAGGATGCACGATAATTAAAATCAAATGAAATAACAGTTCCGTATTTTTTTGCTGTTTTTGCAAGCTCAAGGCAGAAATCACCCGTTTCCTTTGAAAGCGCACAGATAAGACCAGTCAGGTGCAGTATTCCGACGCCCTCTTCTTTGAAAAGCTTTTCCGAATCAAAATCCTTTATATTGAGAGTTTTGCCCACCTCGCCTGCTCTGTCGTTATGCACTCTCGGACCACGAAGACCGAAGCCACTATCTGCAATATTAAATTGATGGCGATACCCCCAAGGTCCACCCTGCTCAACATCCTTGCCCTCAAATTCCATATTGCGAGAGCGAAGATTTGCTTTTATAAAATGAGCAATGGGACTATCTTTAACAAAGGTTGTAAGCACCTTTACAGGCAAGCCCAGATAAGAACAAATTGATGCAACATTGGTTTCTGCAGAGGTTGCCTGCATATAGAAAATATCAGAAGAAAAAACAGTCTGCCTGTCAGGAGGTAAAAGCCGAACGCCCATACTTGTTGGTACTACTAAAGCATATTTATAGTTGGATTTTATTTTTAACATATTATCTCCCTCAGGCATTGTAGCTCGTTGATGCAGTATTCCCACCACTGCCCGACCAATTTGTATGAAAGAATTTGCCTCTCGGGAAATCGGTTCTTTCGTAGGTATGGGCACCGAAATAATCTCTTTGTGCCTGAATGAGATTTGCAGGAAGCTTTTCAGAGCGATATCCGTCAAAATAAGTTAGTGAAGCTGTCAATGCAGGGGCATAAACACCATTAAGCATACAAATAGCGCAGATTTTTCTTAAACTTTCTATACCACTAAGAATTTCGTTTTTGAAATAACAATCCAACATAAGATTTTTCAGGTGTGTATTTTTATCAAAAGCGTCTTTTATTTTATCTAAAAAAACACTCCTTATAATACAACCACTTCTCCAGAGCTGAGCGATTCTGCCAAAATTCAGGTTCCAATTATACTTTTCTGATGCTGCTTTCATAAGTGCATAGCCTTGGGCATAGGAAATGATTTTAGCGCAATATAGTGCTTCCTCCAATCGTCCTATATACTCGCCCTTTTCACCCTTGAAATCCACAAACGGACCTGTCAGCGCCTTTGATGCTTCAATTCGTTCTTCCTTCATAGAGCTTAAATATCGGGCATACACAGCTTCGGTGATAAGCGTTAACGGAACATCCTCATCAAGTGCAGTTATACCCGTCCATTTGCCTGTGCCCTTCTGCCCTGCAGAATCAAGAATTTTTTCAACAAGAGGAGAGCCATCCTCGTCCTTTACTGTGAAAATTCTGCTTGTAATATCTATAAGGTAGCTATCAAGCCTACCCTTGCTCCACTCAAAAAAAGCTCTGTGCATATCCTCTGCTGAAAGCTCTAAAATCACCTTCATAAAATGATAAATTTCGCTTATCAGCTGCATATCGCCATATTCAATTCCATTATGAACCATCTTAACAAAATGCCCTGCTCCACCTGAGCCAACCCAATCACAGCAGGGTGTGCCGTACCCAGTTTTAGCACATATTGCCTGAAAAATCGGCTTCACATATTCCCAGGCCTCTTCTGAACCACCTGGCATCATAGAAGGGCCATTCAAAGCACCCTCTTCGCCACCCGAAACACCTGTACCTACATAAAAAAGTCCCATGCTCTCAACGTGAGCCACTCTTCTTTCAGTGTCTTTAAAATGAGAGTTACCACCGTCAATGATAATATCGCCCTTGTCAAGCAAGGGAATCAGCTTTTCAATAACCTCATCAACAGGCTCGCCTGCTCTTATCATCAGCATTATTTTTCTCGGCTTTTCTGTTGCTTCAACCAATTCCTCCAAAGTATGAGTCCCGATAAAATTTTTATTTTTTCCTCTGCCGTTTATAAATTTATCAACAGTAGATGCCTCTCTGTTAAAAAGAGCAACTGTAAAGCCCTTGCTTTCCATATTCACAGCAAGGTTTTCACCCATAACTGCAAGACCGATTAACCCTATATCTGCTTTTTTCATTTTTTCTCCTTCTTTCTTATACATCTATAATGTTTGGAAGCTAAGCTTCCCCATCATTCCAAATCCCTAATTTCGCATTCCGAATTTACACTGTCCACAATCCTAATGCCGGATTGCTTATATAATAAATTTCTTCGCCATCAACTATGTTGTAGCCGTCTTTTAAAAGCTCGGGATTGTATTTCTTAATCGCTTCTTCGTATGGCACATAATCAAAGCCGACGCTTTCAATTTCTTCCTTGGAGAGATATTTTGTACAATAGGTAACCTTGAATTTACCGTCAGAAGAGCCATGAATAAGATGGGCTGCCACAGACAGATTATTTTTAAGCTCTTCTTCAGCTTTAACAAGCTCCAACACTTTTTTTCTTCCCACATATCCGTATTTTCTTATAAGCCTGTCGTTTTCTTCGTCCTCGCCGAATTTTTTTACATTAGGTGCAAGAACAACAAGATCGCCACCCTCTGCCATAGCCATTCGGGTTCTGTAAACTGCTTTGTTACCAAGCCATGTACTTCTGAATTCTCTTGGGTCAAGAAAAACAACTGCCTTTTTAATGGGTTTGTTCAGCATTGTCATATTCTTTTTCTGACTCTTACAAACAGACCTTTCAAAAAGCTCTCTGTTTCTCCCGATATAAACGCCATGTATAAGAGTTTCATCCCTTTCGTTGGTGGTAGTAACTGTCAGAACATACATCAATGGAATATCTTTTATAAAATTCTTCTCTGCATAATCAAAAACCCTTCTCACAGGGGAAAAATCCCTACCCATAATCCGTTCAAGACCATAAAACGCCCCAAGCATATGAGAGGAATTTATCATACTGCTTCCACCACAGCCTACGAAAATATTTTTCGAATAGTTTGCCATTCCTACAACCTCGTGAGGAACAACCTGACCGATAGAAATAATAAGGTCATAGGATTTATCTAAAAGCCTTTTGTTGATTTCAACATCAATTTTAGTATCAACCAAACCCTCAGAAACGCTTTTAACAAACGCACTTGGTACCTCGCCGATTTTAACAACATCCTCTCGCCAATTGTGAACAATAAGCCTTTCATATGGTATGTCTTTTCCGAAAAAGAGCTCGCTTTCCTCTTTTGTAACAGGACGATGAGTTCCCAAAGCTGGCATAATATCAACTTCACACATATCTTTCAGAAGCTTATAATACATATTTGTGATTTTTCCTGCTCCCGAATACATTCTTGTATAATCAGGGGGCAAAATAAGGATTTTTTTCAATTGCTTGTTTTCAACAGACCTTTTTATAATTTCAAAAAGCCCCGCCTCGTCAATTACGCCCTCGCTTTCTATAAACAAAAAATCACCTCTTTATAAAATAATGTAAATACTGTAAGTATCATTATTTTTAGGCTTTTTCGTTGAAAATATTACGATTGTGTGATAAGATATTAAAAGAAATTTTTCGGAGGCGATTTTATGAAAAAATTTATGGATGAGGATTTTCTTCTTTCCACCGAAACTGCTAAAAAGCTTTATTCTGCTTGTGAAAACACACCTATTTTCGACTGGCATTGTCATTTACAGCCTAAAGAAATTTATGAAAACAAAACTCCTGATGATATTGCATATCTCTGGCTTGCAGGAGACCATTACAAATGGCGTGGTATGCGCTCCTGTGGTATAAGCGAGGAATACATTACAGGTGATAAAACACCTTACGAAAAATTCAAGGCTTGGGCTAGCGCTATGCCCAATCTTATCGGTAATCCTCTTTACCATTGGACTCACCTTGAATTGCAGAGATATTTTGATATCTATGAGCCTCTTTCTCCTGCTACATGCGATGAAATCTGGGAAAAGGCAAATGCAAAAATCAAAGCAGGTGGCTTCACTCCTCGTGAGCTTATTGAAAAAAGCAATGTAAAATATGTTTGTACAACTGATGACGCTGCAGACACTCTTGAATATCACAAGCTTCTTCAGGAAGACAAAACCTTCAAATGCAAGGTTCTTCCTGCATTCCGTCCTGACAAGGTTCTCGGCATTGAGCTTGACGGCTATAATGATTGGGTAAAGGCTCTCGAAAATGTTATGGGCAAGGCTGTTCCCTCATTTACAGAGCTTAAGGCTGCTCTTCTTTCAAGAATTGAATTCTTCAAGGAAATGGGATGTCGCGCCTCCGACCACGCCTTCACTTATGTTCCTTATAAGAGAGCAAGCGAGGACGAATTGAATGTTATATTCACAAAACGCCTTGCAGGTGAAGCTCTTTCTACTGAAGAAATTGACAAATATAAAACAGAACTTATGCTCTTCCTTGCAAACGAGTACGCTCGTCTTGGCTGGGGTATGGAAATTCATATCGGCGCTATGAGAAACAACAATGGCGTTATGTTCAAAAAGCTTGGCCCCGATACAGGCTACGATTCAGTTGCAGACTACGAAATCGCAGTTAATCTTTCAAGACTTCTTGACGCAATGAACACAGAATATCGCCTTCCCAAAACAGTTCTCTTTACTCTTAATCCTAAGGACAATTATGTTCTCGGCACAATGCTCGGCAACTTCCAGAGTGACGAGGCAGAGAGTAAAATTCAGTTCGGCTCTGCATGGTGGTTCAATGATAACTACGACGGTATGAGGACCCAGATGCAGACTCTTATGAATCTTGGCGTTATCTCTAAATTTGTTGGTATGATTACCGACTCAAGAAGCTTCCTCTCCTATCCTCGTCACGAGTATTTCAGAAGAATTCTTTGCGAGCTTCTCGGAGACCTTGTGGAAGAGGGTAAATATCCCGAGGATATCGAATTTCTTTCAAAGGTTGTTCAGGATATTTCCTACAACAATGCAATTAAATATTTTGGAGTAGAATAAGCCACAAACAAAAAAGTAAAACACCGAAACGACCAATCGTTTCGGTGTTGTTTTTTAATCATTAATAAAAACCATTTCGCATTTGTTTTCAATATCAAAAAACTCAAAATATTTTTCTTCCAACGGAATCCACTTACTTCTGAAAATCTCTGCGTTTTCTTTTCCGTTACGGTTTATTATTCTCTGCATCTGTGCTTCAGAAGAAACAGTCAGAAAAATGTGTACATCGTAGAAATCAAAAAGCTCGGGATGACAAGCATAGCTACCCTCTGTTATTATCACCTTTTGTGGCTCCATCTTTACAGAGCCTTTAAAGGACAGTGCTTTGCAGTCATATGCTCTATAAAAAACTGGTTCACCTTTGGTAGCAGGAATCAGCACCTCTTCAAGAAAACGCTCTCTGTCAACATTTCCACCAGGCTCAGATAATCTTTCCTGAGACCTCTTTTCAGGTGTCAGATAAAAATCATCCATATGAAAAAGATTACAGGCAACCTCTTTCGAAAGCATTTCTGCAAAGGTGGATTTTCCCGAACCACATCTTCCATCAATTGCAATCCTGACAGTTCCTTTTTCTTTTAATATTTTTTTGATTATGTCTGCAGTTTTCTGCACTGCCAAGCTTAAACTATTTGTCATTTTTTATTTAAAAAGAAAGCTCGATTTTCTGATACACTATACCCTCGCGCTCGTGGGTATATGTAATATGAAGAGTGTTTTCAACTGCAGTAATTGCAGGATAGCTGAATTCGTGGTCACCTGTTGTAGGCTCACAGGAGAAAAACTCTGTGAAGGTGTTGCCACTATCCTCAGAATACATAAGAACGAGTGGCGCTCTGTCGCCCCAATTTTCTGAAATAGGGTTCATTATAAGAACTAAAACACCATTATCAAGCTTTACAACATCTATACCACTGTTGGGGTTGGGCATACCTGTATCATAAGCCTTACACCAGGTTTTGCCACCGTCCTTACTATCGCTTTTGTAAATAGAACCTACACCTGTTCTCACAAGCATATGAAGTCCTGTTTCATTTTCCCACAAGGTAGGCTGAATCATACTGACCGGTTTAAGATTTTTCTTCGGCCTTATAACAAAATTAGAATGTTCAAAGGTAAGACCATCATCCTTTGAAATATCTACGAAGCATTTCCAGTTCCTTTTAATCTTGAAATCTTCTTTTGATGCAGGTGCAATAACCGTTCCATCAGAAAGGCGAATCGCCTTGTTTTTAACAGGGCCTCTGCCACCATCAAAATCGCCTTCCACAAGGATTTTCGGCTCTGAAAAGCTCTTTCCTCCATCCTTTGAAATGCAGTAATATGTTACCCATTTGGGAATGGGCTTACCATATTTGAAATAAAGAATAATTTCTCCATTTTCTCTTAAGTGTAAAACAGGATTCCAATGAGGAAGCGCCTCGCCATTTACTGCAACGCTATAGGGCTCTGCCCATTTTTCATTTTCGCAAACGCTCACCCATATCTTAACATCGTCATTCCCCTCTTTTGTACCACCGAACCAGGCAGCAACAACTGTGCCGTCAGGAAGTGGCAAAACAGTTGAAGCGTGACAGCTGTCAGTTACTGTTTTTGGTGGGTAAATAAATTCATTTACTATCATTTTTGCCTCAATTTTCATTCTTCTCTTTCCTTTCTTCATCCATATAGTCAAAGGCATTCCAGCCCTTATCTTCTTTTTTCGGCTTTTCATCAAAGCCTATATTCATTACTATTTTTTCATTGTCGCTTAAAATTTTTCTTTTTAAAGGCTCTCTTTTTTCAACAATATATAGCTTATCGCCATAAAGGTCAGCGTAATTCCTGACAAATGAGGGGAAGCCCTCGTGAGTAGAAAGCTCCTTATACATGGGATAATTTATAATGTAGCGTATTGTTGGTAAAAGTATTTTTATGTTAATGAGACTTATAGCAAAAATAAATGCAAGAGGAATTCCTTTGCCTGAATCGCCTACATAGAAGCTCATTGCAAAATACATTACCACAGCGCCAATTGTCATAAATGCGCCAAAAAGCTCACCCATTTTCATGTAGTTAGTTCCGAGAATGAGAAGCAAAATTGCACCATATCCTAAAAGAATCGGAGCTATTCCACCACCTCCGACAACCGAAAACAAGGTTCCTGCCATCATCAGGAATATATGAAGGAAAATTCCGTTTCTGGCAAGCTCTACATTGCAATTCCAATCGTACATATACCCTTTTTTGTCATTAAAATCCATATCCTGAGGATCGTCATGTGGGAATATAATATTGATACCAAGAATTGATACGCCATGCTTATGCTTTTTCTTTTTCCGTTGGTCTATATCCTCTTTCGTCGGATTAACATCTATATTCATCACAATAGGAGCAGCATTTATTCTTACCGATGTTTTTTCAGAGGCTTCATCCTTATCCTTAAGATAGATTTTGTCTCCATATAAATCCTGACTGTTAACTATAAAGGACGGAAAGCCCTTACATTTTTTCAGTTCAAGAAAAACATTACGGTAATTACAGATACACCTCAAGCAAAAATAAGTCATCGGTATTCCTGCAAGATTCACAATAAGCATAAACAATTTAGGAGTAAGAGGCATTTGGGTTATGAAAAGTCCTGCAATACAATTGCAGTAAAACATTGCAATAATGTTAAGATAATATGCAGGCAATTTCCATTTTTTGCAATAAACTCCACCTAAAACAAGAGCCACAGAAGCACCATACATCGAAAACTCAAAGGAATCGCCAAAGTCACTGCAATACCAGCCTGTAAAGAAGCTGAACGCTGCAGCAATATAACCTAATATTGCTCCTCGATTGCTCGTATTTTTCCAATCATACATCATATCCTTTTGTTCAAACACAGATGTGTATGGAACATATGCTGTTTCCATATTGAACTTCATGCTCTCACCTCTTTACTGTCCACTATTACTTATTCGCTATTAATAACCACTGCCCTCTTCGCTTTTAGCAATTGACACGATTCTGCTTGTGCCAAGGCGCTCTGCGCCGAGAGAAAGGAATTTTTCTGCATCGTCAATGGATGCAATTCCACCTGCTGCCTTCATCTTAACATTTTCTCCGATATTTTTTGAGAAAAGCTCAATATCCTGGAAGGTTGCACCTGCTGTTGAAAAGCCTGTTGAGGTTTTGATAAAATCTGCCCCTGCTTCTGTTACAAGCTCGCACATTTTAACCTTTTCTTCATCTGTAAGGAGGCAGGTTTCAATAATAACCTTTAAAATCTTGCCGTTGCAAGCCTTTTTAATTTCCTTGATTTCATTTAAAATATCGTCATATCTCTTATCCTTGAGCCAACCGATATTTATAACCATATCAATTTCTTCAGCACCATTTTCAACTGCATCTGCTGTTTCAAAAACCTTGCAGGCAGTTGTGTTATAGCCATTAGGGAAGCCGATAACTGTGCAAATTGCAAGCCTGTCACCACAATAATCAGCGCACTCCTTAACATAGCTTGGTGGAATACACACGCTTGCAGTATTGAATTTAATACCGTCATCGCAAATTGCTTTTATCTGCTCCCAGGTTGACTCCTGCTTTAAAAGTGTATGGTCAACATGAGAAAGAATATTTTTAAGCTCCACAACTAAAACCACCTTGAAGTATATTTTATATTGTAATTGTAGCATTTTTATCTAAAAAGGTAAACAGTATTATTAAAATATCATAGTATTTAATAATTGATTTAAGAAAAATATTGTGTTATTATTTAAGATGTATATGTATGTCAACTATAATCTAAAAATAATCAGGTGATAATCTTGAAAAACTTACTTGTTATTTTCGGAGGCTGCTCCAGCGAATACGAGGTTTCTCTTCGCTCTTCTGCTTCCGTATTGAGAAATATCGACAGAGAAAAATACAATGTTCTCACTCTCGGTATTACAAAAGACGGCGAATGGTATTTCTACACAGGTGACATTGATTCAATTGAAAACAATTCCTGGTTCAATGATAAGGATACTACACCCGCAATTCTTTCTCCCGACAAAAAAGATAAAGCTCTTATTATCCTCAACGATATGGGCGCTTACGAAAAAATTAAAATTGATGTTATTTTCCCTGTTCTTCATGGCAAAAATGGTGAGGACGGCACAATTCAAGGTATATTCGAACTTGCAGGCATTCCTTATGTTGGCTGCACACCTCTTGCAAGTGGAATGTGTATGGACAAAGCAGTTACCAATACTCTTGCAGATGAAGCAGGTATAAACGGCGCAAAATGGGTTGCATTTACTGAAACAGACTATAAAGACAGCAGAGTTAATTTCGATGTAATTGAAAGAAAATTAGGTTACCCCATATTCGTTAAACCTGCTAACGCAGGCTCCTCTGTTGGTATTTCAAAGGCTCATAACCACCTTGAGCTTTTAAAGGCTCTTGATATCGCTTTTGCTAATGACTACAAGGTAGTTCTTGAAGAAACTCTTGTAGGCAGAGAAATTGAATGTGCAGTTATGGGTAACGACCAGCCCATAGCATCCTGCATCGGTGAAATTCTTCCTACTGCAGAGTTTTATGACTACGAGGCAAAATACATAGACAACTCAACAGGTCTTGCAATCCCTGCAGATTTACCTGTTGAAGTAAGCGAAGCAGTTCGTCAGGAAGCAGTCAAGGCTTATCGCACAATGGGCTGCACAGGACTTTCAAGAGTAGATTTCTTCTTGGCAGAGGACGGAACAATTTACCTCAACGAAATCAATACTCTTCCTGGCTTCACATCCATTTCTATGTTCCCCAAGCTTTTCGGTCAGGTTGGCATTGCATACTCTGACCTTATTGATAAGCTTATTGAATACGCTGAGGAAAGAATGAAATGAGAAAAGTTGAAATAGAATTCGTCAGCGAGCAGCAGTACCACGACGACAGGGAAAGCAGCAAGCTCAAGGCAAAGGGTACTATGCAGGAAATTGACGGAATGAAGGTCATTTCCTACACCGAGCCCGATGATGAAATGGGTAAATGCGAAACAACCGTTAAGGTTATAAACGATAACTTTATTGAAATGCGACGAGGTGGCGTATATGAAACCACCTTCCTTATCGAAGAGGGAAAATCCCATTCCTGTGTTTACAGAACACCCTTCGGTGAAATGGAGATGGACATCGTTGCTCAAAGAGTAAATGCTCAGATTCCTGATTGTTCAGGAAAAATCCTCCTTTGCTACCGACTTGAAAGCAACGGAGAAATCATAGGCGAAAATAATCTTTTAATGAAAATAAATGAGGTTTAAATATGTCTAAATTAGTTAAAATTGCAGAAGAGCAGATTATCTCTTCTGTTACGGCAGCAATTAAAGCAAATATTGCAGACGGTACATTTATTGAAGCAGAAATCCCTAATTTCAAAACAGAAATTCCTGCAGACAGAAAAAACGGTGACTATTCTGCAAATGGTGCATTTATGCTTTCAAAGGCTCTCCGTATGCCTCCAAGAAAAATTGCTGAATGCATTCTTGAAAAAATCGACCTTGAAGACACATTCTTCCAGAAATGTGAGGTTGCAGGTCCCGGCTTCATAAATTTCTTCCTTAAGCCCGAATTCTATGCAGATATTCTTCTTGATATCGATGCTTGTGGCGACAGCTATGGCAGAAGTGATTTCGGTAAGGGCAAGAAAATCAATGTTGAATTCGTTTCTGCTAACCCCACAGGTCCTATGCACATGGGTAATGCTCGTGGTGGCGCTTTAGGTGACTGCCTTGCAGCAGTTCTTGACTGGGCAGGCTACTATGTTGAAAGAGAATTCTACGTAAACGATGCTGGTAATCAGATTGATAAATTCGGTCTTTCTCTTTCTGTTCGTTATCAGCAGATTCTCAAGGGTGAGGATTTCATCGAGCTTCCCGAGGATAGCTACCATGGTGATGATATCAGAGTTCTTGCTCAGAGCTATATTGACGAAAACGGCGAAGTGCTTCTTGACGCATCTGAGGAAGACAGAAGAAAAGCTCTTGTTGAGTTTGCTCTTCCCAAAAACATCGCCACAATGAAGGCTGCTATGGCTAAATATCGTATTGATTATAACACTTGGTTCTCTGAGCTTTCACTCCACAATGGTGGTGAGCTTCAGGAAACAATTGATATTCTCAAAAAGAATGGCTACACCTACGAAAAAGATGGTGCTTTATGGTACAAGAACATTGAGGTTCAGACTGCAATTCTTAAAAGAGAAGGCAAATCTCAGGAATACATTGACAACCTTGAGCTCAAGGATGATGTTCTTGTTCGTCAGAATGGTAATCCCACTTACTTTGCTGCAGATATCGCATACCACAGAAACAAATTCGAAAAGCGTGGCTTTGATACAGGCATTGATGTTTGGGGCGCAGACCACCACGGACATGTTGCTCGTATGAAGGGCGCTATGGAAGCAGTTGGCATTGACGGCAACAGACTCGATGTTGTTCTTATGCAGCTTGTTAATCTTATGAAGGACGGCAAGCCCGTTAAAATGTCAAAGAGAACAGGTAAGGCAATTACTCTTGTTGACCTTCTTGACGAGGTTCCCATTGATGCAGTTCGTTTCCTCTTCAATATGAGAGAAGCAGGCTCAGCTATGGACTTTGATCTTGACCTTGCAGTTGAGCAGTCCAACCAGAACCCTGTTTACTACTGCCAGTATGCACATGCAAGAATCTGCAGTATTTTAAGAAAGCTTCAGAACGAAGGCGTAAATATCAGAAAGCCTGAAAAAGCAGAGCTTACTCTTCTTTCAAGCGACGAAGAAACAGACCTTATCGCTCACCTTGCATCACTTACAAATGTAATCATCTTCGCAGCGAACTCCTATGATCCTGCAAGAATTACACATTATGCAACAGAGCTTGCAACAAAATTCCATCGCTTCTATAACGCTCAGCGTGTTATGGTTGACGATGAAGCTCTTATGCAGGCAAGAATTTTCCTTTGCGAATGTGTTAAACGCACAATGAAAAATGTTCTTTCAATGCTTAAGATTGAAGCTCCTGAATCAATGTAAAAAAGAAAGCCCGTTGAACCTGATGGTTCAACGGGTGTTTTTTATTTTATAAATATGGGATTTGTCCAGGCCTTCCTGCCATCCTTATCAACAACTGTTGCACGGATGTATTCATACTCGTCTTTCAAATCTCTTTGAGCGCAAGTAAGTGGTTCGCCATCAGCAACAATCATTCTTCCCGGATGCTTATCACACTGAAAAATGATTTTTTCACATTCACTTGTCTCAATATGAACAACGCCCTCATCATCCACATAAAAATCCTTGATAACAGGTCCACAGGATGAATAAAACGCACCTTTTTCCAATGCTGAAAGAATTTCCCTGACATTGTTTTCAGCATTAACCATTACCCAGCCCTTACAATGCTGATACATTTCATGACCATCGTCGGTAGCAACTGCAAAAAGCTTGTTTCCCATACCAAGTAGCTCGTCCCAATACATACCGTTGTCGGTATCCATATCGTCCTCGATAGCGCATCCACTATTCCAGATTTCAAAAGCAAAATTGCCCTTTAACTTATCAAAATATCTTGTAGGAGTTGAGCTCCACTGAGGATGACAATATATTGTGAGATTGTTTTTCTCGTGGGCCTCGTCAAGATATTTCTGAAAATCCTCCTGAGTTGCTGCCTCGCCTCTTGAAAGCTCTTCATCCTGCTTATAACCATTTGCTTCATCATCAGGACCGATATAAACAGTATGAAAGGTTCTGAAGCCATTTTCTCTTACAAAGGTGTTATCAAATTCCATACCTGGAATTATAGTAATATCAACATCCTCAGCGAAATTTTTATAGTTATAAATTCTATGATCTGTCAAAGCAAGAAAATCATAGCCATTTTCCTTGTGTAATCTTATAACCTCATCGGGAGTTCCTTTTCCGTCAGAACGAGTTGTATGACAATGAAGACCACCCTTAAGCATTTTCTTCTGATTTATGAAAGCCTCTTGTCTTTTCATTTTATCACCTTATTTTTTACTGTCCTCAGTTGTAGATTTTCTTGATACAAGCCAAGCGTTAGGAAGATAACGACCTGTTGGCATATCTCGGGCGCAGGGCTTATTGATAACCTCACCGTCATAGCCGATAACAGATGAAGAACCCCCATCACAAGCGCCTGCAGTAACTGCACCATACTGTAAAAGAATATCTGCACAGTCCTCCATGGTTGCACCAATAGAATAGCCAACCTGTCTGCCATCTATAACAAGAAGCAACACAACACCGTTTTTACATTGTCCAACAACTGTTCTTGGCTGAAGACCCCAGCCTGCAGAATCCTCAACAACCTTTTCTCCGTTGAGAATGAGGGTAGGCTTATATTGGAAGCCGTCACGAATGTTATACTCCTCCCAATCTTCAATGCCACCTACAACAAGTCTGTTCTTTTCGTCAAAGCCTACAAGCGTATATCGGGAGTCATATCTTCCCCAATACTCACCCTTGGACACACATTGACCGGCAATATCGCCACCTAGACTTACTCCACCCTTGTCAATGAAGCCCGATGCATTAACGCCAACAACTGCATTTTCCTTCTCAAGATAATCACAGATAAATTCGCCTCGTGAGCCTTTATAATCAGTGGCGCCCAAGAAGACTCTTGACGGGTCATCAACAAGAACCAACTTACCAACAAAATTGGATTTTTTGATTTCCAGAATTACAATATTCTCTTCAAGATCGTTGACAAAAACTTTATTACCAAACTGGTCCTTTTCACCAACAACAAGATTTTCCTGTCCAAGAACATCTGAGCTCAGATTTCCGTAAATATCAGTTACGCTTATATCCTTGATATCCACCTGACCTGACATAACCTCGTCTATGAGACTATCAGGGAAGAACCAAGTCGCCAACCACTTGTGCTGATCTGTTGTCATTGCAGTTTCAATCCAGATATTCCTCCATTTAACAACAAAGGGAATATTACCGAAAACAACCGTAGCATAACCTACGATACCTAAGGATATAACAATTGAAAAAATCAGAAGAGCCACTACACTTTTTTTAAGCTTTTCCTTTGGTTTTTCTCCGTTTATATCCGTATCTTTATTTTCCTTTTTCTTGTCAGGACGCATTTCGCTCATACCATCTGCAATATTATCAAGGCTGATAACCTCTTCTTCACCCTTTTCTACCACAGAATCACCTCGCAATTTCAAATCTCCTTGCTAATTGTAGCATAAAAAGACGGCGAATGCTACCATTCACCGTCATTTTACAAAATTTTTATATTTATCTGTTATCAATATATCTGCAAGCTGCAAGCGCTGCAACTGCACCATCTGCAGAAGCTGTTGTAATCTGACGAACACTCTTCTGACGACAGTCACCTGCAACAAAAATACCATTAGTTTTTGTTACGCAGGATTCATCTGAATCGAAATAGCCATTCTGATCAAGAGCAGCACAATCAGAAAATGCAGCATTTTTAGGTTCAAGACCAATTGCAACAAAAAGACCATCAAGAGAAAGCTCCTTCTCGCCTTCATTTGTGTTAAGAACAACACCTGAGAGCTCGTTTTCTCCCTTAAGCTCAGCAACAGTCGCTTCCATAATAAACTCTACATTATCCTTGCCCTCGAGGATATCAACAAGCTTCTTTTCGCCTGTAAGATAGGGAAGATTTTGAAGAACATACACCTTTTCGCAAAGGTCAGAAAGAAGAACTGCCTCCTGCAAAGCTGAGTTGCCTCCACCAACAACACCAACTGTCTGACCCTTAAAGAATGCACCATCGCAAACTGCGCAATAGGAAACGCCGTTGCCAACAAGCTGATTTTCATTGGAAAGACCTAACTGTCTGTGGCGAACACCAACCGCAATAATAACAGCCTTAGCTTCAAAAGCCTTGTTACCTGCAAAAACAGTTTTATGAGCACCCTGATCTGCAATTCCTGTTACCTTTTCCATTTCAACCTCCGCACCCATAGAAAGCACCTGGTCAAGAAGCTTGTCAGCGAATTCATTACCACTCATTTCGGGAATTCCAGGGTAATTCTCAATTTTAGGTGAGAAGGTTACCTGTCCACCGAAGGTTGACTGCTCAATAACAAGAACAGATTTTGATGCTCTGAGAGCATAAAGCGCCGCAGTAAGTCCGGCAGGACCGGCACCAACAACTATAATATCATACATAATAACAACTCCGTAAAAATGCAAAATGCAAAATGCAGAATTAAGGGGCGCAAAAATGCGCCGATTGAGACAAGAAGATAAAAAATGTTTGGAAGCAAAGCTTCCACGACATTCCTCTCTTCTCTCTCCTCATTCCTAATTTCAAAAATTACCGCCCGTTAGGACGGTAATTTTTATTTTGATTAAAGAGATTCAATAAATGTTTTGATTGCAGGAAGATCTGCAATTTTCTCTGCAACATCTCCCTTGTAGATAACAAGTGTGGGAGCCTGTTTAAGTGCTAATTCTGTTGCAAGCTCAACATTTTCTTCAACGAAAAGCTTTTCGTATGCAAGACCTGCTTTTTCGAGAAGCTGAGCAGCTATTTTACATTTAGGACATGTTTTGGTTGCGAAGAGAACGAATTTTGCATCAGCATCTGCTGCAACTGATTTTTCTTCACAGCCACAAGCACAATGCGCATGGTCAACTGTTCTTTCCTCTTTCTTGAGGCTTGAATTGAAAATATCGTAAACCTTTCTGTCCTTAAACTCCTGAGCCTTACCATCATTGAAGTTCTGAACAGGACGGTAGTAACCTGTAATACGGCTATAAACCTCTGTATCATTACCACAATCGGGACAAGTGTACTCCTCACCTGCAATATAACCATGATTGCAGCATACTGAATATGTGGGAGAAATTGAGTAATAAGGAAGTCTGTAGTTAGAAGCGATTTTTCTTACGATATCTGCAGCTGCCTTCCAGTCAGGAAGCTTTTCGCCAAGGAATGCATGGAAAACAGTACCTGATGTGTAAAGTGTGTGGAGCTCATCCTGTGCATCAAGAGCCTCGAAAATATCAGCTGTATAACCAACGGGAAGATGTGAAGAGTTGGTGTAGTAGGGAGTGCCGTTTTCGTTAGCTGTGATAATTGCAGGATAGTGCTTCTTATCGTGCTTTGCAAAACGATATGTTGTAGATTCAGCAGGAGTTGCTTCAAGGTTGTAAAGGTCACCGTAAAGCTCCTGATAGTCTGAAAGTCTTTCTCTCATATGGTTGAGAACATCTTTTGCAAAATCCTGAGTTTCCTTGTTTGTCATATCCTTACGGAGCCATTTAGCATTAAGACCAACCTCGTTCATACCGATAAGACCGATTGTTGAGAAGTGGTTATTGAATGTTCCGAGATATCTCTTTGTATAGGGATAGAGACCTTCGTCAAGAAGCTTTGTGATAATATCTCTCTTAACCTTAAGTGAACGAGCAGCAATATCCATAAGCTTATCGAGTCGTCTGTAGAACTCCTCAGTATCCTCTGAAAGATATGCGATTCTGGGAAGATTGATTGTTACAACACCGATAGAACCTGTGCTTTCACCACTACCAAAGAAGCCACCACTCTTTTTACGGAGCTCACGAAGGTCAAGACGAAGACGGCAACACATTGAACGAACGTCGCTGGGCTCCATATCAGAGTTAACATAGTTTGAGAAATAAGGTGTACCGTATTTTGCTGTCATTTCGAAGAGAAGCTTGTTGTTCTCTGTTTCAGACCAGTCAAAATCGCTTGTGATTGAATATGTGGGAATAGGATACTGGAAGCCACGGCCGTGAGCGTCACCTTCGATCATAATCTCGATGAAAGCCTTGTTAACCATATCCATTTCTTCCTTACAATCACCGTAAGTGAAATCCATTTCCTTACCACCAACAATAGCGGGCATATCCTTAAGGTCAGCAGGAACAGTCCAGTCAAGAGTGATGTTTGAGAAAGGAGCCTGAGTACCCCAACGAGAAGGTGTGTTTACGCCGAAAATGAATGATTCAAGGCATTTTTTAACCTGCTTATAATCAAGGTTATCAACCTTAACGAAGGGAGCAAGATATGTGTCAAATGAGGAGAATGCCTGAGCACCTGCCCATTCATTCTGCATAATACCAAGGAAGTTAACCATCTGGTTGCAAAGAGTTGCAAGATGGCTTGCAGGAGCAGATGTAATCTTGCCGGGAACACCACCAAGACCCTCCTGAATAAGCTGCTTAAGTGACCAACCTGCACAGTAACCTGTAAGCATTGAAAGGTCATGAATGTGAAGGTCACCACTACGGTGAGCATTTGCAACCTCTTCATCATAAACCTCAGAAAGCCAGTAGTTAGCTGTAATAGCGCCTGAGTTTGAAAGAATAAGACCACCTACTGAATAAGTAACTGTGGAGTTTTCCTTAACACGCCAGTCAGTAACCTTAACATAGCTGTCAACAAGATCCTTATAGTCAAGGATTGTTGATTTCATATTACGGATTTTTTCACGGTTTTTTCTGTAAAGAATGTATGCCTTTGCAACATCTGCGTAGCCTGCCTGAACAAGAACAGATTCAACGCTGTCCTGAACATCCTCAACTGCAACAAGATTATTGCTGATTTTGGGTTCAAAGTTTGCTGTAACCTTGAGAGCAAGGAAATCAATGATGTTGTCATTATACTGTTTGTTACATGCTTCAAAAGCCTGTTTGATAGCAATTGCAATTTTTTCAATGTTAAAATCTGCAATTTTGCCATCACGTTTAATTACCTGATACATAATTCTCCCTCTTTCATAAATTTTATTGTTTAAAAAGCTTGCTTTGAAGAAGACACAAAATCTCCAAAGCGACCGTAAATGATAATAGCAGATATATAGCTTTTTGTCAACAGAAAAAACACAATATATTGTGTTCGGTTAGAAAAAATTTTTCCATCAAACACAAGATATTGTCGCACTTTTGTGAAAATATAGTAAATATTCACAGTAATTCTGCTGTCTTTTTGTGTAATATTTTGTCGATATTCCAAAAAAGAAAAATAATACCACAACATATTGTGTTTTGTAACAATATGTTGTGGTATATATTGGATTAATTTATGCCTCAAATTCCTCTGATTTGAGCATTCGGAATGTACTTTTTCACTTTTTCAAGCATTTCAAGCATAATAGCTTTGCTTACGCCCTTACAGGACCCGTCAATAAGCTGACCTGAATCCACAAAATTCTGAAGGAAATACTTATTTGTTCCCTGGATCCATTCAGCCAGCCTTTCAACATCTTCAACAGTATGAAAATTCTCTGTTATTGTGGTTCTGAATTCGTACTCCACTCCACTATCTTTAAGCAACGCTATGCTTTTTTCAATGGGTGTAATATCAAAGTTCTTGATACCAACAGTTTCACCATATTTTTCAGGACAGTTCTTAATGTCCATTGCCACATAGTCAACAAGACCTAATTCAAGAATACCAGAAAGCTTTTCGGGGTAACAGCCATTTGTATCAAGCTTTATTGCAATTCCTGTTTCTTTGAGCTCATACAAAAAGCGCTCAATATCCTTTTGTAAAAGTGGCTCACCACCTGTAATTGCGATACCATCTAAAACATTTTTTCTTTTTTCAAGATGCGCAAATATTTCTTCTTCTGTGAAATAATCATCATCCATTTCTGTAACCAACAAGGCATTATGGCAGAAAGGACATCTCAAATTACAGCCACCCGTAAAAACAGTACACGCCGTTCTACCGGGAAAATCCAACAAAGTGAGCTTCTGAAAGCCTTTAATCAACATTTTTATCACCAAGGAAATTATACCTATCATATCATATTTCGTCAACCTAATTTTAAACATCAAAAAAAGGATATTTCTGCCAAAGCCCAATATTTATACAATTTATATAATAATTTGTCTGTATTTTGTGTATTTACATTTGGAAATAACTGTGTTATAATATCGGTACATATATAAAGATATTTTGGAGGAAATTATCATGAAAACAAAAAAAGCTCTCGCTGTTATTTTGGCAGTGGTTATGCTTGTAATGCCTTTAGCAGTTTCATCTTTTGCTGCTGAAAACGGCATTGTTGCAGGACCCACAAAATCAGCATACAATGACGCTGAGTATTTCAGCCCTATCGGCCTTGTAATTTCATACGAAGGTGATGAAATAGCTTACACTCCTGGTGATAGCAATTTCCGTTTCATCCCCGCTCTCAACGAGCTTGTAACAGTTGGCACAACTGAAATCATGGTTTACTACAACAACGAAAAAATCGGTGTTGCTGAAATCTCTGTAGACCACGTACTTGGTGAGCTTACCATTATCGATAACGGTCATGGTAAATTCTGCTTAGGCTGTGGTCAGCTTCATGAGTTTGAAGAACACGACGTTCCCGAGTTCATCCCTAACGACGACGGTGGCTTCTTTACTTTACAGACCGAAACTGGCTACTGCTCTGTTTGTAATGCTGAAGTAACTCGTACAATTCCCGGTTCCGAGAAATTCATGAACGCGTTTGACCCCGAAACCTTGACAGAGTTTGAAGCAGAAATTATCGGTTATATTTATATGATCCTTGTTTCTATGGTTCAGGCTTTCCTTACCATTTCTTAATTAAGGAGGATTACATTATTATGAAAACAAAAAAAATCCTTTCCGTTTTACTTGCAATTGTTATGATTGCATCAGTAATGAGCGTTAGCGTTTTTGCCGAGGAATCCCTCGTTTATACCGATAGCGTAACTTACTATATTAAATCCAAAGCAACATTAAATCCCGATAACTTTTCAGCTGCACTTAACATCAACGAGTCAAAAGTTTCTGCTCTTGACGGTGCTAGTGTAGATTTAACCGGTACAATTGTTTCTGTTACTGCTGTTCACAAAAGCTACGACGGAACAGTTATTACTGCCGATTATATTGAAGACTCTGCTGCTTTCTTTGCTCTTTTTGAAAAAGTAAAGGCTGATGTGGCTTATGTAAAAGAATTTAATAATACCAAGGCTGAAGAAGAGCCCGCACTCGAGGATATTTCTCCTGTTGAGCTTACTGTTGATACTGAACTTCATATCGGAGACCCCAGAGCTTTTGGTATCCTTGAATACACAATCGACGTTGTTGGATTCTCAGAGCCCTATACAGTAGGTCTTGGCCCTGTTGATGATCTTCTTTCAAATGTTGCTATCCCTGTTAACATTTCTTTCCCCGGCACTATTGAGGATTTCCCCACAATCTCTGACAGAAACATCATAGGCAGACCCGTAAAAACCGATTATACAGATGCAGAAAAGTTTGATCCCACAGGTCTTGCTTTCGAGCTCACTTTAACAAATGGTGAAACAGGTACATTCACATATTCTGAAGAAACTGCTCATATGTTTATATGTACTCCTACAAGCAAGGAAAACTTAACAACCTACGATTCACAGGTTGCTATTGACTTCCTCGGCGAACAGGTTTGCAAGGTTCCGATCACAGTTGAGCACCAGTTCTCAAAGCACTATGTAAGTATCACAACTGATAAATATTCTGAAAACAAACCTGGTTACCACGCTCTCGTTTGCGAAGGCTGTGGCGAAACTCATGATGCTCAGGCTCACTGGGTTGAAGACGAAGAAGCATGGACAGCAAACGGCGATCAGTCCTTCCTTTCAAACGGAACAGAGTCTAACATCTGCGCTGACTGTGGCACAGTTCTTGTAAGAGACGCTCTTGGTTCTGCAGATTATAACGAGGCTCTTGCTGATTACCATTTCATCCGAGTTATTCTTGATTACATTAATATGCTTCTCACCATCATCAATGGTACAATGAGATAATTTCCTTTTCTTCAATAAATTAATCGCTATCCGAAAGGATAGCGATTTTTATTTTTATCTGTCGCCCTGAACTCTTTCTAAACAAGATTTTTTAAAAAACAGTTGACAAATCAAATTTGCTATGCTATTTTATAACTGTGATATGTGTGATATCACAGTTGCAACAATCATCAGGAGGTGATGAAGTGATTATAATAGACCCCAGAAGCAGAACGCCGATTTTCGAACAAATCAAAGAACAAATCATTAATTTAATAAACATCGGCGAACTTAAGCCCCACGATAAATTGCCCTCAATTCGCCAATTGGCATCCGATTTGGAGTTGAATGTCAATACTGTGAAAAGAGCTTTTCAGGAATTAGAAAGCGAGCGTGTTACATATTCACTCCCCGGAAAGGGTGTTTTTGTAAGCGAAAACGCAGTTGCCAATCAGATTGTCTTAGAAAACGCAGAATCAGAATTATCTCGTATTTTAGCTTCATCAAAAGCAAAAGGCGTTTCCTTGGACAGAGTTATTGAACTAGCGAAAACAATTTATGAAAAGGGTGATAATAATGATTGAAATTAAATCCGTAACCAAATGCTATGGTGATTATACTGCAATAGAAAATATTAATATCACTGTTGAAGATTCATCAGTTTTAGCTCTTGCAGGCTTCAACGGTTGTGGTAAAACCACATTATTGAATGTGTGCGCAGGAATATTCAAGGCTGATAAAGGATGCGTATTATTAGACGGAAAAGATTCTTTTGATAATGATAGCGAAAGAGCGAGCCTTTTCTATCTTTCTGATAATTTCTATTTCCCTATAAGTGCAAGCATAAACACTGCAGCAAAATTTTATGCTAATTACTTTCCTAATTTTGATTTTAAAATTCTCAATTCCGTTTTGGAAATATTCGGGCTTGATATAAAGAAAAATGTCCGAAGTCTTTCAAAGGGTATGAAAAGACAGGCGTCCCTTGCTATCGCATTTGCAGCAAAACCTAAATATCTACTTATTGACGAAACCTTTGACGGACTTGACCCCCACAAAAAAGAACTTTTAAGAAAGCTTTTGTTAGAGTTTATTAACGACACAGGAGCTTCGGTTATCATCAGCTCTCACGATTTAGGTGAAATTGCAGGCGTTTGTGACCATATCGCAATCATAAACGGCAAGAATGTTATTCTTAACTGCGCTATTGAAGATGTAAGCCAGCATTTTAGAAGAGTTAAAATGATGTTCTCTCAGCCTGTAACGGAAAGCACCTTCAAAGATATCAAATATCGTAAAATCAAGCTTTCTGGCAGAGCAGTATCTATGACAATCTGCGGTGATGTTCAGGCTGAAATTCAAAAGTTAAATAATTTGGGTGCAGATAACGTTGAAACCACGCTTCTTTCTTTGGAAGAAGTATTCTCAGAGGAAACGGAGGTTGTGACTGACAATGAAAAAATCAAATCAGTTTTCAAATAAACTTATAGCTAAAAAGGATTTAATAAATAGTATAACAACTACCTCAGCCCTTATAATAATTCTTTATGGTTTGGCTTTAAGCTTTTTTATGGTGTCTCCCGAGAAAGACTATATAAATGGTGGCATCATGTTTAATCTTGCAGGCAGTCTTTTTAATATAAACCAAGCGGCTTACAGATTTTCTTTTGAAACACCTTCTTGCTTATTTCTGACCCTTATTGGTGGTATGGCCTTAGGTATTTCTCAATTCGAATTTCTACACAGAAAAAAATACAACTCCACCCTCTTAAGCTTCGGAATAAGCAGAAAAAGATTGTTTGCAAACAGAGTAATAATACCATTAATTGCTATAGTGATTGCTTTGACAATTCCAAATTTAGTTGCATTAAAGCTTAATTTAAACACATACGGATTAAGCTCAGAGCTTTTATCATACTTTGCTCTTGAATATTTAAGACTTTTACAGGTATTGGTTGTTGGATTTGTTTGCAGCGTAACCGCTTGCTTTTTTGCAGGAAGAACTGTTGAAGCTGTTGCAGGCTCCATATCATTAGTTGCGCTACCTGTATCACTTGCTTATATAATAAGTATAGTTTCAGAATTATTCCTCTACGGCTTTACATCCTATTACAATGTTGATGACAGATCTGTTCTCACAGTTCTTGATCCGACCTATATTACAACCCTGATTTTCAGTACCGTACCCGGAACACACACACTGAACACGCCATTCGCAAGAATTGATATAGCTGACCTTGCTGCATCATTAATATGGATAGCTTTGTGCGCATTGGTTTTAGCTATTATTTCCCGCTTTTACAGCAAAAGCTACAAGCCCGAGAACTCCGGCTTCAAGGGAATCAACAAGGGCTTGGTATTCCTCTCTTCATTTACCATTCCTCTTTTGATTACAACAATTATCATTGAAGCAGTTGATAATTATTTTTACCCCGCTATTTCTGATATCTATCATAAAATAGCCACAATCCTTGCAATCATAATCGGATTTATCTGCTGTATTATCTGCAATTTAATTATTAACTTCACTCACAAAAAGCTTAAAATTTCTGTTATAAGCGGTATAACTTTATGCTTGGTTATAGCTCTCTGTGTAATTATTGGTGCTACGGGTGTATTCGGTACATACAATAAAGTGCCCTCAATAGATGAAATCGAACAGATTGAAATCACTTCCCCCTTTGCTGAATTCTTTCCTGCAGTCCACGATTATGAAGGTTTTACGGAACAGATTCGCTATACATCAGGTACATCCTTAGTCGCTACTGATAAAGAAGACATTGAATTAATCCTTGATTTACACCAGCTTGTTACCGAGAAAAATGATGATACAACAGCTTCTTCTTTCCAAGTAACCTATACCAAAAAGGATGGCACAACAATCTCAAGAGAATACAAATATCTTGGTGAAGATGTTACGCAGGAAATTATCAAGCTTTGGGACACAAAAGCTGCAAAAGAGGTTTATAAAGAAGCCTTATTCCCAAAGGCAGATGTTAATAATGATGTTGCATTCATACTCGATGAGGTTTATTTAACCTACACCAACGCCTTTGTTGCAGATTATGAAGAAGACAAGGCTGTTTTCGACATAACATCAAAGGATGGCTTAACCACATCTGTACTTAAAGACATAACCGAAAAGGAATATACTAAAATCAAAAAAGCTATCTACAAAGATATATGCTCATTAACCTCTGAAGAATGGTTTACTCCCGAAGAAACTCAGATAGGTAAAATCTCCTTTGCTTATTCAGGATATTTCGGCTACTCGGCTGAAGGACCGGAAACCCTTGATGTTTATGTCACTCCCTATATGAAAAACACTATAAAAGCTCTTAAGGAGCTTAATCTTTACAAGCATTTTGAATGTAAAAAAGAGATAGAGCAGGTTTATGTTGGTGATATCAAGGAATATGTTTGTTGGGAAAATCGTGGTGTCAGCTTAAATAAAAATACTGAAGATGCTTCCGTTCATCAACCCTACTTCACTCAGAACAGACGCACTATGAACCAGGGTATAGTATATTCCTATGGTTACCTGAACACAGATGAATTTATTGAAAAGCCACCAATTAAAGAAATCACCGACAAGCTTGAAATAAAAACTTTAATTGAAAAAGGTTATATGGCTTACAGCATCTGTAATAACGGTAAAATTGTTTTTGTGAAGTTCACTGACGATACTTATTCGGTCTATGTTATACCTTATGAAAAATAAGAGGTGATAATATGAAAAGAAAAATACTGGTCTTCATTCTTGCTTTGATTGTCATAATATCAACGCTCGGAGCTCTTTATTACACCTCTTACCCTATTATCGGCGTATCTAAAGCAATCGGCTACGCCAATGATAAATTCGAGGATGAATTTTACAGCGAAACTATAACTATTGTAACGGTAGGAACAGAAATAATACCTGATTCACCGCTTCAAAGCGAAAAAATGTATGCAGTCTGGCAATGGAACGATAATATCGGAAAAGAGCTTGCTGAGCTTCGCAAGGACGGCGGTTCAGCCTACAATATAAAGGTTTCCGGTGAAATAGAAAATGGCAAAACCATCTTACGCTACAAAGGGTATATAATCAAAAAGGATGGTAAAAGAATAGATTACCTTCAAGAAAAAACCTTTGATTTTGTTCTTTGCTCAAAAAGAAATTTCTTAACTAACAGACTTTAAGCACTAAAAAAGATGTTGGATTTTTCAAAATCCAACATCTTTTATTTATTCAGTATATTCAGTTAATTCAAGGACCTCTCCTGCTACGCCGGCATCAAGAACCTCAACGCCTTTGAGCTTCTTTTGAATAATCTCGTTTCTGTGACGGGCTTCGTCAAGAGATTTTCCTGCCTCGTCAATTTTCTTCCTTGCTTTTTCAAGAACATTACCGAATGTTTCATACTGAGTTTTAGCAGCACCTAAAAGCTTTCTGACTTCATCAGCCTTTTCATTGATTGCCATAGCCTTGAAGCCCATAGCAAAGGAATTGAGAAGAGCTGTTATTGTAGAGGGCCCTGCAACCATAACATTCTGTGCCTGAAGCTTTTCTGCAATACCACTTTTTGAAGAAGCAATTTCTGCATAAAGGCCTTCCGTCGCAAGATAAAGAACGGCAAATGGTGTTGTCTGAGGAACAACGATATATTTTTTTATTTCCTTTGCCTCAGCAAGAACTCTGTCCTCAAGAGCCTTTCTTGCCACCTGCAAGGCATCAGGGTCTGCTCTGTCTGCTGCATCGCAAACACGAACGTAATCTTCTAAGGGGAATTTTGAGTCTATAGGTAAGTAAATATCCTCGCCATTCTTGTCACTATTGGGAAAGCGAATAGCAAACTCAACATGCTCGCTATTATTTTTCGGAGAATAGTTTTTTACATAAAGCCCAGGGATTGTCTGATCGAGAATTGATTCAAGCTGAACCTCTGCCCATGTACCTCTTGCCTTAACATTAGTAAGAATTCTGTTAAGAGAAGTAACATTTGTTGTAACCCCCTGAGAAAGCTCCTTCATTTCTCCAAGAGACTTATAAACATTTTCAAGCTGCTCGGAAACAGTTTTAAATGAAGAGTTAAGTCTTGTTGAAAGAGTTGCAGTCAGCTTTTCGTCAACAGTTACTCTCATTTCCTCAAGCTTCTTTTCGTTGCTTTCCTGCATCTTGGAAATGGACTCGCCGATTACTCTTGACTGTCTTTCTGCGCTTTGAATGTTCTGCTCCTGAATGGATTTCAAGGATGCAGAAACCTTATCAGTTAAATCAATTCTGCTCTGATAATTTTCTTTAAGCATCAGGCTTAATTTATCTTCAATTTTACCAAGCGCAGCTGTTGTTTCCTCACGGGACGCTCTACCCGATCTCGCCATCTCCTCTCGGTTACGGCGAAACTCCTCATAAATTGCATCATCATTTCTGTTCTTCTTTAATGAAAGAACAAGCACAATGCAAATAATCGAAAGCACAGTAGTCAATGCACCAAACAGTATGATTAATATTTCTGTATTCATAGTTATTTATCTTCCCAGTCGCGAGAACGTTCAACAGCCTTATGCCAACCGTTCAACATATTATCTTTTGTTTCGCCATCAACAGTAGGAACGAAGATTCTGTCGACCTCGCGCACATGCTCTATTTCATCAAAATCCTTCCAGAAGCCGACTGCAAGACCTGCCATATACGCTGCACCAAGAGCAGTTGTTTCAACGAGCTTAGGACGGTTAACTCTTGAGGATGTAAGATTTGACTGAATCTGAAGAAGGATATTACTTACAGATGCACCACCGTCAACACGCATCTCACTCATTAAAATACCACTGTCTTTCGACATTGCTTCAACAAGGTCTGTAACCTGAAAAGCGATGCTTTCAAGAACTGCTCTCGCAAAATGCGCTCTGTTTGCACCACGGGTGAGACCCATAATACAACCTCTAGCATACATATCCCAATAAGGTGCACCAAGACCTGTAAAGGCAGGAACAAGATAAACTCCATTGGAATCCTTAACACTTTCTGCAAGGAAGTCACATTCGCTAGGCTCAGAAATAAGGCGAAGCTCATCACGAAGCCATTTGATAACAGAGCCTGCGTTAAACGCACTACCCTCAAGGTCATAAGTAACCTTACCATTAATACCCCAAGCAATACCTTCAATAAGATTATTCTTGGAGTGAATACGCTTTTCACCGGTGTTCATAAGAAGGAAGCAGCCTGTACCATATGTGTTCTTTGTCTGACCTGCATTGAAGCAAGCCTGACCGAAGAGGGCTGCCTGCTGGTCGCCTATGGCACCTGAAATCGGTATGCCTGCAAGGGATTTAAGGCCCGGGATATCTTCTGAAACATAGCCGTAAACATCGCTACATTCTCTTACCTCTGGGAGAATATTCATAGGAATACCAAGCTCGTTACAAAGCTTTTCATCCCAGCAAAGCTTTTCTATATCAAAAAGCATTGTTCTTGCAGCGTTACTGTAATCAGTAATGTGCACCTGCTTGTTAGTCATATTCCAGATAAGCCAGGTTTCAACAGTACCGAAAAGAAGCTTACCTTCCATAGCAAGAGTTCTTGCTTCCGGAACATTATCAAGAATCCATTTAATTTTTGTTGCGCTGAAATACGCGTCAATAAGAAGACCTGTTTTTTCTTTTACATAATCCTCAAGGCCACTCTCTTTAAGCTTTTCGCAAATGGGCGCAGTTCTTCTGCACTGCCACACAATTGCATTGTAAACAGGCTTACCTGTGTCCTTATTCCAGAGAATTGTTGTTTCTCGCTGATTGGTAATACCAATTGCCGCAATTTCCTTAGGGTCAATTCTGCCGTAATCAATAGCAGCAGAAAGTGAACGCATCTGAGAATCAAGAATCTCATAAGGGTTATGCTCAACCCAGCCTGTGTTGGGGTAAATCTGTTCAAATTCATACTGTGCCTTTGAAACGATTCTACCCTTTTTATCGAAAATAATAGCTCTTGAGCTTGTTGTACCTTGGTCGAGAGCAACAACATATTTTTTCATATCAAAAACCCCTCACTATTTTTCAATTTAACCACTGGAAATCCTGATATTTTATAGAGTGGTTCTTATGGAATGTAATATCCTTAAGCTTTGCAAGGCTCAGGGAGCTTAAGCCAAAGTTTGTCTGAGCTACATAAACATGGGACTCGAAATTAGCTGAGTAATAAAGAACATTACCTGTCATAATGTCAATTTCAGCTTTAAGAACACAGTTTTTGAATTCACGGAAGGTAGCCGTTTCACCTGAGCTTGCCTTCATAAGTTTCATAAGAGTTGTGTCCTGCTCAGCAATCAGATCAGTTGTATTAAATACTTTCGCATACGCAGACTGATTAGCCGTTTCTATTTCGGTATCAGGAAGCGCAATTTCTATTGTCATTATAGTGTCCTTTAAGGTTACCTTAAGGCCGAACACATCACTTGCTGAAAGATTTGATACATAATCCTCGCCCTCAACAGAAAGCAAATCGTACTGCCCTGCGCCTGAAGAAATTGTAGTGTACTCTATTTCTTCTTCCTCGCTTGTTAAGCTCTTTTCTACTTCAGCTGTAACAGATTCAGCACTTGCATTAAAATCAAACAAGGGAACCTCGACTGTTTTTATATCAAGATCTATAAGGTTAACCTCTTTTGATTTTAATATTGTTACTGCAACATTTTTGTCATCCTCGCCATTAACAATTTTAAGTTTATTAAGGCTTTTGTTAAAGTACGCTACAACCTCTTCTTCAGTTATATTGCTGATACCCTCAGTTGTAAATCCGGTAAATGCACCCGATGGCTGAAGGTTAGCAAGCTTCACTGATGCACGAAGAATCTGTCGCGCATCGAAGAGAGTTACCATGCCATCAAAGTTAACATCAGCGCGCTTTAACTGTATTTCATCCTCAGGCATAACACCACCAGATGCCATACGGAGTGCAAGACGAGCATCCTCTGTTGTAAGGGCGCCATCGCCATCAACATCACCATAAAGAACCTCCTCTTCATAGTAAGCCGATGCACTGAAGCCCATTGACATAATTGAACACAAAAGTGAAGCAATTGTAAGAATAATTATAAATCTTTTAAGCATCTGTTCGCCTCCCTTATCTGATAGCCTCTAAAATATCTTTAACAGACCCTAATACATATTCAGGTCTTACATCACTCTTTTCATAGTCTTCCATTGTGGTTTCACCTGAAAGAACAAGCACAGAGGTTACACCTGCATTTATACCTGTTTTAACATCAGTATAAATTCTGTCGCCCACCATTGCAATCTGATCATAGGGAATATTTTCTCTTTTTGCAAGAATATCAATCATTGTTCTGTCAGGCTTGCCCAAGAAAATGGGTCTTCTCTTTACAGCACATTCAAACATATCTGCAAAGCTTCCACAATCGGGAAGATATCTGCCACCTTCAATGGGGCAAACCATATCAATATTGGTTGCGTAATAATCTGCGCCACCGTCAAGAAGATCACAAACTATACGGATTTTTTTGTAATCCAGCTCGGTATCATAGCCTAAAAGAACAGTATCTGCGCCAACGCCATCCTCGCTGATATTAACGCCATATTTTTTAAGCTCAGCCTTGAGAGATTCTGTTCCACAAACATAAACTAAAGAATCCTTCTTGTTTTCCTGCAAAAACATTCCTGCAGCCATACCCGATGTGAAAACATTTTCCTTTTCACAAGGAAAATTCAATGAACGCATTTTTTCAACATAGTCCATTGCATTCTTTGAAGAATTATTTGTAAGGAAAATGAAATTCTTCCCTTGCGCCTTAAGAGTTTCAAGGAACTCCTTTGCACCGTCAATAGGGTCATAGCCCAAATTAACTGTACCGTCCATATCAAGTAAAAATAAAGTTATATCCTTTAACTGTGCCATAATATTACCTACCGTATAATTTGTTTAATTCTCTTAATTCTTGTTTGTTTATTAAGTTCAACTGGTCCTTAGTGATTCTGTAAAGCCAGTTACCCTCTGCCCTACCGGGAACATTGAGTCTGGTGTCGTTACCATAGCCCAACAAATCCTGAACAGGAAAAATCGCAAGACCTGCATTACTCGCCATTATGGTTCTGATTATTGCTCTGCAGCCTTTTTCATTCCACTGATTTTCGTCACAGACACAATAACGCATAACCTCATTTTTCTGCTCATATGGAGTTTCCCATAAATAGCCTAAAAGAGTGTTGTTGTCGTGAGTTCCTGAATATGCCACACAATTGTTTATGTAGTTATGAGGCTTATGGGGTGTTTCTCCTCCTAAGAATCCAAACTGAAAAACTCGCATTCCGGGGAAACCACTTTCTTCAACAAGCTGGGTAACCTCTTTTGTTATGTCTCCTAAATCCTCTGCGATGATAAGCTTATTCTCTGCAACACTTTTTATTGCATTTATAAGCTTCATGCCAGGACCCTTTACCCATCGTCCTTCTTTAGCAGTTTTGGCATCGCCCTTTACTGCCCAGAAGCTTTCAAATGCTCTGAAATGATCTATTCTTATACCGTCAAAAAGCTCAAGATATGAAGAAACTCTGTCCTTCCACCATTTAAAATTCTCCTTTTCCATAGCAGACCAATCATAAAGAGGATTTCCCCAAAGCTGTCCGTCTGCTGCAAAATAATCCGGTGGAACTCCTGCCACATCTGTCATTTTATTGTTGTCATCTATAAGGAAAAGCGGCTTGTTGAAATATACATCAGATGAATCAAAGGACACATAAATAGGCACATCTCCTATAATTTTTATGCCCTTATTATTAGCATATTCTTTAATCTCTGCCCATTGTGCAAAGAATTCATATTGAATAAAGCGCCAACCAAACTCTATATTTTCATCGATACTTTTATTTGTCCACAAGGACCATTCCTTGTCCTCGTTAGCTTCCTTGAGAGCCATAAAGGTACAAAACTCTTTAATGTGCTTATGCTCACTTACAAAAGCATTTATCTGTGCCCTTTGCTCTTCGTTTACTCTTTGAGAGGCCTTTATAAGAAGCTTGATTCTCTCAATGCTTAATCTTTCAAATTCGCAAGAATATGGTGTGCTTTGACGGGCATCATTCAACTCCGTTTCTGTCAGAAAACCTTTTTTATACAAACTCTCCAAATCAACAAAATAAGGATTGCCTGCAAAGGTTGAATAGGATTTATAGGGCGAATTACATTCGTCCACCAAGCCGAAGGGCAAAACCTGCCAGTAGGAAAAGCCACAATCTGAAAGGAAGTCTATGAATTCCTTGGCAGAATTTCCAAAACCACCACAGGAATAGTCTCCCCACAGGGAAGAAATATGTAATAATACACCACTTTTTCTTTCCATTAAAACCACCATAACAAGACATAATTATATATAGTATAGTATAGCACATTTTATTGTTTCTTGTAAATAGACAAAGAGTTAAAAGAATGTGAATAAAAAAATAAAACCCTCCGACCTTCGTCGGAGGGCAATACTTTTAATTAAGCAACAGCTTTTGTTGACTCAATAAGCTCCATAAATGCTTCTGTGAATGCAGAACCAGATGTATCGCAGATAACATTGATTTCTTCATTTTCTGTAAACAATGAGTGGAACTCATTATCTCTGAGAACATAGCCTGCCTGGTCGTTACAGAGACCGAATACCATAATATTTTCGCAGGATGTGAAGTTCTTGAGAGGCTCATATGTCCACTCTTCACCTGTCCAGGAAGCATCGCCTGATTCGGGACCACCGTAAATAAGAGCAGGCTCAAATTCACCGGGGCAAAGGAAGATAGCAACATTGTTGCCAAGCTCCATATAACCGATTTCGGTAACCATCTGATAACCGTCTTCTGCTTTTACGATAACAGGATTAAGAACATCTTCACGAGCAGCAAGTGTAAGAATTTCGTTTGTAACGTTAAGACGAACTTCCATCATTTTAACATTAAGAACAGGATCAAGCTTAACATCATTATCGATTGCCATTACTCTTTCTGCAACTGCTTCACCATATGCTACCATTCTATCAATGCCATCCATATCTTCAGGCAAGTTGAGAGAGTCACAGTCTGTTGTAATTGCAAGCTCAGCACCCTGAACATAAACTACATTTGCAGCATATTTGCTTGTGTTGATAGCTCTTTCAATGTAGTAGGGGAAGTCTGCTGTAAGCTCATCAGGACCCGCACCAAGCATTGTACAGTGAATACCTGCTTCGAGAACCCATGTTTCCTGTGTTCCATCTTCAGGAACGAAACGGAGTCTGTTAATGTTAGGGTCATAAGAGATGGGTTCACGCTTATCGTAAATAAGCTCGTTTATATCAGCATAACCATAGTAAAGGTCGCCGGGCTTCATATCATTAACAGCTCTCTTCATAGCGAGAACAGTTTTTGAATAAAGATTTTCCATAAATTCCTGATTCTTGGAAACCTTAAGATCTTCAAGAATGCCACCTGCTGCAGCATTACCTGTGTTCATAAGAAGTGCCTGTGCAAGAGGAACGTTCATACCGAGAGTATCGATACAGGAGTGCTGGTGAAGAACAGAAACGTTGATAGCAACAACGCCATTCTTTGTTGCGAATTCTTCCATCTTCTCGCGAATAATCTGGATATCGCCACGAGAAAGACCGAAGCCGTCAATAACAGCCTGAATAACAATACCACTAACACCGTCTGATACTGCATATACGCGAACTCTCTGGTCATCAATTACTCTTACAGGAACACGACCTGCGATGGGCTCAAGAGAACCTGCAAGGAAATAGTCGCCACTTGTTACATCAATACCATCAAGAAGAGATGCACCTGAGAAGCCTAACTCCCACTGAGCGCCCTCAGCAGCTTCAGTGTCGAAGGTGTCTTTACCTGTATAGAAATACTCGGGAACATATTCGTCCTGACCAACCCACTGGTCGTCATATCCGGGCCAGAACTGGTTCAGATACTTAAGAACGAAGTTAAGAAGCTTATCAATAATCTGGTTGAAAAAGTTTTCGATATTGAAGTTTTCAAAATTGATATCGCCGATACTGATTTCATCAAATGAAATATCAGCTGCACCAACGGGAACTGCAATTACCGAAAAAGCAAGCATAAGTGACAGAATAACTGCCAATACCTTTTTAGACATAGGTATTCCTCCTTATATTATCATACATTGTGATTATAATGCTTTTTTCTTAAATAATCAATATATATTTATACTGTTGTGCTTTCTTTGGCATTTTTAGCCAATTCTTCTTCTATCATTTTGTTGATATTGTTCTTGCCCATATGTCTGTAAGGCTTCTTTCTCAATATCAGATACATGATAACAGCACCCAAAGCATTGCATATTGCATCTTCCATTGTATCCATAATTGCAAACCTTGCTTCAAGGCGTTCAGGCTCAAGAGGTATGAGCATAAAGAGATTTTCTAATCCACCTGCTTCTTTTATTGCCAGCTCAAGACTCCAATGCTGAGCATCACCACCGAACCACTGGTCAAATGTGAACTCAAACAATTCCCAGCCTGCAGCAAAAACAAAAGCAAGTCCGAATGCACCAAGAGTGATATATTTTGCAGGAACAATAAGCTTGTCCCTTAACTGCATAGCGCAGATAAGCTCGTAGCTGATAAATACTGCTTCCATGCATCCAAACAAATGAAGAGCCTTATCATAAGCAGGAATTATGTAATAGAAATTAAGGAATGCGCCTCCGAATGAAGCGAGGAAAAATCCGAGAATTGTAATGTTCTGGAAATATGCAGAAAAATATCGGGGGAATGTTTTTGCAGGGAACGCCTGACAAATTTCAAAAGCAAACATACCCAAAAGGTTTGCTGCCATCTGCATAGGCTGATACATACCCAATTCATCAGCTTCAACAAGACGAAGGATAATTCCACCAATCATTAAAAGTCTTAAAATCCACCAATAAACAAGCTCCCAAGGCTTACACATACCGAGAACTCTTTTAAAATAACCTTTACCCATACCATTTCTCCTAATCGGTTTAATCTGTTAGTTGATAATACCAAAATTTCAACGAAATATTTTTCTTATTTAGAAAATAAAACTTAAGATTATCATAAATATACAATTTTTTTACCTACTCATATCAAATTTATTAATTTATGTTGAAAAATTCACAAATAGACTGTATAATGTAAAATGGATTTGAATGGAGACAAGGAGTGACACGTATGGCAAAACGAGACGGATACATTTCCTGGGATGAATTCTTTATGGGTGCTGCTATGCTCTGTGCAGAAAGAAGTAAGGACCCCAACACACAGGTTGGTGCTTGTATCGTAAACGATGAAAACAGAATATTATCTGTTGGCTACAATGGCTTCCCTGCAGGATGCGACGACAACGTTTTCCCTTGGGACAGAAGTGGCGATGATCCTTATGACACAAAGTATCTCTATGTTTGCCATGCAGAGCTCAATGCTATTCTTAACTGCCGTGGCAGAAGCCTTGCAGGAAGCAGAATTTATGTTGCTCTCTTCCCCTGCAACGAATGTGCAAAGGCTATAATCCAGAGTGGTATCAAGGAGGTTATTTATCTTTCCGATAAATATGCCGAAACCTCTTCAACAAGAGCTTCAAAAAGAATGTTTGATGCAGCGGGGGTTAAATACACAAAGCTTGTTCCCACAAAAAAAGAGCTTGTTCTCAATTTGAGAGAAGAAGACATTTAATTTCAGTTTATAAAAAAATTATTATATAGGAGTGTTAAAAATGCCTTTAGTAAACGCAAAAGACATGCTCACAAAAGCAAAAGCAGGCCAATATGCAGTTGGTCAGTTCAACATCAACAACCTTGAATGGACAAAATCCATTCTTCTTACAGCTCAGGAAATGAATTCACCTGTTATTCTCGGTGTTTCCGAAGGTGCAGGTAAATATATGTGTGGCTTCAAAACAGTTGCTGATATGGTTAAAGCAATGATTGAAGACCTTAAAATCACTGTTCCTGTTGCTCTTCACCTTGACCACGGCTCATACGAAGGTGCAAAGGCTTGTATCGAAGCTGGCTTCTCATCAATTATGTTTGACGGTTCTCACTATCCTATCGAGGAAAACATCGAAAAGACAAAAGAGCTCGTTGCAACATGTGAAGAATTAGGCCTTTCTCTTGAAGCTGAGGTTGGCTCTATCGGTGGCGAAGAAGACGGCGTTGTTGGTGCTGGCGAATGTGCAGATCCCGACGAATGCAAAATGGTTGCAGACCTCGGTGTTACAATGCTCGCAGCAGGTATCGGTAACATCCATGGTAAATATCCCGAAAATTGGGCAGGTCTTTCATTTGATACACTTGCAGCAATTCAGGAAAAAACAGGTACAATGCCCCTCGTTCTCCACGGTGGTACAGGTATCCCCGCTGATATGATCAAGAAAGCTATTTCTCTCGGTGTTTCCAAAATCAACGTTAACACAGAATGTCAGCTCGCATTCCAGGATGCAACAAGAAAATATATCGAAGCTGGTAAAGACCTTCAGGGTAAGGGCTTCGACCCCAGAAAGCTTCTTGCACCCGGTTGCGAAGCAATTAAAGAAACTGTTCGTGAAAAAATCGAACTCTTCGGTTCAAAGGATAAAGCTTAATTATGAGCGATAAAAAAAAGTGGAGCTTAATTATAGTTCTATGTGTTCTTGCAGTGGTTATTGCCGTAGTTGCAATAGCATTTGCACCTTTCGGCAGAAAAGCGACAGGTAATTCGGATTCCCCCAATATTACCGACGCTTCTGACATTACCGAGGCTACAAAAATAACCACTACTGAAAGCACTGCAGCTTCAGAAACAACTGAAGCTCCTGCTGATTCAACAGAAACATCTTTTGTTGTGCCATCATCAACAGACCCCATCATTAACCCCAATAAAAACTATACACTTTTTATTGACAAAACCGTTTTTGATGTAAGTGAAAATGATGATGGTGTAGCTACTCTTACTGCAAAGGATAATGGCGCTGTAAAAATGACCATAACCCCCGTAAGAGAAATGAGCTATAAGCAATGCTGTCGTGCAACAGAAAAGAACCATAAAAAATTAAATAGCTCTGCAGCACTTGAAATAGAAAATACAAATACTGCTTATCGTTCTCAGACCGGTGATAGTGATAGCGATATTATCACAACCGTGTACTGCGTTGACGATAATAAGGGTGGTTGTATCGTAATTGAGTGCAGAACTCCGGTTAACGGAACCAAGTATTTGGAAACAATTGAAATAATGCTTTCCATGTTTAAAGTTATCTAAAAAATCTCTCCCTCGGGAGAGATTTTTCTTTTTATAATTGTTGATTTTATATATAGCATATGATACAATTATACTGTATATTTATATATCATTCACTTATGTTTGAGGTGGCCTTTTTGAGCAATTTATTAATATTGGGTGCCGGACAGTATGGCAGTCTTGTTTACGACATTGCCAAAGATACTAAAAAATTTGATAAAATAGATTTTTTGGACGATGTATCAAGCAAAGCTATTGGGAAAATAAACGAAGCTAAAAAATTTACTAAAGCTTATAAATTTGCAATAGTTGCTATCGGAGACTCAAGTAAACGACTAGAGTTTTTAAAATTTTTAGAAAAGAACGGCTTTGAAATCCCTGTATTATGTAGTACTAAAGCGTACATCGCCCCATCTGCACATGTTTCATCTGGCTCAATAATTGAACCTATGGCTGTCATAAACAGCAATTCAAAAATCGGAAGAGGTTGCTTAATTTGTGCCGGTGCGGTAGTTAACCATAACTCTATTGTTAAAGATGGTTGTCAAATAGGCTGCAACGCGGTAGTCCCCTCGACCCAAACAGTACCCGAAAACACTAAACTCCCCTGTGGTTGTGTTTTTTCTTCAAATACGTAAGAATGGAGAATTTCAAAATGTATCAAAAATACATCAAGCGTTTTCTTGACATTGTGCTTTCCCTGGGCGGAATAATCGCTCTTGCACTCCCTATGGCCTTAGTAGCTTTAGCAATCAAATTAGACTCTCCCGGACCTGTCTTTTTTAAGCAGAAAAGAGTCGGAAAAAACAAAGAGCATTTCAGCATTTTAAAATTTAGAACCATGCGAACAGACACACCACCTGATGCTCCTACCCACGAGTTATCCGACCCCGAGAAATGGATTACTAAAACCGGTAAAATTTTAAGAAAAACGAGTTTGGATGAACTGCCTCAATTATTTAATATTCTTGCTGGTCAAATGAGCATCATTGGCCCTAGACCTGCACTTTGGAATCAATTCGATTTAATTGACGAGCGTGACAAATATGGTGCAAATGATATTCGTCCGGGTCTTACCGGTTGGGCTCAAATTAGTGGGCGTGATGAATTAGAAATTGATATAAAAGCAGCTTTCGATGGTGAATATGTTGAAAAAATCAGCCTTGCCTTTGACATCAAATGCTTTTTAGGTACTATCACTAGCGTTCTTAAAAGCGAGGGTGTTGTAGAAGGCGGAACTGGAAAAACAAAGAAAGAAGCAAACAAAAAATGAAAAAAGTCTTGATTACTGGAGCAAATAGTTATATAGGTGTTTCATTTGAAAATTATATGAAACAGAAGTATCCAGGAAGCTATATAATTCATACAATTGATATGACAAACAGTGAATGGGTATATACTGATTTTTCCAAATATGATGTAATCTTTCATGTAGCCGGAATAGCGCACCGTAAAGAAACACAAAAAAATGAACAACTTTACTACAGCGTCAACTATGATCTAGCATTAAAAACCGCACAGAAAGCACGAAACGAAGGCGTGAAACAATTTGTTTTTCTAAGTTCTATGAGTGTGTATGGTATGGATATGGGTGTGATTTCAGAATGTACTCCCCTCCAACCAAAAACTAATTATGGCAAATCCAAGCTTTTAGCTGAAAACGCCATCGCACAGCTTGAAAACAAAGACTTTTGCGTCACTATAATAAGACCTCCTATGGTATATGGTTTAGGGTGCCGAGGGAATTTTAATACATTGATCAAAATAGCAGAAATATTACTAGTTTTCCCTAGCATCAACAACCAACGCAGCATGATATACATATATAACCTTGCAGAATTTGTGAAATTGGTTATTGATAGAGAAATTTCCGGTATCTGCATGCCACAAAACAATGAATATATAAACACTTGCGATATTGCAAAATGGGCAATGAGTGCTCGTGGCAAAAAATTTTTCTCAAGTAAACTGTTAGGTGTCGGCGTCAAAATGCTGTTTCCCTTCTTTGGTGTTGCAAAAAAAGCCTTTGGGACTCTCGTGTACGACCAAAAACTTGAAAAATTTGGATTTGAATACTGTCTGGCTCAAAATGAAGAATCAATTAAAAAAAGTATTATAAGCGAGGAATAACTTGTGAACGGCGATATCTTATTTCTATGTCAATTTTTTTATCCTGAGGTTGTATCTTCTGCGACGCTGCCCTTTGACACAGCCAAGCACCTTGCATCGCAAAATTTCAAAGTAGGAGCTCTTTGTGGATATCCAAAGGAGTATTCAAAAGAACGAAACACCATAAAACGTGAAACCTTTTCAGGCGTTGACATTAAGCGTATCAAGTATCTTCAGTTTAGCAGAAAATCCACATTGGGTAGACTTGTAAATTACTTTTCTTTCACTCTCAGTGCTTTTTTTCATATACGGGAGCTGAAAAAATATCGTTCGGTTATTGTCTATTCCAATCCACCCATTCTGCCTGCCGTAGCAATTTTGGCAAAAAAACTTTACAAAACCAAATTGGTTTTCGTAGCTTATGATGTTTATCCAGAAATAGGATACGCTTCCAAAAGCATCACAAAAGGGAATATAATTGATCAATTAATGCAACTAATTAATAAATCCCTTTATAAAAATGCCGACAAGGTTGTTTCTTTAACTGATGAAATGAAACAATTTTTACTTACTAATCGCAGAGGCATAGCTGCTGATGATATTATCACTATTGCTAATTGGGCACACGAAGAAACTTGTTCTAAAAACCAGGACGCTTATACACGATTTGGTTATAAAGAGGGCCATTTTATCATTTCATATTTTGGCAATATGGGAACTTGTCAGGACATAGATACGCTTCTCCATACCGCAAAGCTTATGAAAGGAAATGATTGTGTTCGCTTTCTTATCATTGGCCACGGAAATAAAACTGCATTGGTTAAAAACTTTATACAAGAAAACCAGCTTTCCAACGTTCAGTTTTTTGACTATCTAACAGGTGAAGATTTTCAACAAGCAATAGCCATCACCTCCACCTTTATCGTTAGTCTGGAAAAGGGATTGGTTGGCACTTGTGCCCCTAGCAAATATTACAGCTATTTACAAGGCCAACACCCCATTATTGTCATAGCCGAAGAAGCTTCTTATCTTGCAAAAGAAGTCAAAGAAGAAAAAATTGGTTGCTTTATCCCTCTCGGAGACAGCGCCCAACTAAAAAGCCAAATTGAATTTCTTTATTCGAATCCTCAGGATTGCAGCATTATGGGTGAAAAAGCAAGAGCTTTATATCTCAACAAATATGATAAGCCTATTGCTATGAAAAAATACGAAAACATATTTTCTCAGCTAATCGAGAGAAATTAGTTATCCCAATCCAGCCTAAAGGAGAAATACTCAAATGAATGATATTACGGTTATAATACTTACTAAAAATGAAGAACCCAACATTAAGAGATGTATTCTTTCTGTTAAAGAATTAGCTGCAAGAATAATAGTTGTAGATAGTGGAAGCACCGATAGAACCTGCGAAATTGCTAAAGAGGCTGGAGCTGAAGTCGTGGTGCATCCGTTCATCACACACGGAAAACAATTCAATTGGGCTTTAGATACACTTGACATAAAAACAAAGTGGGTATTCCGATTAGATGCAGACGAAGAGGTTACCTCCGAATTGAGAGAAGAAATTTCACAAGAATGTATCGCACATGCTGACGACAATGTAAATGGACTTATCGTTAAATTTAAAATTTACTTCTTAGGTAAATTTTTAAAGCATGGTGGTGTATATCCCTTTTATCGAACCACAATTTTCAAGTATGGTAAAGGCTATATCGACGAGATAGGCATGCGCGATCAGACTGTTATATCCGAAGGTGAGCTTCTCTATTTAAAGAACGACTGTCTTCACTATGATTTCAAATCTCTTGAAAATTGGATCAGCAAGCATAATTGGTATTCAACATTAGAAACAATCAATTACGAGCAAGCAATAAAGGATGACGAAGATGCCAATCTACCCGAATCTGCAAAGAAAACAAGAATGGCAAGAAACAATCTTTATTATAAGCTCCCCAAATATTTCAGAGCAAAACTTTACTATTGGTACAGATATTACCTTAAACTCGGTTTTCTTGATGGCGAAGCAGGAAGAATCCATGCATTTATGCAGGCTTATTGGTACAGATATCTTATAGATGCTAAAATTTATGAAACAGAAGTTAAAAGAAATGAAAAATAAAAAAACTATACTCATCATTACAGGGGGATATTTCCCCGGAGTGAATTTCGGAGGAATAGCAACCAGTCGTTACAATTTCACCGAGGCTTTCGGCGATGAATATGATATTGTGATAATCACAAGAAATCACGATTACAAAACTGATGAGCCCTTTAAAAATATAACAGCTGGCTACAATCAATATGGAAAAGCTCGTGTTCTCTACTTTTCTGATAAGAATTTTAACGGCTCAACCTTTGGCAAAATAATGGATGAGATCAGACCTGATTTTATTTATTGTTCTGGTACTATTACAACATATTTTCACTTTAACAAGGATGTATTAGATGAGGCTAGAGAACGTAGCATCCCTGTTCTTATCACTCCTGATGGTGACGTTTTAGATAATGCCATGAGGCACAAGCCACTAAAGAAAATAGGTGCAGCACTTGCTTGTCGATTGGGGTCAGTTTTCAAGGATGTCTGGTTCCAGGCAACCACGCCAGGTGAAGTAAAAAATCTTCCTAAATATTTAGGCATCAAGCCTGAAAAAATAGCCTTGATCCCCAACATGCCTTGTATATTCAAGCCTCGAACCGACTACACAAAAGAAGCAGGTAAGCTGAATGTGGTTTTTTCAAGCAGAATTCATCCGATCAAAAATTTGCTTTTTGCCATCGAATGTGTTTGTCAACTGAAGCAAGATGTAGTTTTTGATATTTTTGGTTCACTGGAAGATGAGGCTTATTGGGAAGAGTGCCAAAAGGTTATAGCAAAAGCCCCACAAAACATTAAAATAACCTACAAAGGAAGATTGGATTCTGACAAAGCTCGCGAGATTGCAAAGGGCTATGACTGTTTTTTTCTTCCTACCACCACAGAAAACTATGGTTATGTAATCGAAGAAGCTTTGATTTCAGGATGCCCTGTAATTATATCTCGTGGTACAACCCCTTGGGACGATGTTCATAACGTTGCTGGGTTTACCGCTAAGCTCGGTGATTCAAGTGCTTTCATTGCAGAGCTGAAAAAAATTGCAGATATGGACAACACTCAATACAATACATATTGTTCGGGCGTAAGAAGCTACATAGAAAAAAAGCTTTCTTTTGAGCAATTATGCGAAGATTATAGAAATCTTTTTGCTAAAATAATCAAGAATCATTAAAAGCAAAGGAATCACACCCTATTAAGAATGGAAGATGTTATGTTTTTTGAGCTTAAGCAATTCATAAGAAATCTGATCATATATCTTTTTATGTCACCCAAAAATAATATTGCCGATTTAGTAAGCGACGAATATCAATGCAACGACAATATCAAATATATTATCAATAGTAGCATTGTTACGCAGTGTATGGTAAATGGTGAAGTGAAGTATTTCAGAGAGTGCAGGGTCCACAAAAAGTTCAGGAAATATTTTGCTGAAGCGATCGATGATTATTTTCAAAACATCTGTAAAAACGAAAAAAAAGAAGAGTTTGAGCGCATTGTCAAAGCAGATATTTCTTGCAAAACCAATTATAGAAGACTTTGTCGCATAACATCTGTTTTTAATAAGCATCTAATCACAATATTATCTGGTGAATATTGCGACTACGCCTCCGCAGGTCTCCCTTCTCTTAATAATTCAGATTACCAAGAAGAATTTATAGATTTTATAACGTATATATCCTGCATTATAATCGGCTATAAAGCAAATTCTTATATCCCTACAGGTCTTTGCGAAAATGGTAGCGCCAATAAACAATTAGCCACATATAAGCTTGCGGAGCTCTTAGGTGTTTCACATTTAATAACACCCGTGCATATATGCAAAAATCACATTAGCAATAAAATCAGAATCGGCACACTAATGGACGCGGCCCACGGACACACTCCTGCATATATTTCTCCCGACGAAAGAAAAAACTACAATAAAGAAACGTTTTTAAAAGATTTAACGAATCTCGAATACCTTGACGGAATATGCTATCAGCTCGATCATCGACTTGATAATTACAATGTTATAGAAGAGAACGGGACAATCGTGGGTGTTGAAGCTTTTGACAACGATGCAAACAGGACCTTTTTCCCCGTGCCTGATTTCCCTGCCACCACCTATGCAGGTGCTTCCTGCATTTTAACAAAGCAGGTTAGAGTAAATCGTCCATATATTGACGCAAAGTTCGCCGAAAGAATATTGAATATAGATAGCAGCTCTTTGTATGATGCAATTGGCATATATCTCTCCTCACATCAATTCCGAGCACTACACAAAAGAATTACAAAATTGCAAAACGCAATAAGAGAAACCACAAAAGAACAAAACGACTTTTTGGTTCATGATTGGAACCTTGTTGATATAGACCGTGAACTTGATAAAAATTACGGTACAACTTATTTCAATTTATACATAAATGACACTTTAATGCTTCAACGAAAAGCAGAATTTGAAAAAACAAAAAATTCATAAGGAATAAAAATTATGCATATTGTTTACCTTGGCATTATGACCCGTCCTGAGGACATTGGAAAAATTGGAGAAACCTCGGTTGCAGGAAATAAATTTCAATATAATCTGCTAAAGCATCTTTCACAAATTAATGGTGTTGAACTTGATATTATTTCCTTTCACCCTTTCAAATCACCCCACAAATCCAAAAAACTCTTTATAAAGACAACCAAAGAGAAAATTTTTGATAATGTTAATCTCTGGCAAATCGGTTACATAAATTTACCAATAATAAAGCAACTGATATTACCCTGGAAAACCCTCTCGAAACTAAAAAAAACAGTATCAAAAAACTCCTTGGTTATGGCGTATGATATGTATCCGACTCAGGGCATTCCTCTTAGCCGTATAAAAAAGAAAGTTAACGGAAAAACAGTGTGTTTGCTTGCAGATTTATCCATCGGAGGCGTTCATAAACAACGTGGAATCAACAAGTTTTTAAGAAAACTGTTTGACTATAGCACACTTAGCAATATAAAAAAGTGTGATAAATATATTGTTTTAAATGAAAACGTTGCAAAAAGTTATGCTCCTCACGCAAAATATCTTGTAGTAGATGGCGGAGTTGAACCCACAGAATTTGAAAATACTGGAAACTTTTGGAATGGCCAAACCAAAAATATTGTTTACACTGGTGCTCTTGTTGAATACAGTGGTATTATGAATCTGGTGAAAGCTTTTTCTTATATTGCCCGCAAAGATATTTTTCTTGACATCTATGGAGATGGTGTTTTGCGCTCCTTTATTCAAGAAGCAACAGAAATCGATTCGCGCATACGATACCACGGAACGATATCCAATGCCGAAGCTCTTAAAACGCAACAAACCTCTTGGGCTCTTATAAACCCGCGCCCAGTTGATAATTCCATCGCCAAGGTAACCTTCCCATCAAAAATATTTGAATATTTAATGAGTGGAAGACCCGTCGCCTCAACTAAGTTAAACGGATTCAGTTCAGATTATGATGACTTGCTTATCTGGATAAATGATGACTCCCCTCAAGGGCTTGCCCAGGCTATATTGAAAATGAGTGAAGCCAATAATTCTGATTTAACACAAATGGCAAACAATGCAAAAAACTATTTAGTACACAATAAAACTTGGAAAATCAACGCCGAAAAAATATTTTGTTTCCTCCTTTCGGAATAAAATAATCTCCTTCGGTGCTTCCTGTTTTATATTTTTTATTCAGGAGTTCTTATTATGGCAAAAACCAGATTACCATTTTTAACATTTTTGGCATACTTAATTGTGGCCCGACTCAGTTGTCCTGCACTCAGTAATGTTCCACTTATGAGTATGGGCTTCGTTTTCATATACGGACTTGCTTTTGCCATTTTATTTCTTGTTACCACCCGTGGCATTTCAGCTTCTGATATGTACTTGGTCATATGCCTAATTCTTTATATTTCTTATGTTTTGTTTCAGATATTTATATCCGGAAGTGGTACTGTGTTTGATACAATGGTATACAAGATGTATATCATTGCATTTATGACTCTAATTTACATCTGGAGTAAGCAGCAAACGCTGGCTACAAGAAAAAATTTAATGATTATCATTTTGGTCACCTCAATTTTTAACTACATCTACTCCATAATAGTATTGTTTTTCGACCCCAACGCTAGCAGAATTGCCGCTGCCACCTCCGTTTTAGAGGCAAGTCCATATGATGTTCTGCACGCAGTTGGAAGCTTTGATGCTGTAAATGGTGCAATTTTTGTTATTATTATACTTTTGTATATACGAAATAAAATCCCTTTTTTCAAAACAAAATTCCTTCTAACACTTGTCATTGTTCTGGCGATTGTTTTTATCACAATGGCATCCTATGTTACAGCAATCATTCTTCTTATCCTTGCCTTATCCCTGTATATCAGCCGTAAAAACAAAGCGCTTTCATATATTAGTACATTCTTAGTAATAGCGTTGATAATTTTCCATGAACAATTAGGCGATTTTATTATGAAGTCATCATTTAATATCTCATACTCTGAAATTGTTGGAGATAAATTCTATGAGTTCGGGTATATGATTCGTAATTTAGAAGCAACTGGTACTTATGGAGGCACTGACGGCCGTATGGCAAAAATGGCAACATCAATAAATGCATTCTTCCAATACCCCATATTTGGTGGACTGACACATCCTGATGTAAAAACAGGAGGACACAGCGAAGTATTTGATATATTGGGTAATTTCGGCCTTGTCGGCTTCAGTCTAATAGCTTTTTATATGAAATCCTTATATATTTCTTTGCGCAGAAGCGTTGTTTTGAAAGACAGTAAAATGTGCATCCGAATCGTTTTCATTGTATTTTTTGTTGCGGCAGTTTTAAACCCAACCTTTTATACACTTCAAATGCTTCCTATAATTTTGATGATATATCTTAGTGAATCATTTTTAGAATACTATACCACTTAAAGAAGTAGCTTTATATAAAAAAAGGAGGTCTGATTATATGAAGGTTATGTGGATTACTATGGCTGCCATCGGCAATGCTGCTAAGCTGTTTTATAATCAAACCGTTCAGAGTGGTGGTTGGATAGATGCAACATACAACCAACTAAAACCATTTATTGACGACGGTAAACTGATGTTGGAAATTGTTGCCATAGCCAATTGTGATAAAAGTATACGTGACGAAGAAAACAACATTGGATATCACCTTATATCCGTGGAAAAGCATCGTGGTAAAATGGGAAAAGCTTCCGATAAGGCAAAATGGAAAAAGCTAATTAGCGAGCTTTCACCGGATATTATAATGCTATGGGGCAGCGAATTTTCTTACGGAATTGATATTATAGAAATCGTAGACAAACACATACCTGTGTGTGTATATATACAAGGTGTAACAAAAGTCCTGGCACAACATCCTGCTGGAGATATTCCGCTACTTAAGCTTTATCTCCACACAGGAATTTTATCAACACCAAAATTCCGATCTATGCTCAAAGAAATAAGAAGCAATACTAAGCATAGCAAACTCGAATCCAAGCTTATACGAATGTCCGACGGTGTTATCCTTGATAACGAATGGACCAAAGCGCAATTTTCCGAGGAAACGAACAAATTTTTCTCTTCTCCATTGGCAATCGGAAACGCTTTTTATAATAAAAAGTGGGATGTTTCAAAAATCGAACGACACTCCCTATTTACAGTTGCAGGTGGAGCTTCTCCTATCAAGGGCATCCATAATGTTGTGTGTGCCGTAGCGAAATTGAAAACTCGTTATCCCGATATAAAACTGTATATTCCCGGAAACATTTCATCAAGAGCACCTCATTTTTTATATGACACAATTTTCATCCGTCACATTAAGAAAATTATTGTGAAGCACGGTCTTGAAAGCAACATCATTTTTACTGGGAAATTGACACCTGACGAAATGGCCGACAGAATGAGTCTCTCAAACGCCTTCGTTATGCCATCTTGCGTTGAAACTCATTCATCGTCTCTTCGGGAGGCTATGCTTGTAGGATGTCCATCAATCAGTGCTGTCGTAGGTGGTGTTCTTGAGTTTGCAGAACACAACAAAAACGCTTTTCTATACAGATATGATGATGTGGATTCGCTAATATATTACATAGATAAAATTTTTTCTGATGACGAAATCGCAAAGAATTTAAGCAAAAATTCTGCATATACCATAGAATCTAAATTTTCAAGAGAAAAAATAGGTTCATCTTTGTACAATGCATACAATCAGATGATAAGAGGTAAACAAAATGAATGGAACAATGAAAAGAATTAAAAAACTTTTGGGTAAGCATCCGAAAGCACTATATTTAATAACCTTTCTTTTCAACCACCTTCCCTTGAACAACTCTATACGCAACAAAAAGGGTAATAACATCTGCCTACTAGGCGTTGTAAAAAAATCCAGTATTACTTTCTCTGGAAAGAATAATTCTGTAATTGTTGAAGATGGCGCAATTTTAAAAAACTGCACCATAACAATTAAAGGAAATAACAATAAAATTGTTTTCAAATCAAAGTCTTATGCTAAATTTGCAGATTTAGTTACAGAAGACAATGATAATTATATCGAGCTTGGTGAAAACTCTTCATTGGCAGGGAAAATACATTTGGCGTGTATTGAAGGAACTAAAATCATAATCGGAAAAGACTGTCTCTTTTCTTCAGACATTATTTTCCGCACAGGGGATTCTCACTCAATTATAGATTCTGACGGAAATCGTTTGAATTTTTCCAAAGACATTGTTATCGGAAACCATGTTTGGATAGGTAACAGAGCAATTATTACCAAAGGTGTCAATATTTCAGATAATACAATAGTAGGAACCGGAGCCATCGTTACTAGAAGTATTGAAAAAAGTAATTGCACAATCGCCGGCGTTCCCGCTGTAATAGTTAAAGAAAATGTTAATTGGAAGCACGAACGTTGCTGATATGGGAGGTTGTACTATGAAAATCGCTTTCTTTTCTAACTATCTTACTCATCATCAACTCCCCTTTTGCGAGGAACTGATTAAAAACAACGAGATAGACTTTACCTTTATTGCTTGTGAAAAAATCACTGAGGAAAGAATCGCATTTGGATATGAAGATATGAATTCAAAATACGATTTTGTATTATGCTCTCAGCTTAGTGAAGAAAATCAAAAAAAAGCTCTTCAAATTGCAGACGAAGCTGATGTAGTAATTCTTGGAAGCGCCCCCATTCACTATGTAGAAAATCGATTAAAAAACAAAAAACTCACATTCAGGTATACGGAAAGGCTCTTCAAAAAAGAGTGCCACGGCATTGAGTTTTTAAAGATTTTTTTAATTCAACAACGATTACACGCCTTTAAGCCCTCTCTTTATCTGTTAGCAGCATCTGCTTATGCCCCCGCTGACTATCAAAAATTAGGTTTATTTAAACAGAAGGCATACCGGTGGGGTTATTTCCCACAACTAAAAACATACCCCGATATTAAGCATATTATAAAAAACAAAAAGGAAAATTCAATTCTCTGGTGTGGAAGGTTTCTCGAATTAAAGCACCCTGAAATGGCCATTGAAATTGCTCAAAAGCTCAAAGAAAACAATCTTTCATTTCATTTGAGCATAATAGGTAGTGGCCCACTGGAACAAAAACTAAAGGAAATGATACAGGAACGTGGTTTACACGAATATATTGAAATGCTCGGATCAATGTCGCCTGAAAAGGTTCGTGAATATATGGAACGTTCTCAAATATTCCTTTTTACATCTGATAGAAATGAAGGCTGGGGAGCAGTATTAAACGAAGCAATGAATAGTGCTTGTACTGTTATAGCAAGCCAAGATATCGGTGCTGTTCCTTTCCTTTTGAAAAATAACGAGAACGGTATGATTTATAACAACGGTAGCATAGATGAACTGTATAAAGACATTCAGATGCTTCTTAATGATAAAAAGTTATGTGAAAAACTTGGAGAAAATGCATACAAAACTCTTTCTGAGGAATGGAATGCCGCAGTTGCTACTGAGCGTTTTATAATACTGTGCAATGAGTTGTTAAAAAACAACAAGCCGGTGGTGTGCTTTGACAGTGGACCCTGTAGCCCGGCTCCAATCATCACCAACTAAAACAATCAAATTTTGGAGGAACATATGAATTATTTTCTTTGCGGTCAGACTGGAAATGTCAACAGAGGTTGTGAAGCAATTATCCGTTCAACAGTAAAACTGCTGAATCAATCCAATGATCATATTTATCTTGCCACTTTTGCTCCAGAGCAAGATCGCAAAATGGCTACTGAATTGGGAATTAATGTTATTCCATATAGGGGATATCCCGGTCGTATTCAAAGATATGGCTGTAGCTTAATAAAACGAATCAACCGAAAAAGTCTGATAGGCACAAAATATTTTTCCGCAGACTTGTATTCTTATATTAAAAGTGGCGATATCAGTTTGAGTATAGGTGGAGATACATACTGCTATGGCGACCCTCCAAGGCATTATCCTGCCCTTAATAAGTATGCTCTTAAGCACGGAATACACAATATTTTTTGGTGCTGCTCCGTTGAAAAGGAGTCTATTAAGGGAGAAATAAAAAAAGACATAAATCGATATAAATATATTTTTGCTCGCGAACAGATAACTTATGAGAATTTGATTGCTCAGGGAATACCCAAAGAAAAGGTTATTAAAGTTTGTGATCCCGCTTTCTTCTTGGATAAAAAACAAGTAGATCTGCCCATAGGTTTTGTAGAAAATAACACAGTGGGTATTAATGTCAGTGAGTGTGTAATAACTGACAACAAAGAAAATATAGTCTATAACAATGTAATTCATTTGATTAACTACATTTTGAACGAAACAGATATGTCTGTTTGCTTAATTCCTCATGTATATAATATCGAAAAAAACATTTGTGATTGGCCTATCCTCAACCGCATCCGTGAAGATGTTAACAATCCCAGAGTCAGTTTGGTGGATAAAGAATATGATTGTGAGCAATTAAAATACATAATCTCCAAGTGTCGCTTTTTGGTATGTGCAAGAACACACGCAAGTATTGCTGCTTATTCCTCCGAGGTTCCTACTCTCGTATTAGGTTACTCAGTTAAATCCAAAGGAATTGCTACAGATTTATTTGGAACAGATAAGAATTATGTTATCCCCTACACAGAACTTACAGAAAAACAGGAATTAACCTCTGCATTTCGATACATAGAGACTCATGAAGAAAAAATCAGAAACAAACTGCATAGCATCCTTCCCTCATACAAAGAACAACTTTCACAGGCGATTAAAAAATATATAGTTTCTGAGAACGAGCCATCAGCTTTATGTGATCCAAAGTTATGCACAGGCTGTGGCACTTGCACCTCTGTTTGCCCCGTACATTCAATATCTATGGAGCCTGATGACGAAGGCTTTTTAAGACCCCATATAGACAGCCACAGTTGCATCAACTGTGGTAAATGCAGAGATATTTGTCCCATTGTTAACAGATACCATGACGATGGAAAAGAACCACTAATCTGCGCCGCCGTAAATATAAATGAGCAAATAAAAGCAACAAGTTCTTCTGGTGGTGTTTTTTCGGCACTTGCAGAAAAAATCATTGTAGATGGTGGTGTTGTGTTCGGTGCAACATTTAATGAACAGTTTAATGTTGTACATAGCTATGCACAGAGCCTAGTAGAACTTGAAAAGTTTCGTGGTAGTAAATATGTACAAAGTGAAACAGGCGATTCTTATATCAAAGCAAAGTCTTTTCTTGAAGCTGGCAAAAAAGTATTGTTCACCGGCACACCCTGTCAAATTAGTGGTCTTTATGCTTATTTACAGAAAAATTACGATAACCTAATCACACAGGATATTATCTGCCATGGCGTTCCTTCACCAATGATTTGGAACAAATATTTGGATCACCTAAAAAGAATTCACAAATCCGATATTACCCGAATCACATTCAGAGACAAGCGCGAAAGCTGGAAAAAATATTCAGTTCGTTTTAATTTTGAAAATCAAAATGAGTATTGTGATTTAGCCAGCAATAATTTTTATATGCAAAGTTTTCTGTTGCACTATTGTCTCAGACCCTCCTGCCATATTTGTGCTTTCAAAAATCTTCATCGACAAAGTGATATCACACTTGCAGACTGTTGGGGAATTGAACACATACAACCCGAAAAGAATGACGACAAAGGAATATCGCTTATTATGATGCATTCTGAAAAGGGTAAAAATCTGGTAAACCAATGCAGCACTCATCTTATAACTTGGGACTATGACTTAAACATAGCATTAAAGCATAATTCTTCAATGCTGTCATCTTCTCAAAGCAGTCTGTTGCGCCATAGTTATATGAACGATGCTCGTCACTATCCTATTAATAAATTATCAAAAAAATATTGTGGTACAGGAGCATTTGCCAGACTGCAAAGATTTGTATTGAAATTCAAATAAAACCCTTTATAATTTGAGAGGAAATTAATTTGAAAAAGTTTAATATTTTAAGTAATTCCAAAGTAGGTATAACAATATCCTATGCATATTTCGCCCTTAATACCATTATCAGTGTTTTTATGTCTGGATTTATCGTCAGGAGCGTTGGACAGACTGACTATGGTGTATATCAAACAATGTCAGCATTTGCAGGATACCTGATTCTTCTGGAATTCGGCACAGGAACAGTAATGTCAAGGAACATTTCCTTGTGTAAAAAGGGCGATAAAGACAGAACAGAGCTTCAAAAAAATGTATCAACAATATGGTCATTCACAATATTGCTCTCTATTATTATTACTTTTTGTTCTGTGGTATTTTATCTTTCTATAGATAATATATACAACGATTCCCTAACACATCCACAAATTGTTTTTGGTAAACAGCTTTTTGTATTTGTAATTATAAATCTCATTTTTACTTTTCTAACTCATACCCTAAACGGAGTTGTTTTAGGTCACGAATACTATGCTTTTGAAAAGCTTTTATCAAGCATAAAGCTTTTAACCCGCACATCATTACTTATTCTTTTACTGACACTTAAACCAAATGTGTTTATGATTGTGTTAGTAGATGCAATTATGAGTTTCCTTGTTTTCCTGACTACTTTTCTTTTTTGCGCACTTAAAATTCGCATTATTCCCCAATTCAGACATTTTAGTCTTCCAATTTTCAAATCTGTTTTACCACTCTGCCTTACAATGTTGTTGCAAACTATTACCACAACAGTAAATGGTAATGTGGATAAATTCTTAATCGGTATTCTACTTAACCCTGAAAGCGTTACAATCTATGCAATCTCTATGGGATTGTACACAATGTTTTCATCTGTAGCCACCCTTCCTGTTACAATGTATATGCCCAAAATAGCTGCTAGTATCAGAGATGGATTAAGCCATGAAAAACTTCATAATTTTCTTGTAATTCCCTGCAGATTAAATATGTTAGTAACAGGTGTTTTAGCATTTGGCATTATAACAGTCGGGCAACAATTTATACAAATTATATATGGAACAACATATAAGGAAGCCTGGCTATATGCTGTGCTTGTCATTATTCCGATGTTTTTCAATATGTCAAACGCTGTCATAATCAATGTTGTTGATGTTTTGCGCAAGCGCCATTTCAAGGTCTTTATTTCTATAACAACAGCCCTAATAAATTTAATAATGACATTTTTTGGCATAAAATATTGGGGACTTTTCGGTGCTGCTTTAGCAACAGGTATTGCAACTTTACTTGACACCCTTTTTGTTAATATTTTTTATATGAAAGTTATTAAAATTAATGTTGTCCGTCTGTTTTTAGAAAGCGCAAAAGGTATTTTATCTTCTCTGTTAATTGCAACTGTCGCAAGTTTTCCCGTAAGATATATATTAGATAACGTTTATTTGCAATTCTGTGTTGGTGGAATTATTTTTTGTGTAATCTTTGCTTTACTATTTGTTTTTTGGGGTAGTAATGAAAGCGAAAAGAAAAAGATTGAAACATACAAAAGAAAAATTTTGTGTCACATCCACCGATAAAGCTAATATGTTTATTATTGGATAATATGTCGTAAATTAAATATTAATATTTTTTCAAGCAAAACGCACCCTTTGAGTAAGGGTGCGTTTTTATTACATATAAACTCTTTATACCAATCTTAAAAAGCTACTTAAAACTTTCTCCAAACCATTTTATTTACAACGCCGGTATAGCTCTGAATAAGCTTAACAACCTTAGTTGAAACATTTTCTTCTACATAAGTGGGAACAGGAATACCAAAATCGCCGTTTTCGTTCATATCAACTGCTGTTTCAACAGCCTGAACAAGAGACTTTTCATCAATACCTGCAAGAACAAAGCATGCCTTATCAAGCGCCTCGGGGCGCTCTGTGCTTGTTCTGATGCAAACTGCAGGGAAGGGCTTGCCTACAGATGTAAAGAAGCTTGATTCTTCAGGAAGAGTACCGCTATCGGAAACAACTGCAAAGGCATTCATTTGAAGGTTGTTATAGTCATGGAATCCCAATGGATCGTGACGGATAACTCGTTTATCAAGCTGGAAGCCACTTTCTTCAAGTCTCTTCTTTGAACGAGGATGACAGGAATAAAGGATAGGCATATCATACTTCTCTGCGATTTTATTAATAGCATTGAAAAGTGATAAGAAATTCTTTTCTGTATCAATGTTCTCTTCTCTGTGAGCAGAGAGGAGAATATATTTTTTCTTTTCAAGACCTAATTTGCTGAGAATATCAGAATTCTCAATATCGGCAAGATTTTCATGTAAAACCTCTGCCATAGGTGAACCTGTTACATAAGTTCTTTCCTTAGGAAGACCACATTCGTGAAGATATCTTCTTGCATGCTCACTATAAGCAAGGTTAACATCAGAAATAATATCAACAATTCTTCTGTTGGTTTCTTCGGGAAGGCACTCATCCTTGCAACGATTACCTGCTTCCATATGGAAAATAGGAATATGAAGTCTTTTTGCAGCAATTGCAGAAAGACAAGAGTTAGTGTCACCTAAAATAAGAAGAGCATCAGGCTTAATCTGATTCATAAGCTTATATGAGCAGTTGATAATATTACCAACAGTTGCGCCAAGGTCGTCGCCTACTGCATCCATATAAACCTCAGGATTTTCTAATTTTAAATCCTTGAAGAAAACGCCATTAAGATTGTAGTCGTAATTCTGACCTGTGTGAGCAAGGATGCAGTCAAAGTATTTACGACATTTATTAATAACTGCCGCAAGTCTTATAATCTCAGGACGAGTTCCTACAATTATAAGAAGCTTCAGCTTGCCGTTATTTTTAAAAGAAACATCAGAATAATCTAATTTAATATCCATTTTTTTACCTCTTTATTCTACTATCTCGAAAAAGGTGTCGGGCTTATCAGGGTCAAACTGTTCGTTGGCCCACATAACCGTAACCAAATCCTCTGTATCAGACAGGTTAATTATGTTATGGGTGTAACCCGGAAGCATATGTATTGCCTCAATTTTTTCGCCGCTGACTTCAAAGTTAAGAACTTCATCAGTACCAATTTTTCTCTGCTGAATAAGACCGTTACCGGAAACAACAATAAAAAATTCCCATTTAGTGTTGTGCCAATGCTGACCCTTTGTAATACCGGGTTTTGAAATATTAACGCTTACTTGTCCACACTTTTCAGATTTAATAAGCTCTGTGAAGCTACCTCTGGGGTCAACATTCATTTTCAAGGGGAAAGAAACCTTTCCCTTTGGAAGATATGAAAGATATGTTGAATAAAGCTTCTTTGCAAATGAATTATAAGGGATTTCAGGCATAAGCAAAGTTGATGGCTGTTTTTTAAACTTGTCCAACAAATCAACAATTTCACCTAAGGTAACCTTATGAGTTATGGGGCAATAACAGAATTTACCGTCTGCCTTTGCCACCTCATTAAGACCATCGAATTCGCAACGATGAGGCATCCCTCTTAAAATTGCAAACATTTCATCTACAAGGTCATCAATATAAAGAAGTGTGAGTTCAATAGCTCTGTCATTAACCTGAATAGGTAAGTCGTTTGCTATATTATTGCAGAAGGTTGCAACAGCACTATTGTAGTTTGGTCTGCACCATTTACCGAAAAGATTAGGGAAGCGATACACATATACCCTTGCACCTGTTTCCTCAGAATATCTGAAGAACAAATCCTCTCCTGCTTTTTTACTCTTACCGTAATCACCTTCAGCATATCTTCCTATAAGCGTTGCCTGAAGAGAGCTTGAAAGCATGACAGGGCAAGTGTTATTGTATTTCTTTAAGGTTTCAAGAAGTGTGGAAGCAAAACCGAAGTTGCCTTCCATAAACTCTTCCTGATTCTGAGGACGATTTACACCTGCAAGGTTAAATACAAAATCTGCGTCCTTACAATATGTATCAAGAAGAGCCTTGTCAGTATCAATATCAAATTCAAAAATCTCAATATTGCTATCAATTCCTCTTGTTTTATCTTTACCTTCTTGAACATTTTTTAATGCGGCACAAAGATTTTTACCAACAAATCCCTTTGCGCCTGTAACAAGAATTTTCATTTATTTATTCTCCCAAGCAGCAAGTTCGTCTCTGATATATTGAAGTGAAAGGAGTTTTTCTTTAACCTCTTCTACATTAAGAAGCTCTGTATTGTTAGAATTGAATTCACTGAGCTTTGCGCGCTCTGTATCGCCTTCTTTGAAATATTTATCGTAGTTAAGGCCACGTTTATCACTGGGAACGCGATAGAAATCGCCCATATCAATAGCATTTGCGCATTCTTCGTTTGTAAGAAGAGTTTCATACATCTTCTCGCCGTGACGAATACCGATAACCTTGATTTCAGTTTCGGGATTGAAAAGCTCTGTAACAGCCTTAGCAAGAGTTTCAATTGTACAAGCAGGTGCTTTCTGAACGAGAATATCACCTGTTACACCATTTTCAAAAGCAAAGAGAACAAGGTCAACTGCTTCATCAAGTGACATAATAAATCTTGTCATTGAAGGCTCTGTTATGGTGATAGGTTTGCCCTGCTTAATCTGTTCAATCCAAAGAGGAATAACTGAACCTCTTGAGCACATAACATTTCCGTAACGGGTGCAACAGATTTTTGTTTTATCCTCGCTTACAGTTCTGCTCTTTGCAACAATGACCTTTTCCATCATTGCTTTTGATGTACCCATAGCATTTACGGGGTATGCAGCCTTATCTGTGGAAAGGCAGATACAAGTTTTTACGCCTGCATCAATAGCAGCAGTAAGCACATTTTCTGTACCGATAACGTTTGTTTTTACTGCTTCAATGGGGAAGAATTCGCAAGAAGGTACCTGCTTCAATGCTGCTGCATGGAAAATATAATCCACTCCGTGCATAGCATTCTTAACAGAGGCTAAATCACGAACATCGCCAATGAAAAATTTGATTTTTTCTGCAACCTCAGGCATTTTTGCCTGAAACTCGTGACGCATATCATCCTGCTTTTTCTCATCACGGGAAAGCACACGGATTTCGCCAATATCAGTCTGCAAAAATCTATTCAGCACCGCATTACCAAATGAACCGGTACCACCTGTAATCATAAGAGTTTTACCTGTAAATAATGACATTTTTATTCCTCCAAGTAACTAAATGTTGCTAATAAATGTTTTTGTGTTTTGGTTTCCTGTAATAATATCTTCTTTTTCCTTACAACAACACATTTCTAACTCGCTACGATTTATGTTGACGAAATAGTCATATATATCCTGAGTAAAGCTTTCGGAATAAGGATCTAGCGCTATACCCAAACCTTTTTTCTCTACCTCACCAGCCATAAAAGAGTTTCTTGCCACTAATTGTGGTAGTTTAAAAATGATTCCGTCATAATATTTGTTGCTTGTTGCCAACAGCATTCTTTCTTCACAATAAATATTATGAATTATATCTGTGTTTTTTAAAAACTCATATTTTTCTTCCGGATTATATTCTCCATGAAAAAACACATTTTTTATTTGGTTTTTTGAAACATACTCTTTTAAAGTGTACGCTGTTTTTTGTTCTCTGCCATAATAATGCAATTCAAAACGTTTATCTTGGGAAATTTTTTTTATTATTTCCAAATTAACTCTTTTCTCTCTCAAAAATCCCCAAAAACCTATTCTGATTTTATCAGAAGAAGTTCTATTCAAATCTTGAACTTGTGAAAACTTTAAATTATCCGAAAGAATATTATGAACACATTTAATTTTTTTACTTTCGGGTAAATTTTTCAGAAAGCCTGGACTGCTTATCAAAGTAGCTCTTGAGTTCTTTACCAGCTTACCTACTAAATATTTATACGGCTTGATTTTTTCATAAGTACAATCTCTATAATCAAAAATATAATTACCTTTATATCGTTTACTCATCAATATATCAAACATTAATATTGCCGTAACTGTTTGAAGCACGATTATAAAATCGAATTCATCTTTTAAGATTGATTTTACATATTTTTTAAATTTTAAAAAGTTCTTTATTTTTGAAATTTTAGCGACTTCGTCCTTTTGTTTACATTTAAATTCATATCGTTTTAAACTTTGGACCGTCGTTAAATCCTCTTGCTTTTCATCTCGATTCCAATAAACAAGATGAACATCATTGTTTTTTGTATTTAAATTTTCTAAATACAAATTCAAATATGGCATATATTTAATTTTTGCGAAACCAATTATCAATATTTTCACAAAATCACCTGTTTATTCTACGAGAAATTCTATTTTTTGGTAAAATCCTCTTTTTGAAAATTATTTTCATAAAAAACACCTTGAGCTTTTACCTAACAACTCTTCATCTGTACAAGTAAGCTTATATGTTCAATAGACCCAAACTGCAAACTTTAATACAAAACAGAAAATTCTATAACTTACTGCTTTTCGTTTGCTTAATATAACAATTGACTACATACAGCCAAACAAGTTATAAAAATGTTCATAAGCACATCATTTTGGAGTATATTTAGAGAGCAAGTGCCTTTGATCGCTTGTCCAAAAGCTATTAAGTTGAAACTTATACACTTACCTCTTCTTTTTCTTCGCTCTTATATGCCTCATTCTGAGGTTTGAATGTAGGTACGAGATCTTTCACAACATCAACTATCTGACGTGATGAAGCACCTTCCATTATTTCTCTCATATAATTAATTTTCTCAAAGAGATTTTCGGAATCAAATTCCATAGGTCTCGCAACATAAATAAGATCATTCTGAGTTTTCTGAATACCCTCTTCACTTATAAGAAGCTCCTCATAAAGCTTTTCGCCATCGCGAAGACCTGTATATTTAATCTCAATATCTACACCCGGAATATGACCTGAAAGTCTGATAAGATTTTCAGCTAACTCACGTATTTTAACCGGAGATCCCATATCAAGAATAAATATTTCACCACCCTGAGCATAAGCACCTGCCTGAAGAACAAGTGAAACAGCCTCAGGGATAAGCATAAAGTAACGGATAATATCAGGATGAGTAACTGTAACCGGTCCACCATTCTCGATCTGTTCTTTGAAAAGAGGAATAACACTACCATTTGAACCGAGCACATTGCCAAAACGAACTGCAACAAAATCAGTTTTGGATGTCTTGTTAAAGGACTGAACAATCATTTCGCAGATTCGTTTTGTTGCACCCATTACATTGGTGGGGTTAACCGCTTTATCTGTTGAAATCATTACAAAACGTTTTACGCCATATTTATCTGCTGTCTTTGCAAGGTTATATGTTCCAAAAACATTGTTTTTAACAGCTTCCTTGGGGCTATCCTCCATAAGAGGAACATGCTTGTGAGCTGCAGCGTGATAAACAAAGCTCGGCTTATATTCTTCAAAAATCTCGCAAAGTCTCTTTTCGTCACGAATCGAACCAATAAGAACCTTCAGATCCACATTGGGATAATTTCTTCTGATTTCCTGCTGAATTTCATAAGCACCATTTTCAGCAATATCAAAAATGATAATTCTTTTTGCGACACCACTGTTTGCAACCTGACGAACAAGCTCACTGCCAATTGAACCACCACCGCCTGTAACAAGAACGGTATGACCTTTAAGAAGCGCAAAAACCTTTGAAAGATCAGGCTTGATCTGTTCTCTACCAAGAAGGTCTGTGTAGTCAACCTTACGAAGCTGAGCTGTAATGCTTTCTCCTTCGTTTTCCGAAGTGATTCGTGGCAAAGCTTTAAGCTTACAGCCTGTCTTATTGCATAATTCAAGAATTTCTTTCTTGTTCTTTTCGCTTATCGATGGAACAGCAATATAGATTTCATCAATATTGAGTTCAGCCACTACCTTTATGATATCCTCTCTACCACCATAAACCTTAACTCCGTTAAGATATTCGCCCTGCTTTCTCTTGTTATCATCTATAAGAGCAACAACCTGATAACGATTGACATTATCCACTCCTCTAAGCTCGTTGATAATTCGAATAGCAGCATTACCTGCACCAATTATCATTACCTTTCTTTTTCTGCCATTTTCTGTGTTTTTAGAAGCAAGAATCTTTGTTCTCCACCAATTGTATAAAACAAACACCATCGCTCTGCTTGTTAAAAATAACACTAACAGAATAATTGAATAAAGTGTCATGAAAGTGAGGAAAGAGCGTGTATAAGTAAACCAGATATATACAAACGGAATCATCATAATCACTTTTGAAAGTACAAATGCACTCGCAAGAGTTGTATAATCCTTTGCTACAAAATATTGCCACATCCTGCTGTAAATTTTGAAAACTGAAAAACATATAGCTGTTATAATAATATCTGCAAAAACAATTAACAAAACATTGCTGTTAAACCATTCTGGAAAAGATACCGAAGCATCAAACTTAAGATATGTAGCAAACGGAAAAGCAACACATACACACAACAAATCAAAAACAACAAAAACACCTTTTGTATGTTTTTTTGCAAATGTAACTACTTTTTCGATAAACTTGTTCAAAGCAATCCTTCTTTCGTTCAATATTTTAAACACAAAAATGCGCAATTTAACTAATATAGTTTAACACAAGTAAAATTTTTTTGCAATATTATTGTATGATATATTTTATATAGCAGTGTAACAAACAACTATTATTGCATTTATTTTACCATTGTGTTAAAATTGTGTAAAATCTTTGTGGGGGTGTACCTTTTGAAAAGCTGGATGAAAAAACTTCCTGATAATATAAATCTCTCAGAAATAAACATCCCCGGCACACATGATAGCTGCACCTCCAAGGTTCAATTCCCATTCATAGCCCGATGTCAAAATCAAGTGATTTCTCAACAATTAAATTCGGGGATTCGCTTTCTTGATATAAGAGTCGAAAAAGACGGCGAAGAATTAAAGATTGTTCATGATATTGCAGATTGCAAAAGTCCTGCAAGCACAAGCAAGAAGCTTTACCTTGATGATATTATAAATGATTGTAAATGCTTTCTTTCAGAAAATCCATCAGAAACAATTCTTTTAAGCTACAAGCGTGATGACGGTCCCAATCAGGAAGAAACCTTCGATTTATTTTTTGAAAAACATCTTGAAAACGATCCCATTTGGTACAAGAAAAATCGCATTCCTACTCTTAAAGAAGTCCGTGGGAAAATTGTACTTTTAAATCGCGATAATCTCGATAAAAGCAACAAAAATTACACCGATTTCAACACAGGAATCAACCTTTCAACCTGGATTTATCAGAAGGAAAATACTGAAAGAATTTACGAGGTTGCAGAGCACCTGAAACGCGATGGTACAGCAACCGATAAAACCTTAACAATACAGGACTTATACGGCTTAACCCCTCAGAAAAAATGGTCTTTAGCAGTAAAACCATTCATAGAAAATCCACCTGAAACCAGTGGCATTTTAATCACTTTTTTCTCTTGTGGCAGCTTGCTTTATAACCCCCAAAGAAGTGCAAAATATATTAACAAAAAGCTTGAAAAATGCACTCTGAAAAGGGCAAAAAAATATGGTTGGATAATCTTAGATTACCCAACCGATAAATTCGTAAATGAGATTATAAGTTCTAATTTTTAAAAATGGCTATTGCCAAATTATTTTCCTACACAGAAATTTTTGAAAACCTCGTTAACTATTGTCTCTGTTGCTTTTTCGCCTGTTAAAACACAGAGATTTTCAACAGCACAGTCAATGCAGACATTGGTCGCATCGGGGGTTATCCCCATTGAAAGACCATCAAGAGCTTCTGTTAAATGCTCGACAGCCTTAACAACACATCCACGCTGTCTTTCTGTTGTAATAAGAGGTGCCGAAGGATCAAAGCCTGCTGTACCTACAACCTTTTCAACCATAGCAGTAAGCTCATCCATACCCTTACGGTTTTTAGCAGAAATCTCAACAATATTATCGTCATTTACAAACGCTTTCACGCTCTCTCGTGTAAGCGTTTTTTCTTTATCTGTTTTGTTTATAACAACAATTGAATTCTTTTTTTTGCAAAGCTCAAGAAGCTCCTTGTCATCCTCTGTCAAGCCCTGCTCGGCATCGAGCACCATAAGCACAAGACTTGCTCTGTCAAAGCGTTCCTTTGCTCTTACAACACCGATTTTTTCGATTTCATCATCAGTATCGGTTCTGATACCTGCAGTATCTGCAAGGCGAAGGGTGATATTATCCAATCTTACAGTTTCTTCAAGAACATCACGAGTAGTGCCTGCAACTGAGGTAACAATCGCTCTTTCTCTTCCTGAAAGTGCATTTAAAAGAGTTGATTTACCAACATTGGGTCTGCCCACAATGGCAGTATCAATACCCTCGAGAATAGCCTGACCTGCATCAAAGCCATCAAGAAGCTTTTCAAGACGATATTTAACAGAAGAAAGGGTTGCAAGCATCTGATCATCTGAAAGCTCGGGGATTTCATCATCAGGATAATCCACCCAAGCTGCTAAAAATGCTGCTGTTCGCGCAAGCTCATCTCTGCACTCGCCAATTTCTCTGCTCAACGCACCATCAAGAGCATTGAGCGTTGCTGCTCTTGCTTCTTCACCCGACGCAGAAATCAAGGACATAACTGCCTCTGCCTCAGACAAGTCCATTTTGCCGTTAAGGAAGGCTCTTTTGGTGAATTCGCCACCCTCTGCAGCAACTGCACCTGCATTAAACACTGCGCGAAGCACTCTCTGAAGAATAAAAAGGCCACCGTGACAGCTGAGCTCTACAACATCCTCACCTGTATAGCTCTTTGGTGCTCTAAAAACCAAAGCAACTGCATCATCGAGCTCAGTTTCGCCATCATGAACCTTGCCGTAATAAGCAGTATATCCCTTAGCGTCTATTAATTTTTTACCTGAAACAGCAGAAAAAACTCTGTCTGCAATTGACAGAGCGTTTTCTCCTGATAATCTTACTGTTCCTAAACCTGCTGCTGCCTGAGCAGTAGCAATCGCTGCAATAGTTGTACTCATTATTTTTTACCTGTTGAGCCGAAGCCACCTGCGCCACGGTCAGTTTCGTCAAGCTCTTCAACCTCAATAATTTCTGGCAATTCAACGGGCTTTATAACCATCTGAGCCACTCTCTCGAAGGGCTGAATTGTATAAGCTCCTTCAGTCTGCTTTATAACTCCGACACAAACCTCGCCACGATAATCGCTATCAATAACACCTACAGAATTAAGAAGGCCAATACCCTGCTTGATAGCAAGGCCACTTCTTGCATAAATAAATGCAGCATATCGAGGATCATCAAGACCGATTGCAATACCTGTGGGAATAACTGCCTTATCGCCCTTGTTTAAGGTTATGGGCTCATCAATACAAGCATATAAATCAAGACCTGCACTGCCTACTGTTGCTCTTGTAGGTATTTTCGCATTTCCTCTTACTTTTTTTACCTTTAAACTTTCCATATTTATCTCCAGAGTCCACCTGTTTTATCTTCAACATTGTTGATTGCTTTAATTCTGTCAAGCTCTCTCTTATAAAAATCGCGTTCGCTTTTTGCTTTAGCTGCATCCTCAAGATATTCCTTTAACTGTAAGCGAAGATTATCCGTTGTACCACCATGCTTCTTTGCTTCGTCAGCATACTGCAAAGCAACAAGCACTGCTGCCTGAGTTGTTGAAACTCGTGCTCCACGGAGAATATCAGCCATTTTCAAATCGATTTCATGAGCCAGCTCGCTCATATATTCTGCAGATTCATCAGAAACAATTCTGTACTCTTCACCTGCTATTTTAAGGCTGTGAGTTGTTTTTTTCATTATAATCATCCTTAACAAACCAAAATATATTCTACAAAATTATACATTGTTTTGACTTTTTTCGCAACACTACATATTGTAAAAATTCATTGTATATACACAATTTATCAGTTGATATTTATAATGATAGTTGATATAATTTATTCAAAAGGATAACAATGGAAGGAAATGCTTATGGATTACACACCCGATAACAATACAAATCCAACAGGCCAACAGATGAGCGATTTACATGCAGTCCCATCTCCAGCTGAAATATATAACAATGCTAACGCCTATGCTCAGGGCCCTCAATATCATTATGGTGCACCTCAAAGCTTTTTTGATCCCCGATACATTGAGGAGCAACGAAAAAAGCTTTTTGAACGCAGAAAGCACGAAAAGGCTCTCCGTTCATTAGGTACAACTGCAGGTATTGTACTCTTGCTTTTATTGGGTCTTGCCTTTCTTCTTTCGTTGTTGCTTGTGGCACCTACATTCAGCAAGCTTTATAACAGCAGCCTTACCTTTTCATCTGCTTTCGGAATTTTTTATTCCGTAATAACTGTAGGTGGAGCATTTTTTATCGGTGCAAAAATTTTAAAAGGTCAGAAGTTTTTCAAGGCTATCCCATACAATCCACCCAAAGACAAAGGAAAGGCGCTTTTACTTATTCTCGCTGGCTTTGGTGGTTGTATTCTTGCCAATTATATTACTGTTTTCCTGAGAGCTTTTGGTGAAGGCTTTGGTATTTATTCCAACTATACTGCTATGCAGGACCCCACGAGCACTCTTGATGTTGTAATGATTTTTATTGGCTCATCCTTGGTTCCACCACTCATCGAAGAATTTGCTATGCGTGGCGTTCTCTTGCAAAGCCTGAGAAAATACGGAAACACCTTTGCAATTTTAGCATCAGCTATACTGTTCGGTGTTTTCCATGGTAACGCAGTTCAGATGCCCTTCGCTTTCCTTTGTGGTCTTGTAATCGGTTATGCTGTTGTTGCTACAGAAAGCATCTGGACCGGTGTTATAATTCACGCTCTGATGAATGCTATGTCAGCTATATCCTCTGCCTTAGTTTATTATGTTGATGAATACGCATCAAACACATTTTTCTATGTGGCTTCAGCAATCGGAATAGTTGCAGGTATTCTCGCATTCATCATTTATGCTACAAAATACAAAAACGACCAGACCCTTAAAATCACAGGAGATTTCAGCGATGCATCCACAGGCGAGAAGCTTGTTAAGTTTATCACCTCTCCCATCATGATAGTGGCAATAATCCTGTTCGTAGTTGAGGCAGTAACTCAATTAACTACAACACCTCCCGTGAATTAAACGATTATGGATAACAAAGTTTTTATGTCGGAGGCTTTACGCCTCGCAAATATAGCTGCCAGCGAGGGTGAGGTTCCTGTTGGCGCAGTAGTTACAATAGGCGATAAAATCATAGGCAGAGGTCGGAATCGCCGTGAAAAAGGCAAAAACGCTCTTTGCCATGCTGAAATCGAGGCTATAAACGAAGCCTGCAAGCGATTGGGTGGCTGGAGACTTTGGGAATGCGAGCTTTATGTTACCCTTGAGCCCTGTCCCATGTGCGCAGGTGCAATTATAAACTCCAGAATTAAGAGAGTTGTTTTCGGCGCATATGATAAAAAAAATGGTGCTTGTGGCTCCGTCGTAAACCTCTTTAAAGCTGATTTCAGCTTTAAGCCTGAATATATCGGTGGCTTTATGGAAGAGGAATGTGCCGATATTCTGTCTACCTTTTTCAAGGGTTTGAGAAACAAAGATAATAAAAAAGATAAATGCATTAAGGAGAACAGTAAAATGGAAAGAATTGACAGCTTCAATGTTGACCATACAAAGCTTTTGAGAGGTATGTATATTTCCCGAATTGACGGAGATGTTGTTACATACGACATAAGAACACGCCGTCCCAATGTAGAAGAGGTTATGGAAAATGCTGCTATTCATACAGTAGAGCATCTTTTTGCAACTTATGTTCGCAATTCCGCTCTCAAAAACAACATCATATACTTTGGTCCAATGGGATGCAGAACAGGCTTCTATTTCCTCACAACAGGAATTACACACGCCGATGCACTCAAGCTTACTCAGGAAGCGCTTGACTTTATTTCAAAGTTTGATGGCGATGTTCCCGGTGTAAGCGCAATCGAATGTGGCAACTATCGTGATCACGATTTAGTGGGTGCAAAAAAAGAAGCAGCTGACCAGTTTGAAGTACTCAAAAACTGGACAACTGCTGATATGATTTATTAATTTCAACCGAAAAGTATTTCTCGCAGATTATCACCAAGAATACCTTTCTTTGCCTCCTCAGGAATGGGGAGGTTTTTTATTCTTTCTATAGATTCCTTTATCATTTTTGCATCCTTATAGGGTGTATCAAGACCAAATATACTGCGCTTTGGTCCTGTCTGATAAATCAGATCACAAAGCTCTTCATCTGTAATTGACCAAGCTCCTCTTCGAGTGTTACCAAGCTCATCCTTTTCCATAGCGATGCTTGTCCAGCCTGCAAAAACATGGTCAATTTCGCCTCTTGAATTATTGTTCATAACAAGGAGAGCTTCTCTGAAAAAACTGTAGCCACCCATATGCTCCATGCTGAAACGGAGCTTCGGGAAATTGTACGCCACCTCATCAAACAAAAGCATCTGATAATCGGCGATTCTATGCCAATGAAGACCTGTGTGGAAGGACAAGAAAAGACCTTGCTTTTCAGCCTCCTCATAAACCTCAAAAAGCTCCTTGCCTGCTACATTGACCTCTTGTGCAGCAGGATGAATTTTTATTCCATAGAGACCTAAATCTTTGATTTTTTTAACCTGATCCTTTAAATCATTTCTATCAAAATCAATTGTACCAAAGCCAACAAGATTAGGCTCATTTTTAAGTGCATTTGCAGTCCATTCACAAGGATTCTGACCTGTTGTGTGAGCATACATATCCATCTGATGCCAGAATGGCGAAAAGCAGACTGCTCCTTCAATTTCACATTCATCCAGAATAGATTTCAATGTGTTTAAATCTCCATTTGGTTTTGTGTTATCGGGGAAAAGATGGGCATGATTTGCAAAAATTTTATACTGTGCCACAAAAATCACCTCAAACTAATTTGAAATCGTCATCAGACATATTTTCCCAATCAATATCTTCATCCTCAGGAATATCTGCATAATAATCCCACAAGCGCTCCTCCTGCTCTGCTGTTAATGGCTCTGCAGGAATTTCGCTTATAACCTCGAACTTTTTTGTTGCACTCCAAAGGGATGGTGTTATACGGATTGTATAACCACAGCATGATGGACAAAGCCATTCTGTCATAGGAAGCTCAGGCACACCAAAGGCTGCAAGTATGCTCATCATAACACCACCATGGGTGATAATTGCTGCAGATCTTGTACCTGTTTTTATAAGACCATCTACTGTTTTCGCAAAGCAATCGCAAACTCTTGTTGCGAACTCTGTATTGCTTTCGCCGTTAAGAGGACGAGCATCTTCACCACCTGAAAGCCATTGTGAAAACTCCTCGTAGCGCTCCAGCTCCTCAGCTGTATGGCCTTCAAACTCGCCGAAATCGCACTCTTCAAAGCCCCTCATTTCAATAGGAGTTTTATCAGGATAGAGGATTTTTGCAGTTTGAATACAACGCTTCAAGCCACTTGAAAATACAACATCAGCTACAGGATAATTGTAATCCCTCTTCATCACTTCAATCTGCTGAAGACCTTCCTGACAAAGCTCCTCATCAGTCTGACCTATGTATCTGCCCTCAATATTTCCCTGTGTAAGAGCGTGGCGAATTAAATGTATTGTATAAGTTTTCATTGATTTCTCCTGTAAGATAGTGTATAGTATTATACAAATAGTATAATGGATGTGTTTATATGAATACAAACTTTAATGAAAAATTAGTTGAACTGCGAACAGAAAAAGGCTTAAGCCAAAAGGATGCTGCTGCAGATTTAGGCGTTTCTCAGGCGCTTTTGTCTCATTATGAAAAAGGCATACGAGAATACAGCCTGTCCTTTTTATGCAAGGCTGCAGAGTATTACAATGTTACAACAGACTATATTTTAGGCATTACAGACAACCGTTCAGGCTTTAATGCTGCCGTGCTTGAAGATAACGCTGAAGACAATGTCTTCAACACCAAATCCATCTACAAGGCTGCTATTATGACCCACGAAAGAATGAACGCAGGCTCCTTCCAGGCAGGAGAATATGCAGATATTCTCTATGCTGCAACAATTTACAGAACTCTTTTTGCTGCTGCACAAAAGGGCTACATACCTAAACGATGGTTTTCTCTTCCCCCAAAGTATGCACAAGCAGTCTGCCTTTCATTAGTGGAAGCTTATCTTGACGATTTCCCTGAAAAAACAGTTAATGCAAGACGATACGGCGGCCCCGAACCCAAGAGTATCGAGGCCGTCATAAAAGGAGTTGAAAGTCTGTTAAGTAAAATGGCTAACTCAATTAAGCTGCCTGAATAGAGTGGGTAAAGTATATCCGAATCAGATTTTGGGATAGTCTTTTCCACTCTAAAATTAGCCCTTCAAAACCTCTTTATACATTTTAATGTATTCGTTAGCAGATTTGCCCCATGAGTTATCACTTTCCATTGCACGCTTAACAAGGATTGCCCAACCCTTCTGATCCTGATAGCCTTCAACTGCGCGTTTAATAGCGTGAAGCATATCATGTGCATTATAGGATGAGAATACGAAGCCGTTACCCATATTGTCACCACTATCTGTAACAGAGTCACGAAGACCACCTGTTTCACGAACAATCGGAACGGAGCCATAGCGAAGAGCCACCATCTGAGAAAGACCACAGGGCTCGCTCTTTGAGGGCATCAGGAACATATCGCTACCTGCATAAATTTTTCTTGCAAGATCAGGAATAAAGCCAAGGCAAAGACCAACCTTATCAGGATATCTCTGTGCAAGTCCTCTGAAGAATTCCTCGTACTGATAATCTCCTGAACCGAGAACAACCAACTGAATATCTGTTGTTGCAAGTAATTCATCAAGCACTGCCTTGCAAAGGTCAAGACCCTTATGAGAAACGAGTCTTGTTACCATACCCATAACGGGAGTATCTTTTTTCTCCGGAAGCCCTAAAAGCTTCTGGAGTTCTCTTTTATTTACTGCTTTTCCACGCATATTATCAACGGAATAGTTTTTGAAAACATCCTTATCTGTTTCAGGATTATAGTTTTCAACATCAATACCATTGAGAATACCACGCAATTTAAAGCTTCTCTCACGAAGAATTGTATCAAGACCATGAGAATACCATGGATCAAGAATTTCCTTAGCATATGACGGGCTTACTGTTGTAACTGCATTAGCGCACTCAATACCTGCTTTCATGAGGTTAACTGCACCATCATATTCAATAAGGTTTTTGTATGCGTGATCAATACCAACAACGTTATCAATAAGCTCCTCACCATAAACACCCTGATACTGAATGTTATGAATTGTGAGAACAGTTTTAATATTCTCGTATCCAGGCTGATTTGCATACATTGTGCTGTAATAAAGAGGTGTAAGAGCTGTCTGCCAGTCGTTACAATGAATAATGTCCGGCTTAAAATCGATATGAGGAATAATTTCAAGAATTGCTCTTGCAAAGAATGCAAATCTCTCAGCATCATCATAGAAGCCATAGAGTGAATCTCTCTTGAAATAATACTGATTATCAAGAAGGTAGTAGATAACCCCACCTGCTCTTGCTTCAAATATTCCACAATACTGTCTGCGCCATGCAACAGGAACGGAAATACTTGTAATAAATTTCATTGAATCCTTAAGCTCTTGCTTTATACCGTCGTAAAGAGGCATAACAACTCTGCAGCCAACAAGTCTTTTTCTCAGGGCCTGAGGGAGAGAGCCAGCTACATCTGCTAATCCACCACTTGCAATGAAAGGAAGCGCTTCACTTGCAGCGTATAAAACTTTCATATATTAATCCTCCGTTTATTTGCTTTTTATAGTGCAATTCCTGCCATATCAAAAATTGCTTTAAAATTATCCATTATGCCTGAAGAAAGAAATACAATAACCAAAAGAACGAGAAGAACAAACGGAGCGCCTAACTCAACAATTGTTTTTATCATTTGCTTTCTTTTCATTGTTCGCATTTCATTTTCAAGGGCTGTAATACGATTTTGCAGCTCAATAATCAAATCATCTTCTGATGATTTTGCTTTTTTCACAAAGCCCTGAGGCACTGTATTTGTTTTAGGTTGTGCAGGCGCTGCAGCTTGCTCTGTATCTTTTGCAGAAAAGCGAGAGTCAAGCGCATTCAAGGCTTCAGAAACATTTTCTGCTCTTTCGGGAACATCCTTATCAATTACTGCTTTAAGCCATCTCAGCTGAGCCTCGGTAGGCTCACAGGAGGTCTCAAAAACATTCAATTGTCTGTTACAGAAAGAACAAACCTTACACTCTTCCTTATTCATTACTCTTGCTACAAAATCAAGCTCATCGGTTTTGCAACCACAAATGGGGCAAACTGCCATACTAACACCTCACATACAAAAATTCAAAGCTGAAAATCAGATAACAATTTCCTTGCCTACAAACAACGGATAGCTCTTGTCACCACTAAGATTTTTCTTGGGAGTGATAACTGTATTCTTATCCATAATTACGCAGTTGAGCTTTGCATCCTCACCAACAAAAGCATCCTGCATAAGGATTGAATTTTCAACAACTGCACCCTTTGCAACTCTTACGCCACGGAAAATGATACTGTTTTTAACTGTACCCTCAATCTGACAGCCGTCTGCAATAAGTGAGTTTTCACATTTTGATGTAATGCCATAAATAACAGGCATATCGTTACGAACCTTTGTATAAACAGGTGCATCTGCACGGAAAAGATTTTTTCTGCAATTTTTCTCAAGAAGAGCCATATTTGCATCGAAATAAGATTCCATACTGTCAATTGTTCTGGTCCACTCATCAATCTTATAGCCAAAAATGTTAAGATGAGAAACATTTTTCTGAATAAGGTCTTTCTCAAAGCTTGTGTAAGCGTAGCTTTCTGCATCGCCGATAAGCCTTTCAAGAAGAGCCTTTCTTATAAGAATGATGTTTGCTGAATAGTTAATATCACTTTCAGTCTTAACATCAATACCAACATTTGTTACCTTACCCTCTTCATTAAGAGTAAGAGCCATTGTTCTTTCAAGCTTGGGAGCCTTACCATTAGCGTATGCAATAGTGATATCCGCATTTTTGCCTGCATGGAAGCTGAAAAGTCTTGATAAATCTATATTGCAAACAACATTAGTATCCATAAGGAGAACATACTCCTGCTTTGAATTTGCAATAAAGTCCATTATTCTGTTTAATGTATCAATTCTGTCGCCACTCTCTGTTGCACCAGGAGTAAAGGGTGGAAGCATATAAAGACCGTCAACCTTTCTTGAAAGGTCCCAGGGTCTGCCACTACCAACATGGTCCATAAGAGAATGGAAATTGCTGTTTGCAATAACGCCAACTCTTGTAATGCCACAGTTTACGAGGTTTGAAAGAGCGAAGTCAATAAGGCGATATCTGCCACCAAAGGGTACTGAGCCCATAGTACGTCTTGCTGTAAGCGCACCTAAAGATGAATCATAAGAATTGGAATAAATAATTCCGAGAACATTTTTCGGCATCATACTGTTTCGCCCTCCTTAACATCTTCTGAAATCATTGACTGTGCTTTAACAGTTGCATTCTTGCCAACTGTTACACCTGCACCAACAACGCTGACACCCCAATTTTCAAGGTTGTCACATTTTTCGGGGTTTTCACCAACAACTGCACCCTCTTCAATGACTGCATTTTCTGCAACCATTGCATACTGAACAACTGCGCCTTTTTTAATTACTGCACCGGGCATAACAATTGAATAATCAACAAATGCACCCTCTTCCACAGTCACGTTTGAGAAGAGAACTGAATAGTCAACCTTACCTTCAATTTCACAACCCTCTGCAGCAAGAGAATTTTCAATTATTGCTTTGTCTGAAATGTACTGAGGAGCAGTAACTGCGCCCCTGCCATAGATTTTCCAGCTGTTGTCAGACAAGTCAATATTTGCTTTAGGATTGAGCAAGTCAAGGTTTGCTTCCCAGAGAGAGTCGATTGTTCCTACATCCTTCCAATAACCATCGAAGCCATAAGCGAAAAGTCTTTCGCCTGCTTCATGCATTGCAGGAATAACATTCTTACCAAAGTCGTTTGATGAATCAGGGTTTGCCTCGTCATCAATAAGATATTTACGAAGCTTTTCCCATGTAAACATATAAACACCCATTGATGCTTTATTGCTCTTGGGATTCTTGGGTTTTTCTTCGAAAGCAGTAATTCTGCCGTCATCATCAACAAACATAAGACCAAAACGGGATGCTTCCTCCCACGGAACCTCAAGCATAGCAATTGTACATGCTGCATTTTTCTGCTTATGGTACTGAAGCATTTTTGCATAGTCCATTTTGTAAATATGGTCACCTGAAAGGATTGCTACATATTCAGGATTATATCTGTCAATAAACTGAATATTCTGATAAATCGCATTAGCTGTACCCTTGTACCACTCTGTTCCCTCAATCTGCTGATAGGGAGAAAGAATATGGACACCACCGTTTGCACGGTCAAGGTCCCAAGGTCCACCATTGCCGATGTAATCATTAAGTTCAAGAGGTTGATACTGTGTAAGAACACCCACTGTATAAATACCTGAGTTCACACAGTTTGAAAGAGGGAAGTCAATAATTCTGTACTTTCCACCATAGGGAACAGCAGGCTTTGCAATGTTTTTTGTAAGAACGCCAAGACGGGAGCCCTGACCGCCTGCAAGAAGCATTGCAATACATTCATTCTTTTTTGCCATTTTCGTTACATTCCTTTCCGTATATATCATTTATTTTTTTCTTTTTTTGTTGATGGCGCATCCACTTTTTTCTGTTTGAAATAAAGTGTGGTCATTGGTGGCAGAGTCAGCTCAATATACTGCTTATAGCCATGCATTTCGCCATCCTTTGTTTTATAGGTTTTCTTTATTTTTTCACCTGTACCACCAAATTTCTTGGCGTCAGAATTGAAAACAAGCTCATAGCTCTCACCCTCAGGAACACCGATTTTATAATCCTTCCTTAAAACAGGGGTGAAATTGCATACTGCAACAATTTTTTCATCCTCTTTATCTGTTCTTACAAAGGCTATGACTGAATTCGTGTTATCATCGCTCACAATCCAGTTGAAGCCCTCCCAGCTGTAATCAATTTCCCAAAGAGGTGAATTCTTTTTATAAAACTTATTAAGCTCTCTTGCATAATCCTGCAACCAAAGATGCATTTCATAATCAAGAAGAAGCCAATCAAGACCTTTTTTATAGTCCCATTCGATAAACTGTCCGAATTCGCTACCCATAAAGAGAAGCTTTTTACCGGGGTGAGCATACATATAACCGAGGAACGCTCTTACTCCTGCAAACTTCTCGTTATAATTACCCGGCATTTTATTAATCAGAGAGCATTTTCCGTGAACAACCTCATCGTGTGAAATGGGAAGCACAAAATTCTCGCTGAAAGCATAAAAGAAGGAGAAGGTTATCAAATCGTGATTGAACTTTCTGAATATTCCGTCAAGAGAGAAATAGCGAAGGATGTCATTCATCCAGCCCATATTCCATTTGAAGTTAAATCCAAGCCCACCCATATAAACAGGCTTTGAAACCATCGGCCATGATGTGCTTTCCTCGGCCATCATCATAACATCGCCGTGCGCTGTGAACACAGCCTCGTTAAGTTGCTTAAGAAATGCTACTGCTTCTAAATTCTCGTTTCCACCGTTGGCATTTGCTATCCACTGACCATCCTCTCTGCCATAATCAAGATAAAGCATTGAAGCGACTGCATCTACGCGAAGACCGTCAATGTGATATTCGTCAAGCCAGAAGCAAGCATTTGAAATAAGGAAGCTCTGAACCTCATTCCTTCCGAAATCAAAAATCTTTGTACCCCATTGGAGATGCTCCCCCTTACGAATGTCTGCATATTCATAGCAAGGAGTGCCGTCAAACTCTGCAAGTCCGTGGGCGTCCTTCGGGAAATGAGCAGGAACCCAGTCCACAATAACACCGATACCTGCTTTATGACATTGGTCAACAAAATATTTAAAGTCATCGGGAGTACCATAACGGGAGGTTACTGCAAAATAGCCCGTTACCTGATAGCCCCAGGAGCCGTCAAAGGGATGCTCTGATACAGGAAGAAGCTCAATATGGGTATAGCCCATATTCTTCACATATTCAACAAGCTCCTTTGCCAAATCGCGATAGCTTAATGTATTTCCATCGTCATAACGCTTCCAGGAGCCTAAATGCACCTCGTAAATATTAACGGGAGAGGAATAAACGCTTGATGCCTTTCTCTTTTTAAGCCAAGCACCGTCATTCCATTTGTAATTACCTTCAAATATTTTTGAAGCTGTTCCCGGACGAGTTTCTGCGTGAATTGCATAAGGGTCAGCTTTATAAAGCTTTCTGCCTGTTTTGGTGTAAATAACAAATTTATATGCATCAAAGTTCTTTACACCTTCCACATATGCTTCCCACACACCACCATCATTGAGGCGATACATAGGAGCAGCATCCTCGCTCCAATCATTGAAGGTACCTGTTACAAAAATACCTTCTGCATTGGGTGCCCAGACTCTGAAAACATATTTACCATCTTCCACCTTGTGTGCACCCAAGAAATCCTGTGCTTTAAAGTTTTTCCCCTGATGGAACACATACAAAGGAAAATCGTTATAATTATCCAGTTTTTTCACTTCTGCACCTCGCTTTAAAACATAATCGTGCCATATTACATTATATCAAGCTAATAATATCAAATAACAAATCTCATTTCAAGGGAAATTTAATATATCTTGTTAAAGCGAAGTGGAAATTAATCCCTCTTTTTTGTTGTTTTTGCACAAGGTTTTTGTAAAAATCGTCCTCAAAAGACAGGAGTGTATTGTTTATTATTTTTAAAACCTTGTTTTTAGCCGTTTCAAAAGAAAATTTTGATGTCTTTTTTCTTTTTGAGAAAAATAAATACATAAAAAATGGTATAATCTTTCACTGTATAATTAAACGTTTAACTATCCTTGGAGGACAGAGCTAAATGAATTACAGAGAAATGGTACATAAGCTGATTTCTACATCTCTTATTCATCGCTACCATATAACAAAATCTGCTCAGCGAGCAGGGTTATATTATGGTCAGCCGATGATACTTGAATATATAAAGGAACACAATTTATGTACTCAAAAGGAGCTTGCAGACAGTTTGCATATTTCTCCTGCAAGCGTTGCAACCTCAATAAAAAGACTTGAGAAAAGTGGTTTTGTCAAACGTTCAACTGATAAAGATGATGTAAGAAAAAACAGGTTATCACTATCTGACGATGGTTTGAAGGCTCTGACAGATTTCAGATGTATTTGCGATGAAACCGACGAAAAAATGTTTACAGGCTTTTCAAAGGAAGAATGTGAGCTGTTGTGTGATTTTCTCCAGCGATTATACAACAATCTTGATACGGAAAAACTCACAAATTGTCAGATGAAAGCAGAAATAGAAAAAAACGATAAAGGAGATGGCAGAAAATGATAAAAAAGCTTATGAGTTATGCAAGTAAATATAAGATTTACGCTATACTCTCCCCTGTTTCAATTGTTTTAGAGGTTCTTATTGAGGTTATAATTCCTCTTCTTATGTCCGTAATTATTGACTGTGGCATAAGTGGTCAGCCTCTCGAAAGCAAGGATAGCTTCATAGCAGAAATACTCATCTCTATGGGCTTCGGTGCAAAGGAAGGTACAGACCTTATCCTCTCCCTTGGCGCACTTATGATTGGTATGGCTTGCATATCTCTCGCTTGTGGTGCTGCAGCTGCATTTTTCGCAGCAAAGGCAGGTATGGGCTTTGGTGCAGAATTGCGATTCGGAATATTTCAGAAAATTCAGGAATTCTCCTTCTCTAACATCGACAAATTTTCAACAGGCTCTCTTATCACAAGAATGACCACTGACATAACAATGATTCAGAACACCTTTATGATGGCTGTGCGTATGTTTGTGCGCTCTCCTCTTATGTTCTCAATGGCAATTGTTATGGCATTCAGCATAAATAAAAAGCTGTCCCTTGTTTTTATGTGTGTAGCTCCAATTATGCTTTTCCTCATTCTTCTTATCGGTGTGAAGGCTCACAAGCGCTTTAAGAGAATGTTCAAGAAATATGACAAATTCAACACCTTTATTCAGGAAAATCTTATTGCTGCAAGGGTTGTTAAGGCATTTGTTCGTGCAAGACACGAAAAAGATAAATTCAAAATCTCCAATGATGAGCTGAGAGATGCTTCGATCTTTGCAGAAAAGCTCATTATTCTCAACGGACCTATAATGTCTGTTTCAATTTACTCATGTATCATCCTTATTCTCTGGATAGGCTCAAGACTTATCATTGATGGTAATATGTTCCTTGGCGACCTTATGAGCTTCATAACATACATTCAGCAGATTTTCATTTCCCTTTCATTTATTTCAATGATTTTCGTTATGTCTGTTATGTCAAAGGCATCTATGGACCGTGTTTACGAGGTTCTTACAGAAAAATCACATATTGATGACGAGGATGCAGACGAAAGCCTTACCGTTTGTGATGGTAGCATCGAATTCAGAAATGTTTCCTTTAAGTTCGGCAGAAATGCTAAAAGAGAGGTTTTGAAGGACATCAATCTTTCAATAAAATCAGGCGAAACCATTGGCATTATCGGATCAACAGGTAGTGCAAAATCATCTCTCGTTCAGCTCATCCCAAGACTTTATGACACAACCGAAGGCGAGGTTCTTGTCGGAGGACGAAATGTAAAGGATTATAAGCTCTACAATCTTCGCGACAATGTTTCAATGGTGCTTCAGACCAACATTCTTTTCTCAGGAACAATAGAAGAAAATCTTCGTTGGGGTAACGAAAATGCAAGCCTTGAAGAAATCAGAGCAGCTGCAAAAATTGCTCAGGCAGACGATTTCATTATGAGCTTCCCCGATGGTTACCAGACAGATTTAGGTCAGGGTGGTGTCAATGTTTCAGGTGGACAGAAGCAAAGGCTTTGTATCGCACGTGCAATTCTTAAGAATCCTAAAATTCTTATTCTTGACGACTCAACAAGTGCAGTTGATACTGCAACTGACGGAAAAATCCGTGAGGGTATGAAAAACCTTTTACCTGATACCACAAAAATCATAATCGCTCAAAGAATCAACTCTGTTCAGCACGCAGACAGAATCATTGTTATTGATGATGGACAGATAAATGATATCGGCTCACACGAAGAATTGCTTTCCAGAAATGAAATATATAAAGAGGTATATATTTCACAGCAGGAAGGCAAAATGGAACAGTAAGGAAGGAGGAAGTCATATGGCAGAAAAACAAGTTAAACGCCCCCAGGGAAACGGACCCGGACCCGGTGGCAGAATGAAATTTGAAAAACCTAAGAACACTAAAAAGACCCTTTTGAGACTTCTCTCTTATGTTACTCAGAAAAAAGCCTTGCTTGTAATGGTTTTTGTTCTTGTTCTTTTTACCTCAATTGCAGATATTGCAGGAACATATCTTTTAACACCTATTATTAATGAAATCGGCAATATGGTTTCGACAGGAAGCTCAGATTTCTCTGTTATTATAAAATACCTTTGTGTTTTAGGTGTGCTTTATGTTGCAGGCGCAGTTGCTCAATACACATACTCACGCCTTATGCTCAATGTTTCCCATGGCACTCTTAATCTGTTAAGAAGAGACCTGTTTGAGCATTTGCAGGATTTACCTATCAAATATTTTGATACTCACACTCATGGCGAGCTTATGAGCCGTTTTACAAATGATGTTGACACCATCAGAGAAGCAATAAGTCAGGGTCTTATTCAGACAATCACATCCCTTGTGACTGTTGTTGGTATCTTCATTATGATGCTCTATATCAGCCCTGCACTTACCTGCCTGATTATCATTATGCTTGTTGTAATGCTTAATGTCATCAAGCTTATCGGTGGTCGCTCCTCCGGTTATTTCCGTCGTCAGCAAATGGCAGTGGGCGCAGTTAACGGCTACATTGAAGAGCTTATTGAAGGCTCAAAGGTTGTAAAGGTTTTCTGTCGTGAAGAAAAAATAAAAGCAACCTTTAATGAAATCAACGAAAACTACAGAAAAGCAGCAACAAACGCTCATACCTTCGCAAGTATTTTGATGCCTATTATGGGTAATCTCTCATATTTCAACTTTGCAGCTACTGCAGCCTTTGGCGCCTTTATAATCCTTAAGGTAGGCGAAACTGCATTAGGTGGTATTTCAGGCTTGTTTTTAGGTGGTGCAGCAGGTGTGCTCACAATTGGCTCTCTTGCAGCATTCCTTCAATACACAAGACAGTTTTCACGACCCATCAGCATGATTTCACAGCAGATGAACAGCATACTTGCTGCTCTTGCAGGTGCAGAAAGAATTTTTGAAATCATTGATGAAATTCCCGAAGAGGACAAGGGCTATGTAACTCTTGTTTATGCAAATGTTGATGAAAACGGCAGCATCACCGAATCGGAAACAAGAACAGGTACTTGGGCATGGAAGCATCCCCATTCAGCAGACGGCAGTGTTACTTACACTCTTCTCAAGGGTGATGTTCGTTTCCACGATGTTACCTTTTCCTATGACGGCAAAAAAACAGTTCTCAAAAATGTTTCTCTTTATGCAAAGCCCGGTCAGAAAATTGCCTTCGTTGGCTCAACCGGTGCAGGTAAAACCACTATCACTAACCTTATTAACCGTTTCTATGACATTCAAGAGGGTAAAATCACCTACGATGGCATAAACATAAAGAAAATCAAAAAGGATGATTTACGCCGTTCTCTTGCTATGGTTCTTCAGGACACTCACCTTTTCACAGGTACCGTTGAAGAAAACATTCGCTATGGTAAGCTTGATGCAACTCACGAGGACATTGTAAGAGCTGCAAAAATTGCTAATGCAGACAGCTTTATCTCCCGTCTTCCTGATGGCTATAACACAATGCTCACAGGCGACGGTTCAAACCTTTCACAAGGTCAGCGCCAGCTTCTTGCTATTGCCCGTGCAGCAGTTGCAGACCCACCTGTTCTTATTCTTGACGAAGCAACAAGCTCAATTGACACCCGAACAGAGCGACTTATTGAAAAGGGTATGGACTCTCTTATGCAGGGTAAAACTGTTTTTGTTATCGCCCACAGACTTTCAACAGTCCGTAACTCAAATGCAATTATGGTTCTTGAAAATGGAGAGATAATTGAAAAGGGCGACCATGACACCCTTTTAGAAGAAAAAGGAAAGTACTATAAACTCTATACAGGACAATTTGAATTATCGTAAGGATAATAAAATCACTCACATAGATTTATGTGGGTGATTTTTTGCTAAATGTTACAAAAGTTAAGATTTTGTAACAATTGTTGTGTTTTTTGAAAAAAAGTATATAATGTATGGGACAAACAAAAAATAATTATTATTGCGTGGTATATAATAATGGAATATATATTGAAATCAGAAAAGGCGTTGAACAGGCTGGAGAGAATCCGTATCTTCCTGTTAAGCGAAAAATGGATGACCATTCTTTTTGTTATCGCAGGAATCTTCGCCTGTCTTCATTCCTATTTCCCTAAAGAACAATTTCATATCTGGGGCTCAGTTGTCTTAGCCTATATTACAGGTGTAGTTTTCGTGCTGAGTGGAGATATTTTTGCGATGCTGATACCTGCAATGTTCACCTACTGTATCGGTATACGGTGTTATAACTCCTTATCCACCTTCGGTGAAATATGGTGGCTTGCAATACCCTTGGCTGCTATGGCATTGTTCAATATAATTGCCTATTTCAAAAAACCCTCCACCAAAGGCTCTCAGTTTATGCCAATGCTTTTTGTTTCAATTGCTGTAACAATCGGTGGTATAGGCGTTATTTCTGCAAAGGACTACTTCGGTGGTGCTTCAATTTACAATATGCTTGGCATCGGCTTTGGCATGCTTCTGATTTATTGTGTTTTTTATTCAAGAATCAACACAAACAAGAACTATCTTCTCATAGAAAAGTTCACCGATATAATGGTTGTTATCGGCTTATTCCTTGCCTTTATGGTGTTTATGCATTACATAATCAACATCAACACCGTAATTGATAAGGGTGGTATTTTCTACATAAGATGGAGAAACAACGCTTCAACCATGCTTATGATGTCTATGCCCTTCGCCTTCCTTTTAGGAAATCGCAAATCCTCTGCTGTTATTCTTGCATTTATTTTCTATGCTGCTACTCTCCTGACAGGCTCAAGAGGTGGTATGATATTCGGCTCAATAGAGCTGGTTATGTGCATTGTTATGTATATTCTTTATGACAAGCGTCGTCGTTTAGCATACATAATAATCTGTGGCTGCTTTATTTTCGTAGCACTCACCTTTTTACCTGAAATTACCAGCTTCCTTAACACAACCATCCAAAGACTTTTCAAGGTTCTTAATGAATTTCTTTTAGGTGGCGCAGATACTGAAACCCGTGTTCGTCACTATGCACGAGGAGTTGAGGATTTCTTCAACCACCCCATATTCGGAACAGGTCTTGGAAATATGACAAACCGTGATATTTTCAAAAACAAGCCCGGTTCTCTTTGTTGGTATCATTGTGAGCCTATTCAGATAGCAGGAAGCTTCGGTATTGTAGGTATTGCTGCTTTCGTTTATCAGTTTATCAAACGAAATCTTTTAATCTGGAAGCATGCCACTCTTTTCAATATGACAATATTCCTTTCATATATAAGCCTTGAGCTTATGTCCTTGGTAAACCCCGGAATATTCTGTCCTATGCCCTATCTTTTACTTGTTGTAATTTATATGATTGTTGTTGAAAAATGCAACGACACAGAGCCTCAGATAAAGGTTCCGATTCTCAAAAAATTCAGAGAAAAAAGAAAAGCAAAAAGAGAGGCTCTTGTAAAATAAATAAAAACTGCATTGATGGAAAATCAATGCAGTTTCTTTTTTATATTCTGATTGTATCTTTAAGTCTTATATCACTTGAAGCAGAGCCTACCATAATTTCAAATTCTCCGTCTTCAACAACCCATTCCATATCCTTATTGAGAAGTCTGAAGGATTCAAAGTCGAGCTTGAATTCTACAGTCTTCTGCTCGCCTGCCTTAAGGCTTATTCTTTCAAAGCCCTTAAGCAACTTAAGAGGTGTTACAACAGAGGATACAATATCATTTACATAAAGCTGAGCAACCTCGTCGCCATCAGCCTTACCGATGTTTTTAACATCAAATGTAACTGTATAATCTGTTCTGCCCTGCTTTTCAATTTTAAGATTGCTATAATCAAACTCTGTATATGAAAGTCCGTAGCCAAAAGCATATCTCGGACCTCTTTCACCCTCAAACATCATTTCTGTGTGGTTGGGAAGAATTGAATAATAGCAAGGAATTCTGTTGGAGTCTGCCGGGAATGAAACAGGAACTCGACCTGCAGGATTGTTTTCACCCAAAAGAGTTTCAACAATTGCCCTTGCACCGAACTCGCCACCAAACCAGGAAACAAGAATAGCATTAGAAACCTTAACCTCTTCGGTCAGGTCAATTGCTCTGCCGTTTTCGAAAACGAGTATTAATGGCTTACCTGTTTTTGCAACCTCAAGAATAAGCTCTCTCTGCTTACCGGGCAATTTCAGGTCTGAACGGTCGTGACCCTCGCCACTTGTAAAGTTATTGTCACCACCAACGAAAATAACAAGGTCACTTTGCTCTGCTACCTTTACAGCATCCTCAATGCTTCCACTTTCGTCCTCGTCATAAACCTCAATAAGATGGGGCTGACCATCCTCCATAGCAACTGCTTCAACACCCTTGGGAATACCACAGCCTGAGCTCTGAAGAACAGTTACATCATCACCCAAGGCCTTTTTAAGCTCTTCATAAACAGAGTTGACATTGTAGCCATAGGGAACTGAAGAATAGCCACCGATTCTCTGTCTTGCAGAGGAAGGACCAACAACAGCAATAGTCTTATATTCCTTCTTAAGAGGAAGAATTCCGTCATTCTCAAGAAGAGTCATAGCCTGACGAGCGCCGTCAAGAGCAATTTTCTTATGCTCATCGCATCTGATAACATCCTTATAATGTTCTTCGTCTGTATATGGGTTCTCAAAAAGACCAAGCTCAAATTTAACCTTGAGAACATTCTTTACAGAATTGTTTATAAGCTCCTCGGAAACTCTACCTTCTTTAATAAGATTTAAAAGTGTGCTTTCCCAGAATTCAGGTGTATAATCAAGGCAACCCTGCATATCAAGACCTGCATTGATTGAATCGCAGATAGCATCAACGTGATTTGCAGCAGTTCTGTGAGCAGTAACAAGTCTTGTTATTGAGCCCCAGTCTGCGCGCACATAGCCCTTAAGACCATATCTGCCACGGAGAATATCTGTTAAATAATATTTTGAGCTTGCAACAACCTCACCATCAATACAGTTGTAGCAGGACATAACATTATAAGCGCCTGCCTTGGTGATAGCCTTTTCAAAAACAGGAAGATAGCACTGCTCAATTTCTCTTTTTCCCACTCTTGCATTTGCACAGTTGATGCCATTTTCAGGCATACCGTGAACACAATAGTGTTTGGGTTCGGTTAAAACTGCGTCATTTCTTGAAAACTCACCATTTTTCTGTTCGCCTGTAATAATGGAATACCCCATTTCGGCGCAGAGATATGTATCCTCACCAAAGGTTTCTTCAACACGACCCCAACGAGGCTCTCTCGCAACATCAAGGTTGGGAGCAAGAATTTCCTGCATACCTAATGCACGGGTTTCTGCACCGATCGCTTTACCTGTTTTATTAACAAGCTCTCTGTTGAAGCTTGCGCCAAGTCCGAGAGGAACGGGGAAAATTGTTGCACCGGGAAATGAAATTCCGTGAAGCGCTTCACCAGTGAAGATGCAAGGAATACCAAGTCTTGTTTTCTCTACAAGGTATTTCTGGAATTTGTTGAAAACTGCAGGAATTGTATATGAATCGTGTATAAATCCGATGCCATGGTCCCCAACTGTTTTTTCAAATTTCTCATATTCCACATCAGAGCTTTCGTGAATACAGCAATGGTTCAATGTGCTTGGAACAGTTGCGTATTCAACACCTCGAAGAATGTCAATCTGAGCAACCTTCTCCTCTAAAGTCATTAAAGAAAGTAAATCTTCTGCTCTTTCCTCAGGAGAAAGAGCAGGATTTTTATATTTATAGTCCATAAAACACCTTTGTTTTTTATTTTTTGATCTTCATTGAGATGTCAAATGCTGTAACAGAATGTGTAAGAGCTCCGATAGAAAGAATATCTACACCTAATTCTGCAACGCTTCTGAGTCTTTCCTTTGTAAGATTACCTGATGCCTCAAGGAGAGCCTTACCACCAACTATTTCAACTGCCTGCTTCATTGTTTCATTATCCATGTTATCAAGCATAATGATATCTGCACCAACAGAAACAGCCTCTTCAACCTCTGCAAGAGTTCTTGTTTCAACCTCAATTTTTACTGTGTGACCGATTTTCTCACGAAGAGCCATAACTGCTGCAGTAATACCACCCTTTGCATCAATGTGGTTATCCTTAAGCATTGCACAATCAGAAAGATTATATCTGTGGTTTCTTCCTCCACCACAGGTTACTGCATATTTCTGAAGAGAGCGAAGACCGGGAAGGGTTTTTCTTGTATCTGCAATTGTTGCTCTTGTGCCTTCGGTCTGCTTTACACATTCGTTAGTAAGTGTTGCAATACCACTCATATGCTGAATAAGGTTAAGGGCTGTTCTTTCACCCTTAAGAAGCTTAACAGTTCTTCCCTTGAACTCTGCAATAAGATCACCGTTTTTAACTACATCACCATCTTTTTTATGAAGAGTGTATGAAAACTGGTCATCAAGAAGCTCAAAAACTCTCATTGCAATTTCTGCACCACAAAGCACACCGTCTGCTTTAGCAACAAAATATGCTTCGCTGACTGCACCCTCATAAAGAAGATAATCAGTTGCAACATCTATATAGTTAATGTCCTCTGTAATGGCATTTTTAATTAAATCATCAATATAAAACTGTGGTAAAATCATTTGTCAACCTCCTGAAGAATTATATAGGCTACAGTAGCAAGAGAAAGAGCCTCGCAATAATCTGCTGTTACAGCAAATTTACCGTTTTTAAGCCTGTTAAGTATATTTTCAATTCGTTTTTTACCCTGAGGAATTGCACCCTCATCAGGAATAACGAAATATGCCTTCTGCATAATATCTCTGATCTCTGTTCTTGTTCCCTTAGGAAGAGGTGCGCCTGTTCTGTCGGTCTCCTTTTCCTCGGGGAGTGTCAGTTTATAGAAGCCTGCTCTTATGCAACGGGTTATGTCCTCAGCAGCCTTTCTTCCAAAAACAAGAGCTTCAAGAAGAGAGTTACTTGCAAGACGGTTTTTTCCGTGAACACCCGTACAAGCACATTCACCTGCAGCATAAAGTCTTGGAAGAGTTGTCCTTGCGTTCAAGTCAACCTCTATACCCCCCATAAGATAATGCTGACAAGGGAAAACAGGAATCAGATCCTTTGAAATATCAACACCCTGACTAAGACACCCTGCATAAATACCGGGGAATCTTTTTTTGAGATACTCTTCGCCCTTATAACGAATATCAAGATAAAAATTGTTGCTGCCAAGGCGCCTTGACTCCATAATAACCGAACGAGAAACAACATCTCGTGGAGCGAGCTCTAAACGGCTGTCATATCTGTCCATAAATCGCTCTTTGTTACAATTGAGAAGATATGCGCCCTCACCTCTAACTGCCTCGCTGATTAAGAACTGCTCTCTGTTAGCGCCGTTGAATGCAGTGGGATGAAACTGAACATAGCTCAGATTTTTAATTGATGCGCCCATTTCATAAGCAAGGCGAATTCCGTCACCTGTTGCAACAGATGGATTAGTCGTATATTTATAAACTCTTCCGATACCACCGGATGCAAGAAGCACAAAATCAGCATAAATTGTTTTGTACTCATTATCGCGCATAATCTCAATTTTAAAGCCGTTTTTAATACGGCTCATTGAGGTTACCATTGTTTCATCCGAAAGCGTTACATTAGGAAGCTTTTCAACTGCAAGAACCAGCTTGTCCACCATTTCCTTACCGGATGTATCCTTATGGTGAAGAATTCTTCTTCTGCAATGACCACCCTCAAGGGTTTTTATAAGCTCACCGTTTTCATCACGGTCATATTCAACACCATAGTCAATAGTTCTCAGAACATCTGCAGGTCCCTCTTCAACAAGCTGAGTTACTGCATCGAGATCATTAGCTCTGCTACCTGCAATAAGGGTGTCCTCAATATGCAAATCATAGCTATCGTTTTCAAGGTCAAGAACACAGGCAACACCACCCTGTGCCAAGGAGCTGTTGGACTGATGTCGCTCCTTTTTGGAAAGCATAAGAATATCAATGTCCTCGGGGAAATTCAATGCTCCGTAAAGCCCTGCAAGTCCACTACCAACAATGACTACACTATACTGTTTTTTCAATTCGGAAAGATTCATTTTCTTACCCCAATTCAAGCATACGATTTATGCTTTTAAGTGCTTTTTTGCGTAAATCCTCGTCTAATTCTACCTTTTCGCCACCCTCACCGATGATAGCATTATATACATCCTCGAGAGAGATTTTCTTCATATCCTCGCAACAGAGCTTTTCAGGAGCAAGCTGAATAAATCTGTCGCCATTTTCTTCATTAATGGCAAGATAATCAACAACGCCTCGCTCTGTTCCGATAATTACTTTTCCTTTTTGTGCTTTAGCGTAGCTTATAATCTCGCTTGTAGCACCAATCATATCTGCAAGCTCAACTACCTCTTTCGGAGATTCAGGATGAACTGCAAAAACTGCATCGGGATGCTCTGCCTTACATTTTAAAACATCCTCTTTTGTAAGCTGTGCATGAACAGGACAGTAGCCGTCCCACAAAATAAATTTCTTTTCAGGGATGCTTTTCTGAACAAACGAACCTAAATGCTGGTCAGGAATAAAAAGAATTTCATCTGCAGGAAGCTTTTCTACAATTTTTATTGCAGAAGAGCTTGTTACGCAAACATCACACTCTGCCTTAAGCGCTGCAGTTGTGTTGATATAGGCAACAACCTCTGTATCAGGATTTTCTTCCTTGAATTTTCTTACTCTTTCAGGTGCAATCTGCTCTGCCATAGGACAGGTTGCAGTTGCAACGGGAAGAATTGTTTCTGTTTCAGGAGAAAGAATTTTCACGCTTTCTGCCATAAAACGAACGCCACACATAACAACTCTTTCAGCTTTGATTTCAGCTGCTTTTTTACTGAGAAAAAAGCTGTCGCCTGTGATATCAGCAATATCAATAATATCAGGCTCCTGATAAGTATGAGCAAGAATTACTGTATTTGTTGCCTTTTTAGCCTCAAGAATTTTATTTTTAAGCTCCTGCTTGTTCATTACATCACCTCAATAGACTTGTAATCAAACTATATCAGTTTAATTATACCACTATTTTGGCTCTTGGCAATATAAAAAATTCTAAAAAACAGCGTTATTTTACCTTCGTTTATGGTAATATTACAGAACTTATAATTAAATAATTATTTTAGTTGAAATACTTTCAGATTTAAGGTATTATATTTATGAATTGACTTAATCAAAGTATGGGAGGAAACAAAAATGAACAGTTATCTTGTAAAAGATTTTGAACTTCTCAAGGATGCTGACAACGAGCTTTTTGAGGCTTTTGAAAAAGAGCAGGTTCGTCAGAGCAGAAACATTGAGCTTATCGCAAGCGAGAACTACACTTCAGCTGCAGTTATGGCTGCAAGTGGTAGCATCTTCACAAACAAATATGCAGAGGGTTATCCCTCACGCAGATATTATGGTGGCTGTGAATATGTTGATATTGCAGAAGATCTTGCAATTGAAAGACTTAAAAAGCTTTTCGGTTGTGAATATGCTAATGTTCAGCCCCACTCAGGCTCTCAGGCAAACTTCGCAGTTTATTTTGCACTTCTTCAGCCTGGTGATACAGTTTTAGGTATGAGCCTTGCAGACGGCGGCCATCTTACTCACGGCTCTCCCGTTAACGTAAGTGGTTCTTACTTCGATTTCCAGAGCTACGGCGTTGACGAAAAGGGCTTCCTTGATTATGATGCTCTTGAAAAGAAAGCAAAGGAATGTAATCCTAAGCTTATCGTTGCAGGTGCTTCTGCTTATTCAAGAATCATTGATTTCAAGAGAATCCGTGAAATTGCAGATTCAGTTGGCGCTCTCTTTATGGTTGATATGGCTCATATTGCAGGTCTTGTTGCTGCTGATATGCATCCCTCTCCCGTTCCCTATGCACATGTTGTAACATCAACAACTCATAAAACTCTTCGTGGTCCTCGTGGTGGTATTATTCTTACCAATGACGAGGAAATCGCAAAGAAGGTTAATAAAGCTATCTTCCCCGGTATTCAGGGTGGCCCTCTTATGCACATCATTGCTGCTAAAGCAATCTGCTTCGGTGAAGCTCTCAAGCCTGAATTCAAGGAATATGGTAAAAAGGTTGTTTCCAACTGTAAGGCTCTTGAAAATGCACTTATCGCTCAGGGCGTTAACATTGTTTCAGGCGGTTCTGATAACCACCTCTTGCTTCTCGACTTAAGAAGCCTCGGCATTACAGGCAAAGAGCTTGAGCATCGTCTTGACGAGGTTCACATTACAGTTAATAAAAACGCTATCCCCAACGACCCTGAAAAGCCCTTCGTTACAAGTGGTATCCGTATCGGTACAGCAGCTGTTACATCAAGAGGCTTTGAGGCTCAGGATATGATCGATATTGCAGAATACATCAAGCTTGCTGCGACAGACTTTGAAAACAGCAAGGATTACATTATCGAAAATGTTGCAAGAATCTGCGATAAATACCCCTTATATAACGATTAATAATTTTAAAAATGAAGCAACTCTCATCCAATGAGGGTTGCTTTTTTACTCTGAAAAGTTAACCGTTGTTTCAGTTAACCTTTTTTATGTTTGGTTGTCATTTGAACCCCAAGGTTACAAAATTAATACAAATGACAAAATTCTATTGTTATAGACCTGCATTTGTGATATTTTAGAATTGTACCACAATAAAAAAGGAGTGGAAAATATGAAAAAATTCGTAAGTATTATTTTAGCAGCAATTTTAGTTTTCTCTGTTATGTCACCCATAACAGTATTTGCAGAAAACGGACCCTATCCCAACGATTTTGAGAATATTGATTTAGAAAATCTCGATATCACAGAGCTTTTAAATCTGAAGCTTTCTGCAATTATGTTTATGGACCTTAACTTCACTGAAGAAAATGTAGAAAATGCTTTCGGTCTTGTTTATCCCGCAGATGCAGGAATGCCTTTACCCGGAGTTTTTTCAGGTGCATCATATGATATTGATACAAACACCCTCACCCTTAAAAATGTTGTATCCAAAACAGCATTCCTCGCTGTTATGGGTATGGGCGATGATTTCAAAATCAAGCTCGAGGGCTATAACGAGTTATCCGGTATTATGTCTGTTGGTATGGAATGGGGCGGTTCTGTTACTCTTACCGGTGACGGTGAGCTTGTTCTCGGCAGAAGCGAGGATGCTCTTTTAACAGGTCTTTCTATCTCTGCTGATGAAACTGCATCTTTTTTCCACGTTGAAGATACAGTTAAGCTGAAATTCTATGCTAATCCTGATTTCTACTCAGATGCAGTTTCAATAATCGGTTCTACAATAACAGACCCTGCTGAAATTATCAAATTAGGCGGTAATGTTGTTAGCGATGCTCCTGTTTTTGAAAAATACACCGTTGAATTTTATGAACAGGCAGAAGCTTACGACTTAGAATGGAACTACTACGACTGGTACGAATTCGGTTTGAAAAAAGATGGCGCGTATTATATAGCAGATACTGACTATAACGAAGAAACCTATGAACCCACAGGCAAATATGTTGTTTATGCGGTTTCCTATGATGAGCTTCTCGGTTGCTATACCTTAAGCGAATACGGCAAAGTCAAATCTCTCAGTAGCTTCACAGTAGTTACTGAATTCGAACCAATGTATGATGAAAACTTAGGTTATTATATTGGTTATACAGATTATCCTGAAGAAGAGGATGATTCATATAAAACCATTTTCTTCCCCGAATACAAAACTCCTTTTGACCTTTGCGTTGACGAAAACGGAACAAAATACGGTTTTGGGCAATATGCTTATGAAGACGATGACGGAACAACCGATGTCGACATTTATGTATATAACCTTATAGACCATCCTACCTATGGCTTAGTTGCAGTTGAAGATAAAACAAAAACAACTCTTGATGGCTTAACTCCTTTGAAAATCGGTGAAAATTATTATGCCGATTGCTATATCTCCTCCGATTTGGTTATCAACAATGGTGGCTCTGTTGTTGAACCCTCAAAAATAACCGGAATCGAACTCAAAAACACTAATGAGGGTGTTAAGGTTTCCTGGAAGGCAAATTCTAAGGCAGAGCAATACAAGGTTTACAGAAAAAAACCATCAGATAAAAACTGGACTCTCCTTTATACTCTCAGTGCTGACAAAACATCATACATCGATAAGACTACAAAAAGCGGAACAAAATACATTTATACTGTAAGAGGTGGCAACTTTGTAGGTTGGGGCGACTATAATAAAGACGGCGTTTCAATCACTCATACTGCCACACCTAAAGCAACCGCAAATAACACATCAAAAGGTATTTACCTTAAATGGACCAAAATTGCAGGTGCAGAAAAATACAGAATTTATCGTCAGAC
>JAZQUT010000101.1:0-72325 GCA_045631405.1 Acutalibacteraceae bacterium | reverse complement strand
GGAACCTATCGACCTTTCAATCCTTGGTGAGCTTCGTCTCAACAAGATAGACTACATCTGTGAAGATATTGGCGATCTTACAGGTGGTTTCGTTTGGACTATCGGTAAAGGTCTTCTCGGTGACCTTGGCGATATGGACTTCAGTCCAATTAAAAACAAATCCCGAAGCCAGGGCGATGTTCAGATGATTATGAATGTTCTTACCCTTGTTGGTAATGACAACAACTCAAACATTCTTTCTAAGATTGCTTATGGTCTTGGTACTTCTGACGGTATCAGCCTTGGTCTTGTCGGTAATTTCCTTGATCTCGGCTTCTTGCACTTGTTATAGCTTTTATCATAAGCGAGAATGAATTTTACAATCACCTTAAGGTGAATAATCCACCAAAATTTCGTTGGAAATTTTATTCACATTTTCTCTTGCATTCCACTATTACTGTATGTATAATTTCTTATATAAATATTTTTTTGGTTTATTGGGGATTTTGGAATGAAGCTTCTTGAAGAAAAAATTGCAAAGGATGGCACTGCCATCGGCACAGACATTTTAAAGGTTGATATGTTTCTCAACCATCAGATTGACCCTGCTCTTATTATGGAAATGGGCAAGGAATTTTATCGTCTTTTTAACGACTGTGGTGCAACGAAGGTTGTTACAATTGAGTCTTCGGGTATTTCTATGGCAGTTGCTGCTGCTCTCCAATTCGGAATCCCTGCCCTCTTCGCAAAAAAAGGGGACCATAAAAATGTCGGTAACGATGTTTACTCTGCAAAATGCTATTCCTTTACCCACGCTAAAGAATACCAGATGAAAATTTCCAAGAAATATCTCGATTCTAGCGATAAGGTGCTTATTATTGACGACTTTATGGCAGGTGGCAACGCTTGTAATGCTCTCATTGACATTATAGGACAAGCTGGTGCAGAGGTTGTGGGCATCGGCATCGCAATCGAAAAGGGCTTCCAGCCTGGCGGACAGGAGCTTCGCCAAAAGGGTTACAAAGTTCGGTCTTTAGCAATCGTTGACAGTATGTGTGACGGAAAAATCACATTCAGACCTGATATCGACTGCTGACAATAAAAAATCCTATATGGAGGTAATGACAATGAAAAAATTCAACAAAGTTCTCGCTCTCTGCCTTGCTCTTGTTATGGTAGTTGGTTGCTTCGCAGCTTGTGGCGAGACAACACCCGATGAACCAAAAGCTGAAAACATTAAGGCTGCTCTTATTTGTTTGCACGGTGACTCTTCAACTTACGATAAGAACTTCATCGATGCTTTCAAAGCTGCTTGTGAAAACAAGGGCCTTACAGCTGACGATTACACAATCGTTACTGACATTCCCGAAGACACCGCTTGCTACGATCAGGCAGCTGACTTAGCAGAAACTTATGACCTCATTTTTGCTGACTCCTTCGGTCACGAAAGTCACATGATTAAGGCAGCAAAGGAATTCCCCGAGGTTGAATTCTGTCACGCAACAGGTACAAGAGCTCACACAGAGAACCTTCCCAACTTCCACAATGCTTTTGCTTCTATCTACGAAGGTAGATACCTTGCAGGTGTTGCAGCAGGTTTGAAGCTTGTTGAACTCTATGGTGATGACGAAGGTAAGGTTTCTGACGAAAACGCAAAGATCGGTTACGTTGGTGCTTTCCCCTATGCAGAAGTTATTTCCGGCTACACATCTTTCTATCTTGGCGCTAAGTCAATCGTAGAAAATGCTACTATGGAAGTTCGTTATACTAACTCCTGGTATGATGAAACAGCTGAAAAGACAACAGCTCTTGCTCTTATCGATGCAGGCTGCAAATTGATTTCACAGCACGCTGACTCTTGGGGCGCTCCCACAGCTTGTGAAGAGAAAAACATTCCCAACGTTTCTTACAACGGTTCAACTGAAGAAAAAGCTCCCAACACATTCATCATCGCTTCAAGAATCAACTGGACTCCTTACTTCGAGTACATCATTGACTGCGTACAGAATGACAAGGCTATCGATACTGACTGGACAGGTACACTCGCTACAGGCTCTGTTGAAATCACAGCTCTCGGTAGTGCTGCTGCAAAGGGCACACAGGACAAGCTTGATGAAGTAAAGAAGGGTCTTCAGGATGGTACAATCAAGGTATTTGACTGCTCTACTTTCACAGTTGAAGGTAAAGAATTAACATCTTTTATTGCTGACGTTGACGATGCAGGTGACTACAAGCCCGAAACAGAGGTTGTTGAAACAGCAAACGACATTACTTTCGTTAACGAAAGTGCAAAGCGTTCAGCTCCTTACTTCAACATAATCATTGACGGTATTACAGCTGTTACTGAATAATTTAATTCAAAAGTTATTCTCATTTAACTAAAGGGAAAGGCGAAGCGCAACAACTTCGCCTTTCTTAAATGATAAGCAAAACCACTCTAAGGAGTTTCTTATGGAGAAGACTGTAATTTTACAATTAAAAAACATCACAAAAAGATTCGGTTCCAAGGTCCTTGCAAACAACAATGTGAGCTTAGACGTTTACAAAGGAGAAATACTCTCAATTCTAGGTGAAAATGGTTGTGGTAAAACAACCCTTATGAATATGATAGCCGGTATTTACTATCCTGATTCCGGCAAAATTCTTATTAACGGCGAAGAGGTTATTATTCGCTCTCCTCGTGATGCCTTCGAGCATAAAATCGGCATGATTCATCAACATTTTAAGTTGATTGATATTTTTACTGCAGCACAAAATGTTGTATTAGGTATAGAAGACGAAAAATATAATCTTAAATCTGTAAATAACCGTATTAAAGAAATGGCTGAAAAATACGGATTCAATATAAATCTTGATAAAAAAATCTATGAGATGTCAGTTTCAGAAAAGCAGACTGTTGAAATCTTAAAGGTTTTATACAGAGGTGCAGATATTCTCATATTAGATGAACCCACAGCAGTTTTGACTCCACAAGAAATCAGAAGCTTATTCAATGTATTAAAGGCAATGAAAGATGACGGAAAGTCAATCATCATCATTACTCACAAGCTAAATGAGGTTATGGAAATTTCTGACAGAGTTACCGTTTTGCGTAAAGGTGAACACATCGCTACCGTAAACACAGCACAAACCTCTGAAAAAGAGCTTACAGAAATGATGGTTGGCGAAAAAATCGACCTTAACATCAATCGCACAGAGCCTGTTGACAGTAAATTGAGACTTTCAGTTTCAGAACTTACTGTTAAAAAACCTGACGGCTACAAGGTAATTGACGATGTTACTTTTGAAGCGTTTGGTGGTGAAATTCTCGGTATTGCAGGTATTGCCGGTAGTGGTCAAAAAGAGCTGCTAGAGGCTATTGCAGGACTCAATGACTACGATTCAGGCACTTTGACTTATTATCACCCCAAAAAAGATAAGCCTGTTTCCTTCTATCACAAAACCTATAAGCGCGTTATGCAGCTTGCCCACGAAAACGCTTTCAAGGATAGTGACGGAAACGATATTGACTTTAAAAAGTTATCTAAAAAAGAAATCAAAAATCTTGTTAACGATGAAAAAATATTATTCAAGGAAGACGAGGTCATTGACTTAAAGGATAAATCTCCGAGAGAAATTCGTGAGCTCGGCATCAGACTCTCCTTTGTTCCTGAAGACAGACTTGGTATGGGTCTTGTTGGCAGTATGGATATTGTTGATAACATGATGCTGCGTAGTTACCGAAAAGGTAAATCTATGTTCCTTGACAGAAAGATTCCATCAGACCTTGCTGATAGAATTATTAGTGAATTAGAGGTTAATACCCCCGACGCACACACAGCAGTCAGAAAGCTCTCGGGTGGTAATGTTCAAAAAATCCTTGTTGGTCGAGAAATTGCTGCTGCACCCGCAATTTTAATGACTGCTTATCCTGTTCGAGGACTTGATATTAACTCATCCTACACCATTTACAATCTTCTGAATGAACAAAAACAAAAGGGCGTTGCTGTTATTTTTGTAGGAGAAGATTTGGATGTATTAATGGCACTCAGTGACAGAATACTTGTTTTAAGTGGTGGTAAAATTTCCGGTATTGTTGATGCCAGAACAACAACAAAGGATGAAATTGGTCTTCTTATGGTAAAATCCAATAAAAATGAGGTGACGGAATGAAAAAGAATAAAAACAATTTAAAAGAACCCTTTGTCAGAATTGTTAAAAGAGATAATATAAAATTACCTAAAATCATTCTGATTTATTCCATCGCCATTGTTGGAGGACTACTTTTAAGCGGATTGATTTCTGTTTTGTTTTCTGAAAAAGGCATAGTCGATTTCTTCCAATCCTTATTCACAGGAGCATTCGGAAGCGAACGCAAATTCTGGCTTTTACTTCAGGATACAGCACTCCTACTCGGTACCTCTATGGCTTTACTTCCTGCATTCAAAATGAAATTCTGGAACCTTGGTGGTAACGGACAGATTCTTGTAAGCTGCCTTTCAGCAATCGCATGTATGTTCTACCTTGGTGGTAAGGTAAGCGACTCTGTTATTATACTTCTTATGTTTTTCGCAAGTGTGATTTCAGGTGCTATATGGGCAGTTATTCCTGCTATTTTTAAAGCAAAATTCAACACAAATGAGTCTTTGTTTACTCTTATGATGAACTATATTGCTACAGGCCTCGTTTCCTTGTGTATCACAATCTGGGTTAAATCAGGCTCCGGTGTTCTGGCACCAATCGCTTATGGTAATATTCCCGAAATTGGTAACAAATATTTATTACCAATCATTATGTTTGCCTTAATTACTGTTTTCATGCACATATACCTTCGTTCAGCTAAGCACGGTTATGAAATTTCTGTTGTAGGTGAAAGCATCAATACTGCAAAATATGTGGGAATTAAGGTTGATAAGGTTATTATCAGAACAATGATTCTTTCAGGTGCTATTGCAGGTCTTGTAGGCTTTGTTCTTGCAGGCTCAATTAACCATACCATCAGTACAGCTTCAGCAAATAATATGGGCTTTACCGGTATTATGGCAACCTGGCTTGCTACATTTAACCCTCTACTGATTATGCTTACAAGCTTTTTCATCACCTTTATCTCCAAGGGTATGGTTGAGGTAAGAAAAACCTTTATGTTTACAAATGATTCAATATCAAATATAGTTGTAGGTATTGTTTATTTTGCAGTTATTGTCTGCTCATTCTTTATTAATTACAAGCTTGTTTTCAGAAAAAAAGAAAAGGAGGAAATTAAGAAATGATTGTTACTTTCTTAATAAGTGCCATTGCAATCGGCACAGTTCTTCTTTTCGGCTGTATCGGTGAAACAATTACAGAAAAAGCAGGTCACTTAAACCTTGGTATTCCTGGAATTATGTGTACTGGTACTGTCGGTGGATGTCTTTTTGTCAGTCTTTATATGAAAGGCCTAGAAAACCCCGAAAGTGCATCATGGATTTTGCTGATACTTTCATCACTTTTTGGTGCATTCCTCTTTGCATCTCTCACAGGTGCAATCTATGCCGTTATTACAATTACATTCCGTTGTAATCAGAATATCACAGGTCTTGCAATTACAATTTTCGGTAATGGTCTGACACAGTTTTTAATGCACTCATATGTTGATAAAAGCAATTTTTCAACTGCAGGTAAAATTATTGCTCAAAACCTGCCCTTCGCTGAAAACGCTGACGGTGTTGTAAAGGTATTGTTTGGTCACGGCTTTTATGTATATTTTGCAATATTTATTGCATTGATTACCACATTCATCTTTAACCGAACAAAGGTTGGTCTTAATCTTCGTGCAATCGGTGAAAACACTGCAACTGCAGATGCTATGGGTGTAAATATAACATTATACAAATATGTTGCTATTTTGTTAGGCAGTGGTATTGCAGGCTTCGGTGGAGTTTTCTACATTATGGACTATGTTAAGGGCAGCTGGGAAAACGCATCAACTATTGAGGCATTCGGTTGGCTCGCTATAGCTCTTGTTATCTTCACCTTGTGGAAGCCAAACATCTCAATAATCGGTTCTTATCTTTTCGGTGCATTATATATTGCTGCCTTTGTTTTTGGAAACATTTCTTTCTCAGAAAGAGAAATCTTAAAAATGTTACCCTATGTAATTACAATTATCGTCTTAATTGTTACCAGCATGATGAACAAAAAAGAAAATCAACCACCACAAAATCTCGGTCTCAACTATTTCCGTGAGGACAGATAAATTCAACATAAACAAAACACAGTTATTCGTTTCCCGAATAACTGTGTTATTTTTTATTTTATTGGTAAAAATAGCAATACATACTTTATTTCGAGGTGTTTTTATGATTGCTGTTATTACTGCTGTCATTTCAGGCGCTCTGATGAGCATACAGGGCGTTTTTAACGAGGGTGTGACCAAACAGACATCTATCTGGGTATCTGCCTCATTCGTCCAATTAACAGCCTTTCTGTTCTGTATAGCAGCCTGGCTTTTCACAGGCAGAGACGGTACACTCAGCTCATTATTCAAAATAGAAAATAAATATATGCTTTTAGGTGGCGTTATCGGTGCTCTGATAACTTACACCGTTATTCGCAGCATGTCCGGTCTCGGACCTGCTCAGGCTGTTATGATAATAGTAACTGCACAGCTTGTGGTAGCATATCTCATTGAGCTTTTTGGTCTTTTCGGCGTAGAAAAGGTGGATTTTCAATGGCAGAAGCTTATTGGAGTCATTATATCAATCGGTGGTATTTTATTGTTCAAATGGGAATTTAAATAAAAAAAGAAGTAGTCGTTTAAGCGACTACTTCTGTACTTTCTGTTACATCAGTTGTTTCAACAACATCAGTTGTTTGAGTTGTCTCAACTGTTTCAGTTGTTTCAATATTTTCTACACTGGTTGTTTCTTCAACAACAGGCTCAATATATTCGCATTTAATGCCATTGCTGTTGAAGCAGCTTGCATATTTACCGTTAATAGCTTTTACGCTGTAAATATATTCGCTTCCATCCACAACATTCTTATCAACAAAGCTTGTTGTATTTTTACCTGTTAACTTTGTGATTTTCTCCCATATACCATTTGCTGACTTACGATAAATCTCGTATCCCTTTGCAGCTTTTATTTTGTTGAATTTTACAACCAATCCGGATTCGCTGTTTTTCACATTTAAGCCTGTGGGATTTTTAAGGAAAATCGTTTTAACGCCATCGTCGTTATAGCATCCCTTAACCTTGCCATCATAAGCTCTTACAGTATATTTATAGGTTTCTGAGCAAGATACCTTTTTATCAGTATAGCTTACCTTTTTACCACCCTTAACCTTTGCTATCTGCTTCCATGAGCCTGAGCTGCCTTTTCTGTAAACATAGTAACCATCAGCAGAAGAAACCTTGCTCCAGCTGATTTTTACACTTGAGGAATTATTCTCAACAGAATTAATCTTCGGTGCAGCCAAGCAAGTGATTTTTTCACCTGCATAGTACTGACTAACCTTTTTGCCGTCAACAGCTTTTACCATATAGGTATATTTTGTACCATTTTTAGCTTTGGTATCAGTATATGTTTTTGATTTCTTGGTTGTTTTTATCTTCTTCCAAGAGGATTTCTCTGTTTTTCTGTACAAATAGTATTTATCTGCACCTTTAACAGAGCTCCATTTAATAACAACGCCATCTGCGCCATTTTCAACAGAGGTAATCGCAGGAACACCTACATTGGTTTTCTTGCCGTAAAGCTTAGGACCATCGTACATTCTTATGGAATACATTGTCCAGCTATCACCACCACAGTGGTTATATGTATATGTTGTTTTGTTACCATTATGCGCTTTATTATGAGCATAATCCTGTGAATAACCTTCGCTGTTTGCACCATTACAGATTACAACATGCTCAAAATCGCCACAGTAATTACATTTGTAGAAAATAGGGTCACCCTTTTCAAGCTTGCCCTCGTTGGCTGACATACTGATCTTACCACTTTTGCCATTGGTAAGCTTCAATTGATAAGCTGTTCCGTACTCGCCTTTAAGCTGATCATATAAATCAGCAACAGTCTGGCCGTAAACATCTACTCCACCTGCCTGCAAGCATTTAGAAGCAAAATCTGCACACAAGCCTACGCCATTATTCCAGTTTTTATTTGCATATTTAAGAGCCTTGGAAACGCTGAAAGCTTCATCTTTAGCTGCAACGGAATTAACACTTCCGAAGGGAATAATACCCACTGCAAAAAGCAGTGCAAACGCTAAAGAAAGTAAACGTTTTGTCATATTCAATCTCCCAAAAGTTACATTTTGTAATTATTATAGTCAAAAACGAGAGAAATTATACCACAATGTTTACATTTTGTCAAATTTGAAAAAAATGTCGGTAGGCCTTGAAGCCTACCGACATTAAATTTATTCTACTATTTCGCTTGTTGACTCTGCCTGTTTTTCAGCATTTTGCTTATCTCTTTCGTTCTGAAGCATCGCTCTGATCTGCTGAGGCATTTTGAAGAAGTCCTCTTTTTCAAGACCCTTTGTTTCAATGGGAGGCAAGAAGGTTACATAAACTGTACCACTTGTAATATTACCTGTTTCTTCAAGTCTTGCTCTTGAGCCTTCAATAAGCACAGGAACAACCTTGGCACCACTTTCCATAGCGATTTTCATGGCGCCACCCTTGAACTCACCCAAGGTACCATCCTTACTACGGGTGCCTTCAGGGAAAATAACAAGGCTACGGCCAGATTTAACCATTTCAATTGCTTCATGGAGCGAAGAACGAGAACCGTTTTTCTTCTGTCTGTCAACGAAAACACAATCCAGAACCCACATCCAATGCTTTAAGAAAGGAAACATACTCAGCTCTTTTTTTGCAATAAACATAGGCATTGTGGGAGCGTTGAGAAAAACTGCAGGAATATCAAACATACTTGCATGGTTGGGTGTATAAATAATAGGCTCATTTTCAGGAACGAGCTCTTTACCTTTAACCACGAAATTAACATCTGCCATATCAATTAATGGAACAAGCCATTCCTTTACATGCTTGTCAACAAAGGGCTTATATTCTGTCCAATCCCCTTTTTTCTTCATTTCAATAGCTTTCTTAAGCTCGGGAGTGTAACCCAAAAGTGATGTTATAAACTTTTTGTACCACTTGACTGTAAATGCATTCATAACTGAATCTCCTTAACATTTTTAACTCATTTATTGTATCACACAACCATAAAATTTCAAGTACAAAACACAAAAAACAAGGTTTTTCTTGAAGCTCAATTAAAGGTATGCTAATATACTGTTATACTATGATATGTTGGTAGGTGTGGTTTATGAAATACAATTTCACAAGCTTAAATATTGAAGCCTGTGGCAAGGACGCCCTTAAAGCAGCTACATATTTTGCAAAAGAAATAAAGAAAAGAACCGGTAAATCATTACCTGTTTTTGAAAAAGCCCCTGCTTTCCCCAAAATAATTTTCAGAACTGACGAAAGCATTGAAAGTAAGGATTTTTTCAACATCCTTCAAACCGAGGGAGAAATAATTATAACTGCAAAAACCGTCCGCGGCTTAATCTTTGGTTATTCTCTGTTTTTAAGAAAATGCACCTTTGAAAACGGCGTTATGACTCTTATAAAAAATATTACAGGTGAATATGCGCCTCAAAAGAAAATCCGTGGTCATCAGGCTGGCTACAGAACCACTCCAAACACCTATGACGCCTGGAGCTACGACCAATATTTCCAATATTACCTTGATATGATGGCTTTTGGCTCCAATACAGTTGAACACAATGGAACAAAACCTAAAACCAATTTCAGAAATGCTCTTATGAAATATGATCAGGAGGAATTTCTTGTTGAAGCATCAAGACTTGCTGATGTTGTTGATTTAGATGTTTCTCTCTGGCACGCTAACAACGATTATGAAACTGAGGAAGAAGCTCTTGAAATCAGAGATAAGCTTTATTCAAGTATGCCTCGTCTTAACATCGTTTTCCCTCCCGGTGGTGATCCTGGTGAGCTTCCTGCAGATGTTTTTGTTGACAGATGTCAGAAAATCCAGAAGGTGCTCACGAAGTATCATCCTGATGCTGAAATGCATCCCTCTGCACAGGCTCCCCATTCAATCAGAGACTGGGGCAAGGTTTTCTGCGAAGCTCTTGAAAAGGAGCCCGATGAAATTGATGCAGTTATTATGGGGCCAAATCACGCCTTCCCTATCCACGAATTGAGAAAACGCATTCCCGAAAAATATCCTATGCGCTTTTATCCCGATATTACTCATAATGTCCGTTGTGAATACCCTGTTAATTTTCTTGAGGACGACTGGCACTACACCTTAGCAGCCACTCTTTCAAGAGAAAGTGTAAACCCAAGACCAACAGAATTGCGCACTTTATACCGCATTTTTGCACCATATACAATCGGTTCTGTCAGCTATTCAGAAGGCGTTCACGACGACCTTAACAAGGCTGTGTGGTCTGCTTTGGAATGGGATTGCAATGCAGATTTAAGAGAAACTATTCTTGATTATGTCCGTTACTTTATGTATGGCACTGATGAAGAAAAAATCACAGATTGTATTTTCCTTTTAGAGAAAAACTGGCAGGGCGCACCAGAAGAAAACCCCTGTATTGACACCTCTTACAGAATGTTCTGCGAATTATTGAAGGATTACCCTTCACTCAGCGAAAACTGGCGATTCCTTCAGCTTTATTTCCGTGCCTGCTGCGATAAAATCGTCAAAATGAGAAGAACCTTTGAATTAAAGCTCATAAAGGATGCAACCGAAGAGCTGAAAAGCCACAACTATTCAAGTGCATTGGAGATTCTGAACACCCCCTTCAGCTTCCAGTATTCTCTTATAAGAAATGAAATTGACATTCTTGCAGAAAAGCTCTTTAATCTTATTGGCTTACAGCTTGATGTTGAGCATTATTGTGCAGACAGCTGGGAGCGAGGCGCAGTTCTTGAAACTATTAATAACAATGTTACAGATCGTGCGTTCCTGATAAATAAAATCAATTATGCCCTCACTCTTGACGAGGAGCAGAGAGCTTATTTTATTAAAAATCTCATATCGTACAGGCTCTGTAATCAGAATGAAATTTATTATTCTGTTGCTCTTCACGGACTTAACGCTCTTGGTGTTCGTCAGGAGGGTGAATTCTATATGGATGTTTATGCCGATAAGCCCGTTGCAAAAGAGCGCTCAATGCCTATGGCAATGACAAAGGTATATGACCATTTCTCATTCAAGGCAAAATTCGGTGGCTTTAAGGCTGACACCGACTACATTCTCAAAATTGCTTATAAAACTGACATTAACCCTGAAATAAATGACCATCGCATTATTGCAAACGGCACAACAATTTACAAGGGTGCTCAGTTTGGTGGCAGAAAAGACCCTGAATTTGACAAAAATCTCTTGGTTGAGGGCTTTGAAAGTGCAGAATACATTTTATCAAAGGATGTATTCATAAACGGCACCCTTGATTTAGAAATCCTGGAGGATATTGACGGCTTCAAGCTCTGTGAATTGTGGATTAAACCTGTATAACACCTATAAAATACAATTTAATAACAATTTTGTTACCTTTTTCGACCGTTTTTGCAATGTTTTTGTAATAAAATGTTGCAAATAACGGTCGTTTTATGGTATTATGGAATGTGATATGAGCAGATTTTTCGCTCAAAATACCTAACAAGGTTAAGGTGGATTTATGATAAGAATCATTTGTACGAAATGTAAAAACGCTTATCTCCAGAATAAAGACGGAAATTTGGTTTGTCCTTCTTGCGAAGCGACCTACAGTGAGGATTATGAAAATCTTCTTTTAGGTGTACAATACTACAACGAGGACAACTACACCGAATGCGACAATTGCCTTATGAAATTCATTGTAAAAAATGGCGCTGAGCCCTTTGCAATTGTGTATAAAGCACTTTGTGATGCAAGAAGCTTTGATGAGGACACAGTATCTCTCAAAGAAACATACAAGAAAATCATTGATGCTCTTTCTGATGTCTCTGATGACGAGTTTCCACAGCTTGTTGCCATCGCAAACGATGAAGCAGAAAAAATTGAAAAATTACTTTCTGAAAATCATGTAAGACTTTTTGCAGATGCAGATGCAGAAAAAATCAAAAAGCAGGTTGAAATTATACTTAATATTCAGAGCGAGGCTAAGACCTTCCGAACTGCTCTTTCAGCTCTTGTTTCTCAGTTCAACGAGCGTTCTGAGCGTAAGCTTTCTGCAAAATTTTCTGACTGCTTCTTTGTTGAAAGTGATATAGCAGCAGAGGTTGGCGAAATCAAATATCAGAAAATCTGTGACAATGTTGCTTCTCACACAGTTTTCACAGGTATTCTCACAAACGATATCAAAAATCTTGAAATTTATTATCGCTGTATTGTTATGTTCTTCCAGAAGAGCTATGACAAATACAAATTCCTTTTAGAACAGTCCGAAAAATTCACCAAGCTTGCAGAAATGCTCGAGGCAGGCCAATATAACACAATTAAAGGCACAGGTGCCGTTGCTGATAAGCTCAAAACCATCTCTTATGAGTTCCTTCAGGAAAGCTACAAGGAGCATTTTGATGAGCAGATTGATACACAGACAGAAACAATCGTAATTATTGAGCCTGAAATTATCGAAGAGCCTCAGACAGAAGCTCCCGTTGAGGATGCAGTAGAGGAAACTACCGAAGAAATCGTTGCAGAAGCAGAAGCTATAGAAGAGGCTACTGAAGAGACTGTTGAAGAGACTGTCGAAGAAGCTACTGAGGTTGAAGCAGAGGAAAGCACAGAAGAAGCTGCTGAAGAAGATATTGAAGAAACAGCAAACAAAGAATCTTCTACAGAAGAAAACACCGACAACATCATCAATGAGGATATTATTGAAATTGAAGTTGACAATGCCGCTGTAGAAAACGAGGATGTTGAAGATATCTCCTCTACCTCTGAAATAGAAATCACCGACGAAGCTGCAGCTACAGAAGAGCCTACAGATACAGTTTCTGAGGAAGAGGATGAAAATACTGAATCCGAAACTGAAAGCGATTCTATCATTGAAATTGAAGCTGCGCCTGAATACGAGGTTATTGAAAGCAATATTCCCGAGACAAACGAGGTCGAAGAAACCATCGTCGAAGAGGTTTCACTTGAAAGCACCGACGAGCAGACTAAAAAGCCAAAGAAGAAAAAGTCCCGCAAAGGCGTCTTGCTTCTTGTTCTTATAATCTTACTCGCAGGCTTATTTGCAGGATATAAATATGTCCCAGGCTTTATCAAGGATTATAAATACAAGGAAGCTACAGCTCTCGCAGACAGTGGAAATTATTCTGAGGCAATAACGGCATTTAAGGATTTAGGCGACTACTCTGACAGTCAGGAAAAGGCTCTCGACTGCGAATACAATTATGCTTTGGAGCTTGAAGAAGAAGGCAAATTCGCAGAAGCTAAGCTTATTTTTGAAAACCTTGATAATTATGGTGACTCTTCTACAAGAGCATTAGCCTGCTACTATAGCGAAGGCAAAGCTGCTCTCGAAGCCAAGAATTTCAAGGTAGCATCAAAAATCTTTATGGATTTAGGTGATTACGGCGATAGCGAGCAGATGGTTAAGGAATGCTCCTATCAGAATGCTCTTTCGCTTATAGAGAACAAGGAATACAAGAGCGCTATCGAAATTCTTACTGCTATAAGAAAATACTCCGATGCAAAGGATAAAATTCTTGAAGCAAAATATATGTATGTTACAGACAATTTTGACAAGGATAACAAAACCACAGTCAAATATCTCAACGAGCTTACAACAGAGGGCTATCGCAACTGTGCTGATTTAAGAACTGAGCTTCTTGGATCATCCGAGGTTATGTCTGATGACATTAAAGCTGTAGTAAACTACAGTGCAACAGATCTTGAAACATCTCTCACAGAGCTTGATAACACAAGAGCAATTTATTTCCATGCTGTTGTCGGAGACAAAAATCTTTACGGAAAAACTCTCACTTTAAAATACACAACTGCCTTTGGTTATACTCAAAGAAAAACTGTTGTTCTTTCTGAAAGTGATAATGTTGCAGTTATGTCCTACCCTGCAACTCAGCACAAAAACTATACTGTTGAATTTGAGCTACTGGACCCCAATGGTCAGAAAATTGCAGGACAAAAAATCAGTTTCTAAAACCATAAAAACACTCAACACGAATTGTGTTGAGTGTTTTTTCATTTTGGGGCTACACTAAAGCTTCCTTGATTTTAAGATTGTTTAATTTAGATGCAGAAGACGATTTATTCCCCGATGATGTATATGGATACTTCGAGAGGGATAAATCGTCTAAAATGAAATTTATTTCATTTGGTCTGCGCTAAAGTAAACAATCTTACTGCATTGCTCTGGAAGCGCCCTCAGACATATCAGTTACCATATCAGATACGCCCTCAGAAACATCTGTTACAATGTCTCCTAAAACTCCGTTTTCGCCCTTTTGGGATTCATCTGTTACCACACCGGGATTTTTTGTTGTTGTAACCTCAGATGTTCCGGTAACTGTTGTGGTAGCTCTGTTTGTAGTTGTAGTATTGTTGTCATCCTCACCACAACCGCTGAAAGCAAGAACCATAGAACCAATAAGCAAAACAACTGCAACAACGGCAATAATTTTCTTCATATATTCACTCCCTTTCCGGAGATAAATACTCTCATGAGCTCCTCTATAATTATTCCACAAAAGAATCTTAATATTCTTATTTTGTAAGAACTCCACCGTCAGTATATAAAAGAATAAGAATATCCTTCTCTTCGCCTGTTACAGGGTCAATATAAACAAGAATTTCCTGTCCATCCTTTGCTTTACAATGGTATTCATAAACATAATTTTCTGTTTCATAATTTGTTGGAATAAAAGCTTTTTTATTTGATAAAACCTCTAAATCATCCTTTAAGAGCTTTCGGGCAGACCTTAAATCATATTTGGTATTTTCGGGCACTTTTCTTGATTTATGATTCATAATATAGCCTGTTGCATCGAAGCCTAAAATCTCCCCATTATCAAGAGCAACACTAACCTTTATAAGATCCGTATAATAGGTTATTCCATCCTCGTAAAAGGAATAATTTATAGTGCAAACGCCATCAACTGTTGAATAATAGCTTTCTTTTACCTTCGTGTAACCCTTTTCCTCTAAAAAGGCTTTTGCTTTTTTCAAAGCATCCTCTGTTTTTATTTTACTTTCTCCTGCATAACGGGATTTAAGCATATAAGAAACCAATCCACCTTTTTGAGTAACTGATATTGTTGCATCAGTGTTATAAAAGGTGTAGGTGCTCAAATTACTATCAGTTTTATTTAAAAAATATACATCCTCTGTTTTAGTGGAAATGAATTTTGCTGCTTTTTCCTGAGCCTCATCCTGACTTACTTCCTCAAGATTTTCAACGAGAGCAGATTTTTTAGTGCTGATATGGTCAGAAAAAGGACCGTCATATATAAGTGTGGGGTAGTCCTCCAAGGCCTGATTTGCATCATTCAATTCTGCTGCTAAATAAAGCTTTTCATCTGCTTCACTCTGCAGAGTGGATTTTACCTCCTCGAAATCAAGTCCCCCATTTTCTTCCTCTTCAATGAGATAATTTATTGTCTGAGAAAGCTTTTCTGAATAGCTCTTTAATTTCTTGAGATTCTCAGTTTCCTTTTGGGTTAATTTTTCTCCGGAAGCAATTTTCTCGTTAAGAGACAATGTGTATTCGCCTACCTGTGACAAAAACTTATAAACACTGGAAATTTCCGTATTGCCATCCGTTATTTCTGAAAGGCTTTCTTTAGCAGATGAGCTTGAGCGCCAAAGCTTTGACGCTACATCAGAAAGCATAGCAGAGCTTGAGGAATACAAGCATTTCTGCAAATTGATGTCGATATCGTCCATATATGTTCCAAGCTGAGTCAATGCTCTTTCACGAGATGCCTGAACATCTCTTTTTATAACGGCAAGCTTATACATATTCATACCACCCCAAACCCCAAGAGCCACAACAATCGCAGCAAGAAAGCTTACGAGTCTTACTAAGGTTCGTCTTTTCTTAATCATACTTTTTCACCTCTTTGAGTAGTCATTTTCATTTTTAGCCAAAGTTAATAAATTATTCAATAAATTTACAATAAAAGTTAACTTAAAAGCATTTACAAAATTACTATTTATATTGTATAATAAGACGATTATACAATTATTATGGAAAATTATTGAAAGGACGGATTGCACTTGACTGCTTATTTTGATAATAGCGCAACAACTAAGCCCTGTGCTGAAGCAGTTGCTGCTGCTAAAAGGGCTATGGAAGAGTGTTGGGGCAATCCCTCTTCTCTTCATCAATTAGGCCTTGACGCTTCTGATGAATTAAAAAAAGCAAGAAAACAGGTTTCTCGTCTTTTAGGCGTAAATGAAAGCAATTTCTTTTTCACCTCATCGGGTACAACTGCAAATAACACCGCTATTTTCGGCGCATTCGAAAAGCTTAAAAGAGAGGGCAACAGAATCGTTACCACAGCCATTGAGCACCCAAGCGTTCTCGAGCCTATAAAAAGACTTGAAGCAATGGGCTTTGAGGTAGTTCGTCTCAATCCTGACGAAAACGGAAAAATCAAAGAGGAAGACCTTTTTGAAAGCATAAATAAAAATACAATCCTTGTTTCGTGTATGGCAGTTAATAACGAGGTAGGCTCTGTTCTCCCTGTTAACCGAATAAGAGCTGCCGTAAAAAGAGCAGGCGCTCCTGCAATTATTCATTCAGACTGCGTCCAGGCTCTTTCAAAAATATCAGTAACGCCAAAAACTATTGACGCTGATATCATCACGGTTAGTGGTCATAAAATCCACGCATTAAAAGGCGTTGGTGGTATATATTTAAAATCAAAAGGAATTATCAAGCCATATATTCTCGGTGGTGGACAGGAACAGAATGTTCACTCAGGAACCGAAGGAACGCCTGCGATTATGTCATTCGGTGCAGCTGCTGAAGCTGCTATGAATATTAATGCTCATAGCGAATATGTCCAAGGTCTTAAGACCCGTCTTGTAAACGGTATAATTGACATTCCTTGCGTTGAAATCAATTCACCCGATGACGCAATCCCCTATATTTTAAATATTTCAATTCTAGGCTTACCAAGTCAACCAATTGTTAATCTTATGAGCAGCAAGGGTATCTCAATTTCTGCAGGTTCTGCTTGTAAAATGGGACACAGAAGTCCGGTTTTAACTGCTATGGGACTTTCTCCCGAAAGAATCGACAGTGCAGTGAGAATCAGCCTTTCCCGTTTTAATACTGAAGAGGAAATTGATTATCTGATAAACGCTATAAAAGAAGCTGCAGAAAAATACGGCAAAAAAAGATAAAGGAAAGCAAAAAATGAAAGAAATCATTCTTATAAAAGACGGAGAGCTTGCTCTCAAAGGACTCAACCGTTCATCCTTTGAGTCAATGCTTATGAAAAACATTAAAAGACGAATTCACAAATTTGGTTCATTCCAATTAAAGAATTCTCAGTCAACAATTACTGTTACTCCTCTTGACGAAAATGCAGATTTAGATGCTGCAGCAGACGAAATTTCAAGAGTATTCGGTATCTCTGCTTATTCAAGAGCAGCAGTTTCCGAAAAAGATATTGATAAAATCCTTGAAATCGCTCCCATATATCTTAAGGACCAGTTAGAGGAAGCAAGAACATTTAAGGTTGAGGCAAAGCGCTCTGACAAAAGCTTCCCCTACAACTCTCCTGAGATTTCTGCAATGGTTGGTGGAAAGCTTCTTGAAAGCTTCCCCCACCTCAGAGTCGATGTTAAGAATCCTGAAATAAAGGTTACTGTTGAAATTCGTGACCAGGCTTATATCAGAGGTAATCAGCTCAAGGGTGCAGGTGGTATGCCTGTTGGCTCTTCAGGTAGAGCTATGCTTCTTATTTCAGGTGGTATAGACAGCCCTGTTGCTGCATATATGATGGCAAAGCGTGGTCTTGAGCTTGTGGGTATCCATTTTGCTTCTCCACCCTACACCTCTCCCCGTTCCGAGCAGAAGGTTCACGATTTACTTGCAAAGGTTGCCCGTTATAGTGGAAGAATCTGGTTGCACACTGTTCCTTTTACAGAAATTCAGGAGCTCATCCGTGAAAAATGCCCAGAAGAATATTTCACAATTATTATGCGCCGTTTTATGATGAGAATTGCGTGTATGTTGGCAGAAAAAACGGATTGCCACGCTCTTATCACAGGCGAAAGCGTTGCTCAGGTTGCAAGCCAGACAACTCTTGCTATCGGCTGCACAGACGCAGTAGCAACTCAGCCTGTTTTCCGTCCCTGTATCGGTATGGACAAGGAGGAAATTATCACAATTTCAAGAAAAATTGAAACATTTGACATTTCCATTCAGCCCTTTGAAGATTGCTGCACAGTCTTCACTCCTAAGCATCCTAAAACTCGTCCTCAGCTTAAGGATGTTGAAGAGGCAGAAAAGGCTTTGAATATTGAAGAGCTCTGTCAGAGAGCAGTTGATGGAATTCAGAGAATTGCAATAACCTCAGATGGTGTTGAAAATGACAGAAATTGATTTAATCAAGCTTGCTGAAAAAGCAGTTTGTAAATTAAAAAATGAAAATAAAACCCTTGCTCTTGCAGAATCCTGTACAGGTGGCTGGGTCAGTAAAATTATAACTGATGTCAGTGGAGCGTCTGCTGTATATCAGGGTGGCGTTTGTTCATATTCGAATGAAGTAAAAATGAACATTTTGGGTGTAAAAGAAGAGACACTTGCCACCTTCGGCGCAGTAAGTGAGCAGGTTGCTGTTCAAATGGCTGAAGGCGTAAAAAAAGCTCTTAACAGCGACATCGGAATAGGCATCACCGGTATTGCAGGACCACTTTCAGACAATACTCAAAAGCCTGTTGGTCTTATTTATGTTGCAATTGCAAACGGAAGCAAAACCCTTTGCACAGAATTGAGAAATAATTTTACTGAAGATATAAGATTACAAAACAGATTTTCTGCAGTTGAGACTGCCTTAAATCTATTAGGTGATATATAATGAAGAAAAACAAAAAAGAGGCTCCTTCTCCTTATGTGTATTTCACAAAATCAGAAGAAACCGTTTACAGAACAGATGAGACCCAGAAGCAAGAAATCTTCAAGCATCTTAAAAAACGCAAAATGAAAAAGCGCGCATTGAGCGTAATCAGCTTTGTTCTTGCTTTTGCAGTTTTGATTTCTGGCTTCTATGTTGGAAAAAAGGGAATTGAAAAGTTCCTTGTTCTTCGTCAGGAGGAAAAGGCTCATAGTGACGCACTTCTTCCCGACGATGTTATCAAAGACCTTGAGGGTCTTTCCGAGGAAGAAAAATGGGCTTATCTGTACGAGAAATACCCCGAGCTTTTAGATGTTAAATTCCCTGCAGGAATTCTTTATGACTATGCTCTTTACTACGCAAAGAATCCTCAGACTATAGGATACCTTAAAATCGACGGCACAAAAATTGACACACCCGTCGTTCAGGCAGATAACGATAAATATTATCTTCGTCACGACTTCAACGGCAATTCAACAAGCTATGGTGCAGTTTTCGCAACCTACAAGGCTAACTTCAAGCCCTTTGACCGAAACACTCTCCTTTACGGTCACAATATGTTTGACGGCGAGAGATTTGCAGCTCTTGCGAATTATAAAAGCATAGACTATTTCAAAAAGCATCCTGTAATTCAATTTGATACACTTTTTGAAAAGCATCAGTGGAAAATTTATGCCGTTATACTTACAAATGGCTCAACCCAAAGCGACAATGGTTATTTCTTTGATTTCACCTTTGACAATTGCTCTGATGCTTGCTTCGAGGAGTATATTGCAGAATTAGATAAAAGAAAGCTTTATGACACAGGAGTTGACCTGCTCCCAACTGATAAGCTTATCACTCTTTGTACCTGTACCTATGAATTTGACGATGCACGACTCATTGTAATTGCAAGAATGGTGCGAGATGGTGAAAGCGCAGAGGTTGACACCAAGCTTGCAGGATTCAAGGAAACACCAGTAAAATATCCTGACAGCTATTACGACAACCCCAAAAGCAACCCTTACAAAAACGACAAAAAATTCTATTTATATTAAATTATTAACCCCAAGAGGTGTGATATATGAAAGTTAAAGCATTTGCTTTTGAGCAGAATAGTTTTTCTCTTGCAACTGTTAAGCAAGAGGTTGCTTCAAAGCTCAATGAAAGTGGAGTTTATTTTGAAAGCTTCAGCGACGCCAATGATTTATTCAAAGAAATCTCAGTAGCGCTCGAAAGCTCTCAGGCTCTTTTGATTGGTGTTGAAAAGGATTTATACCTTAAATTCAAGCCTATTATTATAAAAGCCTTCAATTTTACTCCTGCATATAGCGAAAAAATTGAAACAGCAATCGGTAGTGCGATATTGGATGAAAAGCTTATCAAGGCGCATACACTTGTTCCTAACGAGTGTATCGAGCTTGTTTCACCCGATGGTCTTTTTAGCTCTTTCTATGTTAAATCTGCAGACCAATATATTGTTGTTTTTCCATTGCTTGAAGAAAGCATCGGCGAAACTCTTTTAAATTCAGGTCTCCCCTTCTTCAAGGAGCCTGAAAGAAAATTCAGAGTTTACGAAGATATTATGAGCGAGGAAAAGGCATCACCCAAAGCAGAAAACATCGTTGCTAAGCTTGTAAAAAATGACTTAAAGCTTGCAATTCCTTCTACACCTGCTGCTAAAACACTTAAAGAGGACATCCGTTCCTGTCCTAACTACGAAAACAACATATTCTTCACACCATATGTTAATGATTCCGGAGTTGAAGATCCTAAGGAATATGCCGCTCAGATCGCAAAGGGTGCGATGGATTTAAGAAACGCCGATTTAGGTGCAACAGTTTCCAACATCTTCCGTGAGAAAAAAGGCGATACTGTTGTTAACTATTATTCCTTTATCAGCGTTGCAACCGAAGACAAAATCATTGTTAAAAAGCTTTTCGCAAATGCAGGCGAGGATGTTGACAATCTTATTATCGAAGCAACAAACGAGCTTTACTCAATGATCGATAAATATACCGATGAGGTTATCTTTAAAAAGAACGCCACAGAGGAAGAAAAGGCAAAATACGAGCAGGCTCTTATTGAAGCTGAGTTTCAGGCAGAAAAACGCCCTGCAGCCGCAATCGGCAAGAAGGGTACTATCGCTGCAATTATAGCATTGGCAATCGCAGTTATCGCTTGTGTAATTCTTGGCTTTAAATTCGGTGGTTATTTTGTTACACCCTCCGATGCACCAGAAAAAGAATCTGTTCAGGCAGGAAACACCGTTAAGGACACAACACCTTCAACAACCTTAGGCCGTATTCCTGAATACACTGAAAAAGAAACAACAACCAAAAAATCAGAAATTACAGAATTGGTTTCAGAGGAAGAAAGCTCAACATCTATTTTCGATGTTCCTGCAACCTCTCAGCTCACTCCTGTTCCTGACACCAACAGACCTGTTATCAACTATACACCTAACACAAACACAGGCCCTGTTACAACAACAGAAGAAACAACAGAGGAGCAAACAACAAAGAAACCTAAGCCCGTAGAAACAGAAACCTCCATGGAATTTGCTGACTGGGATGAATAATAAATAAGGAGAGATATATATGGCAGTACTTGTTACAGGCGGCGCAGGCTACATAGGCTCTCATACCGCTATTGAATTACTTAATGCAGGAAAAGAAATTGTTATTCTTGACAATTTCTATAACAGTTGTCCTAAGGTTCTTGACAGAATCAAGGAGCTTTCAGGCAAGGATTTTTCATTTGAAGAATGTGATATCAGAGATGCTGATGGCTTGAGAAAGGTTTTTGAAAAGCACGATATCGATTCTGTTATTCACTTTGCAGGTCTTAAAGCTGTTGGTGAATCTTGTCAGAAGCCCTTGCTTTATTACGAGAACAACATCAGTGGTACAGTTACACTTTGTCAGGTAATGGCAGAGTACGGCTGTAAAAAGATGGTTTTCAGCTCTTCTGCAACTGTTTACGGCGAGCACAATGTCTCCCCTCTTAACGAAACAATGAAAACCGGTGGAACAACCAACCCCTATGGTACAACAAAATATTTCATTGAGCAGATTCTTACTGATACTGCAAAAGCAGATGCTGAATGGAGCGTTTGTATTTTGAGATATTTCAATCCCATCGGTGCTCACGAAAGTGGAAAAATCGGTGAAAGCCCCAATGGAATTCCTAACAACCTTATGCCCTATATCACTCAGGTTGCAGAAGGCAAACGCGAATTTTTAAGCGTTTATGGCAATGACTATGACACAATTGATGGTACAGGTGTAAGAGACTACATCCATGTTGTTGACCTTGCAAAGGGCCATCTTAAAGCTCTTGAAAAAATTGAAAAAGAAAATGACACCTTCGTTTACAACCTTGGTACAGGAACAGGCTACAGTGTTCTTCAGGTTGTTGAATCATTCGAAAAGGCTTCAGGCGTTAAGGTTCCTTATAAAATAGTTGAACGCCGTCCCGGCGACCTTGCAACATGCTATTCTGACCCCTCAAAAGCTGAAAAAGAGCTTGGCTGGAAGGCAGAAAAAGGCATTGATGAAATGTGCGCTGACTCATACAGATGGCAGCACAATAACCCCAATGGTTACGAGGATTGATAATTTTTGCAGTTTGTTCCCTATAATTCACGAGACATAAGACATAAATCAATATTCGGTAGCATAGCCTCAAATGAAAATTTGAGGCTTTGTGTTCTTATGCCCCGTTCCTTCTCCTGCCAGAAGGTTACCCTTGTTATCCACAAGGACGGAGAGGAAGCTCAGTATCGCGACCTTTTCTGGTGTGGTATGAATGGCGAAAGCGAAGAATGGTGGGACATAAACATATCCTTTGAGACAGGACTTTATTACTATCATTTCACCTACGAAACGCCATTTGGAAGAGGCAATATTTTTCTTCATTCTGCAGGATGTGGTGAAATCGCACCCGAGGGCAAGGAATGGCAGTTAACTGTATATGACAAAGCCTACCAGACACCTCAGTGGATTAAAGGTGGCATAATGTATCAGATATTTCCCGACCGATTCAACATCGGCAAGGGCAATATAAAAAATGTGCCCGAGGACAGAATACTCCACGAAAACACATCTGACACACCTGTCTGGAGACCTGATAAGCACGGCAAAATTCTTAACAATGACTATTACGGTGGTAACCTGAAGGGTATTGAAGAAAAATTATCATATATCGCATCCTTGGGCGTTAATGTAATATATCTCAACCCCATTTTTGAAGCTCATTCCAACCACAGATACAATACTGCAGATTACAGCCAAATCGATTCACTTTTAGGTGATGAAAAGGATTTTAATAATCTTTGTAAAAAAGCTGATGAATTCGGCATAAAAATCATTCTTGATGGCGTTTTCTCTCATACAGGCTCAGACAGTATTTATTTCAACAGAGAAAATCGATATGATTCTGTTGGCGCCTACAACAGTAACGAAAGTCGTTATAATGCTTGGTTCACCTTTGAAGACAACGGCAAATATAAAAGCTGGTGGGGTATTGATACACTACCCGAAACCAATGAGGAAAACGAGGATTTCATTGATTATATCGCAGGCAAAAACGGAATTGCTGAAAAATGGCTTAAGGCAGGCGCCTATGGCTATCGCCTTGATGTTGCTGACGAACTCCCCGATAAATTCCTTGACGAATTCTGTAAAAGCGTAAAGGCTCTTAACAAGGAGTATGTTGTTATCGGTGAGGTATGGGAGGATGCCACCAACAAATTCAGCCACGGTGGCAGAAGAAAATATCTTTTAGGCGAACAGCTTGATTCCGTTATGAATTATCCCTTTGCAAGCGCTATTCTTACCTTTATGCGCTATGGTGTAGCTGAAAACTTTATGGAAGCCATTGTAACCATTTGCGAAAACTATCCTAAAGCTGCTCTTGATTGTCTTATGAATCACATTGGTACTCACGATACAGCAAGAATTCTCACAAGCCTTATCTATGACTCCATAGAACACAAGCCACGACATATTCAGGCTGAATGTAAATTGACAAATGACGAATATCAGAAAGCAACAGCACTTTTAAAATGTGCTACCGTTTTACAATATACCCTTCCAGGCTTTCCTTCTATTTATTATGGAGACGAAGCAGGCGTGCAAGGTGGTGGAGATCCCTTCAATCGCACCTTCTTCCCCTGGGGCGCAGAGGACGAGGATATTACCGAGTGGTATAGGAAGCTGGGAAAGATAAGAAACTCGCTTAAATGCCTTAAGGATGGCGTTTTTAAGCCATATTCTGCTATGCTTTCCTGCGTTGCCTACACAAGAGAATGCGAAGACGAAAAAATAATGGTAATTGCAAATCGCAACTACCACGAAATTGATTATTATTTGCCCGATGAATTCAGATACAAAAAAGAATTAATTTCAGACACTTTTTCAAGTGAATATATAAAAATTCCTGCCAACAGTGCAGTAATTATAAAAAGCAACTGATAAAAATCAGTTGCTTTTTGTTTTTTAATACGCCCTTGTGTAAAGCTGTCCGTCCTGAACATCAATTCCTTTAACTGCCATAAGCTCGGAAACTGTTACAAGCTGATAACCGTTTTTAACAAGCCATGGAATAATTTCTTCACTTGCAGATGCCGTTGAGCCATAAAGGTCATGCATAAGAATTATTGAGCCATCACGGACATTATTTTTAATTGAGGTAACAACAGAGCCTGAGTTTCTGTTTTTCCAATCCAATGTATCAACAGACCAGTTATACATAGGATATTCTACATTTGCCTTAACTGTTGAATTAACTGCGCCACCTGGAGTACGGACAATTGTGGGGGCTTGTCCTGTAATCTTTTTAACTGCGTCATTAGTTCTTGAGATTTCGGATTTTATTGTTGATACACCAACCGAGGTCAGAATTGTATGATTATATGTATGGTTACCGATTTCGCAACCCATATTATATTCTCTCTTGATGCAGTCCTTGTATGTCGCAACCCTTGAGCCCACAACAAAGAATGTTGCTCTGCCGTTATTTTCTTCAAGAGTATCAAGAATACGATTTGTTACAGCAGTATAAGGTCCATCGTCATAGGTTAATGCTACCATTTTCTTTTTTGGATTAATTCCATAAAGTGAGCAGGAATTGGAAATAAGACTTGTGTCATTAACAAGAATTCTGTAGCTGTTATTTTTACCATAAACGGGCTTTGAGTCTCTGTATGTAAGTGTCTTGAGGCTATCAAATGTTGCAATGGTTTTCCATTTCTTTTCGCCCTCAGCCTTTCGCTGAACCTCATATCCACTGCCTGTCTTCGCTTTATTCCAGCTTAATACAATACCCTTGGGAGAATGCTCAGCAGTAACCTTAGGTGCTTTAACGAATTTAATTGATACACCATTCTTAAGGTAGCTACCCTTTTCGGAGTCCTTGAGCTGCATTACTCTGTATGAATAAGTTTTTCCGTTTTTAACTGTAGTGTCAGTATAAGAGGTAGCTGATGAACCGGAAATCTTTTTAATTAAATTCCAATCATCGCTTCCCTTGGTTTGTCTGTAAATTCTGTAGCTTGTGGCAGAAGACATTTTTGTCCAAGAGATTTTAACGCCCTTGGGTGTGCAGGATAAATCAATCTCGGTGGGTCTTTTAAGTGCAGTAATCTTTGCATTCTCGGAACTTCCACTTGTGCCACCATTTTTACCCTTTACTTTTATTGCATATGTATATTTTCTGCCGTTTACAATATCTGTATCTTTAAAATATCGTTTTGTAGTTTCGCAAACCTTAGTAAAGCTTTTATTCTTAGTATCCTTTCTGTAAACAACATATTTTTCTGCACCACTGACTTTATTCCACGCAACTCTTATAGAGTTGGAATAATAGTTTTTAACAGTAGGCTCGTTTACTTCAGAAACATAATTGGCTTTTATGCCATTACCCTCATAACCACTTGTATATTTACCGTCAACAGCAAGAACCATATAAATATATTTCCCACCATTTTTTACGGTCTTATCCTTAAAGGTTGAATATTTATTGCTGACTGTGTCTAACAATACCCAGTCAGTAGTCGCTGTTTTTCTGTAAATTTTATATTGGTCAGCAGTCTGGGTTTTTCCCCAATAAACCTTTACATAACCATTGAAGTTACTTGTCTTTTTAAGGTTCGGCGCAGTAATATAAACCCCCGATGTAATATAATCAAATGAGCTTCTGTAAATACCTTTATGGGCAATAACCGTGTATTGATACTTTTTATTATTTTTTACATTTTTATCAAGGAATTTGCAAGCTTCATCACCTTCAAATTCTGCAATGACAACATCCTCATTACCGTCCTTACGATAAACTGTATAGCCCTCTGCACCTTTACTCTTTTTCCAAATCAGCTCAACACCACCATAAGCAGAGGCTGCTTTTGTAACAGTTGGCTGAGAAAGATAAACAATTGTGCTTTCCTCGCTTAATTCTCCCTCATTAAAGGCATTATAAGCTTTAATAACATATTTATACTCTGTTCCACTCTGAGCTGTTGTATCTGTATAAGAGTTTTCTGCAAAACCTCTTACATTTGCAATTTCCTGATACTCACCGTTATTTTCGCTACGAGAAATCTTGTAGCCTGCCGTATCCTCAACAGAAGACCAGCTTATGCTTACACCTGTCGCAGAGTTAACTGCAACAAAATTTTCGGGAGCGACGGGTATAACATCCTCTATATCTCCTGCAAAAGAAAATGTTGTAGCATATATAGCAAAAATATTGATAATTGCAAGCAAAATCAATATTGAAGAAAGAGATTTTTTCATAGTACCACCACAGAAATTTATTTATAATCTAATTATACTTTATTTGTTTTCAATTAACAACACAATACGACAAAAATATACTAATTATAACAATATTGTAACTTATCTTACCCTGCTTTCGTTGACAATAAAATTAAAAATAAGTATAATATTTAGTTAGTGTATATATTGAGGAGGTGATACTGTGTCAGACAAAGCTTTCCGACTTTCTTTGTCCTTTTTAGCAATATTTTCAGCAATGGTTTTAACCATAGGAATTATTTATTCTTTCCTTAGGGCAAACAAGCCGATGCAAAGCATCCCATCCGAAAGCACGGTACAGCTTGAAGAAACAGAAAGCAAAGCTCCTATTGTAAACACCAGCTCCCCCGAAACCTTTGATTCCTTATTGGGCACAGTAACCTCTCTAAAAAATCGCTTCCCCGACCTACTGAAAATTTATACTGCAGGTTATTCTGAGGATGGACGAGAAATTTTAATGTACACTCTTGGAACAGGTGACAAAAAAGCTCTTGTCACAGGAGCAATTCACGCAAGAGAGCATATAACAACTAAATACCTTTTAAAGCTTACAGAGGATTATTGTAATGCCTATTACAGTGCAACAGGCCACTATGGTGAGTATGATATTTATAATCTTTTAAGCGAATACACTCTTTATATAATCCCTTGCACAAATCCTGACGGACTTGAGATCATACTTTCTAACGATACTCCCGAAAGGTATGTCAGAGTTTCCAAATTATCCGAATACAAAGCCAACAAAAACGGCGTGGATTTAAACAGAAATTTCCCTATCGCCTGGGATTACATAAACAATGGTGTGACTGCACCTGCAGATTACTATTTCAAAGGCTATGAAAGTGGCAGCGCAAAGGAAACGCAGGTGCTTATGAGTCTTTGCCTTGAAAATGATTTTGACTTTATGATTTCTGTTCATATCAAAGGGAACTGCATTTTCTGGGGCGACACCTATAAAACTCAGAATAACGCACTTTACAAAGCCTTTGCAAAGGATATCTGCAACGCCTCAGGACTTGCAATGACCGAGCCCACCAAAAAAGCCAAGGATTATGGTGGTGGCTTTGAAAACTGGTTCAGACATCAGTTCAATCGTCCCGGTATATGCATCGAATTAAGTGATGTTGAAAACACTGTTTTACCCTGTGGTAGCCAGAACTATGCAAGCTTCAATAAATTTGTCAATTACGAAAAATCCTCGAATGCTATTGCAGCAGCGATGGTATCAAGCAATAAATAAAGAAAGAAAGAAATTATACCTTATGAAAAAACAACAGTATTTACAAAGCGAAAAATATTCAAGATTAATTTTTATCGCCTGCTTTGCAGCCTACTCTGCATCATACATCGGCAGAATCAACTTTTCTGCAGCTCTTCCTGCAATTATAGGAGATGGCTTCTTCACAAAAACCGAAGCAGGTATAATCGGTTCTGCCTTCTTTATAGTTTATGGTGCATTCCAGATAATCAACGGATTTTTAGGCGATAAGATTTCACCCTTCAAAATGATAACTGCAGGCACCTTCCTTTCTGCAGTAGCCAATGTTACAATGACCTTCTGTACAACCAATATTCAGATGGCAGTTGTATGGGGCTTCAATGGGTTTGCACTCTCTCTTCTTTGGGCGTCAATTTTAAAAATACTTGCTAATATAATTAATGACGGTATGCGTTCAAAGGCTTGTCTTAACATTTCAGTAACCCTTCCCATCGGTACAATTCTTGCATACCTTTTCGCGTCATTTTCTATTAAATTCTTCAATTGGCGATTTGTTTTTTACATACCTGCAGCAATTCTTTTTATTATCTGCGCATTTTTTACAGTTTCATCACTTATTGTTAAACCACATATTACAGAAAGAGAAATTGCTACAGAGGCTATTCCGGAAAAGAAAAAATCCAAGGGTGGACTTATGCCCTTGCTTCTTATGGCAGGTATTTTCATCCTTCTTCCTGCCGACGCTATTCACGGAGCAATTAAAGAGGGAATCACTACATGGGTTCCCACAATGATTACCGAGGTTTATTCAACAGCGCCCTCATTCTCTGCTCTTCTTTCCGTTCTTTTGCCCGTTTTAAATATCTGTGGCGTTTATGTAATTACACCTATTTATACCAAAATCTTCAAAAAAGACGAGTTAAAAACAGGTGCAGGCATACTTCTTTTCGTTCTCCTGCCCTTAACTGCACTCATATTTATGAAGAATCTCCCTGTTGTATTGAGTGTTGCATTGTTGGCAATAATAACCACATCCTTACATTCCTTCAACTATATGATAATCACTCTCGTGCCTATGCATTTCTCATATTGTGGAAGAACTGCAACAGTAACGGGTATTATGAATGCTACTGCTTATGTCGGTTGCGCTGCAGCTACCTACGGCTTCGGTGTAATTTCTGATAAAATCGGTTGGAATGGCTCTATCTTCGTATGGATCGGCTTGGTTATTACTGCTATGCTCATTACTTTTTCTGCTTCAGGTAAATGGAAAAGATTTAAGGAATCAACCTCTGTTAAGGAGCAATAATTATGAATGTTTACGATTTTGACAACACTATATATGACGGCGAAAGCGTTGTTGACTTCTTTCTCTATTACTGCAAAAAGGACAAATCCCTTTTAAAGCATATACCTTCCGTTTTCTCTGCTCTTTTCAAATATAAAAAAGGTAATGTTACCATAGAGCAGGCTCTTTCAAAATACGGCGAGGCTGTTGCAGATTATTACAGAAAGCACCCTGACATTCCCGAAGATATGAAGGATTTCTGGGACTGTCATATGAATAAAATCAAGCCCTTTTATAAGGAGATTCAAAGCGATGATGACCTTATTATTTCAGGCTCTCCTGAGTTTTCACTTGATATTATCTGCAAAAGGCTTGGCATAAAGCGTTATATCGGCTCTCTTATTGATACCGAAACCGGCGAGGTTAAAAGACTTTGTATTAGAGAAAACAAGGTTAAAGCATTCTTTGAGGAATACCCCGACACTAAAATTGAGAATTTCTATACTGATTCAATTAACGATTTACCCTTAATTGAAATAAGCGAAAACGCTTATCTTGTCAAAGGACATAAAATAACAAAAATCAAATAATGAAAATCAAACAAGAAAAGTGGTGAACGAATTGACAGACGATATAAATATAATCAAAAAAAGATTTAACGAGCTGTCAATGCGTTCAGAAAACCGTGGCATCTATTTTTACAGCGAATTTTTAAACCTCTACGAGCAAACAATTCTTTACGACGAAATCAAAAGAAATGTTACTCTTTATGGTGGCTTTGCTGAAGCAGAAAGGAAAATTGCCTGCTTCGGAAATGAAAATGAGTTTGGCTATGATCCAAACCCACCAATAAAAATTATTTGTATCAAGCCACTTTCAAAAAAATTCTCCGATGACCTTATCCATAGAGATTTTCTTGGCTCCTTAATCGGTCTTGGTATTAAAAGAGAAACCCTCGGTGATATTATCATAACAGAAAATGTAGGCTATGTCTTCTGTCTTGAAGGCATTTCACAATATATAATTGATAATCTTTTCAAGGTAAAGCACACAAGTGTCAGCTGCGAAATCTGTGACGCTATTCCCGAAAATGCTTTACCACAGCCAAAAGAAGAGGTTGTAATTGTCTCTTCCCTCAGACTTGATGTTGGGATAAGTGGAATATATAACATTTCAAGAACAAAAAGCTCTGCACTTGTTGACGGTGAAAAAGTTTTTATAAACGGAAGACTTGTAACAAGCGCATCTAAAAATATTGAAATAGGCGATACAGTATCTGTCCGTGGCCACGGCAGATTCCGTTATGTTGAAATTTTAGGTGATACCAGAAAGGGCAGAATCAGGGTGTTGTGTGAGATATATTAATTTCAAGATGCCAGATCCCAGATGCCAGATGCCAGTTTTGTAGTGGTTGCATCTAACGCTAAATAAAAAGGTGGTTTTATGAGTAGTTATAAAGAATTAATAGTGTGGCAAAAATCAATACAACTTGTTACAGATATTTATAAATTAACTAAAACATTTCCAAAAGAAGAAATTTACGGTTTGGCTTCCCAAATGCAAAGAGCAGTTGTATCTATACCGAGCAATATAGCCGAAGGCAACGACCGAAATTCAAGCAAAGAATTCTCTCAATTTTTGCGTATAGCAAGAGGTTCCTTAGCAGAATTAGAAACACAAATTATTATTTCAGAAAAATTAGAATATACCAACAAAGAGCAAATCATCCCCATTTTAAATAATTGCTATGAAATTGGCAGAATGATAAATGGATTATTGGTAAAATTTAATTAGTTGCTAGCCACTGGTTACCAGAAGCGAAGTAATTGCTACATTACGAAAGATATAGTTGTTGTTATGAAAACTGGCATCTGGCATCTGGGATCTGGCATCTAAATATCCTGAAAGGAGATTTACTATGAGAACTATCAAATTGGGTAAAAGTGGCGTAGATGTACCCGTAATCGCAGTCGGCTGTATGAGAATGGCTGACAAAACCATTGAGGAAGCAAAGGCTTTCCTTGGTACTGCTATGGATGTAGGACTTAATTTCTTTGACCACGCCGATTTATATGGTGGAGGAAAAAGTGAAGAGGTTTTCTCAAAGGCTATCGGTATGAATGACGATGTTCGAGAAAAAATCTTTCTTCAGTCCAAATGTGGAATCTGTCCTGGTAAGGTTATGTTTGATTTTTCAAAGGAGCATATTGTCAAGTCCACCGAGGGTATCCTCAAAAGACTTAACACAGATTATCTTGACTTCCTTCTTTTACATCGTCCTGATACTCTTTATGAGCCTGAAGAGGTTGCTGAAGCATTTGCTATGCTCAAGGAAAGCGGAAAGGTAAAGCATTTCGGTGTTTCTAACCAGAATCCTATGCAGATGCGCCTTTTACAGAAATATTTAGGCGATGAACCTATTTGCGCTAATCAGCTTCAGTTCAGCATTACAGACTGCCATATCGTAAAGCAGGGGCTTTATGTTAATATGCGAGAGGACAATGCCATTGACCGTGACGGTGGTGTGCTTGAATACTGTCGTTATGAGGACATTACAATTCAGGCGTGGTCTCCGTTCCAGTATGGCTTCTTTGAGGGTGTTTATGTTGATAATCCCGATTTCCCTGAAATCAACGCAAAGCTTCAGGAATTAGCCGATAAATACGGCGTTACTAAGAACACTATTGTAATGGCATGGATTCTTCGCCACCCTGCAAAAATGCAGCCCTTAACAGGTACAATGAATCCCCAAAGACTTCTTGAATGTGCTGCAGCAGCAGATATCACCATCACAAAGCAGGAATGGTACGAAATCTTCTCAAGTGCAGGAAATGTTATTCCGTAAAAAGCATTCCGAATTCGGAATGCAAATAAATTAAGGTGATAAAACTATGGAAACAAAGAACACCAAACGAACAATTATAATTTTTCAAATTTTGGCGGTTATCTTTTTACTTTTAGGCTTTGTCGGGCGTATTTTACAAAATCAAGACTATGATTTGTTATTATTCGGAAGACCTTTTCTCTTTCACTCGTTCATGATTTGTTTTCTGGTTTTCTATTTAATTGAGGCTTTAACAATCTGGAGGTTATTCGAAAAAACCAAAAAGAAACTTTTGTTTATTACATATCTGATTTTTATACCACTTATTGTCTTTCAACTGTTTGCTTTGTGGTTTAGTTCTTCTTCATATGTATCCATAAAAATGCATAAATATCCTGAATTTGACACAACAATTGTAATAGAAAACGGCTCCGACCTTTTCGGTGGTTATTCACAAATTTATGAAACCAAAAATAAAATTCTACTTAAAGATATCGCTCTTTTGGATGGTGACCCTTATCCATTGGGATATGAAGCTTTAAATGATGTGGAAATTAAAAATAATAGAATAATTTATACTTATAACGACGATTCCGAAGAAACCGGTAAAAATCAACTTATTATTGAATATGAGAATGGACATTTTAAAGAAGTAATCGACTAACAAAAAGAGCTGTAAAAAACTTTCGTTTTTTACATCTCTTTTATTTTAAATTTTTCTAACTTTAATTACATCTTCATTTTCTTCAAGAGCTTTAACAACTGCATCGGGGATTTTGTCTGCAACAACAAGTGTGTATGCAAAATCACCTTTTGCTTTTGAAGCAAATTCCTTTGTTTCAACACCGTTGCTTGTGAAAGCACCAAGAACATCGTTCATAACATTAAGTGCATTGTGGTGAATAACTGCAAGTCTTTCACCGTCACCTGCAAGCTCAACATTGGGGAAGTTAACAGAGTTCTTGATGTTACCCTTTTCAAGATATTCTCTGATTTCAACTGCTGCCATATATGCACAATTTTCTTCACTTTCGGGAGTTGAAGCACCCAAGTGAGGAAGAGCAGTAACATTTTCAACACCGATAACCTCATCAGATGGGAAGTCTGTTACATACGCTGCAACCTTACCTGCTTTAACTGCTTCTGCCATATCAGCGCCAACAACAAGCTCACCACGAGCAAAGTTAAGGATTCTTACGCCATCCTTCATTTTTGCAAAGGTATCAGCATTAATCATGCCCTTTGTATCCTTTGTGCAAGGAAGGTGAAGAGTTATGTAATCTGCTTTTTCATAAATTGCATCAAGAGAATCAACATATTCTGTATCTGCAGGAAGCTCGCCTTTGAAAGCCTCATTAAAATAAGGGTCATAGCCAACAATTTTCATACCAAGATTATTTGCTGCAACTGCAACAAGTCTGCCAATAGCACCAAGTCCCACAACACCGAGGGTTTTACCGAGAATTTCGGGACCTGCAAACTGAGATTTACCTTTTTCAACAAGCTTACCTACATTTTCGCCCTCACCCTTAAGAGTTTTGCACCAGTCATAAGCAGCTGCAACTCTACGGGAAGTAAGCATAAGACCTGCAACAACAAGTTCTTTAACTGCGTTTGCGTTAGCACCGGGAGTATTGAAAACTACAATACCCTTCTTTGTGCAATCCTCAACGGGAATGTTGTTAACGCCTGCACCTGCACGAGCTACAGCAACAGTTTTATCGTTGAAAGCAAAATCGTGCATAGCAGCTGAACGAACAATAATACCATCGGGATTTTCGCAACAGTCTGAAATTGCATATTTGCTATCAAGCTCTTTTAGACCAATCTGAGAAATTTTATTTAATGTAAGAATATCGTACATTCTGATCAACCTTTCAGGAGTTTTCTTTTTCGAATTTTGTCATAAATTCAACAAGCTTTTCAACGCCTTCGATAGGCATAGCATTGTAAATAGATGCTCTCATACCACCAACAGTTCTGTGACCCTTAAGGTTAACAAAACCTGCTTCTTTTGCTTCCTTGATGAATTTTGCATTAAGCTCCTCGCTGTCTGTAACAAAAGGAACGTTCATAAGTGAACGGTCTTCGGGAACAACTGTACCCTTGAACATTTTGCTGTTATCAAGGAAATTATAAAGAATTGCTGCTTTCTTGCGATTTCTTTCTGCCATTGCTTCAAGACCACCGAGAGACTTAATCCATTCAAGAACAAGCTTACAGATATAAATTGTGTAGCAAGGGGGGGTGTTGTAAAGAGAACCGTTGTCTGCATGAACTTTATAGTCGAGCATTGTGGGGCAGTAATCTCTTGCATTACCGAGTAAGTCCTCACGGATGATTGCAATTGTAAGACCTGCAGGAGCAACGTTCTTCTGTGCACCACCATAAACCATACCAAACTTTGTAACATCAAGAGGCTCTGAAAGGAAGCAGCTTGAAATATCTGCAATAAGTGTTACATCACCTGTATCGGGAATTTCTTTGAAAATGGTTCCGTAAATTGTGTTGTTAAGGCAAACATAAGCATAGTCTGCATCCTGACGGAAATCTTCTTTTGTTGTTTTGGGTATGTAAGAGAAGGTTTTGTCTGCAGAGGATGCAACTGCTTTACAGTCACCATATTTCTGTGCCTCAGAAAATGCTTTCTTTGCCCACTGACCTGTGATGATGAAATCTGCCTTACCTGAACCATTCATAAAGTTCATAGGAATTGCTGCAAACTGTGTTGAAGCACCACCCTGAAGTAAAAGAACCTTATAGTTATCAGGGATGTTCATAAGCTCACGAAGAAGTGCTTCTGCATCCTTAATAATTGTTTCAAATTCTTTTGAACGATGTGACATTTCAGCAACGGACTGACCGCTACCCTGATAATCAAGCATTTCCTCAGCTGCTTTTTTTAATACTTCCTCGGGAAGCATTGAGGGACCTGCAGAAAAGTTATAAACTCTGCTCATTGTAAAGACTCCTTTTATGTAAAATAGAATAATAAATAAACCCAAACAGCACACATAGTAATATACGTATACCGATAATACTATATTCTATACCTTTTTTTTAATAATTACAATAATCATAAACACAAATTTTGTGTTTTTTATAGCAATATTTTATATAAAAACACAATTACTCAAGCCTATTTTTCCTCAGGCGAAAAATGAGCTTAAAATCGCAATAAATCTTGTGCAATTGAATATAAAAAACAATGTTTATTAAAAAAGATATTTGACATCTCTATATTATAATGCTAATATTCTATTAATAAATAAATAGGTGGGAATTTTATGAAAAAATTTATTGCAATTCTTTTAACCATTTCCCTTGTTTTCTCAATTTGTGCAGTAAGTTCAGCTGCAGCTGAGGTTGAAACTCCTGACCTTTCTTATGCTGTTTCTGCTGACCTTCACTATACTCCCCACGAGGAAACACTAGAATGGTTCTCCGAAGACCCCATTTATGGCTATGCTAATCGCCGTGCTGCAATGGAAAATGAAAGCACGCTCATTATTGATGAAATGCTCAAACAGTGTGCAGAGGATGACAACATTGATTTCCTTCTTGTTCCCGGTGACCTTACAAATGATGGTAAAATGTTCCTCGACGACCACAAGGTTGTTGCAGAAAAATTCCGTAAATTCGAAAAAGAAACCGGTAAGCAGATTTATGTTATCAATGGTAACCATGACGTTGGTCTCTTAGGCGAATATTGTGAAACCGATATGGCTGCATTCCGTGATACATATTACGAATTCGGATATAAGGAAGCTGTCGCAACAACTGATTATGACCTTTCATATGTTGTAGATTTAAGCAGTAAATACCGTCTCATCGCGCTTGACAGCTGCGACCATGATAAATCCACCGAGGACGGTATGACAGAAGAAAAGGTACAGTGGGTTATCGATCAGGCTAAGCAGGCTGAAAAGGATGGTAAATATCCCATTCTTATGATGCACCATAACCTTCTTGACCATATGCCTATGCAGAGAATTCTCAGCCGTAATTTCATTATCAGAAACCACACCATTACAGCTGAGCGTTGGGCAAATGCAGGCATCAAGCTTGTTTTCTCAGGTCACGAGCATTGTAGTGATGCTACAACCTATGTTTCAACAACAGGTAATACTATTTCTGACTTTGCAACAACATCTCTTACAATGTATCCTCTTGAATACAGATATGTTGAAATGACAGAAGAGACTATTATTTACGAATCAAGAACAGTTGATAAAATTAATACTGATGCGCTCAAGGAAATGGTTCCCGACTACACAGATGCTCAGCTGGCAGAAATGAACAAGGGCCTTAACGCATTTGCAAAGGAATTCCTTAAAAATGGTGTTGAATGGAGACTTGAAAGAGGCTTTCTTGATGAACAGCTCGGAATCAAGCCCGGCGATCTTTATTATGACCTCGTAAGAGATGCAGTAGATGCTCTCAACGATGTTCTTAATATGCCCCTCTACGGCAAAGGCAGTGCGCAAGAGTTAGGCGCTAAATACGGCATTGAAATTCCCGATAGCGAATATAAAGATGGTTGGGATGTTGCAACAGAGCTTGTTTCTGCTCACTACGCAGGTAGCGAGGATTATCCCTTAAGCGGCAGAGATGTAACTCTTCTTATGCGCCTTGTTTCAATCGTTCTCAAAACAGAGCTTGCAATGGTTGATGATATGGTTCTCACTCAGGCAGCAAACGCTATCGTTTCTGCAACATTGGGAACAGAGAAGTATGTTATAGTTGAGAATTACCTCTTCGGTATTGGCTATGGCCCCATTTCTCCCGGTGAATATTTCCTACTCGCTATTGCATCTCCCCTCCTTCAGTCATTTGCAAACGATGACGATGTTGACGATAACGACGGTGTTATCGACGGCTATGGAGTTAATAACAATGCAGAAAATGTAAAAGAAAACTTTACTATTTCTATGAGCGAGTTCCTCAGCACTGTAAAAATGATTTTAAAATTCATTCTCAAAGGCTTACATGTTATAGGTCAGGTTGAATAAAAATTACAACCCTCAAGCAATTTTCAAATTGCTTGAGGGTTCCTTTTTTATCTTTCAGTTTGTAAAACATATCTAATCAAATTTTCAGATAGTCTTTTTCACTCTAATCAGCATATGTAACAGTTCTTCCTGTAATAAGCTCAACCACAGACTGATAAAGCTTCATAAAGCCTTTCTGAACGCTACCCTTTACTGCAAGCTCAAATGCAAGTCTTGTTGAGTATTTGTCGCCGTTGTCCTTTGCTGTTTCAATATAATCGAAATCGAAAACATCATAAAGGCGCTCTACTCTTGTTTCATATTTAGAGGTGTCATTTTCATCAATTTCAACCACGCGATAACCGTACTGAGTTGTGTAAGCGAGACCCTTATAGCGAGTCATAGGAGAGGTGTAAATATCAATGTTCTGATTTCTTACACCGAATGCATTTGTATGATCGTGACCTGTGAACATAGCAAGCACATCACCATTTTCAACCAATGCATCAAACTGACCGTCGTTATAATAACCGGGACAAGGCTTCTCGTTAAGGGTACCGTAGTTTGTCTGCTCGGAATCAAAGGTGTAATATTCGTCAGCGTTGTAAATATGCTCAATTGCATAAGGCTGGTTAGAGTCAACCTTTTTAAGCACATCATATATCTCAGGAACAATTATATGCTGGAAAACAACAGAGTTAACATTTTCGCCACCGTTTTCCTTCTTGAGCTGAGCTGAGGTTTCCTTGTACCATTTAATCTGCTCTTCTCTTACTCTGTCATAATGTCTGGACTCATCCTCGTCGTAATCTCCTGAGTCAAATACCCAAAGATTGAATTTAACCTTGTCGCTATCAGATGCGAGAACGGGAATATTGAAGGTTGCGCAGTTCTTGAAGGTATCCTTATCATCTGCTGATATTACGCAGGAGAAGGTTTTGTAATATTCCATAATATCTGCTCTTGTCATAGGACCTGCCTCTGAGTCGTGGTTACCGAAGGTAACTGCAACGGGAATACCTCTTGACTCGAAAATGTTCATAAGAGCGTTAATATATTTTTTTGTTTCCTCGGGATCATCATAAGGCTTTGTGTTGTCACCTGTAAGAACAACAAGGTCAGGCTTTTCAACATCGCAGGCCTCTGCAATTACCCAGATAGAAGAATCAAAATGCTTATCGTTAGCAAGATGAGGGTCGGCAACATGAAGAATTTTCAACTTACCGTTGGAATCGAAGCGTATTGTTGTGTCTGTCTCGGCATCTGAACTTGCAGGGTTATAGTTGATATTTGTGTTTTCGGGGTCAAGCTCAAAAAAGACAATTGCCGAAACAAAATAAACTACAAGCACTAACGAAATAATTATTAATATCTTTTTTTTCATTATAACTCTCCTTGAAACAAATTTATTCAGATTTTTATTGTAAAATATAGCCGTTAAGTTGTCAATGTTTTGTTTTTTATTAACCAAATCTATTGTTTTAAATTCATTTTTATGTTAAGATTAGCTAAAATATATTTGGGGAGATGAAGATGATGTCAAAAATCAAAAAAGCATCTGTAACAGAGATCCCTCAGAATGCTCTCAGACATAATGAGGATAAGCACATCTCTAAATTCGAATACGTTTGTATTTTGCTCTCACGAGCAGGTGGTATGTTCGGAACTACCCTTACAGGTACACTTGCAGCAGCCTTCCTTCATGAGCTTTATTACGGTCCTGTAGGTGTTGATGCAGAAGGAATTGCTAGCATTCTCGCAGTTCAGACAACTCTTACAACCATTTGTAGTATTCTATTCGGTATTATCTGTGGATACGTGGTTCAGAACTGGCGAACTCGCCTTGGTAGATACCGTCATTGGTATTTCATCTGCCTTATTCCTGTATTCATTCTTACAATTTCCTATTTCTACGTTCCTAAAGGCTGGTCAATTCAGCAGATGAATATGCTGAGATATGCTATTGCATGTGGTCAGACTATTTTCAACATCTTCAGCAATGCTTCCTTCAACTTGGTTCAGGTTATTTCTCCCAACCATAAGGAAAAGAAAAATGTTGCAACAATCTGGCAGCTTTCCTATTACATCGGATACGGCGGAGCATATATCGCAACCTTCGTTTACGGTTTATTCAGCGATGATAAGAACCAGATGTATATGACCCTTGGTGTTGTAGCCGGTGCAGTTACACTTTTCGGTAACCTTATGTGTGCTCTTTTCTGTAAAGAAAGAATTGAGCTTCCCAAGAAAAAGAAGGTTAAGGTTACAAAAGCGGTATTCTCCCTTTTCAAATACAAAAACTATCGCGCTTACCATTGTATTCAGTGGGCACATATTTTTGCTATGCTCGGTAAAATGTCAACTTACCTTGCAGCGATTACAGTTGGCTCCTCAAAGAACCTTCTTCTTACCTTGCCTACTGCTGTAGGTACAGTTGTTGGTAACCTTATTACCACAAAGCTTTCCAAAAAGCATGAGCCTGCAAAGCTTTTAAAATTCTGTGGACCCTATTCTCTTGTTTCTGCAGGTATCCTTTTCGGTATATGCTTTATAGAGGCTCAGTTTGATATTATGTTCTTCACTGGTTGGAACAGCATTTTCTTCTATGTTTTCTATTTCATTTTCGGTATCGGTATCGGTGTTCAGGAGCTTTCAACATCTCACCTTAATGTTGAGTTCTACGATTACCTTGAATGGGAAACAGGCGAAAGAATGGAAGCTATTCAGGGTATCGTTCCCGGTTGGATTAACACAGGTCTTAACTACCTCAAGGAGCTTGCAATTCCCTTTATGATTGCTTGGGTTGGCTATCAGTCTTCCGTAGAGGGCGACCTCGTTGCAACAATGCAGGCTCAGCCTACATACCTTAAAACATGCTTATGGATTCTTGCATTCCTCGTATTCGGCTACGCTCTTGCCAATGTTCTTAAATCAATTATTCTTCACACCTCTTATGATATTGTTGGTGAAAAGAAAGAACAGATGTATCGTGACCTAGAAAAAATGCGTGAAGAACGCCACAGGGAAAACGAATCTTTATAATATAAAACAATAAAAGAATACGACCTCTCTGTTTTTAGCAGAGAGGTCTGTTTTTGTTTATTTTAATGTAAATTCAGCGTTGTTGTCTGAATAGCCCTTATTATTTCCGATTGTATCAAGAAGCATCTTTCTCAAATCGACCTTGACTCCGTTTTTGCTGAGCTTGGGCTCAACCTTTTTAATCACAAATGAGAATCTCTTAAGAGCACCTGAAATAAGGTTATATACGGGAGTTCCCTCGGTATGAGGTCCGTCACCAAGGAAAATTCCAACACCAATCTCACCAACAAGCTCTGTGAGCTTTTTGTTTTTAATCTCCTTATCAGGCTTTATAAAGATAAGTCGTTCAACTGTACCAACAGTAATTTTTTCAAAGCGCTTTCTTCCGAATGCCTTTAAATGCTTGATAATGCCCTCACCACCATTGAATACACCACGAACACGGTTAACAATAGCATTTGCGAATTGATTGTAGAAATATTCCTGAACAGTGAGTCCCTTAAGGTCCCAGCCAAAATCCTCAACATCAATTGATTTAATCTTAAGAACAGATTCTTCGTCTATTGTAATTCTTCTGTATTTTGCAGGACTACCAACAAGACAGGCTGTGCAAATATCAATAAGTCGATTACCATTTTCGGTATAGAACTCATTTATACTCTGAATATGCATATGACCTGTTAAAGCAAGCTCAACGCCGTTATCTGCGAGGAAGGTAGCAACCTTTCTCCAGTCATTTATTCTTGCATCCCCTACTAAATCAAACACTGGAACAGAGGGTATAATCGGGTAATGGCAGATAGCGAAAACATCACAGTTATCTTCTTTTGCCCTGTCAATCTGCTCCTTTGCCCAAGCCATAAGTCTTTCATCCATTGTACCCTTTGGCTGACCCTTACTGTCACAGCATATTGCAAGCATTCTTATGCCATCGGTAATTTCAACCATATAGGAATGAGTTGGCTCATCAATAGCCAGAGCATCACCATAACCGAAATCACGGTACATTGTGCACAAATCATCGAAATCGGTTCCTTCAACAGGAACACGACCATCGCCCTGCAACACATAGGCTGAATCATTATAATCGTGACCTGCTGTTATAACAAAAATCTTTTTACCACTTTCCTTAAGTGTATAAAGCTCCTTGATAAAGCTCTTGTGACTTTCCTTTTCTCCGTTTTTAGTAAGGTCACCGGGGATTATAACAATATCAGTTTCAGTATCCTTGCTGATGCGTTCAAAGGTGGTTTTGACAATCGCACTGCTTTCCTTAACAAAATACTGCTCTGTGCGCATATTGTTCTCAAATGCCTTTCCACCGGCACCCAAGCTATTTTCAAAATAATGTGTATCTGTTACAAGATAAAAGCTAATAGGCTTCATATTCGAATCCTCCGAATTTTTATTTTTAGAGAAGATTTTATAAGTATATTTTCATTTAAACATAAGCACTCTTTCTATGGCATCTGCAATTATCTTATGGCCAAGATTTGTGGGATGGATGCCGTCAATAGCCAAATCCTTTGGTGCAATAGTCTTCTGAGCCTCATAAAAAACCTCTTGCAAATCAATTACTTTTGCACCGTTTTCAAGAGCTACGGACTTAAGAAGCTCACCGTATTCATCAAGCATCTTATGAAAGGGACGCTTCTCCTCTACAGCATCAATCAGAAACGGCATTAAATAAAGCACCTGTGTACCGGGCAATTCTGCATTGATTCTTCTGTAAATTTCACGAATATGTGGCTCCATGGGTCTCAAAAGTGGTGGATAATTTTCAGGACCATAATTTTCCCATGCATCATTAACACCGATTAACATAATAATCACATCGGGCTTTAAATTTATGCAGTCCTTGGTTAATCTGTCATAAACATGGTAGGTACGGTTACTTGCGATACCCTTGATATCAACATGAACATCCTTACTGTAGCTTTTCAGTCTTTTCTTCAACTGCAAAGCATAAATATTCTTACCCTTCATGGAAAATCTTTTTCGACGATTAAATTTCACATCGGTTATACTGTCACCTATAAAAAGAACTCTGCTGTCCTTTTTTAAAATTATATTCTCCATATAAAGCCCTCTTAAATTATTTTTATGAGGTCATTATATCACACGGATATTATAAAATTCAATCTGTTTATAACAGTTGATATTTCTACTCTGATTCGAATATTCATCTTATGTTCAGAATCCCAGAAAATAAAATCATTTCAATACAAAAATAAAAAGAGTAATACCGAATGGTATTACTCTTTTTATGGTCGGAGTGAAGAGGCTCGAACTCCCGACATCCTGCTCCCAAACGCACTTTTTTATGTTCCAAATAGTTCAAAATCCCAGTAAACCGTGCTTTTCAGTCCACTCAAAATACTCTTTGAAACTGTAAAAAACAAAAAAATCCAAACAGTTTACCAAAGACTATGGGTCAACATGTGGTCGTTAGTATTTTTGTCTTTAAGCTTGTTTTACAACTTCTTCTAAGTTGTTATTGTTTTCATAAAAAGAACATATGATACATCGTTGACTATTCACTATTTTAAAACCTTTGTAGTGCTCACAACTTGTACAGTGTCCGGTCATAATAACTACATTGTCATCAGGACAATTATCTTTGTCAATAACCCAAAGATTATATTTACTCATAGTTAACACTTCCTTATTGTGTTTTTATGTTTTAGATTTTTGCATTCTATAAAAATATATTTGATTTCTTAAATCTGTACAAAAACTGATACGGTGTAACCAAAGAAAAGAAATTATTTATTATACTCCAAAAAAGCCTTTTTAAAACTGTTGAGCTTTCTTGAAGATGTATAAACAGAATAGTCTTTCCCTTTGTGTTTTATTATTACGAAATCTTTTGTAACCTCGTCAACATAACAAAGGTTTACCAGAAAACTGCTATGTGGCTGAGCAAAGATTTTAGGGTTGAGTGTTTTCTTCCAATAATCCAAAGAGTAATTGGTTTCAATTCTTTTACCATCAACATAAATCGCAGATTTTCTGTTTTCTATAGCTATATAAATAATATCACATTGACGAATCCTGCACTCTTCTTTATTGCTTGTCTGGACAATAATATCAGAACTGCAACACAGTCTGTCACAATCTTTAGCATTACCATCTAAATTGATACATAGCCTATTACTACCACAACATTCAATAATTTTAAAATTCAAACTAAGTTGCTCTAAAACATTAACTAATTTTGCTTCAGTTTCTGAATCAACTTTTTCTACCGCATCGCACACCATGAAATCCATAAAAACCATCCTCATATATATATAAATTTGCTTCTATATATAAATGACGATTTTCGACAAATACTTCACAAAAATTTTCGTTTTTTTTAAGTTTCTATGTTTTGAATAAATTATATAGGATATATTTGTTCAAAAAAGCAACAAAAATAGAAATTTTAGTGCCGTAGTATAAAAATATGGTGCCGGTAAAACCGACACCATTGGCGATTTTTTATCTTGTTAGTTGTTCTGACAACTCTTCAACATGGTCATAAAGCCAATTCAAAAAGTTGTATATGAGTTTCGCAATAGCTTTATAGCTGTCAGGAATATCACTGAGTTCATCAGGTCGGTAATTACACATACAGTGCCAAAAATACAATACATAAGGCATTGCTTTTATGTCGTACTCGGTTAACGGAAACTTTTCTGTAAATTGTTTGATATACTTTTTCAGTCCGTCTGCATCAATTTTTCCTTCAGCGCAGGTAGGACTTGAAAAGACATAAGAAGTTATAACATCCAAACAAATCGGCAACCGACAAGCCGAGCTCCAATCAACAACTGTAAAATCGTTGTTGTGTATGATTGCCTGACCTATGTGATAATCACCGTGCGAATTGGCATAAGTCAGCTTTTTAGCATCAATATGGATTTTTGAAATTCTCTTGAGATGCCTGATTTGTTCTTCCCAAATCGGAACAATGTTCTTCTCTTTTGCTTTTTTCGCTCTAACAAGCTCTTTTTTATATTGCCTCATTTTCCTGCGAACTGTTTTGGTTGAAAAGAACTCTTTACCGAAGCGTAACGATAATCCCTTGTAATCTTTCAAGAATAATGCTGTTTGACCAAGAAACTCAGCAGATTTGTTGATAAACCAATCAGGTGCATTATTCACCGATAGTGATTCACCCTCAATAAACTGTTGAACGGTAAACTGAAACTCAGGTGTTTTTACCACATAAGTATCTTCTTTGCTTTTCATAAATCTTGCAACTTTAAGTCCGTGATTATAAAGATATTCGGTAAGTTCACCTTCGTTTTTTACATTTTCCATATACAACGGCAGAACTTTAACTATGTATTTGCCTACATCTGTGCTGATAAAATAAAGTTCAGTGCCAAAATGCTTATCAAGAAGTTGTATATCATACACTTTCAAATTAAAATTATTTTCTATTATATATTGATTCACTGTTATTCCTCCAAAATTTTGTGTGATTAAAATATAAAAACGGGCGCAAAAATGCCGTAGCAAGCAACCCTCTTTAGTGGGTACTTCCTACGGCTGATTTAAGGCATAAAAATAACACACCCTAAAGTGTGCTACAACCGAAAGTTATAGTATTCACGAAAGGTTACTTTAAAACGGCACAACAACATAGAGGCCTATGCCCCGATAATCGTTTGCACCACATATTCAGTTTAAAATGCCATTACCTCATAAAAAACTTTCATACAATTGTTCTCCTTTCGGAATCCGCTTTTACAGATTCGTTAGAATATATTATAACATAATTGTTTCATATTTCAACCTTGAAAATGTGGTGTCGGTTTTTGTCGACACCACAAGAGAAACTTACGGTCTTGGTAATTCATTTATTTTGCATTGTCATAAAGTAGCTTTGAAAAGTTACTTTTAATTCACTTATAATCTGCAATAGTTATAATTCAATATGCGTTTGTTTTCCAAGTGCAGATATAATAAAAGACATTTTTGCTAACTGTTCTAATAATTCTAACATATAGTAAGCTTTATGAATAGTATCTGCCAACACAATAACACCGTGATTCTTCATCAAGATTGCACGTCCATCGAATGCGGCTTCATTAACTGCTATAGCTAACTCTAAAGAGCCCGGTTTTTCGTATCGAGATACACTAATTTGACCAAGATTCCTTTGCATTTCGCTAGAAATATCTGTATATAATTTTGCATCAGATAAAGCATACGCAGTAGCATATGGTGGATGTGCATGAATTATTGCATTAATATCTTTGTGATTGTTGTAAATCATACTATGCAGTAGATACTCACTACTAGGCGTAATATCATTAATTATGGTGTTATTATATGATACGAATGATATATTTTTTTCTTCAATAATAGACTTATCTATCCCTGCTTCAGAAATAATAAAGTGTTCTTTTTCTCTTATACTAATATTACCTCCAAAACAAGTGGTAAGATTCTTATTGTACATGCGTCTTAAATAATAAACTATAAGTTCTTTATTATTCATAGATACAACTCCGTTATATTGCTAATTATTAAAAAAAATAATGTTGTTTTAACAATTAGCAATTCTTTATAGTCATAATAAAATTTCAAATCTTTACTAAATATAAAATTACCATATAAAAATTACAATCAAATTAAAATACTTCTACCGCCATCTACAGTTATATTCGTTCCAGTAATCCAAGTTGCGTTTTCTGACAACAGAAAACTAGCCACATTTGCAATTTCAGATACATCTCCAATTCCTAACGGATAAAATTTAGATTGTGCAGTAAGGAAATCGGAATAATCTTCTTCCTTTACCATCCCATTAGCAACTTGAAAACCACTATTAACGATTCCCGGTGAGATTGCATTTACGCGAATTCCATATTTAGAAAATTCTCTTGCCGCCACTTCTGTAAACATATTTACTCCAGCTTTTGCAACTGAATAAGCAATTGAACTTCCTCCAAGTTTGGCTGAAATAGAAGAAATATTAATTATACTTGCATTTGATGTGTTTTTCAACAAATCCAAAAATGCCTTTGTTACATTAAAATAACTGGATAAATTATTACCTAAACTAATTTCCCAATCCTCATAACTTAATGTTTCTATTCCACCTGGAATAATAGTACCTGCATTATTAATTAGAGCATATAACGAGCCATGATTAATATGTATTTCTTTACATAATGAGTTTAAAGTGTCTGGATTTGATATATCGCCGAAATAATAATACATTCTATCATGTTCATAAGTCCTTTTATTAGGGTTTCTTGAAATAGATATTACGCAATAATCCTCTTGTTCTAAAATCTTTTTAGCAATAGCGAGACCTATTCCCGTTGAAGCACCTGTAATTAAAATGTTTTTCATTTATTTCATATCCTTTCGTGATTAAAATTATTCTGAATATTCAATTACGTACATTGAGTCGCTCGGAGTGGGAACATCCATCCCTATTTTATAATATAATTTGTTTGTATCTATCGGAAATTTTGATAAAATATCATCTCTAATGCCTAATTCATTTGAAGAAATTTTGCTTTCTCTAACTACATCATTTTGGTTTGAAGTTGTTTTAAAGCAGCGCTTCTTTTTATTATATGAGTAATATCCCATAGAACTAGGATCAAAATTAAGCATTATATAAAACTGCATGTTTTCAACTTTCTTTTTAATTCTAACCAAAGACATTGACATAATTTCTTTTTTTACACTCAAACATTCGAGTTCATGTGGAATTTCAATATAGTAGGCAATTTGAAATATGTGATTAGGTTTTAATGGTTGATCAAACATTATTTTGAAACTATGAGTATAAAGTTTTTCATCAGGATTTGCATGACAACATTCTACTTTTAGTTTTTTACCACTACTAACATCATATGCTATGATTTTTATATCATTAAAACTAAGCTTATATTCTGTCGATTCACTATACGGGATATATGTAGTAATCTTATTTGAAGAATTAATTCCCTTTAATTCACGAATAGATTTAAAATTAGAACTTCCAGAATAATCTAGTATATCAAACCTTTTAATTATAGAGTATTTATGTCGTTTATCTATTTCATCATCATAATACACTTCTAAACTTCTACTACTTCCTATACGATTTAGTAAAGTTCTTTTGATTTCGTTATTATCGCAAGTTTCAAAATCATCTTCCACATTTTTCTTAACATCCTTTAATAAAAATGTTATTATTAATGAAAAGACGATTGATATTGCAATTAAGATAATAAATGATATTATCGGTTTGTCTCCTAAAAAAGCAATGTTTCCAAAAATAAAATCTTTCATACCGGTAAGAACGGCAAGAAAAAATAAAAATATTGTTGCTGCTCGAGCGATAAAACTATTAATTAGAGATAAAAGCCACTTGTTTTTCATATTTAACATCTCACTTTCAAAAAACTATTAATATCAACTTTGTATCAATACTAATGCTATACTTGAAACCATTTCATCTCAAGTAAAGCAAAGTTAAAAAATCTTTCCAATCAATAAAAAGCTATGGTATATGAGTAAATTCTATTTCACAATTCTTTTTGTTTCAATATCTATTGCAAAAACGCTCATTTTTTAAGCAAAAACGTATATGTTAGACCACTGACTCTCTAAAAACAAACCGTACCATAGCTATTTTAACTGCTACGATGCGGTTCGTTTTAATATTTTATTTTTTAGCTTAGTCCAAGTTGCAAATATACCTAACTCGATTTTATCTGAAGAATCACTTGCATATTATTACATTAGTTGTGAAATTTGTCAGTTTGTTTATGTGGTTATACCACATTAATATAAAATAATGAGTCTCAGTATAAAAACATTGTTAATGTATATTGACTAAAAGATAGACAGCACTATCCGGTTTTTCTGTAACAACCAAAGGATAATGGTCATTTAGCAGTAAGTCGTTTATGACAAAAGAATGGGGATGACAAAACTTATTGTTTTGACCTGCTGAAATCACAAAAAATGAATCCAATTCTGAAAAGCCGGTGTTGTAACTGTATATTGAACCATGATGAGGGATTTGTACGCAACCTATGTTTTGCCAATACAAGTGATATTTGTCTCTTAATTCATCAAATGTAATATCTTTAGATGCGTCATAATCGCCGGTATATAAGCAACCGACATTATAACGACGCTTTTTAAAGCAATATTTGCAGTAGCAATTATTCGAGAAGTATTGATATCCTTGCATTTCTCTTGTTCCCGAATAGAGTGTCATTGAATTAGGGTTGTGAGAACCCTTGAGACTTTTATAGGCGTTTTTGATCTTGGTTTGTGCATCATTTTTATTTTCTTCCCATAGTGCTTGTAATTGGTCTAAACTTCTAAAAGAGGGCAAATTGGATTTAAGATGCATCTCTAATTGTTTTTTTCTGTCAGCTAACTCAAAGTTATAGGGAATAAACACCCAATCAATCAAACTTTCTTTGATAGATGATGAAAGATTAAAAATATATTTTGATACATCTGTTCCTGATGAAATAGGTTTTGCAATATTATCGTTAATATTGCCACCAAAGGATTCATAATTATAAGGTTTTATTGAAAACAGGTCTATGTCATTATCCCTATAAAATTCATTTATAGCTACGCGGGGGGATTCAATAAACGCTTTTGAGAATTTGCTCAATTTTGTTCCATTAATATAACTATCAATAAGCGATATTTCGGTATCTTCTTTTTCAGTTAATGGAAAAAAGATGTTTTTTACATTGCAATACTTTAGCAAAAACTCTAGTCCGTTAATGTGATCGTTATGTAAGTGAGAAATAAAGACAGCGTGAATTGTTTCACCCTCATGGAAAGTTGCTTTTATTTGTTTTTCAACACATTTTTGACCGTTTGATGAGCCACAGTCGTATACAACATTGATAAAATTCTTGTCATCTGGATTTAACTTGAACCGTTCACAATAGAACGCCCCTTGTCCGACAGGTAAAAAGCTACGTGTCATTTTCATATGCAAATTTCTCCTTCGATTTATGATTAGGACTATATCGGATACATATTTAAGGATGTAATAAAATTTCTCAAAGTATGTCCTACATATATATGATAAATTTCGACAAAAATTTCAGCTTTTTTACATTTTTTTGCGATTCTCTGTTTTGTATAAAATAAGTGCTTTGTATTTGGTGAAAAACACAAAGCACCCCGGAAGCTATCAGTTTAGATAGAATTCGGGGGTGCTGTGTGTTTGATTATGTCGTAAGTGTTTCGAGGAAAAACTAATTTAAATCAAAACTCTATACTAAGTCGTCGTCATCTGAAACATCTACAGTTTCTTCCCGTTGATAACGACCAGGAATATGACCACCATCGCTAGTTCTTTGTGTTCTATCTGATGTGTCGATACCTCGCGTTCCATCCTTGTGATAGCTATAACGATGTCTTGCGAGGATAATATAGAATTCATTTTTATGTGATTAATTTTATTATATCACATTTTAACATGCTTCTAGCGGTTGTGAATGTAAGCAAAATATTGTACATTAGAATTAAACTAATAAGCGACAACACTTTCCAGAGTGCTATAAAAATATTAACATTACAAAATACATTAAGGCTAATGGCAAGAGTATAAAATAAAAACACACAGAGAATTATAGCAGAAACACAAGTTATTAGGCGTTCTGAAATCAAATATTTAATTATAAGATTTTTATTTAAACCAAATAACTGTAGCCACCCCAATTCTTTTTTTCTATAGAATAAATGAAGTTTTATTTCATTCCACTGAAAAGCAAATGAGATAACTAAAATAAAAAGAATTAATACAGATAAAATATCAATAATTAATTTGAGCATTTCGGATATATTTTGAATCTTTACATCCCAAATTGATATGTCATCTTCTAATAATTCTCTTAATGTTGTGTAAAAATTATTATCATATAGACCATCTAATGTAACCATAACAGTAGGCTTTTTTTCGATTTCACCAATCAATGAAATTGATTCATATGGCATATATATACAGGCCTCTGAAGATTCATATTCACTGTCTGCAAATTGATAGTATGTATTACTATAAAACAATTCGTAATCGGTATTGTCGATTAGGTTACCAATAACCCCACTAATATAAAAGTCACAATTGTTAATAATCACTTTCTTACCAATTACTTGCGTAGAATCGGATGATTTAAGGATGTTTTTTAGATAACTTTGGTTAATGAGGACATCATTTTTATTGGAGGGAAATTTCCCTGTTTCTATAACATTCCCATATGCAATACCACTGTGTTGTTTATCTAATAACGAGTAAACGGTGTAGTCATTGTTGCGTATTACATAATTCTCATATCTATTTAGATTGAATTTTTGAATTAAAGTAGAATAATCATCTTCAGTGATAGCAAAACTTTCGCTAGGTACATTTTTAGAATAAAATTTAATATATTCTTCTTCAAAGTTAGAGTGTATTGATATGCACATAAAGCATACTAGTATAAATGTTGAGAGTAAAATAATCCTTTTGAGATCAAATAATTTTTTATTCTTCTTTAAGAGTATTTTCCAGTCAAAAGATTTGTTTTTTATAATGTTTTGATTTGATGTTGATATTGAAGTTTTTCTAATATTTAGTATTTCATTTTCTATTTTCCCATATTTAAATTCAATTATGACATCAGCAATTTCATCAAAACAAGCTTTATGTGTAGCTATTATTATTATATTGCTTGAATTCGATATATCTAAAAAAGCCTGTGCAACAGATTGAGAATTCTTTGAATCAAGCGCAGAAGTTGGTTCATCGGCTAAAATTAACGTGGGGCTTTTTAGTAAAGTTCTAATGATGGCAACGCGTTGTCTTTCACCGCCAGATAGCTCCTGTGGATACTTATTTAATAATTTACTGATAGATAAGTTTTTTGCCATTTGCATGATATATTCAGGCGAATTATTTATAAATTTTAGATTTTCTAGAATTGTTAAATTACTATATAACAAACTTTGTTGAGTAATATAACCAATACTTTTTGGATACTCAACTTTTCCTTTGAAATCTGTATCTAAATTACCAAGTATATTTAAAAGTGAAGTTTTTCCGCATCCGCTTACCCCTTTTATTATATAAATTTTACCTTTTTCAAAGTTATATGAAAAATCATCGATTATATTATTAATTTTATCATATGATTTTGATATGTTTTCAATTTTCATTATTTATTCCTCAGTTGGTTATTTTTAAATACAAATATTATTAAAGTTCGTATTTGGCATATTATATTATATCTCGTTCTTGTAAGAACAAATCATACCAATTGATTTTAGATATTGTTTTATAATTGAGTGCACATATCAAAAGAACAAAAATTACATTTACAAAAAGATATAATAAAATAATGGAAGGGTTATATGTAAACACAACAAATGGTAATAGGTTTGTATAATAATTTATTAAATTCAATATAAATGAAATTAATAGAGCAGTTAGTCCAGAGCAGGCAAGGATTTTTATATTTTCTAATAAATTACCTAATATCCAACATCTTCGGATTTCTTTTCTATTATAACCAAGATATTTATAAAGAGATACTAAATGCGAATTATACATCATTTCAATTTTTTTGGTCTGGTAATAAAAAAGAGTCGTACATAAAGATATAACTATAGTAGATGGAAATAATATATAAAACATTAATTCAAATGTACTTATAATATTATAGTCAACATTACTATCCAATATTTCAAATGCTGTGTTTTCTGAGTTGTCTAACACAAAGCTTTTCATATGTTTATATGAATCGAAATATAATACATAAGATCTTTTATTGTTCCAATTAAAATTACTGTTATTTATAAATTGTTGTGTGTAATCGCTGTTTATGAAAATACCAAGGTCTTCAAAAGCGAGACTTTGCATTAAATATTGTTCTTCTCTATCCGAGAATTCATCAAAAACTCCTACAATTTCAAATGTTTTTTTACCATCATACATATTAAATGTCATTTTTTCTCCAATCAACATTTCAGGATCGCTGAATTCAAGGGCCTTTTTATGAGACAAAATTATTTGATTTTGGTTTGAAAAATACGAGCCAAACAGAATTTTATCTGAATACTTAAATGCCTTTTCATCTTTGGGTATGGTATTAAGCATAGTGTTAATAGGATCGTTGTGTATATTATAATCGGGACACGACCCATTATATTGCAATACACAATCTAGAATATTATATTTCCTAAAATCAACTACATCATCAATCTGCGTGCAACTATCCAAATTTACGGTGCATTGATTTATACGATATAAATTTTTCATGCTTGATCTTTCTTTGGATTGTGGACTATCTGCAATAAACAGAGACAAAAAAACAAGTAAATAAATTAAAGTCATTATTATCAATGATTTCTTCTCTCTTTTTTTCCAATTAAACCATTTTAAAAAATAAGGTAATAATTTTTGGGGAGTGTATGAATTCACAATTTGTTCTTCTGTGGTTCCTAGAATTTTTTCTGATGATTGATTTTGATTATTTATATTTGAAAAATCTAATATATAATCACTGTATTTAAGTAAGTCTTTGTCATGTGAACTACATATTACCAAAGCATCTTCTTTCATTGAATTAATCATTTCAAAGACTGTTTGTTTGCTATCAATATCAAGAGATGCGGTTGGTTCATCTAATAAAATTATGTTTTTTTTCTGTAAAATTAATTGAGATAAAAATACTCTTTGTTTTTGTCCGCCACTAATATCAGAAAAATATTTATTATACAAATCTTCTAATTCAAATTTTCCTAAAACATCTAGTATTTGGTGTTTTGAATTACCTAACATTTCAAGTTGTTCCCCAATAGTTAAGTAATCAATCCAATGTGAATCCTGAGTCATATAGCCAATTGTTGACTTTATATCCTCGAAATTGACTTGTTGGGTATAATCATTCTTATCAATTATAATATTCCCACTATTAAACTTTTCAATTCCGCAAATTATGTTTAAAAGTGTTGTTTTCCCGCATCCGCTTTCACCGAACAAAATATATAAACCAGTTCTATTAAAATTATACGAAAAATTTTTAAATATAACTTGATTTCCAAATTTTTTACATAAATTATTGATTTTCAGCATTTGCATTATGTTCCTCTTCAAACGTATTGAGAAGATTATATAACCTACTCAATTTAACATTTCCTATTTCCAAATTACTATCAATGCCAATATCGATAAAATTTTGGTTACTAATAATATTATTTTCAATTTGATTAATTATTGAAAATAGTTCTTTTTGCTCTGTTGTCATATCCTCTTTTGCAATATCAGATAAATATATCCCGTCGGAATATATTAATTCGATGTTTAATGCTGCAATATTTGCGTATGATAAGAAATATCCGACTTGCCATTTATAACCGCTTAATTCATTTTCGCTTTTTAAGCCTGATTCACTTAAATTACCATATTTACCGAAGGCCATTTCTCCGTTTTGGAGTGCAGTATTGTATATATCCATAATTATTGTTTTGTTAAATATATCGTTATCCGCAAAATTTAATAATTCCCTATCAGTTAAATCAGGGGTTTGTTCTCTTGCTAACAAAGATTTTTCTAAGTCATATAAGATTAACTCATATTGTGGATTCATAGAGCAATATGAAACTTCAGGTTGAATAGTTTCGATTGCTTCTTTTGTTTCGGAATCAACCAACCTAATTTTAAAATCATCCAGGTTTTTGTATTTTAAATTTACGGCATCAACCATCACATACTCATCTGTTGGTATTCCCTGGTTTAGATTATAGCCAAGTTCGAAAAACATGAACCAGCCATTTGAGCATTCTTGAACAGCACCTTTGGCATGATATCCTTCGTCTAAAACCATTTCTTTTGAATTTTTGCACGAGCAAAGAGTAGTGATAATAACCCAACACATCATAATAGCAATGCATTTTTTCATAATATAGCCACCTCGAACTAATTTTGCCATGTCACACGAATTTTGAGTTTTTATAAATCGTCGGCGATTTATTCATTGTTTAAAGTAAATGAAATTACCAAAACCGAAATTTATTGAATAAATCAACCGACGAAAAATTAATTGTTAGTTATAATGAGATACAAATTAGAATTATAGTGCCTGGTAGTAATAACTAAATAATGTTGTGTATGTTGAAGTCTTATCGCCTGTTATTTTCCCTACTCTATGTTTAGTATAAAGTTCCACATTTGCGTTTGGCTCTACACTGCCAGAAATATTGGTTTTTACCAGTTCAATAGTATTCAAGGCTCTGCCGTTAAAAATTCCTTTATATGTTTTGTAGTGATCATCACCTGCAGGATCATCTTCCATAGCATAAATTTCGTAACTTCTACCACTGTTTCCTACGAAAGATGACGATAAGGATTTAAAACTGTCTGTTTTGGCGTACAATCCGATAGACGATCCTGATGCATTAGAAGTCGGAGTGGTGATGGATTTGTCAACACTGCTACTCGCCCATTCACCAGTTTTGCCCCCGGGAGCAGCTGTTGCATATGTGGAAATAAAGAATGCGTATGTGCTGATTGAACACATAGACATAATTATTAGTGTCAATATAGCGACAACAAATTTTTTTGAAACTTTCATAAAATGTCCTCCTGTTTTTAAATTTGTAGAAATTTTTAAATCCTTTCTACATAGATTATATCCCATAGCTTGTGTGCACCCACGCTATGTATATCAAAAAATATCACAAATTATAATGTGTTAATACTAGCAAATAAAAACTTAAGTGGAATAGTAATTTGTTCAGATTGGCTTGTAAATCAATCAGTTTTTTACACTCTAAAAAGTTGTCTTAATTTATAGTTGAAAATCTTGGAAAGTATTTCTAATGCAACCTGATGTTGTATACTCTAAATAATGTTTTTGTATATTACTTGGAGTATATGTGTTTTTAATCATTTGAATATTTTAATTTTATCTATATATTAAGTGTCAATTTTTGTGGAAATGTGAACAAAAATTTTAAAAAAATAAAAAAGATGGCGAAATTTGTTCGCCATCTCTGAAACATTTATTCAATTTAAAAGGTCAAATAGCCTGTTGTAACTTCAATCTTTTGTGTTGAAAACAAAGATTTTTTCGCATAATGAATTGCAGTTACACGGTATTGATAACCTGTTGCTACGGTTAGAGATTTATTTAAAGTATATTTAGCGCTTTCTGAATATAAATCCTCATAAGTTTTATAATCGCTCCAAGAAGCACTGGTACTTGCTCTTCGTTGAATGACAATTTCCTTGAAACCGCATTTTACAACTTCGCTACTTCCCTCAGTATATCCTGTTATTTTTAAGGTGGTACCACTTTTTGCAATTCCTAAACGATTATCTGTAATAAGACCAGTTGCTCGAATATTAGAAGTTTGTGGATTATTTGCATAAATATGTTCAAGAGATTCAAATTCTTCTTGGGTGAAATATGTATCATCTTCTTTATTGTTTGCAGCTGAGGCGGTTATAGGTAGAACTAATGTGGCAATAGCTGAAATAATTAACATTATTGAAATAATCTTTTTCATAAGTATTGCTCCTTTTTTTATTTTATTGTTTGTGCAAATTTCTTTGCTGTCTCAAAATCACAGTCTAAATCAATATCGTAATATGTCAAACCATCTATATACATTATAGTTGATTGTACGTTCTGTTTAAAAACTAAAACATCCATTCCATTAATATTAATTATTTCACCTGCTTTAATATCATTAACTGAACCGATTCCTGTCATTGTATCATATGGTTTGAATTGCGTTATTGTTATATTACCTTCAAAATCATTATAACTGAAATAAATATCGGCATTCAACGATATGGTTTCATCAATTGTTGTGTTTTCAATTTTAGTAATTTTACAATTTTCATAAACCAATGCCTCTGGGAATGTTACAGGAGTAATACCAAATGATTCAAGCTCTTTTGCTAGGTCTGTTTCTAATAAGGCATAACCATCTGCGGTTGTATCAGCATTTTCCATTGGGTACTGTAACTCTGCATTACCATTCACCAACTGCGCAATCTTTTCAGGGATATTAAAATATATAGCTGAAACTGAAATCAAAGAAATACATAAAACCATTATTACGGCAGCTACCATAATAGGTTTCTTAATGTATCTGGGCTTAATTGATACAACATTATTTTCTGATTTTTCACAAATTGACATTAATTCAAAACACAAATCGATATAGTCTGTATCAATATCCTCCGGATTTTTAGACAGTTCTTTATCTATAAGTGATTTGATTTCTTCTTTTGACAAATTAGATGTATTTGAAAATATCATTTTTTTCAAATCTTGTTTACTAAATTTGTTTTTCAAACTATTACCTCCTGCCTTTATAGTGCAGTTATCTTAAAAAATGTGAACTTTTATTTTTAATAATCTTCGTATTCCTTAATCATTTTTATGATTTTCTTCTTTAACTTTTCATGTCGTTTTCTTGCTGTGTCATAGGTTATTCCTAAAATATTTGCGATTTCTTTTAGTTTCTTATGTTCCCAATAGTATAGTTTAAATAGTTTCTTCTCGTCGGGTTTTAGTTTTGAGATTATATGAATAGCTCTTTCTTCTATAGTTTCATCTGACACCATACTATCAACATAATCAGGATTATATGAGATTGCATTATTTATTGTTGTGTCTTTTTCTTCATTATCGATAAACTCATATTCGTTGCGAGTTATCTTGTCTTTAATAACCTTATTCTTGTAATTAAGTGTTACAGAGTAAAGCCATGATTTATAGTTGTGTATTTCTATGCCTTTTTTCAAGTTCTCATATAGTGCAACAAAGGCATCCTGAACACAATCTTCGGCATATTCGTATTCGCATTCAAAGTATTGTAAACAATAGTTGATGAGTTGATTTCTGTACTGTTCGCAATCAGCCATAATAACATCTATGTTCTCTTGGGTGAGAGCATTATTTTTTTGCTCTGAATCCAGCTTTGTCATGACTTCCCTCCTTTTTTGTTTATTTGCTATGTGATTATATCAGATTATTTAGTATTTTAAATTTGGAAATTGTAAACAATAGTTTTTCTAAGAAATATATTTATATGATATATCTAAAATGCTTTTTCAAATCTTTATAAGCACAAAAATCGAACTTTGTCAATAGCTTTTACCAAAATACGATATTTTCGACACAAAAAAGGATATTTTATGAAAAAAATGAAATTTTTTTCGAGAAATGGTGTAAAAATTTAAATTTGAAAGTATAACAGTAATATACGGTGGAAAACTCAGCTTTTTTATATTGCGAGTCTTTCTACTTTTCAAATATCAAACGAAAGGAGGTAAGATAATGTGTAGTGAAGATAATATGATTTGCAACGAGAATGATAGGGGGTTTTTAGTTGATGCACTCCTTACTGATGCAACAAAAAGAAGCGAACAGACAGATGCTTGTAACAGCAGTTCACCAGACGCTGAACCTTTAGAGGAAGGAAAAGATGAGCCACCGCGTTATCAAGTAGAAAAGGAGATGTAATTAGCGAACACATTGAGGGACATGGCAATGGATATCGTAAAAAGGTTCCACAAAAAAATTAAAACATTGTTAGTAAAGCAAAGTATTTTTGTTGTGAATACTTACGACAGGATTGTAACTTACTACGTTTTTGTCAATTTTTGCAACATCTTTGTATATTTCCTTGATGGTTTGAGGGTGTTATGCTAATATTCGGTCGTATGTAGAATTTCAGTTTTTTCTCCTTTCTTCAATTAATATAAATAAAATATTAAACCGAAAAGCGAAATAATACATACACACCCCCTGGCAATAACCGGTAAGGATTCAATTTCCTTTGCTGGTTATTGCCATTGTTTTTTGTTTTGAATTATTGTATAGAAACAAGAATTAAAAAAGTGGAAGTGGTTTTACAAGTCGAAAAACAAACACTTTTGTCGAAAATTGAAGCATTTTGTCATAAATGGTTGATTGTTAAGATCTCTTTGTATAAAAATAAAATATCTATAACCAAAAAGCAAAAGGATTGAAAAAAATGTTGAAAAAACTAATCCAAATAAACAATTATGGGAAATTCAGAGATTTTAATATAGGATATAGCAATTGGGATGGGAGTTTTAAAAAAAATAATGTTATATATGCACCAAATGGTTCCGGTAAAACAAGTTTAGCTTTGTTATTTACTTCAATGAAAGGTGATAACAGTATTATATTAAAAAAACAAACATTTGATTCTGAACATAAGCCTTTTGTGAAGTTTATATTAAAAGATAACAAAGAACTTAAATTTAGTGATGGATGGAATAAAAAAATATCAAAAATCGAGGTGTTTGATAGTTTTTATTTTGAAGATAATCTTTATGCTATATCAATTGATGACGATCCGTTTAATGCTAATATTTTTGAAATGTCTATAAAAGATGAAATAAACGCTATTAAAAGTCAAATAGTTCAGTTAAAAGAAGAACGAGAAAAAATCAGCAAAAAAATATCTAACAGAAAAAATTATCTTAGAAAAATTGGTGCTGCATATGAGGATGACGAAACTATTTGTAAATTAATTGATAGAAGAAAAGACTTAGACCAGCATATTTCACAGTTACATGAGAAGCGCATAGAAAAAACAGAAAATCAACGAAATAAATATGTTAAAAGTATTAATAAATATTTAGATTTATTTTGTGATACTATGCATTTGTCTGAGATAAAACTTGTTCACAACTCTAAAGTCAATATTCAAAGCTTAATATATGGTCTAGAGATTAATGGACATAATATAACTGTTAAAGATAGAAGTACTACATCATTGAAATACTATTTGAGTGATGGTGACAAAAATGCCCTTTCTCTCTCCTTTTTTTTAGCAAGAATGGACATGTTGCCTGAATTGGATTCTTACATAGTAGTTGTTGACGATCCTTTCACAAGTTTCGATTCACAACGAAAAATGACTACTATTACACAATTAGCAAAACTATCTAAAAAAGTTGGTCAATTTTTTTTGCTAACTCACGATCTTTATTTTGCGAATGATTTCAATAAAGCACTTTCAAATGAAACATTAAACTTAAAAATTCAAAATCATAGAAATACTAGTGCTTTATTTTTACATGAGATACAGTTGGAGACTTTAACTGGATTTAATAAGGATTTGCTTACTTTACGGAATTTTATTAATAATCCAACACAAGAGGACTCGATATATTTACGAGAGGTTATTCGTTGTATACGTCCTACAATTGAAGGAATATTCAGAATAAAATACTTTAATTATATAACAGACAATCAGTGGCTTGGTGATTTTATAAAATTGATAAGAGAATCAGATTCTTCTTCTGCACTTTATAAATTAAAAGCGCATGTCGAAGAGATTGAGGAAATTAATGATTATTCAAAAATATATCATCATAGTAATCCAAACTATATCGAGGTCGGAATATCAACTGTCGAATTGAGAAATTACGTTAGAAGAACATTAAAACTATTAGAAAATATATGATTGAATAATAAATGAACATAATGAATACTTGCCACTGTAATATGAGTTTTTGCAAATCCGAACTCGCTTGCGATCAAAAAAGTGAATGTTAACTTTATATGTGAAATCTTAGAATTTGATTGACTTTAGTATAAAGCATAGTTATACGATAGTTTAAGAATGACTTTGTTGGAGGGGAATATGCATAAAATCAATGTTTATAATAAGCAAGAAAAACTTGTTATCAAGACATCATATGGAATACTTACAATAGATAACATTGATATTGCACCTGAGAAATTAGAAGAGTACTGCTCTGAAATACTTCTACATAAAGATAATTTACAATTTATTTTTGACAAAGATATCAGTTGCGATGAAGATTTTGTTGCAATGTTAGAGTTATTCTTGCCGATCGATGTTGATGAAGATATAAAAGCATACATTGAAGGTGAAATGAATAAAAATGTTAATTTTTATAGTTTCTTTGCAGAGGCACTATTAACTGTTGCTTTTAGAGATATATATGATTACAAACTTGTTTCTGCAGCGGTTGATATAAACGACACTTTGGTTGATAGTCATACTGGTGCCGATGCCTGTTTATATGATGATGGAAATAATGTTTTGATTTTAGGAGAAGCAAAATTTTATAAAGAGTTCTCTGATGGATTAAATAAAATAATTGAAGATTTTACTTCAAAAAAAGGTTTCTTAAATAAACTTTCCAGCTTTTATAAGCATTGTAAGAACAATCCCCAAAGTAAATCAATTATAATAAAACAACTAGGGGAAACAGCTTTGATGGTTATAAACCTTGATGAGTTTTTGTCATTAGACATTGTATATGCAGGATTTGTTCTCCATCAGCACAAAGGTAAGCTTAATAAATATTTTGATGAAAATTTTTATGATGAGTTTGATATTTCAGCAGAAAAAATTTCAAAGAACATAGCAGATGCAGTGGGAAAGGAAATAAAGACAAATCATAAAATAGTATTGTTTCATTTACCAATTAATAGTAAGAAAGATTTGATTGATAAGATTATAGCGAATGCTGAAAAAATAAGGACGGATATAATAAATGGAAACAATAATTAATGAATCAAGTATCACTTTAAATAAAAAAAGAAAAGAATTGCTTGTATCATTAGATGGTGGTGAAGAAGTATCCGCTATAGATTTAGCAACCTATGGTTTAACTTCATATTATAACCAAACACAAATGAGAGATTTGTCCAGTTCACTTCATGAAAAAATCTTACTTTTAAATAATCAAGAAAAACGAATTAAACATATACAGAATCAAGATTTATTTTTTATGAATGAACAAATAGAAGCGTTAAAATTCATAAAGGAAAATAAAAAGATTATATTAGCTGCACCTACATCATTCGGTAAAACCTTGATTTTGAAAGAGTATATATATTTATATAAGCCTAATGTAGTTGTTTTTATTGTTCCAACTAACGCATTAGCCTATGAATTAGAATCTGATTTCAAAAAAAATTCATCTTTTAGTGAATATGAGATTTTTGACAAGAACAAAGAATTGGATAGGGATGAGGCTGTTGTTAATACTAACAAGATGCTTTTTATCGGTACTCAAGAAAAATTTTTGGAAGTAAGACCTACACTTGATGAAATAGACTTATTCATAATTGATGAAGCTTATAAGTTAGAGGATAATGTTAATGAGCAACGCGCATATAAACTGTCCAAAACATTTCTGGATTCACAGATATCTACTTGTAAGAAGATTTGTCTCCTATCGCCCAATGCGGATTTTGTAGGGTTCGAAGACTATAACTTTAAGACATTTGAAACTACGTTCAATGCAGTGGATAGGTGTATTCATATCATAAATGAAGGCGATTTTTTCAAGACATTAGCAGAGAATGCCAAAGAGAATAAAACTATTCTTTATTGCAGAACACCTGCCGATATTTCATATGTGGAACCTAATATTGATAGTTTGTCAGACATACCAACGGATTTTATTAATTTTGCAGAAAAAGAATTTCATCCTGAATGGACGGTTGTGAAACTGTTAAAAAAGGGTATTTTATCTCACCATGGATTAATGCCGAAATATATACAAAATAAGATGATTAATATTTTTATCAACACTGATGGTTTTAATATGTTGGTTGGAACAAATTCCATTTCAGAAGGTATAAATACCCCTACCAAAAACCTCTTTCTTCATGAAAGTTGTGATATGACAAGTAAGAAACTTTTGTTAAAAAACACCATTGGCAGAGCAGGAAGGCTAGGTCAATATCCTATAGGTCATATTTATTCTGTGAATGAAGAAATTTGCAATATAGATAAAGAAAGAATAACTATAAAGTTAGCTTTAAGCGATGAAGATAATCTTAAGGAAATAGAAGATTCAGAAAATGAAGAAAAAATCAAAACATTTTGTGAGATGAATGATATAGACGAAGAGCTGTATCACATGTTAATTGATACCTATAAAATATCTCTCCATCGATTACAACTAATACTTGATTCCCTCAAAGAAAAAAGAACCTATGCGGATATAACAAACTTGGTATTTATGGCTCAAAAAGCATTTCCCAAGACTTATTTCTATGCTTCGGAAGATAAGTTTTACATAAAGGGAACATTAAATAATTTTTACAAGGACGAGAACGGTGAAAATAAGTCATTAAACACATACAATGACAAGATTGAATACATTCAAAGTAAAATTAAAAATAAAAATAAATCTCAAGTAATGGATGGTTATATGAGATTTGTGTATTCTACACTAGATTATACTATTTGTCCTATTGTAAATATCGCTAAAGATATACAAGATAAATATCCAAATTGGCAGTTTGGTAAAAATGTACCAGAAACTATTAGTGTTTTTAGAGTGAAGTATTTTAAAAAGTTTTTTGGTATGGCTGATTTTGATGATTTATCTGAAAATGAAAAAAACATACTTATTACCTTAAGAGAGTATGGGGTAAACATTATTGACATGAAGATTAACAAGTCAATATTATCAGAGATAGCCGAACATCTCAATAAACGGTATTCAACATATGACATAATGAATATTATAATTGCGTTATCGAATTCAAATAGTTCAAATAAAGATGTGTATAAAAAAATAGTAAGTAAATACATAACTTTTTAGTTGATTTCCGTTCGATAATGTTTGCAACTGGATATCAAGCGTTGTGTAACAGGAAAAATCATATGTTTTATAACTAAACAAACCACATGCTATTGATTACAATATCGTGTGGTTTGTTTAATGTGTTTTATATCATTGAAAAACAACTTTTAAATATGAAAGAGAAAAAATTATGAAGAATACAAATGTTGGTTTTATTAGGCTTGGTAACTCAAAGCCTTTGTCTAGAGAAAAAGAAATCTTAAAACGCCGGGAGAAAAATCAGTTTTTTTCACAAGCAAGAAAAAATACCAAGCGAGAAGTTTGCTATTATTGCGGAGATGCGTGTACAAGCTTTTGCAATTCGCATTCAATACCTAAGTTCGCTTTGAATAGAATTGCTGATGCAGGAAAGGTTTTTTCATTTTTAGAAAAGTCGGTTAATCCTTTGGAGGATGATATAGGTATTAAGAAAACAGGAACATTTCAATTGATATGTAACAGATGTGATAATACGATATTTAGTGATTATGAAAATCCCAAAGGTTATATTAACACCCCATCAAATATTATGTTGTCTCAAATAGCAGTTAAAAATTATCTACATTTATTATGGAAGACGATAGTAGTTAATGAAGTTTATAAACTGGATACGAAATATGGCTATTCGTGTGTGGATGAAGAGAAGTTGTTTTGGGGCAAAAAGGATTTAATTACTTATTCAAAAGAATATTTATTTGCTAAACATTCGTTAGTGAAAGAAAACAACTCATATTATGTATGTTTTTTTGAGAAATTGAACTATATTATTCCGTATGCAGCACAAGCTGCAATCACTCTAGTTGGAGATTTAGAGGATAATTTAATTAATGATGTTTATAACTCTGATCCCAATTATGAAACCTCGCACATTCATATTATGGCACTACCTTTAGAGGATACAAGTGTAGTATTAGCTTTTATAAAAGATGGTGACAAAAAATACAAGACGTTTTATAAACAACTTAGAAAATTACCATTAAACGAACAATTAGCGACTATTAATTACATTTTGCTCAGTAATACCGAAAATATTTTTATGAATCCGACAGTAGCACAAAAATTCATGAAAAACGATGCTTTGTTGGATGTATGTACGAAAAGTCCTGATTGTTTTACAGATATATTTACCATTAATCCGATTAATCAAGCTATAAAAGAATTTAGTTTATCACAGCGTAATAGCATTCCGAATTTTCTTAATCAAGAGTTTGCTTTGTAAATTAACATATCAAAAACTGTTGTACAGTAACCAAAGATAAGACAAAAATATATTTAACAACCTGATTTATTGCCTTTGAAAGAGCAAATAAGTCAGGGTGTTTTATTTTTTTATCTAAAATTTCTATGCTTAGGGTTCCTGGTTTTAAAGATTTTTGTCTATTGCAAGTAGAGGTGTAAAAATATTTTTGAAAATATACTTCCTATTTTTACTAAAAAATGTCCGTTTATAAGTGAGGGGTATTTTAAATTTTTGGACTGGATACCCGCTCAAAGGTCAAAAATTTGTCCGTTGTCAAGTGAGAGGTGGTGATAGGTTGATTGTAAATAATTTGTAAAAAGTGAGGAGAGGATGGTGCATTTTGTCCCCAAAATGTCCGTTATAAAGTAGAGGGGTATAAAAATAAAATAATGAAAGGAGTGTCTTTTGTGAAAGAATGTACATTTAAATCTTATGAAGAATTGCCTTTGTTTTTGAATGCAGTTCTTGTTGGTCAGGTGCTTGGAATTGGTCGTTCTTCTGCATACGAATTGATGCATGAAAAGACTTTTCCTGCTCTTAAAATTGGTGGGAGAATGGTAGTTCCTAAAGATAAATTTATTGATTGGGTGAATAAAAACACATCAATCTGAGGAGGTGATTACAGTATTTATTAAAGGAATTAAAAACTTTTTTCCTGTGCCAAATCTCATATTTAGTTTAGGTTTGAGTGGTGCAGAAATGTCATTGTATATGTACTTGATGTATCTTGAAGATAGAGAAAAGCATACTTGTCATCCAAGTTTTAAAACAATAGGCAAGGCTTTAAAAATGAGCAGAGGAACTGTGAAAAAGTATGTTGACTCATTAGTTGAGAAGCAAATGATTTCTGTAGAGCAGACAAGCATTGTGACTAAGTCGGGTATTAAGCGTAACGGAACATTACTATATACCATACTGCCAATACAAAATGCACTAGATTATTACAACGAACAACAGGCTATTATTGCTCTGAATCAGAATAAAAATCGGTCCGATTTTTATTGCAGGAATAAGCAAAGGGGTTGCTAACACCCCTTTTGCAGTTCACATCAGACGGCGATGCCGACTGTGTAAGGGATTTCAAGACTTTGGAAAAGTGGACTCCTAAAAACAGCCAATTGACTCCTCTTTGAACAAAATACGAGTAAATGCCGTAGTTTCAAGGTTTGTTAAAGGGTTCCTGCTTTTGTTTCGATGAAAAGGTCAGTTTTGGGAAAAAGAAAAAGGTTGTCGCTCGAAAGCAACAACCTTTAAAAATTACATTGAAAGTGTTGGGTTTTCAGAAAAATCCTGATCAAAAAAGTCGGATATGATTTGCTGACCATTAAGGATGTAATCGATTATAATTTCTCGTTCAACATATATGCCAACTTCATCAATACACTCATTTATCATATCTACTGTAATAACCGGAATCTCCAATTCAGAGAAAAGCTCGGTTGCCTTCGGAACCTCTCTTAATAGGTCAAGGAAGAAATCAATGAGCTTATCATTTGCTCTGTTGGTTGATTTGGGATAACCTCTTGAAATGAGTGCAATATTGTTGTCGTAGTTAGGTGCAAGAGAAATGATTTCACCTGAATTGATATCTCTCAAAACACCATAGTTTTTTGTATGTCGATCAACATTGCAACAGATTGTATCAAGATAAATCATTCTCAAATAATCTGCAGCAATTGCTTTTGAGATGCTATAAAACTTTTCAAAGTTAACATCATAGAATTCGTTATCACCAACTAATGATTCAGCAGATTCAAAATTGAATTGATTACCATTGGTAAAATCAAGGGTACGAACATAGTTTTCGTGTAGCTCATATCGAGCCATAGGGAAACCTAACTTTTCTGCTAATCGAGCAATGAAGAGTTCAGAGAAATACTCTAACTGGTTACCGGTTTTGTATAACCACCATTTGTTATCAATAAGGCGCCAGCATTTTTCAAAGCTACCAATGTTAGTAAGTTCAGGTGTTCTTGAAACAGGGCGATTAAAGCTTTCAAAATCACCACAAAGGGCTAACTTATCAAAAAAGTTTTCTTTGAATCTGACATCTTCCCAAGTTAAATCTGAACCTGTTTCTTTAAACCAATAATTATCTGTAATGGTAACTGCGTTAACTGCCAAAACAGTATTTGCATCATCTTTGTTTGAAAGTCTGAGAGCTTTCTTTAAAAGCCTTGAATTGGTACGGTGAGAATCAATTGCTCTGCTTTCAAGCCAAGCGGTAAAGTCAAGAGAACGCAAGAAAAACAAGGGTGCCAATTCTTTATTAACACTCTTTACAATTCCGTTTTCAACTTCTACTACAGGAATATTAGCTGACATTATCTGTCCTGAAATATCAAGCATTTTTCTCACCTCTCATTTAAGATTTTTATTAGTATAACATAAAAATATGCATTCTTCAAGATAAGTAAAAATTTATCTGGATATTATGAAAAGCTTGTGGTATATGTTTGTGTTACGAAAGGAGTGATAAGATGGCAAAGCGAAGAGCTGATGGTGAAGGTAATGTTCGTCAGAAACGACCAAATCTTTGGGAAGCCCGAATAGTTGCAGGTCACAAAAAAGATGGTTCACCAATATACAAATATGTAAGTGGCAGAACTCAAAAAGAAGCTTATGAAAAACTAAGAGAATTGATTACAGAATATCGTAATGTTGAACTGACAGAGGATAGTCAGATTACAGTTGAAGAATGGCTGCAAAAATGGATGGACGAATATATGATGTTCTCCATCAGAGAACAAACATGGAAATCATATGAATCGGTAATTCGATTGCACATTATTCCAAACTTGGGTAACAAGAAAGTTGCATCATTAACCACATCAGTAGTGCAAAAATTCTACAACAAATTATTGTCCGAAGGTAAGTCGGGTTCTTTGGTTCGGGATGCACATCTTATATTACATCAAGCAATGGATGTTGCTGTCAAAGAAAATCTCATTGCAAAGAATCCTACCGATGGTACAAAGATACCTAAAGTGCAATACAAGCCCAAGAACATACTTAACGAAACACAATTGGAAATGTTTATGGAAGCCATAAAGGAAGATGAGTTGTGGCATGACTTCTTCTATACGGAAATTACTACAGGACTTCGCAGAGGTGAGTTGTGCGGACTCAAGTGGTGTGATTTTAACGAAACTACAGGTCAGTTAAATGTAGTGAGAACGGTTACCACTCGCAAGGGTGGTGGACTTAAAGCAGGTGAAACGAAAACAGAAAAAGGAACGAGAACAATATATTTACCACCGAGTACCGTAAAATTACTTTCAGATAGAAAAACTAAGGTTTCAAGTGAGTGGATTTTCCCGAATTTCTACAATAACTCAAAACCAATAAACCCAGCTACAGCATATACAAGATTGAAAACGATACTTAAAAAGGCAGGCTTGCCAAGTATAAGGTTCCACGACCTACGGCATACATTCGCAACTCACGCACTTTCAAATGGTGTGGATGCAAGAACTCTGTCAGGAATACTTGGTCATACAAATGCATCATTCACCCTTGATACATACACTCATGTTACAAACGATATGCAAAAGAATGCGTCTGCCATAGTCGGCAGATTTATGAGGGATATAACGGAGGTTAGTTAATGGCAAAAAAGAGAAGAGAAGCTGGTCAAGGCCTTCTTCGTAAAAGAAAAGACGGAAGATGGGAAGGCAGAATTGTAATTGATTATGATGAAAAAGGTCTTCCCATTACCAAGACGGTTACTTCAAAAAGCAAGACAGAATGTCAAGCTAAAATGGAAAAGCTGAAGGAATCGTTAGGCAAAACTAATAACAAAATCAATTCAAAAATGTCATTTGGAGAATGGCTTGATTATTGGTACAAGGTTTACTCAAAGCCATTTATAAAACCTAAAACACAAGAGGATTATGAGAATAGGATATATAACCACATAATCCCCGAAATTGGTGAAATATCTATTGAAGATTTAACTCAAAGCGATTTGCAGAAATTCTATGCAAGGCTTAAAACTTCAGGCAGAAAGAACAACGTTGAAAAATGTGGTGAAGGTGTTTCAAACAGACTTGTAAGAGGATGTCACATAACCTGCAATAGTGCATTAAACAAGGCTGTTGAAGAAGGTGTTATAAAGCAGAATCCTGCTTCAGGTTGCAAGTTGCCACCTAAAAAGTGCAAAGAAATGAAGATACTCACCAAAGAGGAAATGTACAGATTTCTTATACAAGCCAATGAATATGGTCTGTATGAATTGTTTGCATTGGAGCTTTCAACAGGTATGCGAAGAGGGGAAATACTTGCGTTACAATGGGATGACTTGAATTTCAAAACAGGTGAGCTTAACATATCTCGGCAGGTCTATACGGTAAATGGCGAACTTATAGTTGACACACCGAAAACTAAATCTTCAATAAGGACAATAGTGCTTCCACCTGATATTACAGAAATGCTGAATGAATATAAAACTACGGTTGATTCAATGTGGATTTTTCCTTCACCCAAAGATAGTACCAAACCACGTTGGCCGTCTGCAGTTAGAAATGCACTTTCGAGGATATTGGAAAGAGCCGAATGCAATAATATCCGATTCCATGACCTAAGACACACTTTCTCAACTATGGCGCTGGAATATGGTATGGATGTGAAAACCCTTTCAACTATAATCGGTCATACATCAGCGCACACTACACTTGATATATACTCTCATATTACTGATACAATGCAACTTCAGGCAGCTGCACGAATTGACAAAGGTATAGGCAAAAATGAGGATGCTTTAGAAGAAATAGAGAAAGTATCCGCTGATAGTGATAAGAAGCCTGTGTTCGCCAAATTTGAAGCAAAAAAGGGCAAACACAGAAAGCCAGGAACAGGTTCTGTGAGTAAGATAAACGATCACCTTTACGAAGGCAGATATTCACCAAGAGACGCTAACGGAAAACGAATCTCACGAAATGTTTATGCTAAAACAAGAAAAGAATGTGAAATACTGTTAGCAGAAATGATAAAAGAGATGAAAGCCGAAATTCAGGCAGAAAAAGAAAGATTAAAAGCAGAACAGAGCATGTAAAAAATTGATACGCATAATCAAAGAAAAGGAATTATGCTAGAGTTCGAGTAACTGCTACTTGCATAATTGAAAATAAAAAGTCAATACTATTGACATTGTAACGGTTGACCGATATAATGATAGTAACAGGAGGTGAAACATCGTGACTATAAATGAATTAATGGAAAACAGAAATATTACGCAATATCGCTTGTCCAAAGATAGTGGCATTGCATATACAACAATAAACGATATATGTAGTGGCAAAGCACAGCTTGAAAAATGTTCTGCTGAAACAATTTACCGTATTTCAAAGGTGCTCGGTGTTTCAATGGAAAGCCTTGTAGAACCTTGTTTAGAGGTTCGCAGTGACTTTGAATTGTTTAAAAGTAACACCTGTCATAGACTTAAAGAGTTGGGTGATATTGAATTTGTTATTGAACTTTTAGAAGAAGATCAAATACGTAAATATTATAGGAAAAAATGGTATTCCGAAAGCTTGTATCTTCTTGCTATGCTTGATTATATCAGTAGAGAAAATAATATACCGCTTTGTACACAATACGATAACATGCGTACGTTAAAACTAAAATCTATTCTTTTTCCTGCAAGTGTATTGGTTGCGGCAAAGGTTTCTAAAAATGAAAAAATAAAACAGAAAGCAATAGATGAATGTATTCCTGAATTCAGGAGATTCAACATTATAGAAAGCGAGATTAGAAATGTCATCTAACAGTTTTACAAAAGAAAATCTTGATACCTATCTCAAGGAGTTAGCAAAAGAATTCAGGAGAATTAACGGTAAATCTATGCCTGCAGAAATTGTGCTTGTAGGTGGTGCAGCTATTCTTACTAATTATGGCTTTCGAGATATGACTACAGATGTTGATGCTGTAATTCACGCGGGTTCTGCAATGAAGGATGCTATAAATTTGGTTGGAGATAAATATGATTTGCCAACCGGATGGTTAAATGCAGATTTTGTAAAGACAGGTTCATATTCGCCAAAACTCAATGAATTTTCAGTTTATTATAAAACCTTTTATGGTGTTCTTAATATTCGTACAATTTCAGCCGAGTATCTAATTGCTATGAAGCTTCGCTCCGGAAGAAAGTATAAAAATGATCTTTCTGATGTTATTGGAATATTGGCAGAACACGAAAAGAAGGGCGAACCTATTACTTTTGAAAAAATAGAAATGGCAGTTACAAATCTTTATGGTGGATGGAATTGTTTTCCAGAAGATTCGAAACCTTTTATTGAAGATGCACTAAAAAATGGTGATTTTGAAAACATCTACACATCAGTAAAAAAGGACGAAGTGGAGTCAAAAGATATTTTAATAGACTTTGAAAAGGATTATCCAAAGGTAGCAAAAGAATCCAATATTAATGACATTTTAAAAACACTTAAAGAAAAAAGAAGCAAACAATGATTTGAAACCTCGGTAGTATCAGCTGATATCTACCGAGATTTTAATTATTTATTTCTTTTCTTCAGCACCATCACTTTTTCACGGGAAAAATAAATACACTACTGCAGGACATACTATCTATAAAATTATAAACACGGTTATGAAAGGAAATATAAATATGTCAGTGGTTAGTTTTAACAAAGATGATTTGGAGAATGTAAAAAATAGTGGGAAAATTATTTTACTTGATTTCTATGCTGATTGGTGTGGTCCTTGTCGTATGCTTTCTCCTGTTGTAGATGAGTTTGCCGAAGAGAATCCCGATTTTGTTGTTGGTAAGATAAATGTGGATAAGGAACCTGAATTGTCAGAGGAATTTGGTGTTTCAAGTATTCCTATGTTGGTTGTAATGAAAGACGGGAAAATCTTAAATAAATCTGTGGGTGCAAAGTCTAAGCAACAAATTCTTGAAATGATTGAAAAAAAGTAATGCACATTTATGATATGATTATTATCGGTGGGGGTCCTGCAGGATATACTGCTGCTTTATATGCTGCACATGCTGGCTTAGATGCTGTTTTGTTTGAAAAGCTGTCTGCAGGTGGGCAAATGGCATTGACAGGTGATATTGATAATTATCCCGGATTTGAAAATGGAATAGATGGATTCACTCTTGGTGAAAAAATGCAAAAGGGAGCAGAACGCTTAGGTGTCAAAACCCAATATGCAGAGGTTTTGGATTTGGATTTATCTGAACAAATTAAAAAGGTTAAAACTGCTGATAATGTTTTTTATGGACAGACGGTTGTTATTGCAAGCGGTGCTAATCCGCGCGAGCTTGGAATTACAAAAGAATTCGAATTAATAGGTAGTGGTGTTCATTACTGTGCACATTGTGATGGTAGATTCTATAAAGATAAGACAGTAGTTGTTGTGGGCGGAGGAAACTCCGCTGTTACAGATGCACTATATCTTTCAAGACTTGCTAAAAAAGTATATTTAGTTCATCGAAGAGATAAACTCAGAGCAACTAAAATCTATTATGAGGCACTTTTGAAGGCTGAAAATATAGAAATCGTTTGGAATAGTATGGTTGTGGAGCTTTTAGCAGATGAAAGAGTAAACGGTATAAAAATAAAAAATGTAACAGATGGTGTGCTGAAAGTTCTTTCTTGTGATGGTGTCTTTATCAGTATAGGAAGAAAGCCTGCCTCTGACTTTTTGAAAAAAGCAGTTGATATTGATGAAAATGGATATGTGATTGCTGATGAATCTACTAAAACAAATGTAGAGGGTGTATATGCGGTTGGAGACGTTCGCACAAAAGCTTTTCGGCAAGTGGTTACAGCAGTATCGGATGGTGCTGTTGCAGTATATTATGCCGAAAATTATATAAACAAATTTTGATACACAATAAGCAAAGATAAATAAATAAAAATATTAAAATCACCCTTCTGAAATTTTAATTCAGAAGGGTGAAATCTTTGAAAAAATCTCAATTTTTATATACTTTTGAAAGTGTATATGGGTCAATATGTGGTCGTAAGGTGTTTATAAGCGTTTGGGGAGAAAAGTAAAAACCCTCGTAAACCTAATGTTTACAAGGGCTTTTACGTGGTCGGAGTGAAGAGGCTCGAACTCCCGACATCCTGCTCCCAAAGCAGGCGCGCTACCAACTGCGCTACACCCCGAGATATTTGGTGCCGGTGACCGGGGTCGAACCGGTACGGTATCGCTACCACTGGATTTTGAGTCCAGCACGTCTGCCAATTCCATCACACCGGC
>JAZQUT010000100.1:0-13522 GCA_045631405.1 Acutalibacteraceae bacterium | reverse complement strand
GAACCGTCGACCTCTAGCGTGACAGGCTAGCGTTCTAACCAACTGAACTACCGGGCCACCTCTTGGTGGGAACAATAGGGCTCGAACCTATGACCCTCTGCTTGTAAGGCAGATGCTCTCCCAGCTGAGCTATGCTCCCATACCGTTGCTCACTCGCAACGTTAGATACTATACACTATTTGAATTAATTTGTCAACACTTTTTTAAAAATTTTTTAGATTTTTTTGAGTTTTTTCACATCAGAAACGATAGCCATCATTTCGTCATATTTTGCCTCAATATCCTCAACAAGCTTAAACTGTGTTCTTGATCTTACAAGGTTATGCTCAGGGTATTCAACCTTGAAATAAACATCGCCATTGATATAGTCACCAAGGAAGCGCATACCACATTCAAATGTAAGAAGCTTTGCAGCGAATGGCAACAACTCAATTTCAGTTTCGGTAAGGCTATCCCCTGCTGACTCAAGGAAGCCCTCAACATAAGCTTTAAAGTATTCAAGGCTCAAGGATACCTTTGATAAATCCTTTTCATCCTCTGCAGCAGTATTTGCACCGAAACGGATGCTGTCACCAAAGTCATAAAGAGCAGAACCGGGCATAACTGTATCAAGGTCAATAACACAAAGACCCTTCTTTGTTTCCTTATCAAAAAGAACATTGTTAAGCTTTGTATCGTTATGAGTAACCTTAAGAGGAATTTTGTCTGTGCCGAGTAAATCTGTAATAACAGAGCAATCCTTTTCTCTTGCAAGTGCAAATTCGATTTCAGGAAGAGCGTTATCCTTTCTGCCTGAAGCGTTATTTACAATTGCAGTTTTCAAATCATTGAAGCGAGAAGGTGTATTGTGGAAATTGGGGATTGTATCATAAAGCGTGTCAATGGGGTAATCCGCAAGAAGATTTGCAAAGTTACCAAAAGCAAGTGCAGCGCTCTTGAAATCGTCAGGAGATGTAATTTCGCTGATAGTAAAGGTATCTTCAACGAAATTATAAACTCGCCAACAGCCACCGTCCTCTGCCATATAATAGTTTTTGCCGTCCTTGGCAGGATATACAGTTAAGGTTTCTCTTGTGGGGTCGCCACCGTTTGCCTTGATTTTATCTCTGAGGAAGGATGTTACACCACAAACGTTCTCCATAACCTCAATAGGCTTTTTGAAAACATTTACATTGATTCGCTGTAAAAGGTAACGGGAAACGGAGCCATCCTCCATTTCATATTCAACTATATATGTATCATTTATATGACCCTCTGATACGGGTTTATAACCAATATATTTTCCGAAATCAGGAAATGCTTTAATAATTTCAAGTAAATTTGTTTCAACTATCATACCCATTTTAAAATTACCTCATTTTTTAAAAATTGCAAAGCACTCGGGATTATGAAATCCGGGTGGTAAGGTTGTTACAGGCGAAAAAGCTAAATAATGCTGAATTTCGCAAGCATCGCCACATTTATAGAAATTCGCTTTAACCGTTGAAAAGTCAATGGTGTCTTTTTCGGTTTTATAAACCTCTGATAAAAAGTCCTTTGTTAATTTTGCAGTAACACCCCAGAAGGCACCCTGCATATCCTCGCCCTTAAAGGCTTCAACAGTAGGCTCGGCATCGGTAAAGGATTTCAAAAATACTCTATCGTATTTCCCCTTACCGAACTCGCAAAGGAAAGCACCATTAGAGTTCATTTCAACATTAATATACTCTTCTCTGCTTTCAATAGGAGCTACAAAAAACTCAAGACAGCTATCGTTATAAATCGGATCATCACGTTCAGCGAATACTGCTCTCGGATTTCCCTCATAGCATTTAAGGGTTGCTATCAAAGTGCCACCAACAACTCCCATTTTAAAATATGTATTGGGTCTGTATGGTGGGTCGCTTTCCCAATGGTAATTAGTTAAGCGATGAAAGCAAGCCTTTTCAAATTCTTCAGAGCTATTATAAAAGCAAAGCTTGTTATATACTTTCAATTCCATAAAAAGACCTTATTTCATATATTCGGTAATACCGTTTGTTTCATCCATAGAAGCCATAATCATATAGAGTCTCGGAATATGGAAGGGACCCTTGAAGATATTGCCCTTAAGAGTTGTGGAAACAGTATTGTCATAGTGAAGGTAGCCGTACCACTCGCCACATTCGTCATCGCAGAAAAACTTTTCACAGTATTCCTTGATCTCATTATACAAAGCATTGTATTTTTCATCCTTGTACTGTAAGTAAGCAAGACGAAGAGCAATCATAGCTTCACACTGAGGCCACCAGAGCTTCATGTCCCATTCAAGCTGAACGGGAGGCTTGCCCTCAAGGTCAGTAAAGGCGATAATGCCACCGTGTTTTTTATCAATACCCAAGGGTAAGGTAATATCGATAATATGCTTTGCAACCTCAACAGCCTCGTCGTTGCCGGTTACAAGACCCTCTGCCATAATAAACCAAGCAGCCTCGAGAGAATGACCGGGGTTAACAACTCTGCCGTTAGGTGAATTGATAAACTCCCCTGCCTTTGTTACACTTTCAAGAAGCGCATTTTCTGTAAGGTAACCACCGTGAAGAATTTCATCAAGGCATTCCTTACAAAGAGGATTATATTTATCCCAAAGACCATCAATGCTACGAAGCACCTGAGCGGTTGAAAGCATAATCATAACGGGAGAAAGAGCCTTGGAGTCAATATTTGCAGGATTGATTTTAGGCTGATTTTTGCGAACACCTGTAAAGCATTCATAAGCCACATTAAAATACATTTCTGCACTTTCAAGAACTGCTTTGTCACCTGTTGCTTTATAAAGCTCTGCGCAACCGATTGCAGCAAAGGTTTCAGAGAAATAATACCTTCTCTTCTGAAGCTCTCTGCCGTCTGCAGTTACTGTGAAGAACATTCTTCCGTCTGTATCTGTGCATTTTGGTAAGAAAGAATAAATAGCCTTTGCAGCTTTAAGAAATTCCTCGTTTTTATCTATAAGGTTATATGCCTTACTGAAAACCCATAAAGCTCTGCCCTGAAACCAAACGCTTTTATCTGTACCGTAAATGTTACCCTCACGGTCAAGGCAGGTATATATACCGCCATTTTCATAATCAATGGCATTTTTAAGCCAGAAAGGCAAAATATTTTCAACTAAATCTTTTCTAAAATCCATAATATCAACTCCAAAGTTAATATAAATTTATATACTTATTAAATATAGCACAATAGTTTGAAAAAGACAATATAAATAACAAGAAAACCGCTTCGTCTTAAGACAAAGCGGTAAATAAATCATTTAAAATATTCGCTATTTGCTCTCACATATTCTGCAAGATAGCTATCAAGGGCCTTTTCTTCCATATATATTTTTCCAAAAGCATCATCAAAGCTTTCATAAGGATATTTATTGTAGCTGGTCTCCCAATCTTCATTCAAATCATTGGCAAACTCATCACCATTAATTTTATTTTCTTTTACAAAGCCACTGTATAACGAAGCATAATCATCGGCACCGATTTTTTTCAAATCATCAACAATTCTGTCACAATCTCTTCCCTGAGTATTACCAAAATACTGGCAAAGACCACCATTCAAAACTTCAGCATCAAATTCATAAACAACCCAGAAGGTCTGTTCATATTCATTCAAGGAAGAAAGAGAGATTTCATAGTTTTTATCAACATCTATTTTAGAAAGAAGCCTGGAACCAATCGCTTCATACAAATCGTGGTCATCAAGCTTTACAAGCTCTTCTATATCTGCTTCTCTATACATTTCGTTCTGCTCTGATATACCCTTGAAAATTTTGATACTTTCAACCAGCACATCTTTTATGGGTGTTCTGATAATTACAACAGCAAAAATAACAAAGACAACAAAAAAAATAATTAAAGCAGCTTTCATAACTTAATCACCTTCATATAAACAGCTTCTTAAGTTCAATATAACACAACAATTCAAAAAAGACAATAAATTTATTGTGTTTTAATAGCATATAAAGTATAATAACCTCAACATATAAAATGAGGTAATTCATTATGAAATCAATGACCTTTAACATTCTTTGTGCAGGCAGGGGCGAAAATCATTGGGTTTTCCGTCAGAAGCTCGTGAGAGATATTATAAAAAAATATGCTCCTGATACCTTCGGTCTTCAGGAGGTGCACTATGCCTGGATGAGATACATAATAAATCAATTCAAGGCTGATTATGACTTTGTTGGCGTTGGTAAGGATGACGGCAACAAAAAGGGCGAGTTCTCCCCTGTTTTTTATAATAAGCATAAATTTGTTTTGCTTGAAAAAGAGGACTTCTGGCTTTCAGAAACACCTGAAAAGGCAAGCCTTGGTTGGGATGGTGCAGAAAACAGAACTTGTTCTTACGCAGTTTTAAAAGAAAAAGAAACTGAAAATGTTTACGCAGTTTTCAACACTCATCTTGACCATATAGGTACAACTGCGCAAATTGAGGGTATAAAGTTAATTATCGAAAAAGCAAAAAAATTCAAAGATATCCCTGTTATTATAACAGGCGATTTTAATGTTACGCCTGATTCCGATGTTTATGAAATGATGCTTTCAAATGGTTTTTCAGACGCGAGAACTATAGCAAACGAGAAAGACAATATTGATAGCTTTCATTGGTATGGTAAGGGTTCAAAAATGATTGACTTTGTTTTTGTTAAAAATGTTAAATCAGTTACAAAAGTAAAAACTGCCGATGATAAAATCAACGGCAGAATTCCATCAGACCACTACCCTGTTATTGCAGAGATAGAATAATCAAATATTAAAATATCTTTTAAACTTCCTGACGAGCTTATTATAGATTCGTTTAGGAAGTTTTCCTTTTATAAAATCAAGGAATTTATCGGTTAAAACTGTAATTGGTTTAAACTGATATTCTCGTTCCTCATAAGGCAGACTATAAAGCTTTTTAAATTTCATTGTCAGATAATTTGTGCCTGAAATATGCCTTTGTCTATTAATCTGTACCTTATACTTAACAATATTAAAGAAAAACCCGTGAAGATTGATTGTTCGGTAAATCAATTTATAAAGGCTTATAAACTCAGGTCTGTTAATGGCAACAGATTTAACAACCTCTATTTCACCATTTCCACACTCAGCCTGACCGAAATAATAAAGCGCAGGGAAACACCCCAAAAGACTATCAATACCCTCAGCAGAAAGGTAATGGGCTCTGTCGTTAACTGTAATAACAGAACCATCCTTCAGATTACTGATTTTATATGTATTAACGATCTGAACAATTGCATTCCCTATTGAGTTAATTGCCTTTTGAGTTAATTTTTCAGTTATAGCATCCTTAACATTTCTGTCAACCTTTGGAATATATTTATAGCCAAAGGTAAAATCACGGAGATATTTAACAGAGAAAGTAATATTATCATCGCTTATCTCAAATACTCTTTGTGAATTAGGAGGAATATTCAGAAGACTTTTATCTTCAAATATAAGCTCAGCACCTAAATCACTTGATTTATTATCAAAACAGATTTTCATAAACTAAAATCCTTTTAAAAAATCCGTCCAAGATTACTTGGACGGATTAATTTTACTATAATTTTAAATTACAGCTTCATTGCAACGTCCCAAGCCTTCCAGATAACTGTACGAAGGTTGCCGACTTTAAGAGCGTCACCGATAATGTGAACATGCTTGCTCTTTTCAGCGATGGGAGCGGGCTTGTAACCAACAGAAAGAACTACGCTGTCTGCAGGAATTTCAATTGTTTCGCCATCCTTAGTCTGAACTGTAACACTTGAATCAGTGATTTCAGTTGTTTTTGTTTCAAGGTAAACAGGAACATTGTTTGTCTTGAAGAAGTCACGAAGATAGCTTGTGTTTGCAAGAGCAACACCGGGAGTTGTGATGAGGTCTTCCTGCATCTCAACGATTGTGGGGTTCTTGCCCTGGAGATAAAGCTCGTAAGCAATTTCACAACCAGTAAGACCACCACCAACAATTGTAACGTTCTGACCAACCTCTTTAGTACCAAGAAGGAAGTCAACTGCTTCAATTGCTTTGTCTGCGCCCTTAACGGGAATCTTGTTAGCAACAGAGCCTGTTGCAACGATAATTTCATCAGCGTCAAGAGATTTAATATCCTTAACCTCTGTGTTCATATGAATTGTGATAGCATCATATTTCTGAACCTCACGGTTGTACCAAGCGATAAGGTCACGGTCTTTTTCCTTGTAAGAAGGAGCAGCAGCAGCGATAAACACACCACCAAGCTTATCTGTTTTCTCATAAAGGTCAACCTTATGACCGCGCTTAGCGCAAACGATAGCAGCTTCCATACCACCGATACCGCCACCGATGATAGCAATCTTCTTGCTCTTCTTAGCAGGCTCGATTTTGTATTTCTTGGACTGCATTGTCTTGGGGTTAAGAGCACAACGGGAAAGACCCATTGTATCGAAAAGATCCTGAGTATTAGCGTGACCCTTTGATGAAGAGAAGTTGAAGCAGCCTGCGTGACAGCAGATACAGGGCTTGATTTCCTCTATTCTGTCTTCAATAAGCTTTGTAATCCATTCGGGGTCAACAAGGAACTGACGAGCAACACCAACACCATCGATTTTGCCTTCTGCAACTGCCTGAGCACCTGCATCGGGTTCCATTCTACCTGCACAAACAACAGGGATATCAACAAATTTCTTAATGTGAGCAACATCGTCAAGGTTACAGTTCTGAGGCATATACATGGGAGGATGTGCCCAGTACCAAGAGTCATATGTACCGTTATCAGCATTGAGCATATCGTAGCCTGCATCCTGAAGGTATTTAGCAGCCTTCTCGGATTCTTCCATGTTACGGCCGATTTCTGTATATTCCTCGCCGGGCATTGCGCCATAGCAGAAGTCTTTCATCTTTGACTCAACAGAGTAACGAAGAGATACGGGGAAGTCTTCACCGCAAGAAGCCTTGATAGCCTTAACAATATCAACTGCGAAGCGATATCTGTTTTCAAAGCTACCACCGTATTCGTCTGTACGCTTGTTGAAATATTCAATAGCGAACTGGTCAAGAAGATAACCCTCGTGAACAGCGTGAACCTCAACACCGTCAACGCCTGCATCACGGCAAAGCTTTGCAGTCTTTGCGAATGCTTCGATGATTTCGTGAATCTGTTCAATTGTCATTTCGGGACATTCAACATCGTGAGCCCAACGGGATTTCTGAGGGCTGGGACATGCCAATTCATGATTTGTATCAAGAATGGGCTTAATAAGCTTACGAACTGTTTCGTTCTTATGAAGCTTTACAACAAGGTCGCTGATAGCCCAAGAACGGCCCATACCTGCTGTAAGCTGAATGAAGACCTTAGCGCCTGTTTTGTGGATTTCATCCATAAACTCTTTAAGCTCTTCAAACATTTTGGGGTTCTGCCAGAGCCATTTACCTCTGAGAGTATCACGAACGGGTGCGATACCGGGGATAATAAGACCAACATTGTTGTTAGCTCTTTCTAAGAAAAGCTTTGCTGCTTCCTTGTCAAAATGGCAACCACCGAGCTCAAACCAACCAAAAAGAGATGTACCACCCATAGGGCACATTACGATACGGTTCTTGATTTCAACATCGCGAATTTTCCAAGGTGTAAACAATGCTTCGTACTGAGGATTCATTTAAACACTTCCTTCTCAAAATTTCACATCATAAATGTTCCATATTATAATAGTTTATTATACACTTGTTGTCAAGTTAAAATTTTGTCAAAGTCAAAGGTAAAATTAGATATTGCAAAGGTTACAATTTTATTACAAACGATAATTTTTTATTGTTTTTCGATAAATGTTGTGGTATTTTAGCCCCAAGGAGATGATTTAAAATGAAAGATTCCCAAAAATCATTAAAAATAACAAAAGTCGTAGTAATAATTTTAGCTACGTTTTTCGCTTTCTTTTTATTAACAGCCCCTATTATCTTTAATTGGTATTGTGAGCAAACAGAAAACCGAGAAGGCGTTGCCAATGTTTTAATTGCAGTTTTCTATGCTTGCTCACCATCAGCAACAGTCACCTTGGTTTACACATTCAAATTCCTCAAAAATCTCGAACGCGGTGAGGTTTTCACAGAAAAAACAGTCAGATATTTAAAAATTCTTTCATACGCGTGTCTTTCCGTTGTTCCCCTTTCGATACCATTATGTTTTTTCTTCCTTGCAGGGCTTCCTATTCCCGCTGCAGCAGGATTTATGTTCCTGATTGTCAGAATACTCAAAAATGCATTTGAATGCGGTACAGAAATAAAAAACGAGAATGATTTGACGGTGTAAATATGGCTATAATTGTAAACTTAGATGTTATGCTTGCAAAAAGAAAAATGAGCTCAGGCGAGCTTGCAAGCAAAATCGGCTTAACACAAGCCAACCTTTCGATATTAAAAACAGGCAAGGCAAAGGCTGTGCGCTTCTCTACCCTTTCTGCAATTTGCCGTGAGTTAGACTGTCAGCCCGGAGATATACTGGAATATATTGAGAATGACGAGGAGGATTAATTATGAATAAAAAGACTTATCCCGTACTAAAAACCGATTTTATCGGCTTTATACTTACTGCAATTTCAATTTTTATTACCATAAGACTCGGAGCAATTAACGGCTTCAATTTTGGCTTTACACTTGGTGGATTTGCTCTAATCACAACGGGTCTTATTTATCTCTCTTCTAAAGAAAGCAAGGACAAGGGCTTCTGCATATTTCTTACAATATGCGCTTTGGTTCTTTGCACAGGTTATTCTGTAACTGATGACGGACTGATGAAGTTTTTGGCGTTTCTTTATATAGCTTTCATATTCGTTATTCTCTTTACAACAATTTCAGCTAATAACAATGCTAAAAACGGAACATACACCTTTGTTTTTAATGCAATTCAGAAATCGGTTTATTCTGTTTTTGACAATTTCATGTTACCCTTCAGAAGCGTTAAGGTATCCTCAAAAGAAGGCAAGTCCAAAAGTGCTTTGCACCTTTTAATCGGTTTAGGTATTTCATTTCCTATTCTTTGCATCATTCTTCCCCTGCTCACAACATCCGACCTTGCATTCGGAAATATGATTTCAAATTTATTCGAGGATTCATTTGTTTTAATCGGCTCAATATTTTCAACAATAGTAATCACACCCATTTTTTTCACATTCTTTTTCTCAATGAAGAAAAAAGATTCAACTGAAATTGTTGCTCAGGCAATTCCGGACAAAATTTCTAAAGTAATTCTTAACACAATTCTCAGCACTACTGCAGTTGTTTATATTGCATATATTGTTTCTCAGCTTGCTTACATAACAAAAGCATTTTCATTTCTTCTTCCCGAGGATTACAGTGCTGCTGAATTTGCAAGAAGCGGATTTTTCCAGATGGCTGTTATTGCCTTTATAAACTTTGTTATTCTTTTCTTATGCTCGACTCTTGTCAAAAAAACCGAAAGCAGAAAAATCCCAACATCAACTAAATCACTTCTTGTTTTTCTTTGCCTTTTCACCATATTCTATATTTCAACTGCATTTGTTAAAATGATGAAATATATTTCAATGTACGGTCTTACAAGGTTGAGAGTTCTTACAAGCGTATTTATGCTTATGCTTGCCGTAATTTTTATAATTATTTTATTCAAGCTTTTCTTCACAAGGCTTAAATACATAAAAGCAATTATTCTTGTTTGCACAATTACAATGATCAGCGTTTCAGTTTTTGATATAAACACAGTTATTGCAAACTACAACTACGATACCTATAAATCAGGTAAAATCAGCAATATAGATGTTGAACAAATCGGTTCTTTAGGCGTAAGCGGTCTTCCTGTTCTCGTTAAGCTTACAGAAGAAACCGGTGAAACCCAAAACAATGCATATTATGAAATAATCGATCTTTCATACTCAATCTACACCAACGGGTTGGTTTCCTTCTACAACAGTGAGCCGGAAGAATATGATGAATTAAGAAGCTGTAACGAAATTAATACATCCGTTTTCCAAAAAAATATTGTCAAAAAGAATGGTAAAGAGGCGCTTGATAAATTCATTACAGAAAACCCTGACTTTAATCTTGAAGAAGTGTATGAAGACTATTATGTTGACAACTATTACGATTACGATGACGATGATGGTTGGTATTAAGGTGTATTACATCAAACAAAAATATGTAAATGGTCATTTTGTTGAGGATGAAGATGATGAAAAAGATTATTAACAGACTAAAAAACATCAAGCCCAGAACGAAAAAGATAATTATCACTATATTAGTAATATTTCTGCTTTTATCTATTGCATTCAAATGGTATTTCGGCAGTCTCAATCCATATATATCGGAGCTTAATATAGTTTATACACCAACCAAGCCTGCATATCGATTTTATCGCTGGTATTGGATTGATATATATGACTATTCCATTTTCAGATTAACCAATAAAGAAGAACAAAACATTATTCAGGAAGCTGAAAGCGGTGGAAATTGGACTAAAATGACAGATGAGCACATAGAGAAGCTGGACTGTATGGATTATGGTGATATTTTAGGCTATTCTTATAAGCACCACGATTGCTACATCTGTATATATGACGACCAGAATAGCGAGATAATAACAGACTCTGAAAATCTTATTTACCACGATACTATAGAATGGATTATTTTCTTATACGATACGGACACCAATAAATATTATTGCATATTTCAGACAATGTAAAAGCAGGAGCAGACAATAAAAATGAATTCTAAAACAATCACCTATATAATTGCCACACCATTTACAATAATAGGATTGGTTATCGTAATTTTTATACTCGCATACATTATTTTTTCAAACACCTTCATTTCGCCACAGGAAAAAATCATAAAATCTGTCGGTAGCAATTACGAGTGTATAAATTACTGCTCTGCCGGCTTCAGAGATTACACGGATTATTATGTTTTCAGCTACAAAAAACCAAAAATTGAAGATGCTGAGAAATTTCAAAAGGTTGATGATACATCAGAAATAGAAATATATATCAACAATTTTAATGACCGGGCTGATAATCATAGGGATGAAGAGTTTAAAAGCTATGATTTTGATACAGATATAATAGACAGCTCTGATTATTACTATATTTTTGATAAATCCACCGAAGACGATTTGTATTCGAAATACGATTACTACGATATATATTTATTTGATAGTCAAACAGAGCTTTTATATTATTTTCATAATGATATTTGATTTATTCACCTGATATACCAAGAAAATCAGTAAATAAAATTTCAAACTTTTATGTAAAAACTATTGACAAAACGAGTATAATTTAATATAATTCTATTCGTTGCAAATAGGGACCAATAGCTCAGTTGGTTAGAGCAACCGGCTCATAACCGGTTGGTCCGGGGTTCGAGTCCCTGTTGGTCCACCATATATAGAAGTTAATATAGGGGCATAATGTAATGGTAACATTCCGGTCTCCAAAACCGTCCTTGAGGGTTCGAGTCCTTCTGCCCCTGCCAAGAAAACCGATGCAAAAGCATCGGTTTTTTCATTTATGTCCGTAGGACATAACTTCATTTAGCAACATTTGTGATGCTAACTTCATTTAAAGACATAAATGAATGAAGTTGTTTTCAACAAACGAAGAGCCTTGCAATGAAGTACTGCGTAATGAAGTTGCCTACGGCAAACAAATTTATTACTCACTACACTCAGCGTAGCATCTTGTGAGGCAGCTGAGCGATGCAATTAATAAAACAAAGAAGAAAAAGAACGCACCGTAAACAATAGCACCAATTGTGCTGATAGCTCCGAAATCAACAACAAGAAGAAGGAAAGCTGTTAAAATTGTTCCGAGAGCACCGAACTGCAAGGTTGACAACGCTCTGCAAATGCATCCACATTCTCTCTTTCCACAATCATCTGCGAATGCCGCAGCCAGAAAAGCAATAAGAAGCGTAACTACAGCAATACCGAAGGCAGCCCAAACAAAAACGGGTAAAACTGTTATAGTGCCGGTAATAGTGAGAACAAGCGCAGCAATACCTGCAACAAGACTTACAAGAACACCTAAGGCAGTGCAACCCGCCTTGCAATTGCAATTGAATAAACCCATAATATCACCTCCGCTAACAGTATATGCTTATGTCTTCCGGAGGTTAAAAAAGGATTGTAAGCTTTCGCGCTTACAATCCTTTTAATTTATTCTAATATTAAATATTCACAAAGCTTCAAAGCTACTGTTCCACTGATAATGTTACCATTGATAATGTCTTTATATTCTCTATCAAGAACAATTTCTTTTTCGGTATCAGCAAAGTTCATAACAAAAATGCTGTTACCGCGTTTTCTTATGCTTATACCCTCTTCTGCTTTAATATCGGTATCGGGTGCGATATTATGCTCGCTTATAAGAGCATTGGAGAAGTCCTCGAAGAAATCGCCTTTATTAGCAAAAGCAGTGTAATAGGCTTTACCTTTGCCATATTTGTTTTCTGTTACTGCAGGAGTTTCGGCATAGAAATCAGCCTTATATGTTGCTAAAACATCAGCACCTTTGGAATGAAGAATATCACAGAAATTAATAGCATCATATTCTTTTCCGTTATATTCAACAACATTTTTCATATCCTCGGGTAAGGAATCAGTTTCCTCAACCCAGATTCCGAAAACATCCTTAAGCTCATTACCGGGGAAGCCACCAAGGAAGCAAAGGTCGTCTTTATCAACAATTCCTGAAAGATAGGTTGCAACGAAATTACCGCCGTTTTTAACATAGCTTTCAATTCGGCTTATTGTACCCTCTTTGAGCATATAAAGGAACGGGGCGATAACAAGGTCATATTTACTATAATCGTCATCCATAGCAATTATATCAACGGAAATGCCCTTTTTCCAGAATGGTGCATACCATTTTGTGCATTCATGGTAGTAATCTCTTTGAAGATTATTATAACCGCAGAAGGATTTAACTGCCCATCCGTTTTCCCAGTCGCAGATAATTGCAACCTTTGAATTGCAATGCTCACCAACAACATTAGAAAGCTTTTCAAGATTTTCACCTAAAGTTGAAACCTCTTTGAAAACTCTTGTATTTTCGTGGCCGCAATGGTCAACAACTGCTCCGTGGAATTTCTCGTGTCCGCCTCTGCTCTTTCGCCATTGGAAATACTGAACGCTGTCAGCACCGTGAGCTACGGCCTGAATAGCTGAAAGGGCTTGTCTGTTAGGTCTTGGGAGCTTATTTACATCGTGCCAGTTAACAAGAGATGGTGTGCTTTCCATCATAAAAAAGGGCTTACCACCACCCATTGTTCTGAAAGCATCGTGAACAAATGCAGTATCGAGAGCTTCATTTTCGTTGTTGCCTTTATCCCAAGCTGGATAATTGTCCCATGAAACCAAATCAAGCTTTTTAGCAAACGCCTGATAATCAATTCCGTCATACATTTTCATAAAGTTAGTTGTAATGGGAATATTCGGTGTGATTTCGCGAAGAGGTGCAATTTCATTTTCAAAGAATGAAATATGGCTTTCTGAAACAAAGCGCTTCCAAGCAAGCTTC
>JAZQUT010000099.1:0-34629 GCA_045631405.1 Acutalibacteraceae bacterium | reverse complement strand
TTTTTGGTGGAGATGATGGGAGTCGAACCCATGTCCGAAAATCTATTCCCGAAACTTTCTACGAGCGTAGTTTATCTTTTATGATTCCCTTGGGAAAACGCCGATAAACAGGCTTTAACCCTTGGTAGCCCTTTAGACCGTGACAAAGTACAAGGCTCTCCTTTGTTCACGTGCACCACTAAACGACGCCCTTATCTAAGCCGTGGTACTCTCAGTAAGGACGGCAGCTGACTTAAGCAGCTGCTAAAACTGTTTTATTATTGTCAGTTATTTTTAAAAGTGTGGTTTTTAAAGCGGTACCACGCCTCTGCTCGCTTATAACGGTTCAAAATCCCCGTCGAAATCCTTTCATCCCCATATATTTCGCTTCGCCCAAGTGAAGCGTGAAAAGTGAAGATTTATTGTTTGTTATAGTATTTGTCGCTTGCTTTAAAATATGTTCTTAAATAACCTGCTTTTGCAATTACAACAAATTCGTTGGTCTTTGGGTTGTAGAAAACCAGGTCGCCATCCTTTTTTTGCCTTTTAGAAAGGCTGCTCTTGTTAATAGCAACCATATTTGCTTTGTAAAGATAATCCTCCATACTGCTACAATCGGTTTGCTCGCCATGCTTTACATAGTGTTGAACCATAGAATCAGTATTGTAAAAGGTGTATTTATATAAGGATGTATCAAATTCCTGTATGAATACTTTTCTCTTTCCAAGAGTCAGTATGTAACCTATCAAGGATATAACGGCTACTGCTGAAGCACCTATGGTAAAAATTGTATCAAGCTTAAGAATAAGTGAAGCTAAAGCAATCACTACTGCCATAATTATTGTTGTTAAATTGGCTGTGTTAGGCTTTCTTACGTAATAGCTTTTGTAGCTATTTGATTTCTTGATTGTTGTGATTTTGTTTTTTGAAGCGTTATTTAAAGCTTTGTTGTTATCTCGGCATTCCTTACATCTTTTAGGTATGCTTAGATTTTTGGATTTGAAAAATTCCAGCTCGGAATCAGAGATGTTGAAAGTCTTTCCACATTGTACACATTTTCTGTTCATAAAATCACCTGTTGAATTCTTTTATGGAGCGTTCAATGTTTCTTTCAGCATCGCGCTTTGCAGCAGTTTCACGCTTGTCGTAATTCTTTTTACCTTTGCAAAGACCAACAAGCATTTTTGCCTTTCCTCTTTCGTTGAAATAAACGGAGAGGGGAATAAGGGCACAGCCCTGCTGCTTAACTTCACCCATAAGCTTCATAATCTCTTTTTTGTGCATTAAAAGACGCTTGGGTCTTAAAGGGTCACGATTGAAACGGTTACCCATTTCATAAGGTGAAATATGCACGCCATTTGCAAGCATTTCGCCGTTTACAACATTGCACCAAGAATCCTTCAGATTAAGCTTTCCTGCACGAATAGATTTGATTTCTGTACCGAAAAGCTCAATGCCTGCTTCATAGGTTTCAAGAACAAAGTAGTCATGGTAGGCTTTTTTGTTCTGAGCAACTGTTTTATTATCTTGTTTAGCCACTATGACCACCTCTTTCTTTTATAACTCGCTTCTTCCTGCCAACGCCCTCATAAGAGTAACATCGTCTGCATATTCGATATCAGCGCCAACGGGAATACCATAGGCAAGTCTTGTTACCTTAACACCAAAGGGCTTAACAAGCTTGCTGATATACATAGCAGTTGTGTCACCCTCAATTGTGGGGTTGGTTGCCATAATAAGCTCAGTAACCTCACCACTTGCAGCTCTTTCAACAAGGCTTTTGATGGTGAGCTGTTCAGGGCCAATACCATTCATAGGGGAGATAACTCCGTGAAGTACATGGTAAACGCCACTGAAATCCCTTGTTCGCTCCATAGCAAGAACATCCTTGGGTTCTTCTACAACACAAACTATACCTTTATCTCTGTTTGCGCTTTCGCATATAGGACAAAGCTCGTTTTCTGTTAAGTTGTGACAAAGGGAGCAACGATGAATTCTTGTGTGGGCATTGATTATTGCTTCCGAGAATTCTTTTGCTTCATCATCGGTTAAATCAAGCACATGAAAAGCCATTCTCTGAGCAGTCTTTCTGCCGATTGAGGGCATTTTCTGGAACTGCTCAATTAACTTTTCAAGAGCAACAACATCATATGCCATATCAGAAACCTAAGCCTGCAGGAAGACCAAGGCCACTTGTTGCACTACCCATTTTCTGTTCCATAGTGTCTGATGCTTTTCGAATTGCTTCGTTAGTAGCAGCAATAATCATATCAGAAAGTATTTCAACATCGTCGGGGTCAACAACATCGGGCTGAATGTTAACAGCAACAACCTCGTGCTTGCCGGTTACGGTAACCTCAACTGCACCGCCACCTGCACTTGCAGAGAATTCAGAGTTTTCAACCTCTTCCTGAATGCGTGCCATTTCATTCTGCATGTCCTGAATCTTTTTCATCATTGCAGCCTGTGAGTTTCCACCCTGATTAGGAATTCTTGCTTTCATTTTATTCTACCGTCCTTTTTTGTAAATTATTCTTCAACAATAAAATCTATATTGTGTTTATTTAATTTTGAAAGAAATGCATCAATAGGCTCTGCAGTTTCATCTGCAGCAGGGGAAGAGCCGTCGTTGTAAATCATAGGCTTAAGCTTTTCACCTGTTGCTCTCATAAGTGCTTCTGCAATTGCATCAGCATGCATTTTCTGAGTGAACATCTGACTGAAGGCAGTGTTCTTAGCTTTTATAAATACTGTATTACCGGCTCTGTATGCAGAGGAGCCGATGAGCATGGGGTACAGGGGTCTGTTTATTTTGGAAAGCTGATTTAAGGTGTTTTCCCAAGCAGCAAAGGGCACAGCGTTATCTGCATCGGTAACAATGCCGGTATCAACCTTATGAGGCTGAGGTGCGGGTTGGGATACAGTTTTTTCTTCAGCAACCATTTCGGGAGCTTTTTCTTCCGGGAGAATGGGGGCGAAATCCTCAAAAACGGGAGGCTCTTCAAAGGTGGGCTCGTCAAATGGGATTTCCTCAACAGAAATTGCCATCGGTTCTTCAACCTGAACAGGTGCAACCTCTTTAACTTCTTCCACTGCCTTTACGATTACGGGTTCTTCCTTTACGGGAGTGATTTTTTGAGTATCTGCTACTGTTACAGTAACACCTTGAGCTTTAAGAAGCATTATCTGTGCTTCAAGCTCATCAAGTCTGCGAATTACTGCAGCATTGTCTGTAGAAAGAGCAGGCTCGCAAAGTCTTATGAGCGTTGTTTCTGTCTGTGCTCTTTGGTGAGAACTGTATTTTAACTGCGATGCCTCACGGCAGAGCGTTTCCATTATATGAAGAATAGTGCCGTAGGTCATTTTGTCGGCATTTTCTTTATAGCGCTTTAATTCATCAGGTGTGCTGACGATAAATTTTTCAGGAGTTCTTGTGGTTTTTGCCATCATAATGTTCCTGAAATGGTTGACAAGCTCGCTCATAAGTCTTTCCATATCGCAGGAAGATGAATGAAGTCTGTCGATGATATTAAGGACGGTCGGACTGTCCTGATTTAAAATTGCATCGGATATTTCGAACAAATAATCCTTGCCTAAAAGACCTGCAGCGTTACCAACTGTGTTAACAGTAATAGGCTCGTTATATCCTGCGCACTGGTCAAGAATTGAAAGCGCATCTCTCAATGCACCATCGGAAATTCTTGCAATAAGAAGAGCTGCATCGTTTGATAATTCTAAGTTCTCATTTTCTGCAACAGTCATAAGTCTTGCAGCAATGCTTTCAGGTGGGATTCTTCTGAAGTCGAAGCGCTGACATCTTGAAAGAATGGTTGCAGGAAGCTTCTGAACTTCGGTGGTAGCAAGTATAAATAAAACATGCTCCGGAGGCTCTTCAAGTGTTTTCAAAAGGGCATTGAATGCACCGGTTGAAAGCATATGAACCTCGTCGATGATATAGACTCTGTATTTCGCTGCTGCAGGGGTGAAGTTAACCTCATCTCTTAAATCACGGATGTTGTCAACGCTGTTGTTACTTGCAGCGTCTATTTCTGTAACATCAAGAATTGAGCCATCGTCAATACCTTTACATATACGGCACTCGTTACAAGGACTGCCGTTCTGAGGATTAAGGCAGTTTACTGCCTTTGCAAGAATTTTTGCGCAGGTGGTCTTACCGGTACCTCTGGAACCGGTAAAAAGATAAGCATGGGAGAGCCTGCCTGTAGAAATCTCGTTCATAAGAGTTTCTGTAATGTGGTTCTGACCGGAAACATCCGAGAAAACCTGAGGTCTCCATTTTCTGTATAAAGCTCTGTACAAAAATCTCACTCCTTGAATAGAGTTTAAATTAAAATGCAGAATGCAAAATGCAAAATGCAGAATTATAGGGGCGCGAAAATGCGCCGAAAAAGATGATGTTAAAGATAAGCGAAGAACTTATCCCTCTTTTTTGCTTGCAAAAAGGAGGGGGGACCACCACTTGCGGTGGTGGGTGGTACGAAAGCGAAGCTTTATAATGCTGCACGCAGTGCCCGACATTCTGCATTCCGCATTCATAATTCTGCATTTTTCATTTGCCCCGCAAATGAAAAACTTACGCTCCACTCGGTCATACGACGAGCAGGCGGACTGTGGCGCACAGGACGGTCCGCTTAATGCTGCTCGGTTCCCCGCCTGACATGGTTCACGGTGCCCCGTCGCACAGGACCCACCCGTCGCATGACCGAATTGAGCGTAAGTTGTTGCTATATATTATATATTAATAATAAACAAAAATCAATAGAAAACAGTAAAGAATTAACCTTCGTATTCGTCTTCGTTCTCCCAGTTATGCCAAACACCTTGAATGTCATCATTATCATCAAACATTTCAAGCATTTTGCTCATTTTCTTCATACTCTCTTCATCTTCAAGGCGAGTATATGTCTGGGGGATATAAGCTGTTTCACTGCTCATAAATTTATAACCCTTTGCTTCAAGGTCGCTTGTAACAGCGCCAAGGTCATTGGGGTCAGTACGGATTTCGAAGATTTCTTCTTCATCTGTGATGAAGTCAATAGCGCCACATTCGATAGCGTCTTCCATAAGCTTGTCTTCATCAACATCTTCTTTTTCTACGATGATTACGCCATAGTAGTCAAACATAAACATAACGCAACCGGATGTGCCCATGTTTCCACCGAATTTATCAAAATAGTGACGAACATCACCTGCAGTACGGTTACGGTTGTCAGTAAGTGCTTTAACAACAACTGCAATACCGTTGGGACCATAGCCCTCGTAGATGATTTCTTCGTAGTTAGCGCCACCTGTTTCACCGGCAGCTTTTTTGATAATTCTTTCAATATTATCGTTAGGAACATTGTTTGCCTTAGCCTTAGCAATGCAATCCTTAAGCTTTGAGTTACCTGCGGGATCGGGACCACCCTCGCGAACTGCAACAGCAATTTCACGGCCTATTTTTGTAAAGACCTTAGCTCTTGCTTCGTCAATTTTACCTTTTTTTCTCTTGATGGTACTCCATTTGGAATGTCCTGACATATGAATGCCTCCATATAATAAATTACTTTATTTATATAACTGCAATATATTATCACAACCCAATTGTTTTGTCAATAATTTTAAAAGTAGTATATATTTAATGAAAAATAGTCAAAAATACCAAATAAGAGCAAAATTTTTTGAAAGGTATAAAGCAAAGAAAAGTGAAAAATATGTGGAAAGATTTGCTATATTATGATAAAATATATTTTAATTATGCTGTTAAACAAATAAAATGGAGTGGTACTGTGAAATACGACTTGCAAAATAAAAAAATATCTCAGGGCGTTGAGCTTTGTTCAGTAAGCGCAGAAGGCTTTAAAACTGCTTGCGCTTCTGTGAGCTTTGTTATGCCTTTGGGTGAAAATGCATCTCTGTATGCCCTTGTTCCCAATGTGCTTACCCGTTCCTGCAAGGCTTATCCTGATGTAACAAGTATAGAAAATAAGCTTGCTCTTCTCTATGGTGCTGAGGTTATCGTTGATGTAAGCAAGATCGGTGAAAATCAGGTTCTTAAAATTGAGATTTCCTGCATTGACGACAGATTTTCTATCGACGGAGAAAGCATAACAAATGAATGTCTTAAGCTTTTGTTTCAGATGATTTTTGAACCCCGTCTTGATAATGGAGCATTCTGCTCAGACGATGTAGAAAGTGAAAAAAGACTTTTAGCAGAACGCCTTATTGCAGAAAATAGTGATAAGAAGGCTTACGCAAAAAATCGTTGCAGTGAGATAATGTTTGAAAATGAGCTTTATGGTATTCATCGCTACGGAACAGTTGAGGATATTGAGAAAATAACCCCAGAGACTCTTTTTGAAGCATATAAGGAAATTCTTGAAAATAGCAGAATTCTCGTTTGTGTAAGTGGTGGAAGCTTCGATAATGTTGGAAAGCTTCTTGAGGAATATATTTGCGATAAAAACAGAAACACAGAGCTTAACAAAACACTTTATGTTGAAGAATGTGAGGATGTTAAGTATGTAAAAGAGCAGGAGGCTGTAAAGCAGGGGAAGCTTGTTTTGGGCTTCAGAATGGGTATGAAAAGCGAGGATGATAACTACGCTGCCCGTAGGGTTATGGTTGATTTGTTCGGTGGTAGCCCCCACTCAAAGCTCTTTACAGTTGTTCGTGAAAAAATGAGCCTTTGCTATTATTGCTCAGCCATGATGTTTCGCCAAAAGGGCGTTATGCTTGTTCAGAGTGGTATTGAAAGCTACAATGAGGAAAAAGCCAAAAATGCAATTTTGGCTCAGCTTGAAGATATAAAAAACGGAAATTTCTCCGATGACGATATTTCGTCATCAATAAAATCTCTTGAGGATGGCTTCAGAAGTGTTTCTGATTCTGCCGAATCAGTTGCGAACTGGTTTACAAATCAGGTTTGCTCCAAAGCTTTTTTGTATCCTGAGGATTTTATTGAACAGTTTAAAAGGATTACTCGCGAGGATATTATTGAGGCAGCAAAGGCTGTTACTCTTGATACTGTGTTTATGCTTGAAGGAGCTGCTGAAGGTGGTGTTGAAGAATGAGTGAGAATGTTGTGAAATATATAGAAAACGAAATTCTTGGCGAGGGCTATTACAGCATTGACCATAAGTCAGGTCTTAAAATATTTGTTTACCCCAAGCCCGAATACACCTCAACCTATGCAGTTTTTGGTACAAAATACGGCTCAATTGATACTCGCTTCAAGCGAAGTGACAGAGAAAGCTTCAGCGAAATTCCTGCAGGTACTGCTCATTTCCTTGAGCACAAGCTTTTTGAAAGCGAGGAGCTTGATGCATTCCAGCGATATGCTAAAACCGGTGCTTCTGCTAATGCATATACAAGCTTTGACAGAACCTGTTATTTGTTTGCCTGCACAGGTCATTTCAAGGAGAATTTTGAAATACTTCTTGATTTCGTGCGACACCCCTATTTTACTGAAGAAACAGTACAAAAGGAGCAGGGAATAATCGGTCAGGAAATTGATATGTATAAGGACTCTCCTGAATGGGAATGTCTCTTTAATTTGCTTGAATGTCTTTATCATAAGCACCCTGTTAAAATTGATATTGCAGGTACAAAGGAATCTATCGCAGAGATTACTGCTGAAATGCTTTTCTCCTGCTACGAAACCTTCTATAATCTCTCAAATATGGCGCTTGCAGTTGCAGGTAAAACAACAGTTGAAGAGGTCTTAGAGATTGCCGACAGACTTCTTGAGAGCGACGATGACGTTACAGTTCAGCGTGCCTTTGAGGAAGAGGAAGAAACAATAGTTAAGGATTATGTTGAGGAAAGGCTTCCTGTTGGTACACCTGTTTTTGCATTAGGCTATAAGGAGAATTTCTTCAATGAAAGCTGTACTCTTGAAGAGGAAATAGCAATGTCCCTGATGCTTGAAATAATTGCAGGTCAGATTTCTCCTCTCTATAAGGAGCTTCTTGATGAGGGGCTTGTTAATGGCACCTTTAGTACTGAGTTTTTTAATGGTCATAATTATGCTGCATCTCTTTTCTCGGGAGAGTCAGTAAATCCTCAGGAGGTTGCAAGAAAAATCAATTCATGCATCAAATCCTTAAAAGAAAAGGGGATTACTGAAGAGCAGTTTGAAACAGTCCGTAAAAAGACTTACGGCAAAACTGTCAGAGCCTTTACTGATATTGACACAGTTGCAAACGGACTTGTGGTTTCTCATTTTGAGAATGAAGAGCTTTTCTCAGAGTTTGAGGTTATTAAAAATCTTAAGCTTGAATTTGTGAACGAGCTTCTCAAAAAATGCTTTGATGAGGATAAAGCTGCACTTTCAGTAGTGAAAAATTAAAAATATCGACGGGGGATTCCCGTCATATACATAGGAGTGATGAAAATGGAATGGTTTGCAGATTTTGCACGAGTTACATTTGGTGGTATTGATACTACTTTTGATGTTTCCTCTGTGTTCTGTGAATTTTTTATCGGTGAAAAATTCATCTCAATAAAATGGTACGGCGTGATTATTGCCTTTGGCTTTACTCTTGCAGCACTTTTTGGTGGACGAATTGCATATACCTGGAGAATCAATCTCAGCAAAATGGTTGATGTTCTTATTTACGGAACCTTCGGTGGAATCATTGGTGCGAGAGCATATTATGTTATTTTCCAATGGGATTATTACAGTCAGAATCCTGTGGAAATAATACAGATATGGAACGGTGGCCTTGCAATTTACGGTGGTATAATCGGTGGTATTTTAGCAGCGTTTATTACCTGTAAGGTAGAAAAGCTTAATTTCTATAATCTTCTTGATATGGTTGGTATGAGCCTTCTTATCGGTCAGGGTATCGGCAGATGGGGTAACTACGCTAACCAAGAAGCCTTTGGCACATTTACAAACGGCAATTTTGGTATGATGAGTAAGAAGGTTGCAGCCTACATAGCCTCTCATCCCGATAAATTCGGTTTGGAGGGTGTTGCAGATGTAAGTGGTTATATTGAAGAAAATAATCTCTTTGTTCATCCCACCTTCTTCTACGAATTTGCGTGGTGTATGTTGGGCTTTTTAGTGCTTTATATAACGCTTAAAAAATTCCGTAAATTCAGTGGTCAGCTTTTCCTTTCCTATGGAATATGGTACGGCTTGGGCAGAACCTTTATAGAGGGACTCAGAACCGATAGTCTTTACATCGGAGATACAAGCTTAAGGGTTTCACAGCTTCTTTCAATCTGTATTGTTGCAGTGTGCTCTGTAATTCTTGTTGTGATGCTTATCAAGGTTAAGAAAAACCCTGTTAAAATTGAGGGCGTTGATTATTTCCCTCCCGATGCTGCAAAAATGAGAAAAGAAATTAAAGAAGAAAAAATGATGGCAAAATCTCAGATTAAAACAGTTGAAATCAACGATAATAAAGGAGAGGGCGATAATGGCTGAAATTATAAGTGGTAAGGTTGTTTCTGCAGCTAAGCGAGAAGAGCTGAAGGACCGCGTAAAAGCATTGAATGAAAAAGGTGTAAGCACCGGCCTTGCAGTTATTATTGTTGGCAACAATAGTGCTTCACGAGTTTATGTAAATAATAAGAAAAAGGGCTGCGAGGAAATTGGCGTAACTTCATTTGAATACGCTTTACCTGAGGAGACAACAGAGGATGAGCTTCTTTCTCTTATTGAAAAGCTAAATAATGATAATAGGGTGGATGGCATACTTTGTCAGCTGCCTTTGCCCAAGCACATTGATGAAAAAAATGTTCTTAATTCTATTGATCCTGCAAAGGATGTGGATGCGTTCCATCCCGTTAATGTAGGTCATATTATGATAGGCGATTTCACATTTTTACCCTGTACACCTGCAGGTATTATGGAAATGCTTAAATACTATAATATCTCTGTAAGCGGTAAAAAATGCGTTGTTATCGGAAGAAGTAATATTGTAGGCAAGCCTATGGCTATGCTCCTTCTTAAGGAAAATGGTACAGTTGAAATCTGCCATTCAAGAACAGCTAATCTTAAGGAAGAAACTCTTTCTGCAGATATTCTTGTTGCTGCAGTTGGTATTGCAAATTTTGTAACTGCAGATATGGTTAAGGATGGTGCAGTTGTTATTGATGTTGGTATGAACAGAAACGAAGATGGTAAGCTCTGTGGTGATGTTTGCTATGACGAGGTAGAAAAGAAGGCTTCATATATCACACCTGTGCCCGGTGGTGTCGGACCAATGACAATTACAATGCTTCTTGAAAACACAGTAAGGTCAGCTGAAAGCAAAAGCCAAAAATAAAACGATTTAGCAAAAATATTACTAAAATTAACAAAAATTGCATATTCTGTCATTGGTTAATTGCTTGACAATAAAAATATGGTGTGTTTTAATTTAATTGTAGTTTAAAGCACTTGATTTCGGAGGAAAAAATAATGAAAATGAAGCTTTCGTTCCGTTGGTATGGAGAGTCAGACCCTGTTTCTCTTCAGTATATTTCTCAGATTCCGGGTATGCGTTCAATCGTATCTGCTGTATATGATGTTAAGCCCGGTGAGGTATGGCCCGAGGAATCTCTTAAGGCTATGAAGGAACAGTGCGAAAAGCATGGTCTTGTTTTTGATGTTGTAGAGTCAATTCCTGTACACGAGGATATCAAGCTCGGCAGAAATGATGTTGACAATCTTCTTGAGGTGTATTGCGAAAATATCAGAAGATGTGCAAAGTATGGTATTAAATGTGTTACTTATAACTTTATGCCCGTATTTGACTGGACAAGAACTCAGCTCGACAAGGAAGCTAAGGATGGCTCAACAAGCCTCGTAATGTATTGGGAGCAGATGAAGGGTCTTGATCCACTTAAGGATGATATTCATCTTCCCGGTTGGGATTCAAGCTACACTCAGGAGGAGGTACGCGAGCTTATTACAGCTTACGGCGAAATTGGCGAAGAGGGCTTGTGGGCGAATCTTGAGAAATTTCTTAAGAAGGTTGTTCCCGTTGCAGAGGAATGTGGCGTGAGAATGGCAATTCATCCCGATGATCCACCATATCCCATTTTCGGTCTTCCCCGAATTATTACTAATGAAGAAAATCTTGACAGAATGTTAGCTATTGTTGACAGCCCTGCAAACAGCCTTTGTCTTTGCACAGGTAGCCTTGGCTGTGCTGAAAGTAATGACATTCCTGCAATGGTTGAAAAATATGCAAAAGCAGACAGAATTGCATTTATGCATATAAGAAATGTTAAAATTATGGAGGACGGCTCATTCGAAGAGCGAGCACATCTTTCAGATTGTGGCTCTCTTGATATGTATAAAATTGTTAAAGCTCTTACAGATAATGGCTTTGATGGCTATGTCCGTCCTGACCACGGCAGAATGATCTGGGGCGAAACAGGTAAGCCTGGTTATGGTCTTTTTGATCGTGCCTTAGGTGCAGCTTACATCAATGGTCTTTTTGAGGCTTGTGAAAAGGAGTAAGAAAAATGAACGAAATGAACACAAAAATTTCAGCTATCGGTGTTGTTCCGGTTATTAAGCTTAACAACCCTGAAAGAGATGCAGCACCTCTTGCAAAGGCGATTTGTGAGGGTGGAGTTCCCGTTGCAGAGGTAACCTTCCGTGCTGCAGGCGCAGATACTGCAATCAGACTTATGAAGGATGCTTGTCCCGATATGCTTGTTGGTGCAGGTACTGTTCTTACAACCGAGCATGTTGATAAAGCAATTGCTGCAGGCGCAGAGTTTATTGTTACTCCTGGATTCGATCCTGAAATAGTTAAATACTGCGTTGAGAAGAATATGCCCATTTACCCTGGCTGCACAACTCCCACAGATTATCACGCAGCTCTTAAATTTGGTCTTGAGGTTCTCAAATTCTTCCCTGCAGAGCAGTCAGGTGGTCTTGCAAAAATCAAGGCTATGAGCGCACCGTTCCCTATGTTTAAGGTTATGCCCACAGGTGGTATCGGTCTTAATAATCTCAAGGAATATCTTTCCTGTCCTGTTATTGCAGCTTGTGGTGGCTCTTATATGGTTACTGCAGAGCTTATTGATAATCAGAAATGGGATGAAATTATCGATCTCTGTAAGAAGAGTGTTGAAATTGTCAAGGAGGCAAGAAAATAATGGCAAAGGTTGTTACATTCGGCGAAATCATGCTTCGTCTTGCACCTAACGGATATTATCGTTTTTTCCAGAATGATCAGATGCAGGCTACCTTCGGTGGTGGAGAGGCAAACGTTTCTGTTTCTCTTGCAAACTACGGAATGGAAAGCGTATTTGTTACAAAGCTTCCCGACCATGCTATCGGACAGGCAGCAATTGACTCTCTTCGTTATTTCGGCGTTGATACCTCAAAGGTAGTAAGAGGTGGCGAAAGAGTTGGTATTTACTATCTTGAAAAGGGCGCTTCTCAGAGAGGGTCTGTTTGTATTTACGACCGTAAATATTCATCAATTCAGCAGGCTTCTGTTTCTGATTTCGATTGGGATGCTATTTTCGAGGGCGCAGACTGGTTCCACTTTACAGGAATTACTCCTGCGTTAGGTGAAAACCTTGTTGACATCTGTCGTGAGGCTTGTAAGGCAGCAAAGGCAAAGGGTGTTAAGATTTCTTGTGACCTTAACTACAGAGGTAAGCTCTGGACAAGAGAGGAAGCAAGAAAGGCTATGACAGACCTTTGTCAGTATGTTGATGTTTGTATCTCTAACGAAGAGGATGCGAAGGATGTATTTGGCATTGAAGCAGAGGATACCGATATTTACGGTGGTAAGCTCAACCACGAGGGCTACAAATCTGTTGCAAAGCAGCTTGCAGATAAGTTTGGCTTTGAAAAGGTTGCTATCACCTTAAGAACATCTATCTCTGCAAGTGATAATGATTGGGCAGGTATGCTCTATGACGGCGAAAATTATTGCTTCTCAAAATCATACCACCTTCATATTGTTGATCGTGTTGGTGGTGGTGACTCCTTCGGTGGTGGTCTCATTTATTCACTCCTTAAAGGAAAATCAACTCAGGAGGCAATTGAATTTGCAGTTGCAGCTTCTGCGCTCAAGCACTCAGTAGAGGGTGACTTCAATCGCGTTGGCGTAAAAGAGGTTGAAAAGCTTGCAGGTGGCGACGGCTCAGGTCGAGTTCAGAGATAAAATAGGTGGCATTTTACACATAAAAAAATGCTAAAATTTGTTAATAATTAAGGTTTTAAAACCCCTTTGGTAGTAGTCAGCTTGCTTGACAACCAAGGGGGTTTATATTATAATAATTCTATCTGTAAAGTTCTTCGGAATTTAAGGTAATCTATTTTTGAAGGGACGTTGTTTTATGACAGCATTTAAGAAACCCCTGTGCGGCATTTTAGCATTTATTCTTGTATTTGTTTTTGTTGCCGCCACTCCCATATCTGTTTTTGCAGAGGACGAGGTTGTTACCATTTCTGCAAAAGAGATTGAACTCAACAAAGAAACTGAAGACGGCTATGAGTTTATCAAGGTTGACGCAGGTTCTGCAGTTGAGCTTGTTAAGTATGTAGGTGACGAAACAGAAGTTAAGGTTCCCACCAAATTAGACGGTTTAAGCGTTATTACTGTTGGTGAAGGCTGTTTCGAAGGTAATGATAAGGTTGTAAGCATTAAGCTTAACAGCGAAATCGTTACTGTTAAAGACAGAGCTTTCAAGGACTGTACTTCTCTTAAAGAGGTTACAAAAACAGAATCTCTTACAGCTCTTGGTGCTTCAGCATTTGAAGGCTGTACTGCTCTTGAAGAGTTCGAATATCCCGAATCAGTTACAGCAGTTCCTGAAAAATGCTTTGCAGGTGCAACAGCTCTTGCAGAAATCAAAGAGCATAAAAACCTTAAAAATGTAGCAGCAGATGCTTTTGAAGGCACTGCTTGGGAAAAAGCTCAGCCCGATGGTGCTCTCAGCTTTGGTAGAGTTACATACGGCGTTAAGGGTCAGGTTAAGAATATCGAAATCCCCAAGGGCGTTTCTCTTATCGAAGACTATGTTTTCCTTGGCTGCGATTATATCGAAACTGTAACATTAGGACCCGACGTTGAAGAAATCGGTCTTTACGCTTTCCAGAACTGTACAAACCTTAAGGAAGTAAGCTTTGATGATGCTATCGGTGTTATTGAAGCAGGTGCTTTCAAGGGCTGTAAATCTCTTAAGGTTGCAGATTTTTCAAAGGCAACTCTTGCAGCAATCGGCTACGAGGCTTTTGCAGGCTGTACATCTCTTGCAGAAATCAAAATTCCCGAAACACTTTCTGATATTGGTGACTTTGCTTTTGCAAACACTAAATTCAAAGAAATCGAATTTGGCAAAAATGTTAGTGCAGTAGGTGCTAATGCATTCGTTGGTAACACAGCTCTTGAGGTTATCAATGTTGTTTCTAACAACAAGGAATTCTCTTCTGATAATGGTGTTCTTTATAACAAAAAGGGTTCAGCTCTTGTTACTTTCCCTGCAGGTAAGACAGGCTCCTTTGAGCTTCCTCAGGGTGTAAGTGAAATCAAAGCATATGCTTTCAAGAATGCTAAGATTTCTGAGGTTAAGCTTGCTGAAGAGCCTGCTCTTAACTATATCGGTATCAATGCTTTCGAGGATTCTCAGATAGAAAAAATTGAGATTCCTGCAAACATTGAGAAAATTAACAGCAATACTTTCAAAAATGCAAAGAAGCTTGCTGAGGTTAAATTCAACGAAGGTCTTAAATATATTGCAGCAAACGCTTTCGAAAACTGCGTAGCTCTTAAAGCAATTGATCTTCCTGACAGCCTTCATGATATTGCAAACTCTGCTTTTAAAAATGCAGGTCTCAAGAGTGTTAACCTTGGCGACGGTGTTGCAAAAATCAATAGCGAAGCTTTTGCAGGAAACAAAAACCTTACAGATCTTTACATAGGTAAAAATGTAGAAAAGCTTGGTAACGGTGCTTTTGCAGACTGTGCAAAGCTTGTTGCAGTAGAGCTTCCTGCATCTCTTAACGCTTTCAGTGGTAACACCTTTGCAGGTTGTAAATCACTTGTTAAGCTTACTGTTGCTGAAGACAGCAAATTCTATAAAGCAGTTGGTTCTGCTATCTACTCTGCAGACGGCAAGACACTTGTTGTTGCAGGTAACAAAAACACAGCATCTCTCATCGTTGCTGATGGTACAGAGGTAATCAAAGCAAATGCATTTGAGCTTGCAAAGAATGTTGCAGAAATCAGTCTTCCTGCTTCTCTTATAGAAATTCAGGAAAATGCTCTTGATAACACTGCTTGGTTCAAGAATGCAGAAGGCATAGTTTATGCAGGTAAAATCCTTTACAAGGTTAAAGGCGCTATTGCAAATATTGTTGTTGAAGAGGGTACAGTTGCTATTGCAGATAATGCAGTAAACAACCCTGCAGTTACAACAGTTCTTCTTCCTTCAACTCTTGTTAAAATCGGTGACAATGCTTTCGCAGACTCATCACTTGTTTCAGTATCAATTCCTGCAAGCGTTAAATATATCGGTGTTGGTGCATTCAAGAATATTAAGGCACTCAAAACATTAACAATCGCAGACGGCGTTGAAACAATCGGCGCAGGCGCATTCAAGGGTTGCTCAGCTCTTAAGACAGTTGCAATTCCTGAAAGCGTTAAGCTTATTCCTGCTGATGCTTTTGCAGGCTGTAAGAAGCTCGCTAAGGTTGAAATCGCAGGCGCAGAGAAAATTGGTAAATATGCTTTCAGTGGCTGCGAAAGCCTTGAAGCAATCACTCTTCCTGCAACTCTTACTGAGCTTGACCCCGTAAGCTTTGATGGCTGCACAGCTCTTAAGGCAATTGAGGTTGCAGAGGGCAACGCAAAATATAAATCACTTGACGGCGTAGTTCTTGTAGCTAACGAAGAAGCTGCAGAGGATGGTTCACTTGTATTTGAAACTATCGCTCTTTATCCTGCAGGTAAAAAAGGCGAGTATGCAGTTCCTGAGACAGTTAAGAATATCGCAGCTAAGGCATTCTACAACTGTGACGCTCTTACAGGTATCGTATTTGCAGACGGCTTCAACAATATCGGTGATGAAGCATTCTTCGATTGCGATGGTATTACAACTATCACAATGCCTGAAAGCGCAAGAGACATCGGAAGCTATGCTTTCGCATCCTGCGATGAGCTTCGTGAATTCATCGTTTACAGCAACCTTACAGACTATGCAGACAATGCTTTTGACGGTTGCTACTACATCAACTACGATGCAGTTACAATCAAGGTTGAAGACAGCTCAGCATCTCTTCTTATCGTTATTGTTGCAGTGTTCGCAGTAATCGGCGTTATCGGATATGTTGTATATCAGAAAAAACAGAAGAAAGCTGAAAAAGAAATTCTCGAAAAAATCGCAAAAAGAGAAGCTCTTGAAGCTGCTAAAGCAGAATAAGTAATACTAAACGGAACCTCGATTGAGGTTCCGTTTTTTCTTGACTTTTATTTTCTGAGGATATAGAATATTTATGGGTGATGAATATGACTCTATTAAAAAACTATCTCGAAGAAAAGAATATTTCAGTAAAAGACTTTGCTAAAATAACAAAAGTAAAAGAGAAAAAGTTAAATGCAATTTTAGAAAATAAAAGCTTTTTCAATGACGATGAGGCTGATAGAGTAGCCGCATTTCTTGGTGTGTCTAAATATGAGTTTTATCGAGGCGTTGTTGAAAGAAAAGGCGAATTGCCTGAGGTTGCAGAACAAAACAACCTTAATCATTTCCGATACTACATAAAAACAAGGCTTAAAAATGCAAGAATTCTGTTTAAATGTCTTGATTTTGTAGGTGGCTTTTCTTTTTTTGGCGTTTGCATTCTTTATATACTTTTAATATTCGCCGGTATCACCGGATTGCCAACTCTTTTAAAAAGCGTAGAGGTTTTGTTGCCCTGCGTTGTTGTTCCTGTTTGTGGTATAATGTGCCTTGCAGATATTGCAAAAGCAAGGATTATAGAAAAAAACGTAACGCCTGATGGTAAAATAACTATTGAAACAATTGGTGTAAGCCTTTTATTAATGGTGTTTGCAATTTCAGCATATTGCAATGATTTTACTCCAGTTACATCCCTGGTTTTAACAATTGTCGGCGCAATTGCATTTTCTGTTATATCAATAGCTTCACCATTTAAAAATAAACCATTAACAAACAGATTCCTTCAGCTTGTGGCTTGTATGCTACCAACTGTGTTATTAATTATATCTTATGTTTTTACCTATAAATATGTTGTATCCATAACTCCTGCTGAAGAAGGAATGGCAGGTGAAGCGCTTGCAACGGCGGCAGATATAATTAATATGATTTACGGTTTAATTATATTTATTGTTTTTTACATTTCTTTGGTTTATCATTATAGTGTTTTTGTAAAAGGCACAGGTAAGCTTTTTATGCCCTTTAAAAAACTTCGCTCAATTACAAAAGGAAAGCTTGCAACATTTATAATAGGTTGGGTTATAGTTGCTTCTGTGTTGTTTTTAAGCGTGTGGGTGTCACAGGGAGTATACCTTAAATATATTTATACGAATGTGTTAGGGGAATATGAGGAAGCATTAAATTGGAAAGCTGACTTTATAACTGACTTTGATGAGCAATTCAAAAAAGGCGAATATGATATTGTAGAGTATGAGGGTATGAATATAAAAATACCCAAGGGCTATAAGCTTGATAAGGAAACTGATTATAGCATTGTCTACAAAAAAGATGAGCAGAACTCAATAATATTTTCTAAGCCTATTAATAGTGGATTAGAAAATTCGGATTATGCTGAAGAAGCGTTAACTCCCGAGCAAAGGGAGTTAATTGAATCGTGCTTTATTGAGGAATATGGCTTCTATCCGCACACTATGTATGAATGGCATAAAATTATGGGTATGGTTACTCCTGCTGATATAGATATATTCAACTCACAAAAAACAGTTGTGCTATATACTGTTTTAACAATGAAGGCTATTGCAACAACTAACGATTTTTCATATTACTTATATGAGAACGATGGATTGTATGCATCAATAACGTCGCACGTGGTTGAAAACAATGAAACCGGAAACAGAGATGCTGTAATCATTTCATTTGGTTCAATGGATTTGGAATATACCATTATGTTTACTAATCCTGTGCAGGATGAGGCAGAAACAGTCGATAGAATAGAAAAAATCCTGAATTCAATAGAACAGAGCAAATCAACAAAATAAACATAGTGCAACCTCACAAATGAGGTTGCACTTTTTTGTTGTTATTTGCAATTGCTTGTGCTATTGGTGTGTGATACAATAAAAATGTAATAATATATTAGTAATAGCAGTAACATCTATCATAATGAAAGGAGTTTTTTGTTATGAAGTTTTCTAAGAGATTAATTTCAATAGCTATGGTGCTGATTCTTCTTGTTACTACAATGACTGTTGCAGTTGATGCAGCAAGCGTTAAGGTAACAAAGCTTAATCTGGGTTATATGATGCCGACTAATTCCAAGGGTACAAAAACTATTGAAACTGTTAAGCTTTACGGAGATTATGACTACATAAATTTCTACATTAACAGTAAAAAAGACGGCAGTTATTTTGCTTATGAAATTTATTCCGATAAAAATTATACAAAGCTTGTAGAGGGGGATATTGTTGCCTGTGATAAGGGAACATATACCTTTACACCCAAAATCAAATTAAAGGGTGCATATAAGAGCAAAACCTATTATATGATTACCTATGCTGCAAAAATTAAGTCTAACGGTAATGTGGAAATTGATAAGAATTCGATGTATGAATTCAAGGTTGTAGTAAAAAGAACGGCTGATTTTGATGATAAGGTTGTGGTTCTTAAGGAGGTTAAAAATACTACCAAGGGTGCCTATATTACATGGGGTAAGCTCAGTGGAGCCAATAAATATTATATTTATCGCAGAAGCATTACGGGTACCAAATGGACAAAGGTAGGCTCTGTAAGCAGCAAAAAAACAAGCTTCACAGATACGTCAGTAAAGAGTAAAAACGGTAATTATATTTACACAGTTAAAGCTATAAACAAAAAGGGTACTGCTTCAAGATATCTTTATTCAGGTCTTACCTGTCTTTTTGCAAAAACACCCTCTATGAAATCAATTGCAGTAGCGTATAACAATGTAATAGAGGTTAAATGGAACAGTACCTCAAGTAAAGCAAAATATACTATTATGCGAAAAGAGGGAAGTGGAAGCTGGAAAACCCTCAAAACGAACTATTCCGGAACAACCTATAAGGATACTACTGCAAAGAGTGGCAAGAAATATACTTATTCAGTAAAAGCCGTTCTCTCAACAAGCTACGGCAAGGCAACAAGCTCTTATTATGCTAACGACAGTAAGGCTGTAACCTATCTTAAAGCACCAGCTCTTAAAGAGGCTTTGGCAGTTGAAAATGGCGTTCAGGTGAAATGGAATGCAGTCAGTGGTGCAAAGAAATATACAATTCTCAGAAAGAATAGCGATGGCTCAACAGGCTGGTCTTCAGTAGGCACGGCTTCATCAACTGCAACAAGCTTTGTTGATAAGTCGGCAGATATTAAAACAGGCTATATCTATAGTGTGCGCTCTGAAGCCTCCAAGAATAAGGGTAGCTATAACAGAACAGGTATTGAATACGTCTATGATGACCCCAATAAATTAGATGAGCGAATTGTTGCCTATTACAAGGTGGTTGATGGCAAGGTTGTTAATTTAGTCAATGGCAAAATAATGGAAAATGCCATTATAGATAATGAGGGCTATTTCAGAGGTGGCAAGGTTGTTCTTCCTTCCTCTTATGAGAAGGCTTCCATTGAAGCTATAATGATTTATAACAGCGAATCTACAGATACACCTATCGGCAGTGGCTTAAGCTATTATGGTGGAGCCTTCTTGTTCAAGGAGGTTGTTAATCTGAACAATCGTGGTCAGATTCAGACTCCCTTCGGTGGTGGTTGGATTGGTACCAATTTCACATTAACGCCAACTCTGAATTATAATAAGAGGGTTATGAGCTCCGGAGAATCTTATTGGTGTCTTGCTTTTGATAAGAATGAATCTACACACGCGTTGCAGATTAATGATGATTATGTTGAAAAATCACATTGGTCCAATTTCATCAATAGCACATTTAATCTGTCAAATGAGCATCAGTTTAAGGAGCTTATCGTATATTCTGAAAAGCTTACAAAGGAAGAAATGGCAGAACATTTCGCAAATAGTGGAATCTCTTTGAATGCAGATACTAATACGATTGTTGGCCGTGTTAATAATGGTATCACCGGCTTAGGAAGTGCATTTGCGTTTACTAAAACAGGGCAGAACGGTATTCCTGAATGGCTTGATACCAATACAAAGGCAGGCAGCTATTCTGTTGACAACGGAAACGGTAAGTTGCTCAGCTATACAATTTCAGATTATGTTGAGCCCGATTTGGGAATTGACCATAGCAAATACGAAAGTGTTCATATTATAAAGAAGCCTGAATCTATACCTATGGGATACAAGTATGCATTATCTGCAGTACCTTATCCTTTTAATGTGAATCACAATGGTAATGCCGACCAATACGATGTTTCATGGAAATCCTCTGATGAAAGCGTTGCATTGGTAATTGACGGCTTGGTTATCCCTCAGAAAACAGGAACCGTTACAATTACAGCAACATTAAGAGGTACAGAAATTTCTGATAGCTGTACAATTGAAATTGTTGATAAAAAATCAGTAGCTGATAATGTTATCAGAATTTCAGCTGAATATATCAGTGAAAACGGAAACTCATTTTCTGAAAGCGACTATGTGATGACAACCAATGCGATTTATGATGCTATCACGCAAGCGCACAAAGACGGCTATAATCACATTATTTTCCCTAAAATTAACTTCTATGCCGCTCCTACTGAAACAGAATACTACATTCCAAGCGGAATGACGGTTGAATTTCCTGAGGGCTCTGCTTTCTATATGATGCCTAGTGAACTGGCTAAAACTAAGGGATATACTTACTTTAGAATGGGATGGGGCTGGTGGAGCTGCAATATTCCTACCGAAAAGGCTTCTGTTGAAAAGGATGAAAACGGAAATATTCTTGCTTATTATTGCAGAGATTCACATCTGATTATTGATAAATATTACGGCGAATTTTATGATAAGGATGCTACAATGAGCGAGCTTTATGCAGGTGCAAATCAATATCAATGGGGTTGCGTGCTGTTAAGCATTGGAAAGCGCGCAGAGTATTGCTCCGTTGAAGTAAGAGAGGCTAACTGTCCCACAGGCTTCTTCATCACAATGGGTGGAAAGGGTAACTCTGAATTAGTAAATGGTGCTCAGGGTAGTATTGCTGCAGATAAATTCGTGTCAGGCTGGTTGAATGATAGTGGTCAATTGGAGGAAAGCTCCAATTGGATAAGCACAACTGATTTCTATCTGGTATCAAAGGCTGCAAATGGAATGGACACCTTGCACGAATATTATATCGGTAACTGGGAGCATAATCTTGTTACTGCAACTCAGCGCTTGTATGATATTTTGTGGTATGATGAGGACTATAATCTTATCGGCTCAAACAGATGGCAGTATATTGACGAGGGATATTCCAATAGGCCACAGGATGCAGTTTATTTTAAAATTTCTATCCAACAAACTGAGCTTCCTGAGGGGACGGGTGAATATGTGAGAATTTCTCCCGACGAATCCTCAAGATTCTGTGAAATCAAGAATACCAATATTATAAACGGCGCTGACGGGTTGGCTTCTATTGTCGGAGCCACTGAGGCTTGTTGGATTCATGATAATTATGTATCCGGAGATGGCTTGCTGAAAGATTCAAGTTGGGCTCTTGTTTTGGAGGATGGCTGGGCAGGAATGCGAGGCACAATTATTGAAAGAAATATTTTTAGAAAATATACTTACGCCGGTAGTGGTGAATATCGCGGTCCTGACACAGGAATTCTGTCTCTTGCATCCGGTTATAATACATTTATCATTTCTAATTACCTTGGGGCTATTCAGCAAACCAACTATAATGTAGCAAATACCCACATTATCAATAATGTTGTTGATTCAATGTTCAGCTCGTTCAGTAGTGGTAAGCCTAACGATGTCAGAACCAAGATTTATGCACATACCTATTACAATATTTTAGGACAAAAAAGTAACGAAGCATCTTCAAATGGTGTGAATTATTATCATGGAAATACAATCATTCCAACTGTTAATATTTGGTAAAAACAAAAGTTAACAACAAGCGTAGTGCAACCTCACAAAAAGAGGTTGCACTTTTTGTGAGGTTTTGCAGTTGCTGAGAGCGTTTTTATGTGCTAAACTCAAGATATACTAAACTGATAGAAGCTATCGGGACAAGGGAGTAATTAGTATGAAAGTAACTAAAAGAATAATTTCAATAATGATGGTACTTATAATGCTTTTTTCACTTTTAAGCGTTTCTGCTGAAGCGGCAACTGTTAAAATGGCTAAGCTCAGTCTGGGTTATATGGTGCCGGTAAATTCCAAGGGAACTAAAGTTCTTGAAAGTGTGAATTTATATGGTCCTTATGATTATTTGAATTTTTATATAAAGGCAACTAAAAAAGAAACTACATATTTCTTTTATGAAATCTATTCCGACTCTAAAATGACTAAGTGTATAGATGGCGGTAGCGTTAAATGCAAATATGGTGAATATTCCTTTTCACCTGAAATAAAGTTAAAAGGTAAATATAAAACCAAGACCTACTATGCCGTAACTTATGCTGCAAAGGTGTATTCAAGCGGAACTGTTAAAATAGATAGTAAATCTGTCAAAGAATTTAAAATCAAGGTTGACAGAACTGATGCATTTAAAAAGCGAATTATAACTCTCAATAGTGTGACTAATACCGCAAACGGACCTAAAATTACTTGGGATAGAATTTCAGGTGTTTCAAAATATTATGTATATCGCAGAAATATTGACGGAACAAAATGGACAAAAGTTGGTAGCGTAAGCAGTAAGAAGAGCTATTATACAGATACATCTGTAAAAAATAAAAACGGCAATTACATTTATACTGTTAAAGCAGTAAATAAGAAGGGCGATGCAACAAGATATCATTATGCAGGTCTTGTATGTCTTTTTGCAAAAGCACCTGTTATTGACTCGGTTTCAGTTGCGGGAGATAACGAAATTAAAATCGAATGGGGTAAAACCAAAAGCGGTGCGAAATATACCGTTATGAGAAAAGAAAGTGGCGGTGAGTGGAAAACCCTTAAAAAGAGTCTTACTACAACTTCTTATACCGATAAAACAGCTAAAAACAATAAAACATATCAATATACAGTAAAAGCAAGTTTTTCAACAGATTACGGTACTGCAACAAGCAGTTATCATAGTACTAATGGTGAAAAAATCAAGTTCTTTGAAGCACCTGAGCTTGAAAATGTTAGTGTAGTTGATACAGGCGTTCTTGTTTCTTGGAATGCAGTTGAAGGAGTTAGCGCATATAAGATTTTCAGAAGACCTCTTGATAAATCAGAAAACTGGACAGAATTGGGAACAGTTGATTCAGCTGTTTTAGAGTTCACTGATACTACAGCCGACCTTGAAAGCGCATATATTTACACAGTTCGTTCTGAAGGTAAAAGCAAAAAAGGTAGCTTCTTTAAGGATGGTATTGAATTTGTCATTCTGGATGCTCCAACAAAAGTTTTCCATAGATTTAACGCTTCGACGGATTGCGCAGTTATAGAATGGGACGTTGTTCCTTTCGCTACTCAATATAATATCTACATTATGAATGAGTCGGGTGTATGGGAATTGTATGATACTGTCGAACATGATTCCGATGGCGGTTCTGGTTATAATATCAGTTGTAGATTTGTTTCAGAAAGAACAGGTAATATCAGATATGCGGTAACAGCTCTCAGAGACGGAACCAATGAAACTCCCATAAAAGACGATGTTTATGAAATGGAATACTTCCCTTGGGTTATTACTGATAGCTATATCAGTGTGAAAGGTATGGGTGTTAATTGGAAAGACAGGGGAGCTCAGACTTATAATATATACAGACGCATAGGTGATAGCACTGCTGAATTTGTTCTGATTGATACAGTAGAGGGCAAAGAAAATGGTGCCTTAATGGAATACTTTGATGAAACCATTGAAGATAAAACAGCCTATACTTATCTTGTTAAAGGTGTGTTTGACGGTGTAGAGCAAACTACTTGTTATAGGGAAAGTAAAACATATTCAAGATTGCCTGAATCAGAAATCACCAGAGAAGAGAAGGTCTGTTTTGTCCGCAGTGAATTCAGAGATGAAATTGAAATTGTTGTAGCTGAAGAGGACGTTTCCATTAACGTATATGGCTATGATTATGAAAAAAATGTATGGGTATCATTGTATAGCGGTAATTATAATTACGGACCCAAGCATTCTGTAATGAGTTATAATTTAGCGAAGCGTAACCCTGACGGTGAATATACTATTGCAGTAGTGTATAATATTGATGGTCACCAGACTGCTTTTGATACCAATATTGTGACAGGTAAGTTTAAAGATGCAGAGTTTGGTAATATTACTGCGAAAACCACTTCAACAGGTGCAGATGTGACTTTTGATGCCATTGAAGGAGCAAAGAAATATATAATAACTTATACTGATGATGATACCGATATTACAAAAGAAGTAGTAGTGGAGGAAAGTGGCAAGAAAAGCTATACAGTTCCTTTTGAATTCGATATTTTTGATGATAGAGATTTTTATATACAATTTACTGTTGACGCTGTGCTTTCAGATACAAATGTAAGCAGACGACATGGCGATTTGGATATCGAAAAAACACCTGATATTTACAAGGTCGTGCGAAATGATGATGGTACGGTTACATTATATTGGGATGATTATGAACCAGGTGTATCCTCTTATAGAGTATATCGACAAGCTGAGGGTTCAACAAAATGGAGAAAATATAATGAGATTTATCCGACCCGTAAAAAAATCAACGGTAAAAAATATCTTTATTGGACAGACAAGAAAGCAGAATCCGGTGTAAAATATAAATATAAGGTTGTAATTCACAATACTACTGTTGATTCATATTATTGGATACATCTTGATAGCCACTACGAATTGGTAACAGTTGAATAAAAATAACGGGCAGTTCATTTGAACTGCCCGTTAAAACTATTTAAATTAAATCAAACACCTGAATAAGCTGAGAAGCCACCGTCAACAGGAATAATAACGCCTGTTACGAATTTTGAATAGGTTTCGTCGCTTAAGAAGAGGAGAGCGCCTGTAAGGTCTTCGGGAACACCAAATCTGCCGAGAGGAGTGTGTCCGAGGATCTTTTCGCTTCTGGGAGTGAGAGAGCCGTCTTCGTTGTAAAGAAGAGCCTTGTTCTGATTTGTGCAGAAGAAACCGGGAGCAATAGCATTTACTCTTAAGCCAACCTCTGAGAAATGAACAGCCATAAACTGAGTGAAGTTTGAAATAGCTGCCTTTGCTGCAGAGTATGCAGGGATTTTTGTAAGAGGCTTGTAGGAGTTCATTGAGGAAATGTTAATGATTGTTGCATTTTCCTTAGAAACCATATCTTTAGCAAAAACCTGAGTTGTAAGAAGAGTTCCGAGGAAGTTGAGATTGAAAACAAATTCAATGCCCTTGGGGTCAAGGTCAAAGAAGGTTTTAACATCTTCAGCCTTTTCAACTAAATCGCAAAGCTCGAATTTTTCCTTTGTTGTATTGCCGTTGGGGTGGTTACCACCTGCACCGTTAATAAGAATATCGCATGTGCCAAGCTTTTCATTAACAATGCTTCTTGCGTTTTCAAGGCTGTCCTTGTCAAGAACATTACAAGCAACACCGATTGCCTCGAAGCCCTCTGCCTTGATTTCATCTGCTATTGCGTTTGCAGATTCCTCTCTTAAGTCGAGAACTGCAACCTTAACGCCCTGACGAGCAAGGTCCTTTGCGAAGCCACCACAGAGAACACCGCCACCACCTGTAACAACTGCAACTCTGCCCTTTAAATTTTCGTGTTTAAACATAATTAAAACTCCTTAATATTTACGGATTGTATTTTCCTTGAGATTTGCTTTTTCGATGCACACATCAAGTGCGTCTGCTGCTGCATCAAATGCTGCGCGATTAGTTGGGTATGTGTAATCGTCCTTAAGCTGATCGGCAGTACCACCTTCGCCTTCTAAATCCTTAAGACCGTCAAACACCTTAAGGTGAGGCTCAAGAGTAAGGAAATGAGCGCCATCCTTTTCCTTTGAGAATCTTGTGAGAAGCTCAACGATGTTGCCGTCTCCAAGACCTGCAGGGCGAACCTTGCCTCCGTCATAAAGACAATCTTTAACATGGAAATAGTCAATGTAATCCTTGAGGAGCTCATAAGCGGGGAGAATGTCAACACCGCATTGAATGAAGTTTGAGGGGTCAAAAATACCCTTGATTTTACCCTCAAAGGTCTTATAGATTTCAAGACAACGGGTTTCGTTGTCACCGTAAATGTCTTTTTCGTTTTCGTGACAGCACCAGATTCCGTTCTGGAGAGAATATGTGCACATTTTATCAAGTCTCTCGAAAACCTCGTCGCGATATTCCTCAAGGCTCTGGCCTTTAGTAAAGAAGAAGCTGAACATTCTGATTCTTTCTGTTCCGAGAATATTGGCTACCTCAACGCAGTTTTTAAAATCCTCAAAATGAGGTACGAAATCGTCAGTGATTTCGATTTTGCCATAGTGAGAGCCGATAGCGGAAACGCCGATACCGTTGTCATCAAGAATTTTCTTCAATTCCTTTGCCTGCTCAACTGAATAGAGAGAAATGTTTCCCTCATCAAGTCCACGAGGCTCAATGTGAGTCATACCGTGAGCCTTTAAAGCGGCAATCTGTTCCTTGATTCCGCCGCCTGCTTCGTCAGCAAAGGCAGAAAGATAAAATGTACAAGCCATTTTTATTACTCCTTTATAGTCTTAGTTTTTTGAATTAATTTATGATAAAAATATATCTTTGTTTTTGAGAATGTATTTAGCGCTGAGTCTTAAAAGCTCATCTGAATTGTAAAGAGATGCGAATTCCTCATCGGCCTTGCCGATGATGTTATAATCAATGGAAACCTCGCTGTCAGGGTCATACATGGGTAAAAGGGTTGCATAATGCTCGAGGTATTTTCCTGCGCCGATTGCATTAAGAGCATCGGGAACGATTGAAAGAAGAGGCTCGCCATTGTTTTTGAAAAAGGTTGAAAGAGCCTTTTTTGCATCCTCGTCAAAATATTCGAGAGCGTAAACGTATTTCTTAGCCTCGGGCAAAGAGTTGAAACTTTCGGTCATATCGCTTGATTTTTCCAGCATAACCTGAATATTCATACCAACTCCGTGAAGAAGCTCGGTTTCTTCTGTAGAATTAAGCTTTTCTTCGGTGAGAATAGTGAATTTTTCTCTTAATTCATAATCTCTTTTCCAGATTGCTGCTTCCTTTTTCATTTTTTCTCTGCGTGCTTTACCTGATTTGAGAGCCTTGCTCCAGGCAAAAATCGCAATAATCACAGCAACTAAAAGTATTACCCAGTAATACCATTGAACACCAAAAAGCATTTAATCACCCATTCTGTAAAGATTTATAAATGTCGCTCTTTTTAAGTCCTGTTTCCTTGGCGATTTCCTTGGCTGCCTCATTTTTGGACATACCGTCCTCAACAAGCTTCAAAGCCATTTTAACTGCCACATCAATAGTGATTTCCTCGTCCTCTTCCTCGGGCTTACCCTCAACAATGAGAACATATTCGCCTTTTGCGCTACCGTCTTTGTATTTTTCTGCTGCATCAAAAAGAGTTGTGCGCTCAACATTTTCGTGAATTTTAGTTATTTCCTTTACTAAGGCAATATTTCTGTTGCCCCAGTATTTTGCCATATCAGCAAGAGTGGATGCAAGCTTGTGAGGTGCTTCGTAGAAAATCATTGTTCGCTTTTCGTTGATAAGCTCCTCGAGATGCTCTCTTCTGTTCTGCTTTGCTCTTGTAAGGAAGCCTTCAAAGGTGAATCTTCCTGAGGGCATACCAGAAATTGCAAGAGCAGTAACAAAGGCACAAGGACCTGGGACTGCAAGAATCTGAATACCGTTTTCGTGGCAAAGCTTTGTTAAATCTTCACCGGGGTCAGATATAATGGGCATACCTGCATCAGAAACGAGAGCACAGCTTTCGCCGTTCAAAAGACGGTCGATTATAACTCCGCCTCTCTGAGCTCGGTTATGCTCGTAATAGCTTACCATAGGCTTTTTAATACCGAAATGGTTAAGAAGCTTAATTGTTACTCTTGTGTCCTCGGCGGCAATAAAATCACATTCGGAAAGCACCTGAACTGCACGGGGCGAGAAATCCCCGAGATTTCCGATAGGCGTTCCTACAACATAAAGTATTCCTGCCATTATAAAACATTACCCTCCGAATCAAACAAGGGAAGCTTTTCAAGATAAATGATATCCTTTCTGTCTGCTGCTTCGCCTTCTGCAAGAACTGCGAGAGCGCCTGCATAATCAACCTCAGCCATTTCAATAAGCTTTTCAACAGCCTTGAGAGATTCGCCTGTTGAAATAACATCATCAACAATAATAACCTTTTTGCCCTTCATCATTTCTGCCTCAGCAGTATCAAGGTAAAGGTGTTGCTCACCCTCGGTTGTAATTGAGTTAACAATAACATCAAAAACACCTGTCATATAGAGCTTGGGCTTCTTTCTTGCAACAAAATATTTCTTGCCACTCTGACGAGACATTTCGTGAGCAAGTGGAATACCCTTAGCCTCAGCAGTGATTATGTAATCAAACTCAGGAGCTTTTTTAAGAAGCTCTTCTGCACAAGCAACTGTAAGCTCAGCATCACCGAACATAACGAATGCACCAATCTGAAGCTTTTCGTTAAGAGGGCAGAGAGGAAGGTTTCTGTCAAGACCTGCGATTTTCATTGAATGATACATATGTATCTCTCCTTTTTGGCGTATAAAATACACCATTTTTCTACATTTTAATTATATAAAATAGGCAGAAAAAGTCAATGGGAAACAATGTTGAAAATAGGTCAATATTATTGTATAATAGTTCTATATTTACTATATTTGAAAAGAGTGACAATATGCATATACCAACCTGCGAAACAAATGAGCTTAATATAATTCCGTTTGAGGATGCACTTTTAAAGGAGGGTGACGGCTCCTTTGAGTATGACAGAGAAAAATGGCTCTATGTTCCCAATGCCTATACAGAGTATCGTTATATTTTAGGAACAAGAGGGGAGAACCCCTTGATCTGCATCGGAATCAATCCATCAACTGCAAAGCCTGATGACCTTGATAATACTCTCAAATCCGTTGAGCGTACTGCAGCCTTTAATGGCTTTGACAGCTTTATTATGTTTAATGTTTACGCTCAGAGAGCAACAAATCCAAAGGATATGGACGGTGCCTTCAATGATCTTTTACATAATGAAAATATGAACGCCTTTCGCTATATTCTTTCATCCTATGGCGAGGGCAGAACCCCTGCTGTCTGGGCTGCGTGGGGAACAATCATTGAAAAAAGGCCATACCTTATTCCTTGTGTAAAGGAGATGATTGAAATAGGTAATGAATTTGATGCAAAGTGGTACACAGTAGGAAAACGCTCCGTAAAGGGTCATCCTCACCATCCCTTGTATCTCAAAAACAACAGTCCTGTTGAGGAGTTTGATATAGAAAGCTATATTGCTACTATATAATACAATAATAATTGTTGACATTTTGCGACAGTCTGTGTTATAATTCTCAAGTATATTTTTCAAAAACTGTGAAGAGAACAAGTAGCACTTTTTAGCGTAAGAAAGAGAGTTGCCGTTTGGTGAGAGGCGCGTGAGCGAATTGTGTGAATACATCTCTGAGTTCCGTACCGAAAATTTTCAGTAGGCTACGGCGAGTTCGCCCGTTAAAGCGTCGGAGTTTTATTACTCTTTAAGGCAGGTTGCGCGAGCAATCTGTGAAAAAAGGTGGTAACACGGTCAGGTTATACTGCTCGTCCTTTAGCTTCGGTTAAAGGGCGTTTTTATTTTTAGTATCTTATTAAAAGGAATGAGAATTTTGCCTATTACAGAGTTTCTTGTAAATAATGCAAAAAATTACAAAAATGAGGTTGCTCTTGTAGAAATCAATCCTGAGCTGCAGGAGAAAAACCGTCAGACCTGGAGAGAATATTCTCTTATTGAAACTAACCCCTTCAATGTTGGCAGAACTGAGCTTACATGGGGCGAGTTCGACAAGCGTGCAAATCGCTTTGCAAACCTTCTTCTTTCAAGAGGTATCAAGAAAGGCGACAGAGTTGCAATTCTCCTTATGAACGGAATTGAATGGCTTCCCATTTATTTCGGTATTCTCAAAACAGGTGCTTTGGCAGTACCTCTTAACTATCGCTATACTGCAGAGGAAATCAGATATTGCCTTAAGCTTTCTGACAGCGATGTTCTTGTTTTCGGCCCTGAGTTCACAGGCCGAGTTGAAGAAATCGCTCATAAAATCCCCGATGTTAAATATACCTTCTATGTTGGCGAGGATTGTCCTACCTTTGCTGAAAGCTATGACAGACTCGTTACCTATTGCTCTTCTCATGCACCCGGAATTGAGGTTTCCGATGATGACGAGGCTGCGGTTTATTTCTCATCAGGTACAACAGGCTTCCCCAAGGCTATTCTCCACGCTCATAAGAGCCTTGTTCACGCAGCCTTAACTGAGCAGAACCATCATTCTCAGGGTAGGGATGATGTATTCCTTTGCATTCCTCCTCTTTACCATACAGGTGCGAAAATGCATTGGTTCGGTTCTCTTGTAGCAGGTAGCAAGGCAGTTCTTCTTAAGGGTACAAAGCCCGATGTAATTATAAAAACTGCAAGTGAAGAGAAATGCACAATTGTGTGGCTTCTTGTTCCGTGGGCTCAGGATATTCTTGATGCTATTGAAAGTGGTGTTATTGATTTAAGCGAGCATACTCTTTCACAGTGGAGATTGATGCACATTGGTGCTCAGCCTGTTCCACCAAGCCTTATTAAGCGTTGGCTTAATATCTTCCCTCATCATCAGTATGATACAAACTATGGCCTCAGCGAATCAATCGGACCCGGTTGTGTTCACCTTGGTGTTGAAAATGTTCATAAGGTTGGCGCTATCGGTAAAGCAGGTTATGGTTGGGAAGTTAAAATTGTTGATGAACATAAAAATGAAGTTCCCAAAGGCGAGGTCGGTGAGCTTGCAGTTAAGGGTCCCGGTGTAATGCTTTGCTATTATAAGGACGAAAAGGCAACTAACGAGGTTCTCGCAGACGGTTGGCTTTATACAGGCGATATGGCTCAGGAGGATGAGGATGGCTTCATTTTCCTTGTTGACCGTAAGAAGGATGTTATTATCTCCGGTGGTGAAAATCTTTACCCTGTTCAGATTGAGGATTTCCTTCGTAAATATGATAAAATTAAGGATGTTGCAGTTATCGGTCTTCCCGATGCCCGTCTTGGTGAAATTGCAGCAGCTATTATTGAAGCAAAGGACGGCGAAACCATAACAGAGGACGATATCAACGATTTCTGCTATGATTTGCCAAGATATAAGCGTCCGAGAAAGCTTATTTTCGCAAAGGTTCCCCGTAACCCAACAGGTAAAATCGAAAAACCAAAGCTTCGTGAGATGTATTGTGGCGAAAGCCTTGTTGCATCACAGAACGAAATTAAGAAATAATCAGAAGAAGGTAAATGTAATATGAAAAAATTACTTTTAGGTAATGAAGCAGTTGCGCGTGGTCTTTATGAGGGCGGCTGCAGAGTTGCTTCAAGCTACCCCGGTACACCCAGTACTGAGGTTACAGAATGTATTTCAACCTATAATGAAATTACTAGCGAATGGGCACCTAATGAAAAGGTTGCTATGGAGGTTGCTTTCGGTGCTTGCGTTGCAGGTGCACGCTCCTTCTGCGCTATGAAGCACGTTGGTCTTAATGTTGCAGCAGACCCACTTTTTACATCCTCTTATACAGGTGTTAATGCAGGTCTTGTTGTAGTTGTTGCTGATGACCCTGGTATGCATTCCTCTCAGAATGAGCAGGACAGCCGTCATTATGCTCAAGCTTCAAAGATTATGATGCTTGAACCTGCAGATTCAGACGAATGTCTCAAATACTCAAAAATGGCTTTCGAGCTTTCTGAGAAATTTGATACACCTGTTATTCTTCGTCTTACAACAAGAGTTTCTCATTCAAGAAGCCTTGCAGAGCTTTCAGAAAGAGTTGATAATGGTCTTAAGGCATACGAAAAGAATCCTCAGAAATATGTTATGGTTCCTGCAAATGCAAAGGTTAAGCATGTTGAGGTTGAAAAGAGAATTCTTAATCAGATTGAATACTGTGAAACAGAGGCAGTTGAAAACGGTCTTAACAGCGTTGAATATAACGATAAGAAAATCGGTGTTATTACTGCAGGTATCTGCTATGAATATGCTAAGGAAGCTCTTGGTGATAGCGCATCATACCTTAAATTAGGATGTGTTTATCCTCTTCCAGAGAAGCTTATCAAGGATTTCTGCGCAGAGTGTGAAACAGTTTATGTAATCGAAGAGCTTGACGATTATATCGAAACTCATTGTCGTAAAATCGGCGTTGATGTAAAGGGTAAGGCTGAATTTACTCTTCTCGGTGAATATTCTCAGGGTCTTATCCGTAAGGTGATCTTCGGTGATGAAGCAAAATCTCTTAAAGCAGATGTAAATATTCCTGCAAGACCTCCTGTTCTTTGTGCAGGCTGTCCTCATAGAGGTCTTTTCTACGCTCTCAAAAAGCTTAATGTAACCGTTAGTGGTGACATTGGATGTTATACTCTCGGTGTTGCAAAGCCCTTGGGTATGATGGATACAGTTCTCTGTATGGGTGGTAGCGTTTCAGGTCTTCACGGTAGAAACCTTGCAGACCCCGAAAAAGCAAGCAAATCTGTTGCAGTTATTGGTGACTCAACATTTATTCACTCAGGTGTTACAGGTCTTATCGATATTGCTTATAACAACAGCAATTCTGTTACAATTATTCTTGATAACAGCATCACAGGTATGACAGGTCACCAGCAGAACCCCACAACAGGCTTTAATATCAAGGGCGAGCCTGCAGCTGCAGTAAGCCTTGAGAAGCTTTGCGAGGCAGTTGGCATCAACAATGTTTTCGTTGTTGATCCCTATAACCTTGACGAAAGCTATACAACAATCAAAAACGCTCTCGAGCTTAATGCTCCTGCAGTTGTTATTTCAAGAAGACCCTGTGCTCTTCTTAAAACAGTTAAGCATAATCCTCCTCTTAAGGTTAATAAGGATAAATGTAAATCATGTAAGATGTGTATGAAAATCGGTTGTCCTGCTATCAGCATGAAGGATGGCAAGGCTGAAATCGACTTTACACAGTGCCTCGGTTGCAATGTTTGCTCACAGCTTTGCAAATTCGGTGCTATTGAATAAGAAAGGAGAGAGGCTATAATGAATAAATCAATTATGATAGTTGGCGTTGGTGGTCAGGGTACACTCCTTGCAAGCCGTATTTTAGGTAGTGCTCTTCTTTCACAGGGCTATGATGTTAAGGTTTCCGAGGTTCACGGTATGAGTCAGCGCGGTGGCTCCGTTGTTACCTATGTAAAATATGGTGAGAAGGTATATTCTCCCGTTGTTGGTGAGGGCGAAGCAGACCTTATTCTTGCATTCGAGCAGCTTGAAGCAGCAAGATGGCTCAGTTGCCTTAAGCCCGATGGTAAGGTAATCGTAAACACACAGAAAATTGACCCTATGTCAGTTGTTATCGGTGATAGCGTTTACCCCGACGGCGTTCTTGATGCAGTAAGAGCTGCAGGCGCAGCAGTTGTTGAGCTTGACGCTCTTCCTCTTGCAGTTGAAGCAGGCTCACCAAAGGCTACAAACGTTGTTCTTATCGGTGCTATGGCAAAGAATACCGATATCCCCAAGGAAATCTGGCTCGATGCAGTTAAAGACTGCGTTCCTGCAAAATTCCTCGATATGAACCTCAAGGCATTCGAGTTTGGCTATAATAAATAAAAAGTGACGGCATTCAGTTCAGCGAACTGAGTGCCGTTTTTTTGAGTTGTTGAAAAATTAATAATTGTGTGATATATTAATTTAAAAGAAAGCCAATAGGATGAATGTTTTGTTCATTGGTAAGAGCGTCACTTATTGTTGAATTGTTTTTGGTGGGATGAAGAAATGGAATATACTACAGTTTATGAAATTGCAACAACATATTTTCCTAAGTATTCTATTATTCCTTTTGTTTTACTATTTGTTTTTTGTTTTTTGTTTTACAAGGTTAAAAAGTTGAAAATGAAAAATTCACTTTGTGTTATTTTACCTTTAGCCATTGCCTTAATGTCATTCCTTTGTGTAGCATGTGTGTATGATTATATTGATACCCAAAATAAAATAATAGAACCATATTTTGCCGGGGAGTATAAAACAGTTGCCGGTGTAGTAGGGGAATTTGAACCTTTACCCCCAAACGGAAATGGAACCGAATCATTTGAAGTGAATGGAATAAAATTTGATTATTCAAAATCATCAATAGCTTATGTGGGATACAATGTCGAATCTTCTGCTGGTGGCTATATAAATAAAAATGGTCAAAATGTTCGTAT
>JAZQUT010000098.1:0-1091 GCA_045631405.1 Acutalibacteraceae bacterium | reverse complement strand
CATAAAATGAAAAAACTCCCTACCGAAATGTCGGGAGGGAGATATTTTCAGAGAAATCAGGCCAGCTTGTTCAGCTTCAGGGTCATGCTGCTCTTCTTGCGGGCAGCATTGTTCTTGTGCAGAAGACCCTTCAGGGCAGCCTGGTCAACAGACTTAACAGCAACCTTGTAAGCAGCCTCAGCGACAGCCTTGTCGCCGGACACCAGAGCGGCGTCGAACTTCTTCAGGTTGGTCTTCAGCTCGGACTTATCAGCCTTGTTCTTCTCGTAAGCGATCTTGGAACGAATGACATCCTTCTTGGAGGACTTGATGTTGGGCATTTTGTGGCACCTCCTCTTTTGCAAATTTCATACGCCCGAACATTATAGCGCCTTTTGGTAACAAAATCAACCCTTTTTTCAAAAAAATTTCGGAAAAGTAAAATGAAAATGGAAAGGAGCGGCATTGGGCGGACTCACATAGGGATTTACACGGTTTTGAATGAATCTTTTTCCCCAGAGGCGCATCCGTTGATTTTGAAATACAAATAGTATTCCTGCAATCTCCGGATACACCTCTGAGAAAAAATCTCCTATTCAAAACTGCGAAGCACTCCAACGGGCGAGATTTTTCTGTAAGACAAGATAAAGAGCCACGGCAAGGCTGACGCCTGCCGTGGCTTCAGTCTGTCAAAGAACCCTTGTTTTTGTTAGGCAAAAACAGGGGTTTTGGTGTATTTAGGTGTAAATATGAGCAATATCTGCGAGAAAAAGGAGTTATTCCAACTCCAATTTGCCAGCTTTTTCAAATTCATGGCAGCATATTTAAGCCTGACCCATCTTGTGACTGCGGCCAAGCCTCTATGGTGTGTATATCTCATTGCGTGCTTTTCTTTTGCATCTGCAAAGACACGTTCAATCGTTTCTTTGCGCTGTGCATAAATATTTTTAGCACGCTCTGTTTTGCGTATTTGTTCTACCAAATCCAGATACTCTTGCCAAATGTGAGCTGTGTATATCTTTTGCCCCTTTTCGTTTGCTCCGCACTTCGCCTTACAGGGACAGTTGACACACTCCTTCGGGGTGCTGCGGTATGTTCTCTTTCCGTCCCGG
>JAZQUT010000097.1:0-39579 GCA_045631405.1 Acutalibacteraceae bacterium | reverse complement strand
AAAGCTTATAAAAAAAACAATACCAAAAGGAAAATTCACATTTCCTTTTGGTATTGTTCATATTTGTTTGCCGTAATGAATTGGGTTAAGTATTTTTCCTACTCTGGGAACAAGAAAATCAATCCACCAATGAAACCATTTCCCAATTAAAATACACTTAAGCTTATCCCCTACTTTTTTAGCTTTCTCGTCAGTACCGGGAATATAACTGGGATACATTTTAATTTTATTGCCATTGAACTCAAATTTTAAGACTCTCTCTGCCACTGTTGACACTGGTCTTATGTGCATAACAAGAGTATTCTTATTCTCCCAAAATGCATAAGAGCGGACAAGCATTTTTAGTTCACCGATAACAACCTCATCAAAACTTGCCTCACCGTTCATAGAAAGAAAAATACTGTTTTTAAAACCACCATCTTCACTCCAGGAAAAATTGCAACCATTTTCTGAAAACTCAAACTTCAAATTATTCATATTACCACCTCTGTCCTTGGCAAAAAAGACGATAGGCATCGGTAAAACGCTTGTGGGAAAACCTATAAAATTTATAAATCTGCATTTTTTTAATGAATATGTTTTGTCATTTATTAACTTTTCGATTTCCGAACGAGACTTATTAACGATTGCAGCTTTATCAGGTAATATTATTTTTTGACTTTCTTTTTCCGTATTTGGCTCGATAAAAGCTTTTGGCATATACTCCCATATAACATCAAGAGTTTCCTGCAAACCGCTATGCTCTGAGGTCATAACAAGACAAGCGTTATAATCCTCAAAAGAAATGGCATATTGGCAAAACATTCCCTCGCATCTGTAAGTATTCGGCATACCAGCGCACCGCCAAAAACCGCAACCATACCCTGCACTTGCATCAGGTTCTTTCTCGCTGACGGAATTATCTGTTATAGAGCTTGTTGCTTCTCTTGTCCACCATTCAGGTATTACCTGAACATCATTATATTTACCTTTGTTTTGATAGCATAAAATAAGTTTGGCTATATCTTCTGTTTTGAGTTGCAATCCCCAACCGCCTGCTTCAACCCCGTCGGGAGAATGCTCCCAGAAAGGAGCATCAATTCCGAGATGTTCATAAAGACGAGGTGTAAGATATTCGGTAATTGACTCACCCAAAACTTCACAAAGCATTTTCGATGCTACATAATAATTATCATTTACATAACGCCAACTTGTTCCTGGTTCAAAAATCCATTTCGATTTTCCAAAAAGATTCAGCCAATCATCACTTTTACTTCCACGAATTGCAGTCTGTTTCCCTGCAGTCATACACAAAAGATGGTGAATTGTAAGTTTTTCTAAAAAAACATCCTTCTTCTTATTCAACTCAGGAAACACATCAATAAGTTTCGTTTCTCTTTTTATTTTACCTTCATCCAAGGCAAAACCATAAGCAGTTGCAAGAAAACTTTTACTTATGGAATACACCATATGAGTCATTTCAGGTATAAGAGGCTTACTCCACGCTTCACAAGCAACTTTATTATCTCTTAAAATCATTAAGCTATGAATATTTATGCCTCTATATGACATTTCCTCGGTCATCTTTGCGATAACCGAGGAGTCTATACCTACTGATTCGGGAGTTTTTGCTCTTTCAATTGATTTATTCAAAATCTTCATAGTCTTTTATATGCTCTGCTTCATAGTCTTTGTAAATATCAACGCTACGAATACGCCACTGAATAAAGCCATGCTCCTCTGCCATTTTATCGGCAGTTTCCTTCCACTTTCGAGCAACATCAATTGTTTTACCTATTAAATCTTCAACTTTCTCAGGTGACTGAAGATCTGTTGATTTAGCACCTGATTCTTCAACAATTTTTTTAATTGCACCGGGGTTATCAACAATAGGACAAGCGCGAAGCATATTATCAGAGAATGGTTGACGAGCTTTATATGCCATAAATATCGGACTCTTAAGCGCATCTATAAAATGTGTATCAGGGTCTTTGATATTAACATTCGAATAATGTGCAAATACACAAGGTTCACAGTCACCATTTGCGCTGATATGGAAATACTGCTTACCACCGGCAACGCAACCACCAACATATTCACCATCGTTAAAGAAGTCAATCATAACAAGGGGTTTAACCTCTTTGAAACGCCATTTGCGAACCTGGTCATACATATGCTTTCTCTGCTCTGCTGTTGCCATAAGTTCAGATGTAGCACCGCAACCTACAGGCACAAAAGAGAACAACCATGCAAATACTGCACCTTGATCAATAAGAAAATCTACATATTCATCAGTAGAAATAACATCTGCATTTTCTTTTGTATAACACAAAGATGTACCGAATGGAATTCCATTAGCCTTTAAACGAGCCATAGCTTCAATTGTAGCTTTATATGTACCTTTACCTCTACGGGAATCTGTTGTTTCTTCATTACCTTCAATAGAAATTGTTACAAGAAGGTTCCCGACTTCTTTTATTTTTTCAACAAAAGCATCATCGCAAAGAGTACCATTTGTGAAAGCATGGAAAAGGCAATCAGGATTTTCTTTGCAAAGTCTTATTATATCATTTTTACGAACAAGAGGTTCACCGCCTGTGTAAAGATACACATAAGTACCAACAGCCTTACCTTCTTGAATAATTTTATTCAAATCATCATAGCTCATATTAAGCTTGTCGCCATATTCTGCTGCCCAGCAGCCTTTGCATTTAAGGTTACAAGCAGTAGTAATATCAATAAGCACAGCCCACGGAATATTGCATTTATGCTCTTCCATTGCTGCCTTTCTTATATCATAACTCTTTACAACTGCATTCACAAACGGTGGCACAAGCTTAATGATAATGTTTGTGTCAGTATTCATTATAACCCTTTTAACATAGTCTGCATAAACGTTTGTAGGGTCACTTAATCTCTCTTCTAACTTTGTAAGAATTTTAAGATGAAGTTCATCTTTAACCATTTTCTTACCCCAGGATATAAGTTTAAAAAGATTAGTGTCGTAATCTTTTTTCACATATTCAATCCCTTGTTTTATTGCTGCATTAAGAGCTGCATCCTTTAAACCCATTGTAAATACTTCCCTTCTTACCAATTTAATCTCCATTCCTCTGTTTGCTCACCCTCAAAGGTAGCTGAACCGCTTATAGAGCCTTTATGTGCAGAGCCATCAATACGGAGCGGAATTTTATAGTTTGCATAAGTTACAAAACCTTCTGCATTTATTCTGAGTTCAATACTTGAACCCTTATAAACAATATCTGCTGAATCAATATCCATAAAGCTGATATCAAAGCCTGCAACATCAAGATAACCTACAGCTGCTGCATTATGCGTTGGAACATCATACATTCCTACACTTTCTTCAACAAGAGTTATTTTTATAATATATTCATTTCCTGTTTGCTGTATTGTTGCGGATTCAACACCTTTTTCACTCAAAGAAAAACCATTTCGTTTAGGAAGAATAATCGGCACGGTTTCACCTTCAGAATTAACCGTTTTGCCATTTTGATAAACAAGCGTTTCATTGACCGGTTTCACAACCCAACCTACCATTAAATTAACAACACTTTTTACAATTTCTCCACCCGTGCATTCTGTAACATCTGCAGTAAAACCTTCCGAATGATTCACTGTTAAGTTCCCTGTAAATGCTTTGGTTTTATTAACTGCATCTTTTGCCTTTGAAACAATCTGAGTGGTATTCCAACCTGAAACATCAGGAAGACTGCTAACTGAAGTAGTTGGATTATTATGTTCCGGCGTATGTACTTGATTGTTTTGCTCAGCATCTGCAAGTTGAGTTTCTTCTTTTTCATTCCTGTTATTCTTATCTTCTTTAGTTGGTGAAAAAGTTAAACCCTCTTTATACACGATGCTACTTTCGATGGGATCTGGCGTGCCATATTTTAATGCTTCATTATTTTTCATAGAAAAAACAATAATCACAAGCACTACAACACTAAGCGTAACCGCGAAGCCTAATATAAAGAACACATTTTTATTTACTTTGCTATCAATGTCTTTACGCTCTTTAATTTCGCTCACCACCAATAAAAAATAACAACAGTAGCATTTTACACTACTGTTGTTAAAATTATGTTAAATAATAACTGTAAATTCCGAGCCCTTACCCAAAGAACTTTCAACCTCAATTTTATAATCAAGCATATTAACAACCTGCTTAACTAAAGCAAGACCCAAACCATTCCCCTCTTGAGAATGAGAGGCATCACCTTGATAAAACTTATCAAAAATATGTTTTTGCATTTCACGACTTATTCCGCAACCATCATCTGATACACGAACAATAATTCCATTTTTATCTTTCTTTAAATTTATGCTGATTTTCCCATTGTAAGATGTATATTTTAAAGCGTTGGATAGCAGGTTATTCCATACAATTTCTAAAAGTGCTTTATCACTTTTTATCACAACCTCATCCAAATCAACATTCAATTCAATATTCTTTTCTTCAATTTTATCTTCAAATGAAAGAACACAATATCTTATTTGTTCATCTAAAGAAAACTTTTCTTTTTGAATTATTCCTTGGTTTTCAATTTTATTAAGCTTAAGAATATTGGTTACAAGATTGGTAAGCGATGTTATAGCTTCTGAAAGCAAAATAGTGTATTCACTTCTTTTTTCAACGGACAAATCCTGATTTTGCAACAAATCTGCATACCCCTGAATAACGCTCAAAGGTGTTTTTATTTCATGGGAAACATCAGCAATAAAATTGTTCTTCATGTTTTCCAAAGAGGAAATTTCCACAAGCATTTTATTGAAATTCACCGCAAGATAGTCCATTTCACTTTTAGGTTTTTCAAAATGAATAGGGATTCTTACATTGAAATCACCTTTTGCAACATTACTTGCAGTGTCATAAAAGACCTTAATTTTATTATGGTAAACTCTACCTTTAACAAAATATATAAGAGCGGTAGAAACCGTACAACTAAACAAAAGATACAGTGCGCCTAACAAAGCTATAATAGTTTTATCAAAATCCTTACTTATAACATTTACCAAAATCAACACAAGAAAAGTACCGTTCAATGCAACAATAAAGAAAACGGAAAGAAACTCAACAACAAAATTACGCAGTCTGCTGGCGAAAGCATTTTCCTTATATTTCATTTTCATACGAGAACCACCGCCTTATAGCCAAGGCCGTGAACTGTTACAATTTCAACATCTTTACATTCAGATATTTTGGCGCGAAGCTTTGTTATGCAAACATCAACGGTACGAGGCATACTTTCACTGTCGTAACCCCAGAACTCGTTAATAAGTTGAGTTCTGGTAAATGTCTTTTTGGGATAAGATAAAAAATTAAAAAGAATGTTGAATTCTTTAACTGATAAGCCTAAATTCTCGCCCTTGTAATAAGCAGCTTTTTCAATTGAATCCAGCTTCAGATCGCCAATTATAATCTCCCTTTTATTGGCAATTTTGGCTCTTCTTAAAATTGCTTCAATTCTGAAAACTAATTCCTTCATTTCAACAGGCTTAACAATGTAGTCATCAATCCCCATTCTGTATCCTTTTTCCTTTGACTGCAAATCATCTCTTGCAGTCAAAAACAAAAACGGAATATCTTTATTCACAATACGAACTTGGTCTGCGAATTCAAACCCGTCAACATCTTTCATCATAATATCAGAAACAATCATATCGAAAGACATTTTCTCCATTTGTTCAAGCGCTTCGGTGGCACTATAACAACCTACAACATTATAACCACTGTCAGTAAGATATGAGCAGATAATCCTGTTGAACTGAATATCATCCTCTACAATCAAAATGCAAACCATTTTTTACCTCCAGAAGAGAAAATAAATACATTTTCATTTTACACTAACAATATTAACATTTTGTTAACCCGAGATCAAACAAATAACTCCGAAGGAATTTAAGTACTCCTCGGAGTTTTGTTTGATTTTATTAACTTTTCAACGGGCAATTGTGCAAGGATTATCGCTACAAACACTAGGGCACATCCAAAGATTTCGCTGCCTGTTAATCTTTCGCCGAAGAAGGCACCTGCTAAGGCTGCAAAAACAGATTCAAGGCTCATCAAAAGGCTTGCAACTGTGGGATTAAGATTTTTCTGAGCCACAATCTGAAGAGTGAATGCAATACCCGAAGACATTACACCTGCATAGAAAATAGCAAACCATGCTCTTGAAATAGCTTCAGGGTCAGGGTTCTCAAAAATGAACATTCCTATTGCAGAAATAACTGCAGAAACAAAGAACTGAACAAGAGAAAGCCTTACACCATCAACAAATTGAATATAGTGGTCAACTATCATAATCTGCACAGCAAAAAGGAATGCGCAGAGAATCAAAAGAATATCCCCTGCCCCTATCCCACCTGCTTCTTTAACGCAGAGGAAATACATACCACAGGTTGCTATAACAATGCAGACCCACAGAATCGGTTGAACTTTTCTTCTAAGGAACAAGCCTAAAAGTGGAACAATCAGAATATAAAGTGTTGTTAAGAAGCCTGCTTTGCCAACACTTGAATACATAATTCCATACTGCTGCACCAAGGATGCAAGACAGACAGATGAACCACAAAGAAGACCACCTACTATAAGCTTTTTTGAAAAAAATGTTTTATTTTCGTTATGTGGACCATCGCCTATTATTTTCTTGTTGCGCTTCATTATAGCCAATGAAACAGGAGTAAGAACAACAACAGCAAGACAGGACCTTAAGCACAAAAAAGTAAAATTACCAATTTCTTCAAGACCTTTACTTTGAGCAACAAAAGCAGTACCCCATATAAATGCTGCTATTGTTAAGAGCAAAGAAGAAACCAGAGCTTTAGATTTAGTAACCTTTTCTTCCATAAGTACCTCAAATTCTATTTAATGAAATGTATAATAGCATACAAGAACATATAATTCAATAAAAAATAACTGCCGAACAAAATTAGTTTCGGCAGTTATCTCAATTTTATTAACCTAAATTCTGTCGTACAAGCTGTGCTCTCAGCTTATCCCTTTCAATTCTGTCAAGAGGTCTGTCAACAGAAAGAGATATTGTTGCAGGCTGCATATGAATCATAAGCGCCTCTATCTGTGCGCAATCCATATTGATTATACCCTTAACTGCACCAAGGCGCACAAGAGAAATCAACTCCATAAATTCGCTTGTATCAATCATTCTTGCGTATTTGAGAACACCATACGCTCTGAAAATTCTATCCTCAGTAACAGGTGCCTTAAATATTTCTTCTCTTGCAACTCTTTCCTGAGCTGCAATCTGAAGAGCGATTGATTTAAGGTTTTCGATTGCAGCCTTTTCGGAAATACCGAGAGTAATGGTATTACTCAAACGGAACAAATCGCCCTTTGCTGCTGCCCCCTCTCCGTATGAGCCACGAAGAGAAAGACCTAATTTTGAAACTGTTGTTATAAGCTTTGTTATCTGAGATGAAGAAACCAGAGCAGGAAGATGAAGAACAACAGAGGCTTTCATACCTGTTCCTAAGGCAGTAGGATCCTGAGTAAGATAGCCTAATCTATCATCAAAAGCAAACTGAAGAGCATCACTTAACTGACTATCAATTTTATCTGCAGTTCTGTATGCCTCATCAAGAGCAAAGCCTGCATACATAACCTGAAGACGAATATGATCCTCCTCGTTAAGCATAACACTAACAGCTTCATCATCAGTTAAGAGGAGCGCTCTGCCATCTCTTGAGGAAGCGAATTCAGGACTGACAAGATGCCTTTCAGCAAGAGATACAACCTCTGCCTGAGAAAGAGTTTTCATTTCATAATAATTAAAGGAATAGTCATTCAACCCATCCGTTGCATTTTTAATAACAGAATTAACCTTTAATTTATCCTGCATAGAAAGACTTGCAGGGAAAGGAAATTGCTTTATGTTACGAGCAAGGTGAATGCTTGTGCTGATAACAACATCATTCTGAGCACCTGTGCCAAGATACCATTTTGCACTCATTACTGATCTCCCCCTGCCATTAATATTGAATTGATTTCATCGCGTATTTTAACAGCAGATTCAAAATCCTGCTCGCGAACTGCTTTTTCCAATTGCTCCTTAAGCATCTCCAATTTGTTTTGGGAGCTGCTGTTATCATAAGGCTTTTTGCCCATATGAGTACCCTTACCGTGAATACGCTGCAGGGATGGAAGAAGCTTGTCATAGAAGGCGTTATAGCACTCTGCGCAACCCATTTTACCGTCCTTGGCAATTTCTTCAAAGCTTTTGTTGCAGAAAGGACAACGCACAGATGCAGAAGAATGCTCACCCTTAAGAAGAAAATCTCCTAGAAAATCAGAGAAGCCTAAGCCGAAGCCTGAAAAAGCTTCACCATACCCTAAAGAACGGGCACAGTCTGAGCAAAGGTGCACCTCTGCAGCTCTTCCGTTTATAATACGCTTCATGTGCATATTTGCTTCATTTTTATTACAATGCTGACAAAGCATAACATTCACCTCTAACAAAGCTGCTTTTATGGTCTTATTATACGACAAACCTTCAAACAATTCAACAATTAAAATTCATTGTCATCATCGAAATCCTCGTAATCGCCGAAAATATAATCAAATTCATCAGCAAAGTCATAATCATATTCATCCGAAATCAAATCCCTCATATCTGACGGTCCGTGTTTTTTGAATTTATCATAATCAAAGCTATAACCCATTTCTGATCCCTCCTCAATACATTTGCTTCGCTTTTATTCTTTTCTTTTAATAAATATATATTCTCCTTGTAACAAAAAAATCTGAACATCATATTATGCATTGAAAGGGGGTTAAGAGAATGGGTTGCCTTTTCAATAATGGTAATAGCTGCACATGGATTATCATCCTTATAATCCTCGTATTGTTCTGCGGTAACGGTTCAGGCTCATACAACGGCTGTGGTAACGATTGTGGCTGCAACAACAACTGTGGTTGCTGCTGATTGAACTAAAAAACAAAGCCTCACTCTATAATGAGTGAGGCTTTGTGATTATTAAAATATAACGCTGAATACTACTGATACAACACCGAGAAGCATCAGACCTGCCATAACAAAGCAGATAATTTTTTTAGCCTTGTCAGAAAACATTATTCAATACCGAGGAGAACCTTAACGCTTTCGGAAATAACTGAAAGCTTATTCTCTGCTTCCTCTCTTGAAGATGCTTTAGCAGTAATATAAATCTTGATCTTAGGCTCTGTACCTGAGGGTCTTACAATCACTGCGTCGCCACTTTCCATTCTGTAGGAAAGAACATTGGATTTAGGAAGACCTGTTTCGCCGTCTGTTGTGATACCTGTCTTATAGTCACCAACCCAGACAACCTTGCTTCCGTTGATTTCCTTGGGAGGATCGTTACGAAGAGAATCCATCATATCAGCCATCTTCTGCATACCTGCAGCACCTTCAAAGGCATAGTTGTCGAGCTGATTGAAGAAATAGCCATATTTCTCATAAACACTGTTCATAAACTGCCAGAGTGTGATGCCCTGTGCTTTATAGTATGCAGCCATTTCACAGATAATCATTGCAGCATTAACGCCGTCCTTGTCACGGGCGTGAGCACCTGTAAGGTAGCCGTAGCTTTCTTCAAGACCAAGAACATAACGGTCAGCTTCGCCCTTTTCGTCAAGCTCTGTAACAAGCTCACCGATATATTTGAAGCCTGTGAGAAGGTCTGCCATTTCTGCATTATATTCCTTACAGATTGCAGAAATAAGAGGAGTTGTAACAATTGTTTTAACAACAACGGGCTTTTCAGGAAGCTTGCCCTTTGCCTTAAGCTGAGAAAGAAGGTATTCGCAAAGCATTGCGCCGACCTCGTTACCTGTCATAAGCTTGTATTCACCATTATCACGAACAGCAATACCAACTCGGTCACAGTCAGGGTCAGTTGCAAGCATAAGGTCTGCAGGGAATTCCTCTACCATTTTAAGACCCTCTTCAAATACCTGACGGATTTCAGGATTGGGATAAGGACAAGTGGGGAAATTGCCGTCGGGCTTTTCCTGAATCTTAACAACTCTTAAATCCTCAACGCCTAATTTCTTAAGAACACGACGAACAGGCTTATTGCCTGTACCGTTAAGAGGTGTATAAAGAACCTTAAGTCCTGATTTTTTAACAACATCGGGGTTGATTGAGCACTTGAGAACAGCTTCAATAAATTCATCCTTGAGCCAATCCTCGATATAGTCAACCATATCCTCAGCGAGAGCATCCTCAAAGTCCATACGCTTAACGCCGTCAAACATATCAACCTTTTTCATATAATCATATGTCTTTGCTGCGCCCTCATCAGTAATCTGGAAGCCTCTGTAATCATAGCATTTGTAACCATTATATTTTGAGGGGTTGTGGCTTGCAGTAAGCACAATACCTGATGAGCAACCAAGTCTTCTTACTGCAAATGAAAGCATGGGTGTGGGCATAAGCTCAGGGTAAATATAAACCTTGATACCATTTGCTGCAAGAACACCTGCAGCACACTCTGCAAAAACATCAGATTTGATACGGGAGTCATAAGCGATTGCAACGCTGGGCTCATCAAACTCCTCGTTAAGATAGTCTGCAAGACCCTGAGTTGCCTGAGCAACTGTGTAAACATTCATTCTGTTTGTACCTGCACCAATAACGCCACGAAGACCACCTGTACCGAATTCAAGATTTTTATAGAAACGGTCAAGTATAGCTTCCTCGTCACCCTCAATGGATTTAAGCTCATCCTGCAAATCGCTGTCAAGAACTGCTTTTTCCTTCCAAAGAGAATAAAGAGCTTTTATATCATTCATCGGAATCTCTCCTTAATTAATTTTCAAATTCGATTAAGTATATCACTAAACTTTTATAAAATCAATTATCTTATAAAATTGGTACGAATTTTCTTTTCGCCTGCAGGACGGTCAATACCATTCTGCTTACCAAGCTCAATGCATTTAAGAAGCCAAGCCATATTTTTGCCTAAAGTTCTCATAATCTGAAGCCCCTCTTCATCCTTAAGAACATCCTCAGCCTTTGCACCGTGAACCATATTCCAATAGCCTGAAGAAACAACGGGCATATTGTTAATAGTAAAATACTTATTAAGAACATCAAACGCAGCAGTTGAGCCTGCACGACGGCAGCTGAGAATCGCTGCAGCAGGCTTATATTTGAACTTTCTGCCACCTGCATAGAATGCTCTGTCAAGAACTGCACAGATAGTGCCTGATGGTGCAGCATAGTGCACGGGTGAACCGAAAATAATACCATCTGCCTCAGCAGCCTTATCAATAAGAGTATTTGCAATATCATCAGTAAATACACAGTAGCCGTTGTTATTAACACAGCCTGCACAACCGATGCACCCTCTTACGGGCTTATTGCCGAGCCAGAAGATTTCTGCATCAATACCTTGTGTGTTAAGTTCTTTTTCTATTTCGCAAAGTGCAGTATAGGTGCAACCTTTTTCGTGAGGTCCACCATTTACAAGTAAAACTTTCATTTATATACCTCTTTCAATAATATTCAATATATCACTTGGTCTATCTACAATATATTCAGGATTAAGGTTTTCTAAAACCTCTCTATCACGAAAGCCCCAGGTTACTGCTATACAAGGAAGCTTTGCATTTTTGCTTGTTATAACATCAACCTCTGAATCTCCTATGTAAACAGTATTTTCAATTTCCGAACCCATTTCTCTGATAGCATCAAGAACACCGTCAGGCTCGGGCTTTCTTGGCACCCCTGCCCTTTCTCCGTAGGCGCAGTCATAAAGACCACTGAAATAATCCTCCATAAGAGTCTTTACAGCAAAATCTGCTTTATTGGAAACCACTGCAATTTTAATGTCTTTTTCTTTCAATTTAGTGAGCAAATCAATAATCCCGTCATAGGGCTTGGTGAGAATTGCAGAATGGTCCTTATAATACTCCTTGAAATCCTGAAAGCATTTGTCTGTTATTTCAATGGGTGTATTTCGGGGAACAGAAAGTTCTATTAAAATACGGATGCCGTTACCCACAAAGGAACGGATTTCCTCCGTTGTTCGTTTGGGTAAATTATTCTTTTCAAGGGCGAAGTTCACGCTGTCGCACAAATCGCCCAAGGTATCTAAAAGTGTACCATCAAGGTCAAAAACAACTGAATTATACTTCATCCTCAGGACACTCCAGATCAACAACTGTATAGCTTCTGTTAAGAGCAGGTAAAACCTTTTCCTTCAAGTCTGCAGTTGAAAATTTAACTGTTGCAGTATTAACACAAGGATGGCAAGCAAAGTATTCGTCCTTGAATACATTTTTTTCAATAAGAAGCTCTACATTCTGCTCTTTATCAAACATAAGGGAAAGAACAGTCAATGAGCCTGGTGAAACATTGAGAAGCTCCTCCATTTTCTCACCACTGCCAAAGGAAAGACGTGATGAATTAATCTGAGCAGAAAGATATTTGGTTTTAAAGGGCATATCGCCGGGTATAAGAAGCAAATAAAACTTTGTCTGCTGACGGTTGCAGAGAAGAAGATTTTTGCAGATTTTCGCATCAATAATCTTTTCAACACCCTCACAAAGCTCAATCGTTGCAGCCTCGTCATGCTCGGCTCTTATATATTCCACTCCGTTTTCTTCAAGAAAAAGATAGCTCTGCATTTCCTTTTCTGTCGCAGTCGCTTCGGGGTGGATGTTATAGGTTTCGGGATTTATATACATATTTTTTCTCCAGTTTATCAATATAAATTCAAGGTCTTCTCAGCAGCTTCTCTGAGGCAGAAGCCTGTGAGGATTGTACCGTCAGAATTGTATTTTTCGGTTAAGTTCTTTAGAATGTTATAATTTTCTTCTGATGGGCTTGCCCATTGGTTATAAATTGCATCAAGCAAATCGCAGCACATTGAGAATTTCTTTACCCATTTTGCCATTTCCTTAAAAAGCTCAACGCTTGTGTCCTGAAGCATTTCAAGACATCCCCTCATTTTCAAGTTGTATTCCTTAAACTCTGCAAGGGCATCTTCCCTTCTGCCACTTGAGAGAAGGAAATTTATATGTGCTAATTTATCGCTCATAAAGGCTGAGCTATATTTATTAAGGCAGGAAACACCTAAATGGTCTGCAAAGTATTTAAACAGTTCTGCCCTTTCACCGAGAATTTCCTTATGGGCATTTTCAAGAGCCTCGTCAGGATTATATGTAGCAGGATTCCAAAGGTAATCTGCAATAGTCATAAGAGGAATCTTTGAGCACTCTGCATATTCCATAACATTTGAAATAAGACCTTCACAATGTTTATAAAGCTCCTTATCTCTTCCTATTACTGCACCAAGGTGCATTTCCTGAAACATTTCGCAGTCATTAACGGGGAAATTATCCCAATAAAGAGGCTTATGGTTTGTTGAACGGAAAAGCTCATCCGCCTCTCTTACAGTTAAAATTCTTGAACAGATTTCTGCACCTGTCCAGAACATTTTAACATCTGTAGGAATACCCTGACCGAATTTTGAAATATAGTAGCCCTTTTCGTCACCACTATATTGTGTAGGACAAACTGTAAGGTTAATTGAGCTATCAAGCTCTTTGAGTGCCTTATAGGTCTTGTTGATAAGATAAATATGAGCATCAACAATGCTGTCAAATCGCGCTTTGTCATCCTCATACTGAAAATCCCATGGAATATCGTCAAGAAGAAGACCGAAGGTTCTAACACCGATGTCATAAATACTTTTAATTTTCGCAATAAGCAAATCAAAATCCTCTTCAGAGGTGTATTTATAAGTAAGACCGGGGCCGATATTCCAAGCAAAGTCAAGATAATTTTCTGTTGCAAAATCAAAAAGCTTTTTCAAGGAATCAAGTTCATTTTCGGGATAAAGCTCACGCCATTTTTCACGGTGATAAGCATCGTCCTTAGGTGCATAGTAAAAGGTGTTCATTCCGTATTTTGCCATCAACTGCATTACAGAACGCCTTTTTTCATCACTCCAGGTTTTACCATAGAAGCCCTCAATGTAGCCTCGGGTTTCAAAAAGTGGATAATCCTCAAGTGCACCAGCTTTAAGCTCATCATTTTCGATAAGCTTACACAATGTGTTCACAGCTCTGAAAGCACCTTTTTCAGATGATACCTCAATAACTGCCTTATCTTCTGTTGCAGTAATAAAATATTTCTCATCTGTGAGCCTTGAAAGCTCGTCTATATATGTAGTTTTCTTGCTATCGGAAACCTTTATTTCAACCTTGAAGCCACCGTTTGCTTCAATTCCGAAGGAGCTGAAAACCTTATTCGCAATATCAACATAGTCGCCTGAAGCAGCAACTGATTTCACAACTATTTTTTCACCATTAAGGTTATTTTTCTGAGGCACGGGGTAAATCATAAATGCTTTATCTCCTCTTTATATTTTTCAACGAATTTGTTGTTAATTTCGTCGCCACCGTCAACATTAGAGCTTGCAAAATGCTCAGGCACGAAGCCCTTTTTCACACAGATGTCAACAGCCTCTGCAACAATTGCATTAAGAATAAGCGCTCCACTTACTGTTGAGGTGGGGCAGATTTTACCCTCTACTCCCTCAACCTCAACGCAGGCATCACCAACGCAACCGAAGTTATCTAAAACAACATCTGCAATTTCGCAAAGTCTTTTTCCACTTTTATGACGGGACTCCCCTGCATATGTATGCTGAAGGTTTGTAAGAGCAACCACCCTAACGCCCTTTTCCTTGCAAAGAAGCGCCATATCAACAATTACGCCATTTCTGCCCGAATTGGAAATAATAACAATAACATCATTCTCTTTTATTCCGTATTCATTGAAAAGGCTTTCTGCAGCGCCCTCAACTCGCTCAGCAATTGTGCTATCAGATGCAGAAACATGAAGCATCAGTGGTGGATCTAAAATCGGTTGGATTTTAATAAGCCCCCCTGCTCTGTAAAAGAGCTCCTCTGCAAGCATATGGGAATGACCTGTACCGAATAAAAATATTTTTCTATCGTTTACAAGGGCATCCCTGAAAAGCTCTGCAGTCTTTTCAATATTTTCTGCACCCTCTGTTGCGATTTTCTCAATGATAGTCTGATTCACCTTTATATACTCAATATATTTCTTCACTGCATTCCCCTCGCTATCTTCAAGGCTCCCTCTTCGGGTGGTAATGTAAGCATTTCAATTTTTAAATCAGGATGAAACTCCTTTACATCCTCAATAAAAGCATTTCTGAAAAATTCATTATGCTGAAAAACCCCACCATAAAGAGAAACAAGAGTGCAATTTTTCATTTCATTAAGAAGAGCAAGAACAGTTTTGGAGAAGAAATGTGCTTCATTGATAAGAACGGTTTTAGCAACGAAATCCTCCTGAGCTACCTCGCCTACCTTGACAGAAAACTCAGCAAGAACATCCTTCGTTGCTTCAGGTGAATAGATTTTATCTATGGCAAGCCTGAAATCATCAACCTCAAAGAACTCCTCTGCCTTTTTTACCAAGGGGGTTATTTTCCCCTCATCATAGAGCATAGCAGATGCCTTAAGAGCATTGACTGCAATTGAATAGGCAGAGCCCTCGTCTCCGAAAATATGACCCCAACCACCTTTGGTTTTCACATTTCCATTTTCGTCGATACCTGTAACAATTGAGCCTGTGCCACAAATTGCAACAATACGGCATTTGTCCTCTCCCGAGGATGCAAGAGCAACATAAACATCACTGTTCATACCGATTTTTTTCGCCTTGATAATGCCATCACAAAGAGAAGCTATAACACTCTCAGAAGCTTCATCATCCAAAGCAGAGCAACCAATACAGGCTGCTTCAAATTCAACCTCACCAATATTTTCGTAAATATCTTTTATAACATTCGCGAGGTTTTCCCGTGCCTTTTCCATTCCTACTGAATAGAAATTTATGCTTTTACCAACGGACTTAACAAGAACTTTTCCACTTTCATCAGAAGCTACTGCAGTTGTTCTTGTTCCACCACCGTCAATACCAAGATAATATTTCACAAGAAAACCTCCTTTTTAAAATTTAATCTATCTTTTTTAATTCCTTTGCCATTTCAACAAAGCCCTTCATAACGGATGAGCCTGTTTTGCAACCAAGAGAAATAAGCTCGTGGTAATGGTTCATGGGGTCACCCATTGTGTAGTCATTATCCGGAACAATATAACCGATTGCATCGTTTGCAAGACCGAAAACAATTGTGTCCTCACCGAACATTTCGCGAATGGAAGGAATACCGAAATCAGTGTGAGTAACTGAGCCGTCTGCATAAAGTGATGCCCCACCTGTTAACAAATCACAACAAAATTCACCGGGAACCAAAGCAACCTTAACCTCATCACCAAGCTCCATATAGCCAATTTCAGAATAAACTGCATACTGTTTTTTGCCTTCAACAAGAACCTTGAAATTTGCAAGCTTAAGCTTACCTGCAGCTGACATAAGATTATTCATTATGGGGATTTTAACCTCTTTGATTCTGATGTTAAGACGAGGCTTAACCTTTTTCTCCTTAACAGGCTCCCAATCCTCACACCAAAGAGTGTATTTACCACCATTCTGAGCAGCATCTGCAGATTCCTTTGCAATTTCCTTCTCGTCATAAAGGAGCTTGTCTTTTTTGATTTCGTCAAAAGTTTTTGTAAGAGCAAGAGTGATTTTGCCGATTTCTCTACCGAAGCGAACAGACATTTCATATCTGTGGTTAAGCTTAACGCCGTCATTAGTAACGCCACAAGCCATATAAATAGCACAGATTGCGCCATTAAAGAACATAAAGTTATAGCCTGCTTTGTTTATTATTTCACCCATATAGTAAACATATTCACCACAAAGGCGACGACCTGAGCCTTCCTCATTCTTAACTGCAAGACCTGCAACATCAGGATGAGCAGGAAGATTAACAATAATTGTGGGTGTTTTCTTTTTATCATCAGGTGTAAAGGTAAGTCTTGTAATATCAGTTACAATGCTTGGTGCAGAGGGTCTGTTTTTATTTTGGAAATAGTCCTCTTTAATGTCCTTCTGAGCAATTGTAATTTCACCCGTTGTCATATCCTTGACTGCATTGATAAGAGCATCGCTTACACCGTTACACAAGAATCTCATATAATTTTCATCTGCGCCACGCTCAAGAGCACCCTTGCCTGTGTATTTTCTCTTAAGATTTCTGAAAAGCTTTGAGGGAAACTCTGTCCACAAACCCTGAGTATCGATACAGCTATGAGCATGGGTTGAAAAAATGTTTATTGAAGCAATTTTCTTTTCGGGGAAAAGAGCATCGAATTTCTCCTTGAATTTCTTTCTTATAATGCGAATATCGCCATTGGTAATACCGATGCAGTCAATGGTACAGAAGACTGAAACACCTCTGCCTGAACCATCATCAAGCGCAATTGCTCTGCCCTGCATATCATCAATAACATCTTCAACAAGGTTCTTGAATTTATTATCAGGCACCATATAGCCACCCATATAATATTCGCGCTTAGCATAATCAAGAGGAGTTAAAACCACATTGGAGTAACCAAGACTCCATTTTGCTTTTCTTGAATTTTTCTCAATAAATTCCTCCGTGCCCTCATAAAAATTCTCGGGCCTATATGCATCAACCGGAATAAAATCGCTACCATCCTTGATTGAATCTGAGAAAGCCTTTAAAACTCCATTTATAGTTTTATGAAGCAATTGAACCTGTTTTTCTTTTTCCATAAAAATCACCGAAAAGGGAGATGTAAAATCTCCCTTCTCCTTTCAAGCTATTTATTTTACTCTCTTCATAATGTCAGCAACATTTTCTGCTATTGTTTCATTTGTCAAATAACCGAGAGAGTTTGTTTCGTGATAATGTCTTCTGTCGAATACGTCTCTACCCTGCTCAATGTAAGCCTGAGTAGGATGAAGAATATAGTCGTTAGGTGTTACGCAGTAGCCTGTCATATCGTTGGTAACGCAGAAAACGAGAAGCTCCTTGTCGCCAACAATGTCAATAAGAGGTGTGGGGTTAATATCAGTACCCTTACCTGTTGCAGAAAGCTCTGCAGGAGCAGCACCACCATATACTACCTCGGGGAAAGGCTCACCAGGAAGCATAAGAATCTGCTGAGTACCAAGCTTTATGTAAACCATTTCTGTTAAAAGAGCAAGTCCGAGGTCACCCTTGTCGCAGGGGTAACGCTGAGAAGAGCAAGCCTTGATTGATGCCATAAGAGCAAGAAGGCCGTTATCAACAGGTGAATAATATTTATGCTGAAGAACTGTAATCTCAACAGGCATTTCCTTATCGTTATCAATGCCGAGAGCTGCTTTACCGAGTGTTTCACCCTCAATACGAGTTCTCTCGGGCTTATCCTCACAGAAATCACCGGGGTCAACTGCACCGATAGCACCAACGCCATAAAGCACATCAACTGCTTTTTCGTCTGTGATTGTTTTTCTGAGCCAATAGGGATAGTCTGCGCTACATTCTCTGTTGTCGCCACCAAGAGTATTGGGATGAGCAGCATAGTTAAGGAACCACATTTCCTTGCTATTATCAGCAGGAACGAAACGGATTCTTGTAAGAACATCATGCATTGCATCAGGCTCTCTCTTACAGAACTGAGCCTCAGGAACACTTACAGTGCCGATATAAAGCTTACCTGCCTTACGGTTTTTATATGCTTCTCTTGCTACCTCTTCAAGAGATTTAAGAAGCAAGTCCATATACTCGGCATCCTTACCACTCTGAAGCTTGTAAAGCTGACCCCAATAGCCGACAGTATCGAAGCCTGCATGAGTATGAGTACAGGAAACAAACACACCTGCACATTTACTTTCTTCCATTAAGTCCTTGAGATTTGCACGGACAAGGTTAAGCTCAAAATTTGTAAGACCGATAATGTCTGCACTGATATGAATATAGCCACCGTTATCATCTGCACCAATCCACATGGCACTGACTGTAATATCGTCATGAACCTTTTCCATTATATTACCCATACCATGACCTGCAACCCAGTATTTTTTAGCATGGATATCCTCGGGCATAACAACTCTTTTTGCGTAACCACAAACATAGCTATCACCCTTAATAACAGTAGGCATAGGACGAGGAAGTGCCTCTGCCTTAACGCCCTTTCTAACAAGCTTTTTAGAGCCTCTTTTACCAATTACTCTGACTGCCTTAGCAGCAAATTCATTAACGCCCATTTTTGTTCTCCTTTTGGATTAATAATATACATCTATATTGTAACAAATATTACATTATAAAGTCAACGAAATAACTCACCAAATAGAGAACAAAGAAATAGTGAAAATACACAAAAAAAGACTGCAAAATCAAGCATCAGCTCAATTTCACAGTCTTTTTAATTCAAGAAATTAATAGTTCTCTTTTCTTACCTCGAAATAGCTCTGAGGATGAGCGCAAACAGGGCAAACCTCGGGAGCCTTTTTGCCCATTACGAGGTGACCACAGTTACGGCATTCCCACATTGTTTCCTCTGCCTTTTCAAATACCTGCTGCATTTCAACATTTGAAAGAAGCTTTCTATATCTCTCTTCGTGTGATTTTTCGATTTTTGCTACTGCACGGAATTTAGCGGCGAGTTCAGTAAAGCCCTCTTCCTCTGCTTCGTCAGCAAAGGTAGCATACATATCTGTCCACTCATAGTTTTCGCCTTCTGCAGCTGCAAGAAGATTCTCTGCAGTATTACCGAGAGCCTTAAGCTCCTTGAACCACATTTTAGCATGCTCTTTTTCGTTGTTTGCTGTTTCTTCAAAAATAGCAGCTATCTGCTGATAGCCTTCCTTTTTAGCAACAGATGCGAAATATGTGTATTTGTTTCTTGCTTCGCTTTCGCCTGAGAAAGCAGCCATAAGATTTTTTTCAGTCTTTGAACCCTTAAGTTCCATTATAATCATCCTTTCAGTTTTATTATTAGTAATATTTCCCATTGGAAATTAATTATACTATAAAGCACAGAAAAAGCTTTGTCAATGAACGAATTGTAAAAAAATCCTCTATGTTTTTTGGTCTTTTCAACAATTAAAAAGCTTAACTTGATTGACTTATTATTCCAAATGTGTTACTATTTTTTCAAATCCATTATTAAAGGAGATAAATTGTTATGGCAAAATTAAAAGACATCGACAAGGCTGCTGAGTCCAAGGGTTCCTTACTCGTTACTATCTGGCAGTTTGTTAAGTTCATCGTTGTAAGCCTTCTTGCAATGATCGTCCAGTTCGTCCTTCTCAACACACTTCAGCTCATTCCTGCAATTCAGGAGCTTTATAACGAGCCCTTCAGCTGGTGGGTTTTCGTTTACCCCGTTGCAGTTGGTGGCTTAGGCTACTTTATCGTAAGCAATGTTGCAAACATTATGGCTCAGATTGTTGCTTTCTTTGTTAACAAAGAAAAAACCTTCAATTCAGGCGCAAATGTTGCAATCGCACTTCCCATTTACATAGCATTCACAATCGGTCTCATCCTTTTCTCAGCTTGGCTCAACCCCACTCTTAAAGATGTTTTCCTTGGCTTTGAATGGTGCAACGAAACAGCAGCTAAGAATATTGCAACAATGATTTGCTCTGCTGTTCAGTTCTTCCTCTACTTCCCTGTTGATAAGATTCTCTTCCACAAGAAGAAAGAAGAAAAAGCTGAATAATTAAATATATAATTAAGCTCCCTTGATTTAAACCAAGGGAGCTTTTTTCTCAGAAAATTAAATTGTGTTTTTTGCAAAAAAAAGCAAAAGATGTGTAAAGAACGCGATTTAAAAATTCTGACCGTTCCAGCCCCAGTCGTTATAACCGGTGTATTTCACATAAACTCTGTCAGGCGAAATACCAAGCTCATTTTCAAGAATATCGCAAACAACCTTTGTCATTTTTTCACCTGCTGAAGAATTAACCTGACCGAGTAAATCTACATCTACTATTGCAGAATCGCTTGAAGCATCGCCCTTGAACCAAAGCTTTATACCATCCTCGATTCCTACCATAAGCCACGCCTCTGTTTTACCAGGAAAGCTTTCGATTGCTTTGCCGAAGGCAGCTTTGATTGCTTCGCATTTTTCGGGTGCTACTGTTTTTGTTGTTTTAAGATTAATATAAGGCATAGATATTCCTCCTGTTTTATGTATCACACGGTGCAGTCTTACCTGCACCTTTTTTATATTCTACCACCAGAGTCAATGATTTTCAAGCCACGAAAAAGCACTTTCTGCTAAAGCTGCGCTACCTATTGGTAGCACCCTTTCGTCAAATCTGACCTTGGGATGATGCTGTGGATATATATAGCCATCTTCAGAATTTCCTGCAGCCAAAGCCAGCATCAGTGATGGAACCTGTTGGCTTATATACGAAAAATCCTCGCTACCACCACTTTTATTTGTTCTTCCACCTATTTTTTCCATATTTAAAACTTGCTCTTCGCCAAAAAGTTTGGTCAAATATCCTTCAACCTCTTTTGAAAGTTCTCCATCGTTTTTAAGTGGAGGACAGCCATTGCCAAAATCGACAGTCCCTTTTCCACGAAAAGTATTCGCAATCCCCTGCGTAATTTCACCAATACGTTTTTTAATATGCCTGCGTACTTCCTCATCATAGGCGCGTAGTGTACCCTCCAGAATAGCTTTATCTGCAATAACATTACCTGTTACTCCCCCATTCATTCTTCCTATTGTGATAGTTGCTTCATCTGAAACACCCAACTCTCTTGCGTTTATCTCCTGCAGAGCTATGAGAATATGCGCTCCGATTGTCAAAGCATCAACACCCTGCTGAGGTGTTGAGCCGTGACAGCCCTTACCCTGAATATTTATAGTGAAATAATCTGCTGCAGGTGCGCTGACACCGTTTGCAACAATAATTGTTCCCGTTTTCAATGGTAGACCTGCCATAACATGAAGCATCAGCGCTGCATCAGGCTTAGGGTTTTCAAGCACTCCGTTTTCAATCATATTTTTAGCACCTGAAAGAATCTCCTCAGCAGGCTGAAGCATTAATTTGACTGTGCCCTTCAATTCTTTTTCGTGGTTCTTCAAAAGTCTTGCAGCACCCAAAAGCATTGCTGTATGGAAATCATGACCACAGGCGTGCATATTGCCGTTTTTACAGGCACATTCGCTCTCGGACTCTTCCTTTATAGGTAAAGCGTCCATATCTGCTCTTAAAAGAAATGTGGGGCCTTTTTCCATCCCGATAAGTGCTACTAAACCATTTTTACCACAGAACTCTACCCTGCAACCAATTTTTTCTAACCTGCTTTTTACATATTCAACCGTTTTAGCAAGATCAAAGCCAACCTCTGCATTCTGATGTAAATATCGTTGATTCTGAAGAATTTCATTTTCAATTGCTTTTGCTTCCTCAAGAAAATTAATACTGTTCATTTTACTCCTCATTTTGCTTTAGGCTTGGTAATACATGACATAACGAGACCTGCAATAACTGCTGCTAAAATTCCCCCTGCCCCCGATGTCAGAGGTCCTGTCAGAATTCCAATCCACCCATCCTTATCAATAACCTCTTTCGTGCCCTCAACAAGAGCTGCCCCAAAGCCCAAAAGTGGAACTGTTGCACCTGCACCTGCAAATTTTTCTAATGGCTCAAACCAACCCAATGCACCGACAACAACACCTACCACAACAAAGCCCACAAGAATTCTGCCCATTGTCAATTTTGTTTTATCAACAAGAATCTGTCCTATAACACATATCAGTCCACCAACTACAAAGGCTTTTAAAAACATCATAAAAAACGCACCTCAAAAGATAAATTGCGTTTCTATTTTCTGTAAAAATCAGAATTATATACATAAAAAAAGAGCAGTCCTCAAAAGGACTGCTCAAAATATCATTCAATTATTCTGCAACTGTTTCGCTAACGAAATCCTCGTCAAGGCAAGAGCATGAAACATAATTATCTTCATCATAGCCGAGAGGAGCATTTTTAGCTTTTATTTTTTCAATGATAACATAAATTGCTGCTGCAGCTGCTGCAATTGCTGCGATAATACCAACGATTTTTAAAACCTTTTTCATATTAAAAATCCTCCAATTAATTTAAAAACTTATTGCTTTAATTATACCACAGTAAACAAGAATGTCAAGCAAAACACTAACAACAAATATTGAAAATTGGTAAACTTCTCAGTGATTACCAATTGTATTTCGGGCAATAATATTTTTGTAGAAAATCCCATCAGATTTCCTTTTTTACATAAAAAGAAAAGGAGCAGAAAAATGTATTTCAACAAAGTAGAAATCTGTGGGATTGACACATCAACCTTAAAGGTTATACCCGAAAAGGAGAAAAATATATTATTGGAAAAAGTGAAAAATGGCGATAGCTTCGCTCGGGAAAAGCTGGTAACAGGCAATCTGCGTCTTGTTTTAAGCGTTATACAGCGCTTTGCAAATCGTGGCGAAAATCTTGACGATCTTTTTCAGGTGGGTTGCATAGGTCTCTTAAAGGCAATTGATAATTTCGATACAAGCCACGATGTGCGCTTCTCCACTTATGCTGTGCCCATGATAATCGGCGAGGTCAGACGCTACCTTCGTGATAACAATCCTGTAAGAGTAAGCCGTTCAATGCGAGATACAGCATACCACGCTATGCAGGCAAGAGAAAAGCTCAGCAATGAGCTAGACCGTGAGCCGACAGTTGAAGAGATTGCAAAGGAATTGGGTAAAGAAAAAAGCGAGGTTGTTATTGCTCTCGAAGCAATTGTTGACCCCGTGTCATTCTATGAGCCTGTTTTTTCAAATGGTGGAGACACAATATTTCTTATGGATCAGCTTGGCTCTGATGAAAGTGATGGCGACTGGATTGACGAAATTTCTATGAAGGAGGCAATCAAAAATCTTCCTCAACGAGAAAAGAAAATTCTTTCAATGAGATTTATGAGAGGCATGACACAAACAGAGGTTGCCGAGGAAATCGGCATTTCACAGGCCCAAGTTTCAAGGCTTGAAAAAAGCGCAATAAACACAATAAAAGGGACAAGATAGCTTGTTCCTTTCATTATTGAAAAACCAGTTTTTTATGATATAATAATCTCAATGGTTTACAAAAGGAGATTAAGCTATGAGAAAGATTCTGAACAAAAGCATTGTAGAAATAAGCCTTACAACAATATTATTAGGGCTTATGTCATACTCTGCCTATTCCTTATGGTACATATTTTACGGAGCCGAAAGTGGAGCAGATGTTCACCTCTATACCATTCTTTCGGGTGTAGCTTTAGGCTGGTTTCTTGTTCTATTTATCAACACAGCCTTCAAAAAAGCAAATTGGATTCCAAAGCTCATAGCATTTTTTTTGGGAAACGGCTTCTTTCAAGGGTTAATATGGGGTATAAATGCTAAAATTAACAAAGAGGGTTATCTTAACGAAACAGTTGTAATAACCACCTTTTCTATCGCTTTTGCTTTATCAGGAATTCTCTTGTTACTCACATTCATTTTAAGAGGTCAAAGCAAGCAAAAGGCATTAAGCATTATTCTTGCTGTCGTTTATTTCATTATTTCCTGTGGTGGTGTCATCATTTTGAATGAAGAAAATATAAAAGCCTTAGAATACAAGCAGAATATTAGCTTTGATACCACAGGCTTCAGAGGAACAACCGAAGAGGATAAAGCACTTGCATCAGAATGGTTTAATAAAAACCTTATTGAAAACAAGACTCAGCTTCCATTCACCTTTAAAATTGACGGCGAGCCATTTAATCCTGATGAATGGGAAAGAGAAACAAAATCCGTTAAAACGGGGTCCGTTTATCAGAATGGCAAAACCGAATATCTCGTTTACAAAAACAAAAGCAATAAGCTTGAGGTTACTGTTGAAGCAACAATTTTTGAGAATAATGCAACCTGCCAATGGACAGTTTACATAAAAAATAACAGCAACGAAAATTCAGGTGTTATCAGCGATTTCTATGCTCTTAATTACACCTTTAACACAGGCGATGCAACCCTTTATTACTCTATGGGAAGCAATACTGCTGCAAGCGATTTTTCGCTTATCAAAAAGAGTCTTACAGTCAAAGAGAGAAGCTTCAGTGGTGTTGACGGCAAGCCCTCAGAGGCTTATCTCCCCTATTTCAACATTCAGGGTGAAAGCACCGGTATGCTTGTGGGTATCGGCTGGACAGGTCAATGGTCAGCAGGCTTTTCTGAGATTGATGGCAAAACAAGCATAACTGCTAAGCAGGAAAGATTCAATGCATATCTTCTCCCTGATGAAGAGGTTCGCTCTCCCCTTGTTTCTATCAGCTTCCTGAACGATGATAATGCCATTAACGGCTTCAATCTTTTCAGAAGCTGGATTATGGATTCGGTTTACCCCGAAAACGTAAAAAAGAATTATTATACAGTTATGGAGGTTGCAGGTCCTGTATCAACAAGAACCTCCGACGAAATCATTGATATTCTCGACAATCAGATTGCAGACAGCGTATATGAAGAAATAGATGCATTCTGGATGGATGCAGGCTGGTACAGCTATAATGAAGGCTGGTACGATGGTGTCGGCAACTGGACTGTTGACGCAGCAAGATACGATAAAGGCATAAAAGAGCTTTCAGATTATGCTGCTAAAAAGGGTCTTAAGCATACTCTTTGGTATGAGCCCGAAAGAGTTTTCCCTGGCACTCAATTCCATACTATCGGCTCTGAAAACGAGGGTTGGCTCATTTCTGCCGATGGCGAAGACAATTTAATGTGGAACCTTGCAAACGAGGAGGCCTTTAAATATTACTGCGACTATCTTCTCAAATCCATGAAGGAAAACGGGGTTACAATTTACCGTCAGGATTTCAACTTTGCGCCTCTTAAATATTGGCAGAAGGCTGACGCTGAATACTATGACGGCAGAACAGGCATATGCGAAAATCATTATGTAACAAACCTTTATAAATTCCTAGATTATCTTACAGAAAACATCGATGGTCTTATTATTGATAACTGCGCTTCAGGTGGCAAACGCCTTGACCTTGAAATGACTTATCGCAGTATTGCATTCTGGAGAAGTGACTATAACTGTGCTTATCATCCCGACCTTTTCGATGCAACTCAATCTATGACCTACGGCATTTCATTCTGGCTTCCAATAACAGGCGCAAACCTTTATATGTCGGATGAATATGCTGCAAGAAGCGCTATTATGCCCTTGGTGCTTATGGATTTCTTCTCTCATCAGCATCCCGAATACAGCTTACACAACGAGCAAAGAGCATTAATGGGTGGCAACTACTATCCCCTTGACTTCGGTAGCTTTGACAATGACAAATTACACACTATGGAATTTATTTCAAGAGATGCAAAAGAGGGCGTTGCCTTGATTTACAAAAGGGCAAATGTCAAGGATACCGAATATACTCTCATTCTTAACGGTCTTCATACTGCAACAAACTATAAGCTATATGACATTGATAATCCCGAAAAGGTTTATACAATGAGTGGTATTGACCTTATGCAGGAAGGACTTACAATTCCTCTCCCCGAGGGTCAGAAGGCAATAATTATTATGTTTGAGGCTATATAAACTTAACAGTCAGTACACCCTTTGTGTACTGACTGCTTTTTTATACCCTTATTTTCATTAACCCGTGCTTGTTACAGTAAATATAAATATGCCCTCTTCCCCTGAGCTGAAAACGAGCTTCTGCATTCCCTTCAGGGTAAAGCTTAACAAACTGAACTCTGTCGGTTGTAAGATAAGCTATAAATGATATAAAATGTGATTTCTCCATTTCGTGATTAACTGTAATAAAATTCTCGTCCTCAACCCTTTCAATTATTATTTCGTGAGCTTCGTCTGCATCCTCTGCCTCAAGTGGTGGCAGGCTGATTCCACAACAGCTAATAACTACATCGCCTGTTGTACGAATGATATTCCCACAAACTGGGCACACATAGAATTTCGAACGCAAAATATTTGCAGATGTATTCTGATTTTTAACCATATCACCACTTATAAGCTCCATTACCGAAGCTCCCAAAGCCTTGGCAAGAGGTTCAATAAGAGTTATATCGGGCAAGCCCTTTGCTGTTTCCCATTTTGAAACTGCCTTACTGCTCACTCCGATTTTTTCTGCAAGCTGAGCCTGAGTTATATCCTTTGCTTCACGAAGTTTTTTTATTATCGCGCCTGTTATATAGCTGTCCATAATTATCTCCTTAACTCTTTATATCAGAATTATACCACTTCTGACATATATATCAACCTACGATTCGTAGATAAGATTGCATTGAATTTTTATTGGTGCTATAATAATACCAATCACACAATATATAAGGATGAAAAAATGATTATTTTAATTACAGGTGCATCCCACACGGGCAAAACTGCACTGGCTCAAAGGCTTCTTGAAAAGTATAACTACCCATACCTTTCCATAGACCATTTGAAGATGGGTTTAATCCGCAGTGGCAATACGAATTTAACACCTTTAAGTGATGATAATAAATTGACAGAATATTTATGGCCTATTGTAAGAGAAATGATTAAAACTGCCATTGAAAACAAGCAGAATTTAATTGTTGAGGGCTGTTATATCCCCTTTGATTGGAAAAAAGATTTCGAGAAAGAATATCTTGATAACATAAGATACTATTGCCTTATAATGAGTGAGAAATATATAAGAAATCATTTTGACGACATGAAGAAATATGCAAATACGATCGAAAACCGATTAGACGACTCGTATTTCACAATTGAATGTGCAATCAAAGAAAATGCAGAGATTTTAACCCTTGCTAAAAAACACAAGGTAAATTATACTCTTATTGACGACAAGTATGAAATAAATTTATGAACTCTCTGTTTTCCAACACATAAAAAAGCAGTTCCGTAACGGAACTGCTTTTTGTGTGTTTATAAAAGAATATATTCTGCATCAATTTGTGTATCAAATGAAACTATGTTTCCTTTTCTTTCAAAAGGAATTTCTTTGTTATCTGCTTTGTTAATTACAGATTTAATGCCATCGCATTCAACTGTACATTTTCTGCCTTTAAGGCTCTTGATTTCAAGAGAAGAAACACTCTCATTTTCAAGCTTTGCAGAAACGAGGAATGCGCCATCTGCACGAAGATTTTCGAACGAGGCATCCTGAGATTTATTCCAGCAAGGGAACAATCTGATAATGCCCTCATAGCTTTGCATAAGCATTTCATTAATGGTTGCAGGAACAGTTGTAAGATGCTCAATACCACCACCATGGTGACGGAACAATCTATTTGGAAGGGCAAATTCCCTAATATTCTGATGAATGCCTTCAATAAGGAAATTTGGGTCAACTCCAATTCTTGCGCCTGCAGGAAGATAAGAGTTTGAGCCGTTGTCATCAAGCCTTCTGTCATTGATAAAATATGTATTTCTTGCAATTTTCAAAAGCTTTTCGCCCGAATCAAAGCCTATCTGTGATGCAGGGTAAATATGCTGAAGACCAACTGTATTATCGTCTCTCCAGCGAATACCGAACTTAGAGTATCTGAAGCATTTTTTACCCTTTTTGATAAAGGTTGGGAACTCACTAAAATTCTCAATAATATCTTCCCATAAAGCATATTTCTCAGAGTTGAGCCCAAGCTCCCTTGCCATATCATAAACACCATTAAATAAAAGCTTTACAAGCCCCATTGAGTTGATAGCATTTATTGTGTTTACCTGACCGAAATGAGTTATATATTTGAATTTTTCTCCACGATAATAGGGAATTTCGTGTGCCGCATCACCCTTAATAACATATCTGCCCTTTTCTTTGACAAGATAATCCTCCCAGAATGCAGCAGTATTCAAAACAAAGTCATAATAATTCTCGAGAGCATATTCCTTATCATAGGTTGAAAACCAATGCATAATAGGAATTACGCAAGCATAGGCTGCGTGGCTCTTCTGACCAAGGAAAAGAATACCGTGCTCCTTGCAGTCCTCCTGACTATACACATCAAGAGCCTTAGGGCCGAAGCTTACAGGGAACGCATAGCCCTTGCAGCCAAACAGTCCTGCCATTCTTCGGGCTTCTTCCTTCATATCATTTATGGGTGCCATATAGCCGTCAAAAAGCTCAGGATGGTTGGCAGAGAAAATGCAATAATAGGGCGCCTCATAGTTATAATTCATATGGTAATCCCCTGCCCAAGGGAAAAAGTCATCTGTTACGAAATTACCGAAAAGCCCTGGAGGGAATTCAGTATTCCCCATACATCCTGCAAGATGATAAAGGCTTGAATTGTAGAATTTTTCAATTTCCTTATCCTGCAATGTTACCCTTGATGCTGAAAAGAACTGCTTCCATTTCTCTTCTGTTTCAGCTTTTGCTTTGTCATAATCACAGCTTGAAGCCATTTCAAAAGCTTTATTTATGTAATCATCAGCATCAAAATTTGTAGCAACAGATATGCAATAACGAATGGTTTTAAAACCATCTTTTATATCTGAGCTGATTTCTTTCAAGCAAACTGCAACTGCAGACTCTCTGCAAACATTTTCACCACAAAATTTTCGAAAATAGCATTTAACACCATTTTCTTCCATTTGTGCATTTTCTGAACCACAGGTATCGGGAAGCTCAAGATTAACTTTGTTAGAAGCTTCTCTTTCAGGAGCCTTAATTTCAAAACAAATAAGGTTTTGGGGAGCAACAAAGAACTCAATTTCTGTGTTACCGAATTTACAAAGGAGAAGACCTTTATCAAAATATTGCTTAATATTGTATTTTTCCAAATCAATATTATCAATTTTCAAATTGCCAACTGTTTTAATTCCGCCCTCACCATGAGCACCGCTACCAAATTTCCACAAATCACATTTTGAAATATGGATAACAAGGTCTTTTTCATCGTTATCAAAAACAACGCCCAAATCACCATTACCACACATTGCACCTGCAGGAATTTTATAAACCACCTTGCCATCAACTGTATTTATAGGCTTTGAGGTTATTTCATTAAAATATGTATTCATTTATATCACCAACCTAGTACAATTATAGTTTTTTATTACACTAAATCAAGAGATTTTTCACAACATATTTTTCAAATATTCATCCGCTTCTTCTCTTGATTTAAAGATTATAATTTCTTTTTCTGCCTTATATTTTTCAATTAAAGAATATATCTTCGGCAAAGTTATTTCGGGAAACTCTTTTATAAAACTCTCAAATTCAGGATCTAATTCTGTTTCAAGCCAAGGCAAATCGTACCGACCTTTACCTATTCGTTCTGTTGCGCCTTGTATGCAAATCTCTGTTGGTAAATCGAAAAGAAAAACTGTGCCGCACGCTTTCATTCGCATTTCAATTGTTCTACCATAATTACCGTCTATTATCCATTCGGATGTTTTGAATATTTCCTGTATTCTTTCATCAAACTCTTCTCTCGGAATATGCGTTTTGTCGGGCTTATGCCATATAGCGTCAAGATAATATAATGGTAGTCCCTTACGTTTCTGCAGTTTTTCTGCAAAGGTGGTTTTACCCGAACCAGGACAGCCTATAACAATTACTTTTTTCATAATCACACCTCGACAAATTATTAATTATCCAGTTTTAAGGTTTCGGTAGGATTATTCATAACCGTTTATATCTTTATAAACACGGACATAATCTATCAGCCATTCCATCGGATATTCATTTTCAGGTTCATCCCAACCACTGAAATCTGAGTTAATATACATAGATAAAATCATACACATTCTGTATTGGGGAGATTCTTCGGTTTGTGCCACTTCTTTTCCATCCACATAAAAGGTTATCCCTTCAGGTCTCCAGTCCATTGCATATGTGTGAAATTCATCAACATAATTTTTTGAAAAGCCCTTAAGATTAACCTCACTTGACCATTCATTGAGATTCGGATCATCCCAGGCATGAACCTTGGGGTGAAACACTCCCGGGTTATCAAAGAATGTTTCTAAAACATCTATTTCACTATTCTGCTTTGTCTTTGTTCCGTCAGGAGTGGTATCCTCCCCAGTACCAATAAGCCACCAGGCTGCATATCCACCACCCTTAGTGTCAGGCATTTTCATTCGTATCTCAAAATAACCGTACTGAGTTGCATAGCCTTCGAAGGGCTCTACTCCCATCTGTTGCGCACCACCTGGATGCAAATTATTCTTTTCCCAGGTTTGAATACCATTTGCTATCCATAAAAGGTTATCAGGATCTACCGAACCCGGCTGACCGCCGAAGTAATCCGGAGAATCTTTTGTAATATAAAGATTCAGGCAACCATCCTCAACCTTATATCTTGCAGATGAGCCTGCTTTGTTAGTGGTACAGTGAGGCAGATACTGCGCCAACCAGTATTCTTCATCTAATTTCCCATCATTAAATTCGGTGCTGAAATCAAGAACATACCCTTCCTTTTCAGGAGCGCCATTCTCAACAGAACAATCTTCTGCAGAGGGCGCACCACAGCCACCTAATAAAGAACTGACCAACATACTTATTACAAGCAACAAAGGTATTTTCTTTCTGTTCATAGTTTACTATCCTCTAAATTTTCAGCAATATAGATTTTTATTCTTAAACAATTATACCACCCTAACAAATAAAAAAGCAACCTATTTAACGGTAAATCAAATCAAATATTACACTCTTGTTTTTATTGGTTGTAGGTGTTAAAATTGTCATGTAAAGCATCTCATTTTGAAGAGAGTGATAATATGAAATACAATCTTGTTGTTGCCTTGGTGAAGCCGCAGGCACCGCAGCTGCAATAGCCCACAAAACCAACACAACCGCACATACTGTTGACATTAAAGCCCTTCAACAGAAGCTTAAAGAAAATGGTGCAGTGTTATAAATATCAATAGAACAACTCCAGCCTACCATCTGGTAAGTTGGAGTTGTTGTTTTATTCAAATTTCACTTCAACTGCCTGACGAATTCAATGCTGAGTTGTTTTTCAGCACCACTCATCTACCTATAACAACTTCTTTATCAATTTTTCCAATAAAGAGATTACCTTCTGCTGTTAAGGTATTAGCGTCGGGGTTTTCAATAATAATTCCATAGCTTGGGGAGTCGGTTTCTTCAGGTGAAATAAAGAAATTATTTTTGACTTTCAAATCATAAACCATTGGTCTGAAGAAAATATATCCTCTGCTTTTGCCGTTTCTTCCTGAAGGACCGTCAAAAATATTGTTTTCAATAAGAATATTGTGGTGATCGATATCGCCATGATGACCAACACCGGGGAAACCGTCACATTTGAAAATATTGTTTCTGATTACTATATTACGGCAGACTGTATCATCGCTCTTAAAATCAATAAGAGTGTCGTCACAATTAAAAACAGGGCCATATGAACCCTCACGGGCTAAATCAAGCTGAATTTGCTCGTTATAAAGCCTGTCATCAATTACTGTATATGTTGGTCCATCGAAAACGCAGTTTTGAACAACTGCATTTTCAGTACTGTTTATCTCAATGCAGTGCCAATGAGCACAATGGCGGAATCTGCAATTTTCAATGATAATATTGCTACAATGAACTGTGTTTACCAAAGTTGTTTTTTCATCAAGCCTTTCGTTACCATCAAAGATACCACCTGAAATCACAACATCGTGAGTACCGGTGTATTCACCCCATTCAGGCTCGGAATATGAAGCCAGCAAATATCTTGTTATAGGCTCACTTTTATCGCTTCTTAGAATAATTGCATTATCTGAAAATTTCAAATGCTGATAGGAATAAAAAATCAAAGCACCAGAAATAAGATATGTCCCATCAGGGAAATATACAGTACCACCATCTTTTACCTCGTCGATACAAGCCTGTAAGGCTTTTGTGTCATCGTGAACCCCATCCCCTAAAACCTCATTATTATTCTTTACATTAATAAATTTCATATGTATCACTCTTTTTTTAATTGTTATCTCTCTTTTGTGTTATTGGCTACATTTAAGCTCAAAACCAATCAACTTTTATTCTTGTTGATATCGACAAGTTTTGTCTGATATTAATATTCAAAAGGGATTCTTGCCGTTGTAATAAATAGAATTGTAACGTAAACAGCTATAAACAAAACAAGAACAATGATAAACATAAAGTTATTCGCATTTTCAAGTTGACCATAGCATCGTTAATTAATAGTACTATTATAATGAAACATTTTACACAAATCAATGGTGTTTATCGTAAAAGTCTTTTGCCTCCTTTTCGTTGCGTGACCACTTGTCCCCCCTCTTTAACAGTGTTTATCTTGAGTAGTTCGATTGTCTCATACACTTCAGACCATTAATGCTGCTTATGGACCTGTATGCTAACAATAAACTTGAGAACTTTCGAAAGGACGCGAATTTCACTTTAGTGTAAATTATATTTCAATTTCCGGTAACACTTCTTCGTATTATCCATATTATGTACAAGGCAGGTTATCTGCTAAAATCTTTTAAAGGAGATTTAAAATGCAAAATACAAATCAATTTGATATGGCTGAGATCGTTTCGTGTCAAACCAAAGAACGTTCTAGTCGGAATGATATAAACTGCAGTTATCATACAAACTGTGTAACAACAGAATTCCCTAATGATACTGTTGTTGCTATGGCTTATGTGCCATTTCAACTTGACAAAACAAGTTATTCTGCGGAGATGGCTTTGTACGAAGGCACACTCTTCCCCGTGCTTAATAAACCATTCTGTGGAAGAAGTGTTATGAATGGCTGAAAGAAATAAACTTCTCCGTAAGCTTCAGGCAGCAAAGTTTGCTGCTTGGGAATTGCATTTATACCTTGACACGCATCCTTGTGACAAGGCAGCGAACGAAATGTTCAGAAAATATACAAATGAAGCCAAAATGCTAAAAAAAGAATTCGAAGACAGATTCGGCCCACTTACCGTTACAAGCAGTAACGAAGCCGACTGGCTTTGTGACCCATGGCCATGGGAAAATCAAGGGAGTTGTGACTGATTATGTTTATGTATGAAAAGAAATTACAGTACCCTGTAAACATCAAAAACCCGAATCCTAAACTTGCTCAGATCATTATTACTCAGTACGGTGGACCCGACGGTGAATTGGGAGCGTCACTCCGTTACCTCTCCCAACGCTTCTCAATGCCCTACCCCGAGCTCAAAGGCTTGCTCACAGATGTAGGTACACGGCAGTTAGAGGAGGCCAAAACGCAAGGGGTCCACTGACTTTCGGCATTATTTATGCTCACAATTACAAATTTCCATTTGTCAGGTATCAGCCGTAGCTTTACCTCTATGGTTTTATCCTTGTGTATCACCATTTCATCTAGTATTTCCTTTATAAAATCCTCGGTTGGCTCACATTTTTCAAGCTTTTCCCGAGCAAATTCCAAGCATTCTGCAATCACCGAATCAGAGTCTTTTTTCTCAATATTCCGCTTGCTCAGCTCGGCTAACTCAACCCTCATATCCTCTATTTTTCGGTCAAGCTCATGGCATTTATTCTTGAATTCATCCTTAGTCAGGCATTTATCAAGGTATAAATCCACAAGGCTTTCACGCTGCTCCTTGACCCTTTCATATTGCTTTAATTTGGTCTCATAATCCTCAAACTCACTCATATCAATGACCGATTTCAGTTGAGTCTCAAGAGTGTTCAGAACCGACTCCTTGTTGATTTCAAGGTTCTCTATGATGCTATACATAATCGCCTTCAGTTCCTTATCCATAACGGGCTTTGCATCGCATCCTACCCATTCATCCTTTAACTCATCAAATCGTTTTTTTGAGCCGTATCTCTTCTTATTGTAGCACTCCCATATCTGTCGTCTTTTGCCGTTGGGTTGTATTTTATCGTGGAAAACATAGCTTCGTCCACACTCACCGCAGGTAATTTTCCCCGAGAAGCAATGCTTCCTCCCAAGCCTTGCCTTTCTGTCATTGGCAGTTGACCTAAACTTCAATTCCTCCTGCGCCTTCTCAAAAAGCTCCCGAGAAATAATAGGTTCGTGGTGATCACGTATCACCACGAACTCTTCTTGTCCTTTATTTCTTACTGCCTCATGTGTTAAATAATCGAGAGTAATTGTCTTTTTCTGAATTAAATCTCCACAATATTTTTCATTGTGGAGTGTTCTGAGTATTACGGTTGCAGTCCACTTGGAATTAGTAAAGCTTGGCATACCTTCTGCTGCTAATTCCTTTGCAATAGTGCCTGTACCCTTTCGTTCATTAACGTATTTGTGAAAAATTCTTCGTACAACCTCAGCACCCTCAGGATTAACATAAATCTTACCATCTCTGACGTCATAGCCAAGCATACTGCACCCGAAGACCACGCCATCCTCCATTCTGCGCTTCTGACCCCATTTAACTCGCTCCGAGGTTTTCCTGCTCTCCTCCTGAGCGATTGATGCCATAATAGTCAGTCGAAGCTCAGCATCAGGGTCAAGGGTGTATAGGTTGTCATTGGCAAACCTGACCCCTACTCCGAAGCTCTTCAGCTTTCGCGTGTAATAGATACTGTCTAAGGTGTTTCTAGCAAAACGGCTTATCTCCTTAGTGATAATCATATCAAATTTACCAAGCTCGGCATCCACCATCATTTTGTTAAAGGCCTTTCGTTTTTTAGTGCTTGTTCCTGAAATCCCCTCGTCAACATATATCTCGCAAAGCTCCCACATAGGATTGCGCTCTATGTATTCCTTGAAATATTTCTGCTGACTTTCAAGAGAATTGGCTTGGTCATCCTTGTCCGTAGAAACACGGCAATAAACTGCAACTCTTAAGATTTTATCAGGCGTTATATCCACCAACAAAACCTCCTTATCAATGTATTTGCGAGCATTTTCGCAACCCAAACATATCACAAGCCCTCGCCAATATCTATCACCATAATCACCAAGAAAGCTGGTTCATATTCTCCAAATATTTCAACTGTTCAATAGTTATCCTCCCCGCCTCATACATAGCCTTGTATAAGGACAGCACCAATGCCCGCTCATACATTTTCTGCTCCTTTTTGTTAAGCTTGTAACCACTTTCCTCAACCATAAAAATCTCACGCTTGCTCATATAATCACCACTGAATTATATGAAATCCTCACGATAAATAGACGTAAAAACAGCTATACCAAAGGCATAACTGTTGTCTAACTCTTTTTCTGTTGCTTTTTGTTCTGTGGGTGGTATAATTATTATTAGAAAGCTATGATACGGGGTGTTTTAGTTGAGCAAAACTACTATGGACTTTACTCAGGAAATCGGTACAATCAAGCCTATGCACGGCGTGGGTCAACCACCATTTACAGGCATTGATTTTTCTATGTGTGATTATCTTAAAGAGGCTCATATCCCCTATTCACGCCTTCACGATGTAGGCGGTGCCTTTGGTGGTAATCTGTATGTGGATATACCCAACCTTTTCCGTGATTTTTCCCGTGACCCTGAAGACCCTGAAAGCTATGACTTTGCTTTTACGGACTTACTTATCAACGCTCTTGTTGAGCGTGGTATCGAGCCCTTCTTCCGTTTAGGTGTAACTATTGAAAACCACCGTAAAATCAAGGCTTATCGCATTGACCCACCCAGTGATTATGAAAAATGGGCGCGTATCTGCGAGGGCGTTATCCGTCATTATACCGAGGGCTGGGCAAATGGCTTCAACTATAAAATAACCTATTGGGAAATATGGAACGAGCCTGATAATTTTGAAAGTCCTGAAGAAAATCAGATGTGGGCAGGCACACCCGAGGATTACTACAGGCTATATGAGGTTGCTTCAAAGCACCTTAAAGAAAGGTTCCCCCACCTTAAAATCGGTGGCTATGCAAGTTGTGGCTTCTACGCTATTACCGATAGTCAAACCAATGTCGGCGCTTGCTCACCACGCTACCAATATTTCATTGATTTCCTTGATGGATTTTTAGAGTACATCAAGGCACATAATTGTCCATTGGACTTTTTCTCATGGCACAGCTATGCCGATATTGAAGCAAATCTTCAATGGGCTACCTATGCCCGAAAGCGTTTGGATGATGCAGGCTATAAAAATACCGAGCACACCCTAAATGAATGGAACTTCCACCCTGAGCTTAAGGGAACAATCAGGCACGCTGCACTCACCTGCGGAATGCTTTTAGCATTGCAAGGCACCTCATTGGATAGCGCGATGTTTTATGATGCAAGATGCAATATGGGAATATATGCAGGGCTTTTTGACTGCGTAAGCTTCAAGCCTCTCCCCACCTATTATTCCTTTGTTGCTTTCGGTGAGCTTTATAAGCGAAGCAAGCAAATCCAGATTGGTGAGTTACCCGAGGGCGTTTATGCATGCGCATCAAGAGATGCAGACGGATGCATTGTTATGGCAAACGTAACCGAAGAAGAAAAGGCCATTGAGCTTGATTTAATTGGTGTCAAGCATATCACTGAATGTAAGATTATTACAGATGGAGCTGTCTGGGAGGATTATGAATTCAAAAGCAAGCTTCCTGCCGAATCTGTCATTTTTATAAAAGTTAAGCTTTAAATAAAATAACACCTATGAAGCCGAAAAATCTCAGTTTCATAGGTGTTTGCTTTTATATTCTCTTCATTAACTTATAATATTCTCCGTCTTTATCAGCACCATCAAAAAGGACTTCGGTAAAGCCGTATTTTCTGTATAAATGCAAGGCGTTTTCGTTATCCTTATCAACACCGATTGTCATTTCAGAAAAGCCCATTTCTGTGGCTTTGTTTATGAGAAATTCAAGAATCTCGCTACCGATACCGCGACCTCGATATTCCTTTTTAACAATCATTCTTGAAACATAAACACGCTGATCAGGGATGGTGTAATCAGGGTCTCCCGTATCTAAAACCAAAGCACCCTCACCGATAAACTCACCATTGATTTTATAAACAAAAACAAGTCGATTACCATCCGCTATCTCCCCTCGCCACTTTTCAGCAAGAGGTTGAGCTTTCATGTTCCAAATATTAGAACACTTTTCGTATTCATCGAGCTTGAGTGGTTCAATGGTAATTACTTTTTTATTATTGAACAACTTCATAATCATAAAACCTTTTTCATATAATTCTGTTCAAATTCAATATACCCATGTTTAGGATAAAACTGCCACGATTCATAAAAATCATCTTTATTTCCTAGATGTACAATTGCACACTTCTTACCAATACCCTTTAGGTAATTCTCTGCAGTTTCCAAAAGAGCTGTACCGATACCTTGATGTTTAAGATTGTATTTCACAAAAAGTCTGTGTAGGATAACATCTTCACTATTCGCAACAGAATTATAACCCACACTACCAATAACCCTATCATTATCGTCAAGAGCTATCCAGAACATATCACCTTTGTCAAAATAATTCTTCTGAATGTCGAGTAAATCCTCATTTAAACCAGGCACTCTACCAAGAGCATCCTTTGCCTCAAGTATCATGAAAATGAGATCATCACGATATTCAGATTCAAATTTAATAATCTTCATTTTATCTCCATTAAATATCAAATCAGTTTGCTTTTAATATCTGCCAAAAGCTCTTTGTGTTGCTTACAAAACAGTTCGGGCATATCGTCTAAGGAGAAGTATTTGAGTTCCAATGTTTCGTTTTTATCGCAGACCAACTCTCCACCAGCAACAGTCATTTCATATCCGATACAAATACTTTGGACTTGGTCTCCGTTTGCACAAACAACGTCGCAGTCAGTATAAACACCTATGAGTTTGCCAACTTCAACATCTAAACCTGTTTCTTCTTTAATCTCACGTTTAGCTGCCATTTCAGGTGTTTCGCCAAGCTCAAGAGCACCACCGGGGAATCCCCATTTATTACAATCGGCTCGTTTTTGAAGAAGCACTTCACCTTTTTCGTTGAAAATACAACCACCTGCATAAACAATAATAATCTTCTCGTGACCAACCTTACCACGAATCCATTTTATGTAATCCTTCTTCTCCAACCGAATCACCACCAAATCATACTATCCCAATTTTACCATTGATATAAAAGAAATGCAACCCGAGAACTTGTATCTCAAGTTGAATTATAATTCATTCTTTTCTTTGTTTGGTGCAGTAAAATTTTTTGCACTCGACTTCCGGGTATTTTCAAGTTAATATCCGAAGATATTCTTGGATGGTTTTGTTATCGGTTTCAATTCATTTTGAAAACAATTTGTTTTATTTTGCGATTTTTTTAACTACCACATCTTTTAAGAGCACCGATAGAATTATAAAAGTGTACGGAGTATAAAAAACATGTTCACTGACTCTTCACTGCAACAGTATTTTCACTGTTGCTTTTTGTCTATCATAGTGATACAATATTGCGGACATTGATAAAGAGGTATGTTTATGAAAATTTTAAAGCTATTTCCCGGAATTATTTTATCAGCTCTCATTGCTGCCTTTGCAATATGGATTGAAAGCTTACTACCCATTCATTTAATCGGTTCTGCTGTTATTGCCATGTTTGTTGGAATGCTTCTGAACCGCTTTATAAAGTCAACAGATATTTTTGCAGGTGGCATTAAATTCACCTCCAAAAAGCTTCTCAAATTTGCGATTATTCTTTTGGGCTTATCGCTTAATATTACAACTGTTTTGCAGGTTGGCAGAATGTCACTTACAGTTATGGTTTTCACCCTTTTAACCTGCTTTGGTGGTGGCTATTTTATCGGA
>JAZQUT010000096.1:0-15503 GCA_045631405.1 Acutalibacteraceae bacterium | reverse complement strand
CTTATCAATAAGGATGAGCCCGTTGAATTTACACCTGTTGAAAACAGAGTATATACAGATAAAGAACTTTCGGTTGAGCCCGATACAGAAAAATATGTGAAAATGGTTGCCCTCGATTCAGGCAACGATATTTATACTCCTGCTAAAAAGCAGAGCTATGTTTATCGCTATGGACCGTCTTTAATAAGAAATGCCGACGGTAGCATTGATGCTTTTTTCTCTTCTCCCGGTATTTTTGATGAGTGGGATTATCTTTTTTACAGACACTCTCCCGATGGCGGTAAAACATGGACAACTGAAAAATCTGTTTTAGCACCAACACCGGGTTCTGCCGATTTTTATTCTTGTTGTGATCCCGGTGTTGTAAGATTCGGCGGCTACTATTATCTTGCTTATACGTCAACTGTTGCTGAGGGTGGCGTTGATAACGATGTTTTTGTTGCAAGAAGTAAAAATCTTGACGGACCTTATGAGAAATGGAATGGTGAGGGTTGGGGCGGAAAGCCTGCTCCCATCATTGAATATACAGGCAATCCCGAGACTTACGGTGCAGGTGAGCCGTCAATGGTAGTTTTGAATGATACTCTTTATCTTTACTACACGTGGCGTGACGGTGAATTGAATCAGACAAGGCTTTCCCTTGCAGATGCCAGAGACGAAAACTGGCCGAAGACACTTGAATATAAAGGCATTGCAATAGACCATATTCAAGGTGATACCGACTCTGCTGACGTGAAATTTATCGAGGATTACGGCAAATTTATAGCAGTTTCAACCGCTTCAAGATTCACAACCGATAGCTATATTAAGGTGTATATGTCAAACGACGGTGTTAAGTTTGAGGAATCTTATTTCCTTAAAACAAACACCATACATAACCTTCATAACTGCGGTATCACTTCAAGAGAAAACGGTCATATCCGTTTGAGTGATAATATTTATCTTTCCTATGCTTACGGTGAAGAATTCGGCACTTGGGCAACAAGAATTCAGGAGGTGAAATTCTCTCTCATTGATGAACCTGATTTCAGTGATAAGGAAAATGATAATGTTAAAGAGAATTTCAAGCCTGTTTCAAAATCCCGTTACACTGCGGCTGTCGGTATAACAACCGACCCTCATATTTATGAGAAAAATCTTGCAGACGGCACCTTCAAGGTTGAGGTTTATAAATATGATGCCAATAAGGACGATAAGCAGGTTAAGAAGGGGATAACCCTTACAGATTTTGATGAAAGCATCATATCTGTTGACGGGGATGAAATAACACCCAAAACAAAGGGTGAAACCTATGTTACTGCCCATTGGGAAGATTTCACCGTTACATTTTTAGTTAAGATTAAATAAGGAAGAAAAATGAAAATTATAATTGATGCTGATGCATGTCCCGTTGTAGACATTACCGTCAATGTGGCTAAAGAGCGAGGAATTGAGTGTATCATTGTCTGCGACAACACCCACTCCATTGAAAAAGATGGAGCAAAAACTATTGTTGTTGATAAGGGTGTAGATTCTGCTGACTGCCGTATTGCAAACATTACCGAAAAGGGCGATGTGATTATCACACAGGACTACGGTCTTGCAGCTCTTGTGCTTGGTAAGGGCGGTAAGGCACTTAATCAGAACGGACTTATCTACACCGACAGCAATATAGAAAATCTCCTTTTTACCCGTTTTATAGGCAAAAAGGAGCGTATGGCAGGCAACAGAACCAAAGGTCCCCAAAAACGCACCGACCAAAACAACGCAGACTTTTTAAAGGCGTTACTTTTGTGCGTTGAATAGTGTGTTTAAAATATAAAATTGTAAAAATCAGACCCGAGAAGACTTTATCTTCTCGGGTTTAGTTAATTCATAAATGCTTATTAAAATATAATATAGTGTAGGGCGTGTGTGATTATAAATTGTTTTATCAATCCGTTATTGTGTAACTGTATTAAAATATTTATCTAACAATTTTGTTTGTAATTCTTCATTCGACATTATTTGTTGTATAGCTTTCTCTTCATAGTCACTGTCCAAAAAAGTGTTCGCAATACCACATGAAACTTCTTTTTTTAAATTACAAGCCTGAAGTAATTTGTCATAATCCTTTTCTTCAATTATTTTATCTATTTTTTTCGAAAAATCATTATGCACAATGTCTACATCATACTTTGATATATTTGCTAAACTATCTTTGATGTTTTCAAGAGTATCATATTTTTGAACTTTTTCTTTTTGAATATATTCATTAACCACATTTCTAGTAGATGTTAAAATCATTTTTTCTTTCTTTTCTTCCGCCTTCTCCCAAAACTTCACTTTGAAATCTGAAATTTTACGTTCCGCATCAATCGGTCTAACAGCTTGCATAGTGTATTTCATAACCAAGTCCGATAAAAGCAACATTTCAATTTCATTAAAAGGTAAAACTATAATATTCTTGTTAGATAGTTCTACAATTTTTTCGATGGGGAAATTATCACCATCGACAACTCCAATACAGTCTCTTCTAATAAGATTTGAATTTGACAAAACATCACAATATTGGATGACATTGAGATGCCCACCAACTGGTATGACAGTATATTTATCAGCAAGTAAAGAACGATATACTATGTAGTCTATACTAGATTTATCATTTCCTTCGCAAAACGCTATTGGTTTTTGTGACCCGAGTACCTCTGTAAGCATTGTTTTGGGTAAAGTAAAGGTATCATCTAAAAATTCAAATTCCCATAAATCAGGATGTTGAAAATTTTTGATCCATGCTATTTTGGAGTCGCTTCTACCCAACACAAAATCAATGGAATGTGTTATAAAAATAAATTTGCAATCTTGTCTTTCTTTAATTAACATATCCCATAAAACATTTGTCAAGGAGGGGTTTAAATAAGTTTCTGGTTCATCAATAACAATGAAACTATCTTTCCTTGCCATTAAAACACTTATGGAATAATAAATAACAGCTTTTTCACCTTCTGACAATGCATTTATATGATAAGTGTTACCGTTCTTTTTACAATTCATATAGTGGTTATCATCGGATTTGAAGTCAAGTTCTATTTCTGGAAAAACAGTCTTAAATATTTTTCTTAAAACCCCGAATACACTTTCGTCTTTATTAGCGATACGACCTGCTTCTTCACAAGACATTAAATAATTCATATATTCTTCGCGCATTGCAACAACAAGCTTAGTAAACTGATTGTTTTGATATTCAAAATATTCATAATCATCTTCTGTTTTACTTCTGTCAATATTATTTTCTAGCAATATACTTTCTAACTCTTTGGGTCTTGATTCAAGCATAGATTTATCATATAACGAAAAATATAATGTTTTTTGGGCAGGTATAACTGAAATATGTTCTTGGTCATTTCCTTTTAAAGTTTTTGCTAAACTTGATTTTCCACTACCATTACCACCGATTAAAACGACATTGCCATCATACTGGGCAAATTTAGAAAGAATAAAAACAGATGCATAGTCAGCCCAAAAATCAGTGCTATATGTGAAACTAAAAAGTAAATTTTCTGGCTCATAATTCTTAAAAACCAAATGAATTTGATTAACACAATCATCTAGTAAATCTTTCATTTGATTACCGAATTTGTTTTCTTTAATAAGCGGCAATTCCATCACTTGATTGATAAAATCTTTTTGTTTATTCACATATTCGATGTTTTGTTCAAATACATTTTGAAATTCGTCAGATTTAAATTCGTGGACTATTTCTTTTTTGTCAGTCCATGCATGAAACGAGTAGGTATCGTTATATAATTCTTCTAACATCGTTTTGTTGGATTGGATTTGGTCTAAAAAATTATCTAAAATTCCTACACACTCGTATAAACTTTTTTTTAAATCGTCATTTGTGTTGATAGATTCAGCATTTAATGCTATCTCTTCAATTATGCTAGTAGTCATGTTTTCTCTCCTTAAAGTGAACTGAAGATAACCTTCACTTATATATGACAAAAATCGACAAATACTTCACATTTTTTTCAAGTTTTTTATAGTTTTTCTGTTTTTACTAAATAGCAGTGTTGTTATTTGTTTAAGATTACCTGTAAAATAATAAAAATATTAACCCGAGGGTGTTGATGGCTATACACTCTCGGGTTGCATTCCTTTAAAATAAGTAGTAAAATGACTACAACATAATTAAGAACACACTTATGAAGGTTGGTGTTTAAATGAATTACTATGAACTGTTGCAGGTTCGTGAAGATGCTTCTGATGAAGTTATTAAAATGGCATATAAAGCTCTTGCTAAGAAATATCATCCTGATACATACGAGGGTGATAAGTCTTTTGCCGAAGCAAAAATGAAAGAGGTAAATGCGGCATATAGCGTCCTATCTGATGCGGTTAAGAGAGCAGAGTATGACATCTTCTTACAACAAAAAGCTTCAAAAGATAAAAACAATGATAAAGCGGAACACCATAATTCAGTAAAAACCAAAAAGGGATTTGCACCTAAATTAAAATGGATTGTTATTGCTGTGATTATAATTGTTTCTGTATCTGCAATAATTTTATCTTTAAGCAACAATGATGTTGAAAAAGTAAAAGATTCTGTTGTAATGCTTAAAGTTTATGATGAAGATGAAAATGAAATTGCAACAGGTAGTGGTTTTTGTGCCTTTGAATCTGATTATATTGTAACTAATTTCCATGTTATTGAGGGTGCGTCGAAAATAACTATAGTTACAGATGATGAGAAACAGTATGTTATAAATAACATCCTAATATTTAACCAGGAACAAGACCTTGCAATATTAAAAGGATCATTTAACCTAACACCAATAAAAATTAGTGATGGTTATGATTTGAAAGCTGGGGATAAGATTACCGCAATCGGTAGTCCTGAAGGTGTCTTAAATACTGTTTCTACAGGTGTTATAAGTAATGCTGACAATGAATATCAGATAAGAATTACAGCTCCGATTTCACCCGGTAGTAGTGGTGGAGTGTTGTTGGACTCTAAGAATAAAGTTGTAGGAATTACATACGCAACATATAATTCTGATACAGCTCAAAATTTGAACTTTGCTATAAATGTAAAGTATCTTAATCATATGTATGAGTGTTTTGTTGAGAACAAATATACTTCCTTAAATGAGACTAATTTGGAAAAATTTTTTGAACATCAAATAAGTTTTGAAGACTGGTCAGGTAAAAAACACAATAAATACGAACCTGATGTTGATGAGGCTGTTTATTTTAGTATTGCTGCCGAAGGAGTTTGGAAAGTTATTTCTGCACCATACGCAAAGTTTGAATACAATTTAAAAAAATCTAACAGTGATTGGTTTGATGTATATCAAGATTTTTCTAGTAGTAAAAAAGAGTTAACAGTTGAATGTTATGAAGAATTGCTTTCGATGGATTTTGATAATAGCAATGTAGCTGAGAATGTGAATTCGTGGAATGCCGCAGAATTTTTCATCAATCTTAATATTCTAGATAAAACAGAATACGCAATTGCGTCTGTTGCAATAGCTGATTTCGAAGATGATGTGTGGGATCAGATTGATGACATGCCTATTGAATATGAAGTTAAATTGCTGTTAGCAGATTTACGTGGTGATTACGAGTGGGAATATTACTCTGATGAAGACAAAGAAGTGATTTTTAAGTTTTTTGATGGGTATTATTGGGAAGATATTAGCGATATGGGTGAAGTTTTAGAATATTTAGGATATGATGTTCAGTACGAAAATGATGGAACTTTAACAGCATATTGGTGATTTTAAGTATAGATGAAATTCAAACACCTATGACATTGTGAATTCAATGCCATAGGTGTTTTTCTGTTCTCACGCTCTCACAAACACGTAATAATTCGTTTCATATCCGCCGTAGCGGTAATCTCCACTTTTCCATTCGATTATGAGATAATCTGTGTTGTGGATGGTTCGGATTTCGTATTCGCAGGCGGACCAGTTCCATTTGCGGAGAAGGTAGTTTTTAGTCCAGGTTACTGTATCGTCGCCCTCGAAAACGTCATCCTCATAAACGCATTTTGCGTGACCGTCATGGGAGAAGATAAGCTCCTTGAAATACAAGTCTTCAATTGGCTCTCTTTCTGTGGAAAAATCAGATTCATCCCAATCAGCAGCTAAAAATGAATGGGCAACCCATTTACCGATTACTCTTTCATCATTTACGAAAGGCTTATTTATATCGTCCTTTCTTGCGATACCTTTAGCAGAATATCTGTTATTGTCAGCCTTTTTCAATGAAAGGTATGTTGGCTGACCACCACGACAGGCTTCGTTATCCCTGAGTGTTATAAGCATATATGTTCCGTCGGGCTTTTCGTGGATTTCATACTCGTTATATATGCAACCGGTAAGGTAAGCATTGTTGATGAAAAATCCCTTTGTCCAGCTATAACCCCAGTATTCTTCGCCATCGGGGAGGAAATACAGATATTTCACATCACCGCCATAGAATCCCGTATTATCGCAGAAAATATTGTTAATGTAATCTTCTTTAACAGCAAAAATGCCTTTAATCTCCCATTTGCCAATGACAGCTTCGTCATTTACGAATGGGACTTTTTTCTTTGGTTGGGGGACTTCATCGCCCAGCTTCACAACCTTGCATATAATCTCGTTATCCTTGATTTCATATTGAGATATTCGCTGATAATCAGCAGATTTTATTTCTGCCTCTGCAACCATACACAAGTCAAGTGCATTATCGTCAGCAGAACGTTTTATTATAGCCTTATCGTCTTTAAATACAATATCAAGCTTCGTCATCATAATCTTAGCCTCCTTCAGATTTTTTAGTGCATCAAGGAAATAGCTTTCCTTTTGCGAAAAAATCGTATCAATCTCTTTGTTAGTTTTCTTTCCGGAAATGATTTCTTTGATTTCCTGCAAGGAGAAACCCGCCTTTTTCAAGGCATTAATACGATAAAAAGAAAGAATCTGTTCAGAGGTGTAATATCTGTAACCCGAAAATTTATCGATATGCTGAGGTTCAAGAAGCCCCTCTCTGTCATAATGGCGCAGAACAGAAATCTTTGTTCCACACAATTTCGCAAACTCTCCGATTTTCATAACTTTTCTCCTTTGCATTAATTCGGCATGCACGCCTGAAGGTACCTTACAATGACAGTATAAACCTAAAGTTAAGGTGAGAGTCAAGGGGTTTTTGAAAGTTTTTTGAGAAATAATGTGGGTTTTTGTTGGTGAAACTTGCCAAATGCAATATAGAGAAATAGTGCAAAACAGAGAACTGTAAAAAACTTTGAAAAAATGTGAAGTATTTGTCGTTTTTTGTCATATATAAGTGAGACATAATTATACGTCTAAGAAAATTAAAGGATGGTATATATGAAAATTAATAAAGCTTTTTTAAAAGAAAACAAGAATTTACTGATAAGAATGTTAGTGATGAGTTTAATTGGAGCGGTAGCAATCTTTGCTGATATTTGGTTGAAAATAGATAGTAAAGTACTAAATGAGTTAATTGTTTTATTGTTTTCCACAGTAACTGTTATTGCAGGGTTGTGGATATCTTGTTATCTTTTGTTTTTGCAATTGTATAAAGATCGTTATCCAATTAAAGTGCTTAAAGAATGCTATCTTCCTAATATGAGATATAATTTTGCAGTAGTTGTTTTTTGCATTGTTTATGGAAGCGTTGTAATAGTTATAAATAATGGTGTTATTGCAAATTTGTATTATTCGGCTGTATGTGTTACTACTATACTAGAGATAATGATAAAAATATATAATACGAACAAGTCTCTAATGATTAATACATATGTTGATAAGGTTTTTCAGGAAATTAAACAGGATTTAGATAATTCTAAAAATATAATAAAAAAAGAAACTTTTAAAAATGTACAATATATTTTAGATGAAAGTATAGTCAAAGAGGAATATTTTATTGTACAGAATATAACAGAGCGTTTGGGTGATGTGTATAGATCTTTTCTGCAAAATAGTTTACGCTTTGAAGGTGAAAATGCAGAAATTAATGATGTGGAAAAATCTTTTGAAAACATTATTAACTTTAATATTAATGAATTGAAAATGTGCAAAAAAATTAATTCTGAAATAACAATAGATAAAGTAGTTGCACAGCAAATTAAGAATATTAAATTTTGCATAGATAAAAATCAATATGAATGGTTTAAAAAATATATTGAAGAGTATAGTTTTTTTCTCTTTAAAACACAGAAGGAAAACAATCCTGCATTCACCGAGAAATTATATGGTACATATCGTAGTATTATAAAAAATTTGATTGAGGAAGAAAAAAACGAATGGCTAAAATTTGTTATTGAGAAATTAAGAAATGTCATTAATTCACTCGTATTCTTTTATGAGGATGTTGGTGTTAGAAGCTATTGCAATTTGCTTTCAGGTGCAATTGTTTTTTGTTTAGAAGAAGGAAAAGAAAAAACTGAGAGTTACAAGATTCTTTTGAATTCGTTCCGCGAATTCTCATCTTTAATTTCTAAAAATAGTGCTGCGTTTAATAATGTTAAAATGTGCTATTCTTTATTGTTTAATGAACTATTAAACAAAAGTTATGAAGAGGCGTTTCTGTTTTATGAAAATGTGCTTGAAAGAATATTTAGAGGTACAGAGGATGCAGTTTTATTAGAGTTTAAGATGTATTGTATAAGTGAACTCATTAATAAAGGTAATTTAAATGCCTCAGCAGAAGAAAAAATATTGAATAAACAGATAGATGTAATCGTTGAAATAATTGGAATAAAAGGTAATTATCAAGGTTATTTATTACTTCCAGATTTTGAAAAACTTATAAATGATAGGCAGTATTCAAAGGAGGAGTTTAAAAAAATAAAAGAAAAAATTTATGATTTGTTAAATAGTTGTATTGTCAAAGATAACTTACCTATGTTTTATACACTTATAAATAAATTGAATGATGTTCTTTTGTCAACAGAACAGAGACAAAAGGAACTGCAAGAGGAACTTATTGATATTTATATAGCATTTATATATAAAACTCGAGCATTAGTTAATCAGCAATATTTAGAGATACTGTTCCAATTATTTGAACGAGTAATCAAAGAAATGGATGAAAAAAGAAAAATATCCTCCAACCTAGGTGATTATATAATCTCTAGTATATCTGGTGTTGCTCAAAACGGGAATAAAGAAAGACGTGTTGTTGTTATAAAAGCAATTGATTTGTTATATTCTTTCTTAAATGAAGACGAACATATGAATTTCGTAATTACTAGTTCAGATAAAAAGCAACGATTGTATAGAGCAATGTTTAATATCGGAACAGATTGTATCGAAAATAATTTTGAAGAAGGGTTGCGTAGAGTTTCTAATTCATTGGGCTGGTTTACTATTAATAGTTTAAAACAGGGAACAGCTGAACTAACTATTTATTTAATCGAACGCGCAACAGAGCTATACAGTATTTCAAAAAGTATGGAGGTTTCGTCTAAAACATTAACATTTATACTGACGTTGTTTACAACAGTCGGAACCTTCTGTTGTAAAAACCAATCATATTCTAAGTTTTTGAAAAAAGTATTGGATGGTATTATTACAGAAGATGTTTCTAAAATAAAAACTGCAATAAGTCTTAGAACAAGCGAGAACGATACATGGAATCACTTGTTTGAAAATGATACAATTAATTTATCAAAAAAATTTATTGCTGAATTTGAAAAATATCAAAGTATAAAATAGTCTTTATAGGAGGCTTTATAATCAAAAATTTACTGCTTGAAACAAAGATAAACGTAGTGAATAAAAGAGTGAATTTTGCAAACAAGAGCAAGGTTTTTCCTTGCTCTTGTTTTTTGTGTTATATCTATGCTATCATATATTAAATGAAAATACAGAAAGCGAATAAATAATATGAACTTTACTTGGCATGATTACAACCCTGAAATAATGAGCTATGTTGAAAACTGGCTTGATGAACATGCTGTCAGAATGACAGGTATGGATGATGGTTTTCGTCAGGAATATGAATACTGGTCCAATGAAGATTACAACATTGTTGGTGAAAATTATTGGTGTAAGGTGGTTTTTGAAAATGAGAATCCCTTTGCTGTAATTGAGCTTTGTTTGCATGAGGGTGTTGTTACAATTATGGAAATCTTTGTTGCACCCGAAAAGCGTGGGCAGGGTAAGAGTTCGAGTGTGATTGAAGAACTTATCGATAATGCAAAATCCATAATCGGTATTGATATTGAAAAGGCTGAAGCTATAATTTTCCCAAGCAATATTGCATCACAGAAAGCCTTTGAAAAAGCAGGGTTTAAATATCACCACACCCACGAAGACGGCGATTTTATGACTTATTTGTATGAAGTTCATCCAGTTGCAAAGCATTACGATATTTTAATAAGCGAAGGCAACGACCCTGTTCACGACCCTGAACCACTTAAAGCATATATGGATAAGTGGGACGGTCAGGAGTTTATTGATAAAATGCAGTTGTCAAAGGACAAGACTGTTCTTGAAATCGGTGTTGGAACAGGCAGACTTGCTGTTCGTACTGCACCACTTTGCAATGAGTTTTATGGAATTGATATTTCGCCCGATACAATAAAGGGTGCTGAAAAGAATCTTGAACAATATCGAAATGTGAATCTTGTTTGCGATGATTTTATGACATATGATTTCAATACCACTTTTGATGTTATATATTCATCACTTACTTTTATGCACATAAATGACAAGCAAGGTGCAATAAACAAGGTTCAGCAATTACTCAATAACGATGGTTCATTTGTGTTATCAACAGATAAAAACCAAGATGAATTTATTGATATAGGTTCAAATAAAATTGAAGTTTATCCCGACACAGTGGAAAATATTATAGAGTGCATAAATAACTCAGGGTTAACTTTAATTGAACATTACGAAACAGAATTTGCAAATGTTTTTGTGTGTGAAAAGGGCGTGATATAATGTTGTTCCATAGTTTTAATACTCAGGATGAGCGCAGGACATTTGGTGGTTCTGACTTTTTGGAGTTGCAGTTTTGCCAACACGAAAGCGGAACAAGTATAAAAAATATTGTTAATAAAATTGAATATTGGCGCAACGATTCTCTTTATATATCAGGTGATGATTGGGAGATTTTTTATAAGTGCTACAAAGATGTGTTCAAGAATGGTACATACAATAATCTAAAAAGTGGCGAAATTGATTTGTGTGGTATTAACTATTATTCGCCTGAGCAAGTTGACGAAATGATAAAAATTATAGAAGAAACGAAACCTGCAGACTATAAAACTGTTTTAGATTGGCTGGTTAAAGCTAAAGAATTTAATGGTGTTTATATTCTTGGTGTGTGATGTTTAGTTAGTGAAAAGTGAGGTGGTTATATGGCATCAAGAGTTATGCATTTAGCGATTGCTAACGAGATAATGAAACAAGTGAAGATTAACGATGTTGAGCGTTTTCGTCTTGGTATCATTCTGCCTGATGCCTATAAGCACAACATTCAGTCGGCTACCGACAGTCATTTGAAATACACCACCGAGGAAGGTACTAAAAAGACATATAAATTAGCTTGGTTTCGTGAAACCTACAGAGAGTTAATGGAAACGGATGAACTGTATCTTGGTTATTATCTGCATTTGATTCAGGATACCATTTTCCGTTATTTCGTTTATTCCTTGCATAATTGGGACCCATATCCCAAAGGGAATGTTGAACGGTTACATAATGATTATAAGTTACTGAATAACTATGTAGTTAATGAATACAACATCAGCAATTCTTTGGTAATTCCACAGGATATAAATGAAGAACTAATTTTTGATATTTATCCTTTTGATACCAAGCAATTATCTGCAGATTTTAAGAAGGATTTTGAGCCGTATAGCGATGGTGAAGCGTTCTTCTTTACTCAAAAAATGGCAGATGAATATATAAAATTGGCAACAGAAAAATGCCTTGAAGAAATCAAAGCACTGAAAAATGGTAGCTTTACCATTGATGAAATGGAATGGGCATGGGACAAGAATCCACCAAAGCAGAATGTGTTTAAAAGATTGAAAAATAAATTAGCTAAAAGATAGGAGTGCTATTATGAGCTACATTGGTGATATGAGAAAATTTGTGGGACACGCACCTATAATGGCTGTTGCTGCAATGGCAATTCTTTATAATGAAGAAAAGGGTATGCTTTTGGAAAAGCGAACAGATACAGGGGAATGGTGTACTCCCGGTGGTGCTATTGAGCTTGGTGAGTCCTTAGAGGATGCACTTAAAAGAGAAATCAAGGAAGAAACAAACCTTGATTTTGCAAATCCGAAACTCTTTGATATTAAAGCAAATGTCCATATGGTTTATCCCAATAAAGACGAGGTTTATTATACTGATGTTGTGTATGTAATAAATGAATTTTGGGGCGAATTGAAGCCTGACGGTGAAAGCACTGAATTAAGGTTTTTTGATTTAGACAATCTCCCAGAAAACATAATGCCGACACAAATCGGGTATATCAAAAGGTTTGTTGAAGAGAATAGCAAAGAATAAATCTCTTATTTGTTAATTGAAAAGGATATTTAAATTATGATTAAAATAGATGCAGGGGATTTCTTCTTGATTGAGCCAAGTGAGGAATATGCAGAGCAGATTGCTGAATATAAACAGGCTTTCCTGGATGCAGAGTCCTCAATGGATGGTTGCGGGCCTCTTCGTAGATGCGAGGATTCATTTACATACATTGAAGAATGCGAAAAGTACACATCTCCCGAAACACTTCCTGAAGGATTGGTTATAGCAACGCAGTTTTTCTATATACGCAAGTCTGATAATCTACTTGTGGGTATGATACAGGTGCGCCATTATTTCAATGACTATCTTTCAAAGTTTGGCGGGCACATCGGATATTCAATAAAGCCCTGTGAAAGAAGGAAAGGCTATGCAACATCAATGCTCAAAGCCATTCTCCCGTATTGCAAAGACCTCGGTCTTGATAAAATACTCATAACCTGTATTGACGACAATATAGGCAGCGAGAAAGTAATACTCAATAACGGTGGTGTATATGAATCTACTGTAAATGAGCCAGATATGAAACGAAATCTGAAAAGGTTTTGGATACACTTATAAAGGATAATAAAATGAAAATCATAAACACTTGTGATAAAATTAAATCTGTTTTTGCAGATGGCTTTGATATTAACTTGTGGCGTGAATATGCAGGGGAAATATCAAAGGAATTGCCGTCAAAATGCGAAAATGATGCTAAAGGCTATAACTTTGATAAAGAGGTTCAGCCTGTTCTCAAAATGGCTTTGAATGACGAGAAAATCGATTTTGTGAACAAGAGCTTCAATGCTGTTATAGATAAGTTGAACGAGAATCTTTCAAAGTTATTTGATAGTGAGCCGGATATTAATATTATTCTGTATCTTGGTCTTTGTAACGGTGCCGGTTGGGCAACCACCCTTGACGGTAAAAATACAGTTTTGTTAGGCATAGAAAAAATCATCGAGCTTAACTGGGGCGATGAAACAAATATGCGTGCCCTGATACTGCACGAAATCGGTCATTTGTGGCACAAGGTGAACGGGAATCTTTATCTTCCTGATTTCACAAAGCGCAGAAAAGCCATTCAGCAACTCTATCAAGAGGGTGTTGCTATGGTTTGCGAACAGATCTTATGTGGTGAAGAGTTCTATCATCAAGATAAAGACGGTTGGCTTGAGTGGTGCTACGATAACGAAAATGATATAAAGAAAGAGTATCTCTGCCGTCTTAATGAAAAAGAATCTGTTCAAGACTTTTTCGGTGATTGGTGTTCATATAACGGACATTCGGATGTAGGATATTTTCTTGGTTGTAGATTTGTCAGACATCTTATGAGAACACGCTCTTTGAAAGAAATTGCCAATATGAAATATAGAGCAATAAATAAAGAATTCATAGAGTTTGCAAACACGTTTATCGAACCCCTAAAGCTTGAAGACTACAGTAAGTGTTCAAATATATGGAATATGAAAGCTCAACCTCTTGCCGAAAAGTGGCGAGGGGAGATTGCAGAGGGCAATCGTCTCGTTTTCATTTATAAAATCAATGGTGAGTTTATAGGTGAGGGTGCATTGGTTTTTGATACAGGCGACCCTGATTATACCATTCCGGGTCAGCGTGTTTACGTTTCAAGAATGATTGTAAAAAAGGAATATCGTGGTCGTGGTATCGGTAGCGAGATTCTAGAATTTCTCATAAACAAAGCCACAGAAATGGGCTTTTCTGAAATGACAATCGGTGTTGATAAGGATAACGAAAACGCCTTGCACTTATACAGGAAATACGGCTTTACAGAAGTCTTATTTGACGGTGCAGACGAAGACGGCGAGTATTTTAAGTTAATGAAAAGAATATAAAAAGTGATTGTGTTTGGCAGCTATGCGTTTGCATAGCTGTTTTTCTTTTTGTGGCAGTTTGTTAGATAAAATTAAATAAGAACGGATGAGTTAAATGATAAGAAAGAAATTATTGCTGGAGAAGATTACAAAAGAGGTTAACGGCAAGAAATACATTGCGTATGTATTTTGTGTTGAAAATAACAAAAAACTGAAATGAATAGCTGATATGTTGCAAGTCCCGCTTAACCATTAAATTATTAACAACTCCTACCCGCTTTCCAGCAGGTAGGAGTTGTGTAAGTAAACGAGTAGTATTATATTTTTATACAATGCCCATAGCAATTTCAACAAGCAAGGCAACAATAACAACCAATGCTGAAATTATAAATCCGTGAATCATCGGGCGTATGCCTGATTTCTTGAAGCTTGAGAATGAGGTGTTGAGTCCGATTGCTGCAAGAGCGCTTACCATAAGGAATTTGCTCACTGTCTTTGTGCCTGCAACGAGCTCTGCAGGAACTGTGAAAATGCTTGCTACAATTGACATAGCAACAAACCCGAGTATAAACCAAGGGAAGATTTTTTTGATGCTGAAATTAGCTTTCAAGTCATCTGCGTTTTCGCTGTTTTTCTTTGCTTCTTTCTTTTTAATACCAAGCTGAATAAATGCAAAGGTAATAACTGTGGGAATGATTGAAAGTGTTCTTGTGAGTTTAACCATAGTTGCAAAATCGCCTGCAGCCTCTGAAAAGGCGTAGCCCGTTGCAACAACGGATGATGTATCATTAACAGCGGTACCCGCCCAGATGCCGAATGCCTCGTCAGTCATTCCGATTGCTCTGCCCATAATCGGGAAGAGAATTATCATTGCCATATCAAAAAGGAATGTGGCAGACATAGCATAAGCAACGTCATCGTCGTCTGCATCAATTGTTGGTGCTATGGCAGCAATTGCCGAGCCACCACAGATGCCTGTGCCTGCTGAAATAAGGTTTGAAAGCTTCCAGTTAAGCCCCAAAGCTCTTCCGATAAAATAGCCACCACCAAAGCAGGTTAAAAGGGTGAAAACCATAACTGTAAGTGACATTCTGCCAACCTGCAAAACAGTTGTAATATTAAGCGATAAGCCCAAAAGAATAATCGCAAATTTGAGAAGCTTTTTGGA
>JAZQUT010000095.1:0-2477 GCA_045631405.1 Acutalibacteraceae bacterium | reverse complement strand
TTATGTATAAAATAGGAGGAAGAAAAATGAACTTTGAAATTGCAAACGATTTTGAAGATGTAACCCAGATTAAAGTTATCGGTGTCGGTGGTGGCGGCGGAAACGCTATCAATCGCATGGTTAGCTCAGGTGTTCAGGGCGTTGAATTCATCGCTATCAACACAGATAAGCAGGTGCTTACATTCTCTAAAGCTACACATAAAATTCAGATTGGTGAAAAGGTTACTGGTGGCCGTGGCGCAGGCGCTCGTCCCGAAATGGGCCTTAAAGCAGCAGAAGAAAGCAGAGACGCTATTGTTGATGCTCTCAACGGTGCTAATATGGTATTTATCACTGCAGGTATGGGTGGTGGCACAGGTACTGGTGCAGCTCCCGCTATTGCAGAAATCGCAAAGAGCAACGGTATCCTCACAGTTGGTATCGTAACAAAGCCCTTCGCATTTGAAGGTAAGAGAAGAATGCAGCAGGCAGAAGCAGGTATCGCAGAGCTTGCACAGCATGTTGACAGCCTTATCGTTATCCCCAACGAAAGACTCAAACTCGTTTCTGATCAGAAAATCACATTTGCTAATGCTTTCGACGTTGCTGATGATGTTCTTCGTCAGGGTGTTAAGAGCATTTCCGAGCTTATTAAGGTTCCCGGTCTCATCAACCTTGACTTCGCAGACGTTACTGCAGTTATGAAGGACGCAGGTCACGCTCATATGGGTGTTGGTCGTGCAACAGGTAAGGAAAAAGCAGAAATCGCAGCTAATGCAGCAGTTTCCAGTCCTCTCCTTGAAACAACAATTCAGGGTGCAAAGGGTGTAATTATCAGTATCACTTCTTCCGCTGATATCACTCTTGACGACGTTGATGTTGCAGCAAGCATCATTGCAGACGCAGCTGATTCTGATGCAAACATCATCTTCGGTGTTGCATTTGATGAAAAGCTTGATGACGAAATGATCGTTACTGTTATCGCAACAGGCTTCGGTACAGATGCAAATGGCTTCGCTAATAAATCAGGCGCAGCAGCTTCCGTTGAAGCAGCTTCAGCTGACGATGAAGACGGCGATATCGTTGACATCCTTGACCTTTTCAAGAAATAATTAAAAATATTTAAGCCGACCTTTTGGTCGGCTTTTTATTTTTACCTAAATATTAATAAATTCTTACATTCTTGTTACCTTTCTTTCAAAACCTGTAAATATATGGTATAATATGTTAATTAAAAGATAAGGGGTACAGAGAAAAAACTCTGTTTTTAAATATATGAAAAAACCAAGTAAAAAAATCAGCACCTCAATAGCTGAAAATATTTTGATAGTAATTCCGTTTCTGCTTCATTTAACTATACTTTCAAGAACAATTCCCGATGGAACAATTCGTCTTAACATAGGCGAAAGTGGGATTGGGGAAAAGGCAATTGCATTAACCTTTGATGATGGACCCTCCGATTATACCGAAGAATTGCTTGACGGTCTTGAAGAATATGGCGCAAGCGTAAGCTTTTTTGTAATTGGAAGTAAAGCTGAAAAGAATCCCGAAATCGTTAAAAGAGCTTATGACGATGGGCATCTTATCGGAAACCATACTTATAGCCATATTGATTTTTATAAATCCTCATTGACAGAAATTGAAGAAGATATCGCTAAAGGTGAAGAGGTAATTGAAGGGATTATCGGTAAAAAGCCATTGTTCCTTCGTGCACCTTATGGTAATGTGAATTTCATTCAGCTTAAACAATTAGACTGCTTCTTCATTCATTGGTCTTCTTCAACTTACGATTGGTTCAGAGAAAAGGAAGAATATATTTATAAGCGCATAATGAAAGAAGCTAAAGACGGTGCGATTATTCTTATGCATGATACAAGGGAGGTAACTGTTAAAGCGGTTTTAAGAGCCATTCCCGAGCTTCAGGAGCAGGGCTATGAGCTTGTAAGAGTTGATGAGCTTCTTTCAAGAAACGGCGCAAAGCTTAAAATGGGTGTGCCTTACAGAAGCTGTAAATTCGACCGCGGAGCTGTCGCTTTTTAAAATTTAATGAATAATTAAATGTTCTTAGCCTTAGGGGTAAGAACATTTTTTTGTATATTTAGAAAGAATAGGAAAAACTAACAATAAAATGATAATAAGGAAAACAAATGAAAAGCAGAGATATTTTTTATAAACTTTTTTCGCCCATTGTTTCAATATTGTTTTTTATTATATTTTTGCCGAAAGTCAAAGGCATAGGAAATATTCCAAAAAGAAAAGGTGCAATTCTTGCAGGAAATCATAAATCAAATTTAGATTGCTTTATGGTGATTCTCAGCACCGGAAGATGTGTTCATTTTCTTGCAAAAGCAGAGCTTTTCAAGTTGAGCTTCTTTAATTGGTTTTTCAGAAATTCGGGACTTATACCTGTCTATCGCAACGGAAAAGATAAGAAAGCCCTTGAAGCTGCTATAAAAAGTCTTAAAAGGAGCAAATTGGTAGGGATATTCCCTGAAGGC
>JAZQUT010000094.1:0-8384 GCA_045631405.1 Acutalibacteraceae bacterium | reverse complement strand
ACAGAGTTCAGTTTAATGGTGCTATCGGACCTTACAAGGGCGGTCTTCGTTTCCATCCTTCTGTTTATTCCGGTATTATGAAATTCCTTGCTTTTGAGCAGACTTTCAAAAACAGCCTTACAGGACTTCCCATCGGTGGTGGTAAAGGTGGTTCTGACTTTGACCCTCGTGGCAAGAGTGATATGGAAATTCTCCGTTTCTGCCAGGCATTTATGACAGAGCTTTACAGACATATCGGTCCTGATGTTGACGTTCCCGCAGGTGATATCGGCGTTGGCGGCAGAGAAATCGGTTACCTTTACGGTCAGTACAGAAGAATCCGCGGTGCTTTCGAAAATGGTGTTCTTACAGGTAAAGGTCTTTCCTACGGCGGTTCTCTCATCCGTCCTGAAGCAACAGGCTACGGTGCTACATATTATGCAGTTGAAGTATTCAAACACTTCGGTGAAGATATTAAGGGCAAAACTTTCGCTCTCTCAGGTTTCGGTAATGTTGCTTGGGGCGCTGCAAAGAAAATTGCTGAGCTTGGCGGCAAGGTTGTTACAATCTCTGGTCCTGACGGATATGTTTATGACAAAGACGGTATCACAACTGATGAAAAAATTGAGTATCTTCTTGAAATGCGCGCTTCAGGTCGCGATAAGGTTCAGGATTATGCAGATAAATTCGGTGTTGAATTCTTCCCCGGTCAGAAACCCTGGGGCGTAAAGGTTGATGTTGCTATGCCTTGCGCAACTCAGAATGAAATCAATATGGACGAAGCTAAAAAGCTTGTTGCTAACGGCGTTCAGTACTACATTGAAGTTGCTAATATGCCCACAACAAACGATGCTCTTGAATACCTTAAAGAAAATGTTAAGGTTGTTGCTCCTTCCAAAGCAGTTAACGCTGGTGGCGTTGCAGTTTCTGCTCTCGAAATGAGCCAGAACTCAATGAGATATAGCTGGACTGCTGAAGAAGTTGATGCAAAGCTCAAACAGATTATGAAGAACATCCACGACAACTCTGCAGATGCTTCCGAAAAATACGGTCTTGGTTATGACCTTGTTGCAGGTGCAAACATTGCAGGTTTCATCAAGGTTGCAGACGCTATGATGGCTCAGGGTCTCATCTAACATAAACACAACATATCAAAGGACGATAACTTATCTGACAGTTATCGTCCTTTTTGTTTGGTTAAAGTTACTAACCTACCATTGTATTTTTTGTAATTCTGCACATTTTTGAAAATATTGGTAAAAAAGCATTTACTTTGTTACTGAAAAGTGTTACATTGGTTTCGTAAAGGTTACGAAACTTTCACTAATATTACACATCCAAGGGGGTTGCATTATGAAAAGATTCTTTAAATCCAAATTAGGATTTACTTTAGTTGAACTATTAGTTGTGGTTTTAATCCTGGGAATATTAGTTGCTATCGCCATACCGGTTTTTGGCGCCGTTGGAAAAAGCAGTAGAATAAAAGCTTGTAATGTTATGCAACGCTCAATTGCAAGCAACTCAAAAGAATGGTGCTACAATAACAACTTTAATCCTCCTGAAAACGAACCATATATTTACACTATAATTTGTTCAAAAGAAGATGGTGTAGGTTATGTTGCCGATGCTAATGGAAAACAATTTACTAACGAGGCTGATACAAAGCTTTTGAGAGATGATGTTCTTGGTGGAGATGTTCCTTTCTGTGCTGCAGGCGGTACTTACACAGTAACCGTTTCCCACGGAAACCACTACCCTATTATAACTGTAACTTGTTCAGGCGGAACTGATGGCGATTGTCACAAAGCAGAAAAACAATAATTTTAAATATAAAAATCTGTATGATGCACAAAAGCATCATACAGATTTTTTGTTTTCATGCGAGTGTGAGTGACTCCCGTTTTCGCAAATGCAGTCGTAAATCTTGATTTGTGAACGAATTTTGATGGAGTTGCGTGAATTGCGAACCGAAGCTGTACAACAGCACTGCGAGTGTAAGCAAATGCGCAAATCCGCAAAATTAGTCACAAATTTAAATTCTTTAAAGAAATTTGATGAAATCGGGTGATTTGCGAACCGAAGCTGTGCAACAGCACTGCGAGTGTGAACCATCTCCCAATTTCACATGTCAATCTCTTTTCGTTAATTTGTGAACGAATTTTGATGGAGTTGCGTGAATTGCGAACCGAAGCTGTGCAACAGCACTGCGAGTGTAAGCAAACGCGCAAATCCGCAAAATTAGTCACAAATTTCTACTGTACCGTCTTCGTAAACCTTAATCTTATCGCCTGTCTTAACTGTGTTAAGGAATTCTTCACCGAGGCAGTCAATAGTAGGCATGGGAGTATCTGTCCATACAGCACCAAGGATTGCACCTGCAGCTGCAAGAGAGTCGATATGCTCAGAGAAAAGCATACATGCAGGACATTTGCCAAGAACCTTAGCACAGTAAAGAACCATACCACCTGTTGTTGAACCGATTGTCTGAGGAAGGCAAAGTGCTGAACCACCCATTGGCTTTTCAAAAATATCAGCATTATTCTGGTCACCACATTTTGCAGTCTTGTCTTCAGGCTTATCAAACTGAAGAGCATTCTGGAATGAAGCAAGTGTGTTAAAACCACCATGAGAAACGAGAGCTACTGCCTCTGCTGTGCCCGGTACTACGGGACGACCTTTAAATGTTTTCATCTTATTTTGCCCCCTTTGTGATTATATCAAGAATCTCTTCACTTGTGTAGTAACGAGATGTTGTGTATGTACGGAGTTTGTTTGAGTTAGTAATAACTCTGCCCATCTTTGCAAGAGGGTTATTCATATACATAAGAGGACAAATATAGCTGAGGGTTACGCCTGTTTTTGCAAGTCTTGCAGCATATTCAGTTTTATTGAATTCGTCGCAAACTGCAGGAGCTGCTGTGAATACTGTGGGGATTGTAACCTTCTTTTTACCACTCTTTTTAAGACCTTCGCAAACATTGTCTGTCCATTCCTTAAGCTGCTGAAGAGAAAGGTGAGGACAACCGATAAAGCAAAGCTGAGGAGCTTTATCCTTCTTTTTCCACATAACAGGATATGACTTGTAAACTCTTTCGAGCTCAGCATCGTCAATTACATAAACCTGTGCATTTTCTGCAATAAGGCTATCGCCCATTTCAACTGCTTCAGGAGTAAGTCCTTCAATGTGATAGAGACCAACTGCACCATTAGAAGCTGTTGCAGCACCGAAGTCCTTAAGGTATGCCTTTGCAGCATCATCAAGCTCTGTGCCGATCCAGTCTGTAAGACCTTTAACATAAGGAACATCTTCCATAACCTTCATACCGATTGCAGAACCGAGAATCTGAGCTTCGGGTTTCTTTTTACATTTCACTTCAACAACCCATGTTGCTTTTCTACCCTCATCAGTAACAAGACCGAAATAAGGAACGCAGCCAACGATAGAACCGAAGAGCTCGATAATACCGGAGTTACGGTTACAACGAGCACCAAGAACAGAGTTAGCATAAACAACTGCACTTGATTCTGCCCATGAAAGAATATCACCCTTCTTGGGAACATTGCCAACCTGATCCATGTAGCAGGTACATGTGTAAGCGTCATCGCTTAAAAGACCAAGCTTTCTGAGCTGCTCATCATAGCTATCCTGCTTTGTGTACATAAACTTGTTGAAAACAAGATTTTTAGCAAAGTTTGAGGGAACCTTGGGGTCAACGGGCTTGGGGTCAACAGAGAATTTCTGTGTTGATGTGATACCTGCGTTAATAAGCTGATCCATAAGATCATAAACAGGGCTCATAACCTTAAGACCGAAGCTGGTAACAAGGTGACCTTTTTCGCTTGTTACGGGGATCATTTTAGTTGCGCCAAATGCTTCACCGTACATAACAAGGGTCTTCATAACCTTTGCCATTACTTCCCCTTTTTCGCCATTAAGAATGGCGGACTGTTCGGGAGTTAATTCCATTTTGTAGTCCATTACATTCATCCTTTCTTGAATTACACTTAGACAGATTCATTTTATCACAAATAATAAAAAATGCAAACACTTTTTTGTTAAAATAATAACTATTTCGTCAAAATAAATAAAAAGAGATTTCCAACCAAAATCGGAAATCTTTTTTAGTCTTAAATTATAACAAAATCCTTTGCAGAAACAAGTATTCCGTTAACCTCAACCACAGATGGATTATAGTTTACATAAACAGTTTTACTGTAATCATAGGTAATTTTATAAACACCTGAAATCACCTGCTCATGTGAGGTAATCTTCATATCCATCAAGGGTAACATTCTTTTGGCTGAAGCGTAAAATTTGGCAGTCTGAGTTGCATAAACGCCATAATCAAGAACATTACAATTGTCATATGTGAAAATAAACGATGGTGATGCCCCATATTCAATAGCCTTAAGCACAGCATCGTTGCTATCCTCAAAAAGATTTACGGGCTCAGAGCCATAACAAACGCTACCGTGAAGAACCATCTGCAAAAGGGGTACATTGGTAACCCCTTCATTATTCTGAAGAGCTGAGCTCTGGGTTACAGAGAAAACTGCATCAGCCTGATTCATAAGATAAACTGCAGGCTTTGAAAGCATAAGTCCATTGCTTACACCCAAAGACTGAATTTTATCCTGCAGACTGTTCAATGCTGATTGTCTGTCCACTTTTCCAAAGGTATCAGTATAAAGAAGATATGACAGGTCATTAACACAAATATTGCCTGCCTCACTCTTTGAAAGGAAATCATAAGCCTTTGAAATATTACTGTAGCTCTTCATATATGAGCTGACATTTGATTTGATCTGATCCTTGGAAATATACTCTCTCAAATCATCATACAGGCTTAATTTATTCTGCCCGTTTTTATTTGGGGTAACTGCAAGATTTAAATCATACCAAACCGAACCACTTTTCTGAACAGCTGTATCACAAAGCTCGTTATATCCGTCTTTACCACCAAGAGTGTTATTTAACTCATCGCAACCATTTGCACCTGAATTAAGACCCTTATCCCCTGCCCCTGCAAATCTTAAGGCAACGCTTCTCACACCACGGGATTTCAATAATGCGATAATTTCTGCACCGTTTTCAAAGGTTGTGTAGGTTGTGTTTTTTCTTCCGTTTTCACTACCGATAGCAGTTATAAAGAAGGGATAATCAACAAAGCTATCGCTTATCTCCGACGGAAGATAGCCCTTTTCAAGAAGAGCGTCGCGCACAATTGCAGAAACTGTATTGTAATTTCTGTCCCCTGAGGTTGAAATATAATAGGTCTGAGAAATAACGCCGTCATAGGATGGGCCTTTTACAAGTCTTCCGTCCTGTTTTGCATAAGGGGTAATGACAAAGGTGTTATAAAGATTGCCACCAATATTTTTATTATGCTTCACATTAATTGACGAAAGCGCATCGCCATCTTCAATAACGGTAGAAACCATAACGCCGTTTTTAGTCATTGCAAAGCAAGGTAATGTTGCTCCCTCAGAATACTCCCCGAAGGTTACATCACTACCATAGACATCAAGAGTCTGAGTGTATGCCTCGCCTGCTTTTGCAGTTAAATCCACCTGAGCGCCACAGCCATCGGGAACAGTATAAAAGCATTCTCCTTTAGGGTTATTTTCAGTGAAAAGACCAGGAAGGATACTGATTTTTTCAATACAATATCCATCCCTTAAGGTAACCTGATCTGTATCAATTTCAACCTTAATTCCACCATTACTTTCGCTGAATTTAACGGGGATTTTTTCTGAAACCTCCCCAGCTCTGTGAGTCATAAAAGAAAACATTACTGTAACAGAGTTTTTCTTTTCCTTGCTGATTTCAAAGGCACCATTTTTAACACTGTTTATTGAACTGTTTATAACATAGGAATTGCCGATTTTATCTCTGAGAGTCAAGGACAAAACACAAGCAAGCTTGTTCTTTGCAGCGTCAGTTGAATGAGAATTAAATACAACCTTGCCTGATTTGTCTGTTATAGCAACTGCTGATGTTTTTTCATTAATGTAAAGCATACCGGAATCAGCTTTAACAAATGCCTTGTAGCCATCATCAAAGGCGTAGCCCTTTTGCTCACCCTGACATAAATTCATTTGAATAATGCCCTTGGTCTGCAAGCGAGGTATAAAAATACCACACAAAATTCCTGCAATCAGCAAAAGGCAAATTACAGGTATTATTATTTTCAGTTTATTGCTTTTTTTCTTAGCCATAAAACACCAATCCGTAAAAATTTCTTCAAATATAATAACACAATAACAGGCTTTATGCAACAAAAACAAACGCTTAACCTGAGTTTTTAATGTAAAATAAATTTAAATAAAATGTAAATTAGTCTGTATATATATAATAATTATCAAAATAGTCTTGTAAATTTCTGTTTTTTAGTATAAAATAGAAACGATATTTTGCAACATTACTTGTTGTATGATAAAAGAAAGCAAAGGATGAAAAACAAATGGCAAACAACGAAATCAAAACCAATGCCGAAATCTATCGTGAGCAGCGCAAGGAGCGTCTTGCAAAGGCTCAGAAAAAGAAATCAGGCAAGGGCGACAAAATCATCAGAATTCTTGTTAAGACAATTTGCATTTTACTTGTTGCAGGTGTTGTTCTTTACGGTGTAGGCAGTATGCTTACAAAGGTTTTCTGTCTTCCCCAGAAGGTTCTTACAGTTGCTACATACGAGGATGAAAAAATCAATGTAGCAGAATACAACTACTACTATATGAGCCTTTACAACCAGATGGCAACTGCTTCTCAGCAGGTTGACTCTTACTATGGCGCAGGTGCAGGTGCAGCATACACTGGCTTCGACGTCAAGGTTGATCCTGCTTCTCAGGACTATATCGGCGAGGGTGCTCCCGAGGGTGTTGAAACATGGGCTGACTATTTCAGAATTATGGCTCCTGAAAAAGCAGTTATCCAGAGAACTGTTTACGCAGAAGCAATGAGCGAGGAAGCTAAGAAGGCTGGCTTTAAGCTTGACGAAGCTGTTAAAAAGGAAATCAGCGAGCAGATCGAAGAAGGCATGAAGCAGTTTATTGAAGGTGCAGAAGAACAGGACATCTCCATTAACAACTACATTTCAAAATCTTGTGGCGAAGGTCTCACAGAAAAAACCTACAGAGAGCTTCTTGAAAGAGATTTAGTTGTTGAAAAATACCTTACATGGTATCAGGAAAACATAAGCGAAACAACAACAAAGGACGAGGTTAACGCTTACTACAAAGAGCACCGTAACGAAATCGACCTTGTTGACGCAAGACTTTTCGCTATCTCTTACGCAGAGCCTGCTGAAGGTGCTGACAAAAACGACCCTGCTTATTCAAAATCAGAAGCAAAGAAGCTTGCTAATGAATTCAAGGATAAGGTTACTGACGAAGAAACATTCGTTAGCCTTGCAAAAGAATACGCTCTTCCCTCTCAGAAGGACTCCTATGAAAAGGACAGCGCAACTCTTGCAGAAAATGTTGGCAAAACTTCAATCAGCGCAACAAAGCTTGCAAACTGGCTCTTCGATGATGGTCGTGCAGCAGGCGACATCGCTGTTATTGACGAAGAGGATTCAAAGGTATTCTATATTGCATATATCTTAACTCCTCCCTCACCCGACAAGCAGACTGCAGGCGCAGATGTAAGACACATTCTTGTTCAGGCTGAAACAACAAAAGAAGACGCTAAAGGTGAAGCAGTCGATCTTTCACAGGCTGAAATCGATAAGAACTTCGCTGAAGCAAAAGCAGAGGCTGAAAAAATCCTTAAAGAATGGAAAGATGGCAAAGCTACCGAAGCTACATTCGCAGCTCTTGCAACAGAAAAAACAGACGATACAGGTTCAAAAGAAACCGGTGGTCTTTACGAGGATATCACATCAACAAGCAGCTATGTGCCCGAATTCCTTGATTGGGCTCTTGATTCCCACAAGGTTGGCGACACCGGCATAATCAAAACTGATTACGGTTATCATATTATGTACTTTGTTGGTGCTGACAAAACAGAAAAATGGGAAAGCGATGTTCGTAGCGCTATCGCTTCTGAAAAATTCAATGATTACTCAAACAATCTTTATGATACTGTTTCAGAAAAGATTGAAAAATCTGATGCTATCATCAACTACTTTGTTAAAGCAAATGAGAAGCTTATCAGCAATTTTGTTGCATATTACGCTTCATCAGCTTCATCCTCATCCTCTATCACATACTAATTAAAACAACCGAGTCTTTGGAATCAACCAAAGACTCGGTTTTCTTTATTTTTAGAGTGGGTAAAGTATATCCGAACCAGCCTTAAACGGCGATGTTTCGGTACTTTTGCCCGATTTGCCTTTGAAAGGCGACAGCCTATCTGCAGTCAAATGCGACCAAATTTCCTCGAAACCTCATCCGTTTAAGGTCGA
>JAZQUT010000093.1:0-2368 GCA_045631405.1 Acutalibacteraceae bacterium | reverse complement strand
ACCGTGAATAACTCTTACGCGAACTTCTTCATTTGAAAGCTTTTCAAGGCTCTGACGAACTGCTTCTACTGAACCTTGTACGTCAGCCTTAACAATAACATTAAGGTCTTTGAGTTCACCAACATTAATTGAATCAAAGAGAGTGTCAAGTGTAACCTTCTGGAATGATTTGAATTGTTCTTCTTTGTTGTGTTGTTTTCTTTGTTCAACAAGCTCTCTTGCTAATTTTTCGTCAGATACGCAGTCGAACTGGTCACCGCCGATTGGTACCTCTGCAAGACCTGTAATTTCAACAGGAACAGATGGACCTGCCTCGTTTACTTTTTTACCCTTATCGTCTGTCATAACACGAACTCTACCAACTGCAGTACCTGCAACGATAATATCGCCGGATTTAAGAGTACCGTTCTGAACAAGAAGAGTTGCAACAGGACCACGGCCCTTATCAAGTCTTGCTTCAATAACAATACCCTTACCTGCACGGTTGGGGTTAGCCTTAAGCTCTTTCATTTCTGCAACGAGAAGAACTGATTCAAGAAGAGCATCAATATTCATTCTTGTTTTTGCAGAAACGGGAACGCAGATAACATCGCCACCCCATTCCTCAGGAATGAGCTCATATTCTGTTAACTGCTGCATAATTCTGTCGGGAGAAGCATCAAGCTTATCCATTTTATTAATAGCAACAACAATTGAAACACCTGCTGCCTTTGCGTGGTTAATAGCCTCAACTGTCTGGGGCATAATACCGTCGTCTGCAGCAACAACAAGAATTGCAATATCAGTTGCCATCGCACCTCTTGCACGCATAGCTGTGAAGGCAGCGTGACCAGGTGTGTCAAGGAATGTAATATCCTGACCATTAAGGTTTACTCTGTAAGCACCAAGGTGCTGAGTAATACCACCTGCTTCTGTTTCTGTAACAGAAGTGTTTTTGATTGCGTCGAGAAGTGATGTTTTACCATGGTCAACGTGACCCATAACGCAAACAACAGGACTTCTGGGAAGAAGATCCTCAGCGCTATCCTCACGGTCATCAATAATTCTTTCTTCGATTGTAATAACAACCTCTTTTTTTACCTTTGCACCAAGCTCTGTTGCAACGATTTCTGCTGTATCGTAGTCAATAACCTGGTTAACAGTTGCCATCATACCGAGAGAGAAGAGCTTTTTAATAACCTCAGCAGCTGTTCTCTTAAGCATTGCTGCAAGGTCACCAACAGTAATTTCTTCAGGAACAGTAATAACAAGAGTCTTTTTAGCGCGTTCTGCTTCAATTCTCTTTAATCTTTCTGCTTCGCTCTCCTTACGCTTGGAGCGCATACCCTGCTGCTTTCTGTACTGCTGGCTCTTCTGTTTTAATTTCTGCTTTGTCTGAACATTGTCGTTGATAGAATGAACAGGAGCGATATTTTCATATTTTTCGTTATACTTTTCAAGCTCAACGTTGTCTGCTCTTGTGTCAATAGTACGCATTTCGCCCTTTGTTCTGGACTGCATGGGGCCGTCCTTCTTCTTTTCGTTTTTCTTGAAGGGATTTGCGCTTGACTGACCCTGAGGCTTTTTATCTGCTTTAGCTTCAGCCTTCTTATCGTCCTTTTTCTGAGGCTTATCAGCCTTCTTCTCCTCATTTTTAGGAGCGTTCTTCTGAGCATTAGCCTCTTTTTTAGGCTCTGCCTTTTTCTCCTCTTTCTTAGGAGCAGGTTTCTGTGCCTTTTCTTCCTTCTTTTCTTCAACCTTTTTCATTGCGAAATAGGAATTGAAGCTTTCAACACTGTTTTTCTGTGTTAAAACATCAAAAAGGACATCGAGCTCTCTTGTATCAAGAGCAGTCTGTGCTTTTTTAGGCTCTTCGTAAAATTCACCGAGAACCTCGATAATTTCTTTATTATTCAAATTAAGGTCTTTTGCAACCTCGTTAACTTTATATTTAGTTATCATCTAATTCCTCCCCGAATTGTTGATGTAGTTTTTTAGCAAAACCGGTGTCTGTTACGGAAAAAACACCCGAACCCTTGCCGATAGCTTCGGCAAAATCTGCCATAGAATAAGAGGTACGAATTATAGGAATATTCTTACCGTTATAATTACAAGCGTGGGTCATTTCCCTCTCTAGTCTTTCAGATGCATCCGACGAGAGAAAGACAAGCGCTGCAGTTGATTTTACAATGGATTCCTTAACAACATCATGACCACAGCAAAGCTTTCCTGCTTTTCGGCATAATCCGAGAAAACCCATAGTATCTTTTTTATTCAAATTTTGCCCAGTCCTTTCGGATTTAAGTAATTTTTACTTAAGTTCGTTTTCCATAGCGTCATAAACACTGTCGGGAATTGCAGTTTCGAGAGCTCTTTCAAGGCGTTTGCC
>JAZQUT010000092.1:0-4060 GCA_045631405.1 Acutalibacteraceae bacterium | reverse complement strand
AAGTCTTGAAAGCTCCTCTGTATCCATAAGTGTTTTTGTTGAGAAGGGAACTGATTTCGCCTCATCAATAAGCTGCTCCATATCAGCAAGTGATTTTTCTACAATACTTGTAGCCATTATAAAAACATCCTTTCACCCTTATTTTTATTTATGGGATAATCTCTTCATTATATCGTCGCAGATTTCTTCGGGGACAAAAGTTGAAATGTCTCCACCCAAGCTGCAGACCTGTTTAACTACGCTGGAGCTCAGGAACATGTGCTCTGCGTTTGAAACCATAAAAATTGTTTCCATTTCGGAATTGAGCTTCTGATTGGTAAGCGCCTGACGGAACTCATCGTCATAGTCAGAAATTGCTCTCAAGCCCTTAACAACTGCTGATGCACCCTTTTCACGAACATAGTCTGCAAGAAGACCTGCATAGCTATCAACAGAAACATTGGGAAGATTTTTTGTACAACGCTTTATAAATTCAACTCGTTCCTCTGTTGTGAAGCTTCCCACATCCTTGTTAGGATTTCTCATCACAACAACAATAACCTTGTCAAAAAGCTTTGAAGAACGGGTTATAATATCAAGATGACCTATTGTAAGGGGGTCAAAGCTACCGGGACAAACAACTGTTTTACCCATCAAACATTCCCCTTTCTATATACAGTCAATGCAATTTTTCCGTATTTATAACGCTTTGAGGTAAAGCCATCAATCTCCTCAGGAAGAACCTCTCGTTCACCTGTTTCACAAACGATTATGCCTCCGTCTGCCATATGTGGAGCAACTCTTTCAATTGCATCCTCCATAATACCTGCATGGTAAGGTGGATCAAGGAACGCAATATCAAAAATTTCTGAGGTTCTGTCAAGATATTCAAGTGAGTTTGCAAGAACTGTTTTTGAAACACTCCTGAAGCCTGTTGTGGTAAGATTATCTTCAGTAACAGCAATTGAAGCACGGGAAATATCAACAAACACTGCTGAAGCTGCACCTCTGCTCAAGGCCTCAATACCCAACTGACCACAACCACAGAACATATCAAGAATTCTTCTGCCCTCAATATCAAATTGAATAATATTGAAAATTGATTCCTTAACTTTATCGGTTGTAGGTCTGACACTATCGCCCTCAAGAGTTTTCAATTTTCTTCCACGGGCAGAGCCTGTTATAACTCGCATCAGCCAACACCTCCATAAAATAAATATAAATATATTATATTTCTTTATGACATATAATATCATTTTATTATTGCATTTTCTCACTATATTTGTCAAGTTTTTGAAAGAAATTGAATATCATTTTTATTTCTGGTATAATAATAAAAAACTTAAAAATGGTGTTTTATGAATAAATTTGAATTAACAAATATGATTATGGTACAAAACCCCGAAACCAAGGAGGTTTTGGTTCAGAAAAGAGTTAAATACTGGTGTGGCATTTCTTTCCCCGGTGGTCATGTTGACGATGGCGAAAGCGTTTACGACAGTGCTGTAAGAGAGGTTAAGGAAGAAACCGGTCTAACCATCAGAAACCTTAAATACTGTGGCTTGGTTCATTGGCATAACACAGATAACAATGACAAATATTTTGTTCATTGTTATAAAACTGATGAATATACCGGCACACTTTTAAAAGCTACCGACGAGGGTAAGGTTTTCTTCACAAGCCTTGAAGGTCTGAAGGAAATGGAGCTTGCTCCTAATTTTGATAAATATCTTGATTTATTTTTAAGCGACGAGCACTCTGAAATCTTTTGCGCATGGAACGAAAAAATGAAAGAGGCGTGTGATGGCGAGCCCGACTGGGATTTTCAATACAGATAAAAAAGGAACAGACCAAAAAGTCTGTTCCTTACTTTTTATTCGCCCTTAAAGGCTTTAATTATTTCAATTGCATTTGCTTCTGTTATACCCGGAACGCTCATTAATTCTGCTCTTGTAGCTTTTCCGATTGCATCCATTGTTTTGAATTTCATTATAAGGTTTTTCGCTTTCTTTTCACCGATACCTTTAATGTCTGTAAGCGATGCGGTAAGGGCGGATTTAGTATGCTTCTTATGGTGGTATGCGACAGAAAATCTGTGGACCTCATCCTGAATATTTGTCACAAGCTGAAAGGCTTTTTTTCTCGCATTAAAATCAATTCTGCCACCGGCAGTAGAAATTGCAGAGGTTCTATGCTTGCTATTTTTTACCATACCAAACACAGGAACATCAATATTATATTCCTTTAAAAGTGGTAAAACTGCATTAACCTGGCCCTTGCCACCGTCAAGCAAAATTAGATCAGGAAGCCTTGCAAAGCCTACTGTTTCGCCCTTTTCTTTATGGGCATAGTATTCATCAAAACGGCGCGAAAGCACCTCATTCATTGAACGGTAATCATCCTGACCACTGAAGCCCTTGATAGCAAAACGGCGATATGCGGCCTTAAGTGGCTTGCCGTCCTTAAACACTACCATACCTGCAACATTGTCGCTACCACCTGTATGAGATATATCGTAAGCTTCAATGTATTCAGGAATTTTTGACATTCCAAGAAGAAGCGAAAGCTCCTCAAGAGCTTCTCTGCTTCTATCATTAACCCTATACTTATCAAGTAATTTCTGAGAAGCGTTGGACTTACACATTTCAACAAGCTTTGCCTGAACACCCTTCTGAGGTATGACTATACTCACATTTGTTCCACGCTTTTCAGAAAGCCATTTTTCAATATTTTCTGCATTTTCAATTTCTCCGTCAATTTCAATTCTCGGAGGAATTTTTCTGTTCATTGAATAGTAGGATATGATAAATTCTTCTCTCATTTCAGAGATTTTATCGCCTTCTTCGGCAAAGAAATGCTCTGTATCAAAAAGCCTGTTATCACTGAAGCGAAGAACTGAAAAGCAAGCCTTTCCATCCATAACCGAAAGAGCAAAAACATCCTGCTCCTTATAGGTAGAGGAAACAACCTTCTGGTTGCTGCCAACCTTTTCAATGCTTTTTATGGTATCACGAATTTTGGCAGCACGCTCAAACTCAAGATTTTCTGCAGCCTCATTCATTTGCTCTGTTAATCGCTTAATAGTTTCCTTGCTTCCGTTTTTAAGAAAATCAAGAGCGTCAGAAACATTTTTCTTATATTCGCTGTTTTTCAGCTTACCTGAGCAGGGCGCACAGCAAATGCCGATATGGTGATTAAGGCAGGGTCTCCCCTTGCCTATATCACGAGGAAAAACCTTGGAGCAGGTAGGAAGCTTGAAAACCTTTTTCGCTTCCTCAACAGCCTTTGTTACACTATAGCCAGCAGTATACGGACCTATATACTCTGCATCCTCATCATCCTTCTGAAGCACAGGATAAATATTCTGCCAATCGCCCTTTGTGACCTTGATATAGCTGAAGCCCTTATCATCCTTCAAAAGAATATTATATTTCGGCATATTCTGTTTTATAAGGCTACATTCAAGAACAAGCGCTTCGAACTCGCTATCAGTAAGTATATAGTCAAAATCCTGAACATTTTCAACCATTTTCTGCACCTTGGTTGAATGCTTTTGTTGTGCACCAAAGTATTGGCTTACTCTGTTTTTAAGAGCTTTTGCTTTACCGATGTAGATAATTTCATTACCCTTATCCTTCATAATATAAACACCGGGAGATAAAGGCAATTTATTAGCCTTATCCTTTAATCGACGGAGTCTTTGTTCCATATACTCACCACCTTATATGCCGGACGGTCAAAACCGTCCCCTATGATAAAAAAAGCGATAAAGGTCGCCCTTTATCGCCATCAAAACCTGAATTAAACCTCTGCGAAGCCACTATCTACTAAAGCAACGAGAGCATTAACTGCCTGTTCTTCATCAACACCGCCTGCAATGATACGGATTTCGGTGTCACCCATAATACCGAGAGAAAGAACGCCGAGAAGACTTTTTGCATTAACTCTTCTTTCTTCCTTCTCAAGCCAGATTGAAGACTTGAACTCGTTAGCTTTCTGAATAAAGAAAGTAGCGGGACGTGCATGAAGACCTACCTGATTTTTAACTGTTACATCTTTAACGTACATAATAATTCTCCCA
>JAZQUT010000091.1:0-2315 GCA_045631405.1 Acutalibacteraceae bacterium | reverse complement strand
TCCCCTGGGCAGATGGTGCTTTTTATAATTCCCCATCATTCCTCCTTTTTGAGACTACACATGAAATCATTTGGATTTTTGTTGATTGCCAGGCATATCAAGCCAAATTCATCTGCTTTCATTTCTCGTCTGTTGCAAAATATGTCACTGATGCAATATTCCTTGAGGCCTGTCTTGTCAGCAATATATTTCTGCTTGATTCCACTGCTTTTCACATACTTCTTGAGGTCAGTCTGGATTGCATTTTTCATTTTCTCCCTCCTCCCTTATTTTTTGGAGCTCCTTTGTGTGAGCTGTTAATATAATTCTATGCTCACAATTATTGTGAAGTCAACCATAAAAAAATGTGATAACGTTTGTTTTCTTGTAAATGCCCATATTTTCTGATAAAATTTTTTTTGAAATAATAACAAGTAGTCAGAAACAATATTTCAAAAATAAGCATGAGGGTAATTATGGACCAAAAGAAAATCAAGCGCTTAATGGCCTATCGCTTGCACATGCTCAGGCTCATGAGAGGCTTTACTCAACAGGATGTCTCTGCCAGACTAAATAAATCAATTAATGCCATTTCCAACTGGGAACTAGGCAACACAAGTCCACCTGTTGATGACATGGTTGAGATTTGCAAGATGTTTGATGTTACTCCAAATCAGCTGATGGGATGGGATGATTGTCCAGAGCTTGAGAATTATATCAGAAAATCAGAGAATGCAGCTCAAAGGATTGAGGAGCTCAAAAAGCAAAGACAAGAGCTGGACAAAGAGATCAAGGCCTATGCGGAATTATTAAACCACAAGAATTAATCTTGTGGTTTATTTTTTTGGTTTAAAATTGCATTTTCGCAAATTTTGTGATATTAATTAGTTGTCACAACAATAAATCAAGTGAATAGGAGGAATGAAAAACAAATGAGCAATAGCATCATATCTGAGAGACTTGGCCTCTATCTTGAGACCAGCGGGCTCTCTCAAAAGGAATTGTCTCGGATGTCAGGTGTTGCTGACTCCGTCATTTGCAGAGTCATAAAAGGTGAAAATGATCTGAGCTCAAAAAACATCATCAAGATTGTCCAGGCAACAGGAGTCAGCCCAAATTGGCTGTTGGGATTTGGATCGGAATTTGAAATCGAAAAGATAGAAAAGAGGTAACACATGGCAAGTGCGCAAAAACTACCATCAGGAGCTTGGAGGACTAGAGCCACCAAACTCATAAACGGAAAACAGGTCCGCAAAAGTTTCACTGTGGCACCTGAGAATGACAGCAGAGATGCATCACTCAAGGCCAAAGCTAAATCAGAGCTCATGGCAAGGAACTGGATTTTTGATGTTGAGGAGGAACAAACTTTCACAACTGTGGAAAAGGCTATGCAGACCCACATTGAAACCCACTCTGCTGTGTGGAGTCCATCAACTCTTGGAGATTATGAGAGAATGCCAGCTCACTTTGAGTCAATCAAAAACATGAATGTCAAAGATGTGGATTCCAAAACATTGCAGACTATAATCAATCAATGGGCCTTTGATGGTCTCAAGCAAAAGACCATTGCAAACAGAATCAACTTCCTCAGGAATGCTCTTGAGCTTGCTGGCAATGATAGAAATTTCAAAATCAAATATCCTCAAAAGATTCCTGTGGAGCTGCTGCCTCCAGAGCCCTCAGAATTTAAAAGACTGTTTTCTGTTGTCAATGATGAGGAAAAGCTCATGATTATCCTTGCTGGACTTTATACCATGAGGAGAGGTGAGATGGGAGGACTGTGTGGTGAGGATATCCTTTGGGACCTTAATGCAATACATGTCCACACATCAAAGGTCAAACTCCATGGAAAATGGATCAGAAAAGAGATGCCCAAGAATGCCCAGTCAGTGAGACTCATATATCTTGATTCTGAGATTATGGACCTCATTCCTCACAGAGCTCCCAAGGAGTATATTTTTAAAATCAATCCTGATGTCATGACCAGGAGATTTGGGAGACTGAGAAAAAAGGTCTGTGTGACTTGTAGACTCCATGATCTGAGAAAATATGCTGCATCAATCAGGTCAGAGATGATGCCTGGCAAATATGTTGAGGCTGATGGAGGATGGAGACCAGGCTCCAATGTCCTCAAGACAATTTATGACAAGCCATTCAAAGAAAAGAGGAAAAACTACTCCAAGAAATTTAATGAGCAAATCATTAAAGACTATGGAGCAGAGCTCTTTGGCTAAATGAAAACAGCGTGTCCATAGCGTGTCCATTTCGTGTCCACTTCATAGTCTAAAATGAATATTTTTAAGTCCTTTTTATAGACTTAAAAGTATGATTTTTAA
>JAZQUT010000090.1:0-81330 GCA_045631405.1 Acutalibacteraceae bacterium | reverse complement strand
CCCAAACGGAAATGGAACCGAATCATTTGAAGTGAATGGAATAAAATTTGATTATTCAAAATCATCAATAGCTTATGTGGGATACAATGTCGAATCTTCTGCTGGTGGCTATATAAATAAAAATGGTCAAAATGTTCGTATAAGATATATATATGATGATGTGTATGACAGGAATTTAATTTTGAAACTGGAAATTTTAAATAAACAATAAAACAAGGATTCAGGACAGTAAAATGCCCTGAATCCTTTAACTTTATAATCGCGTCGCAGACCCGACATACACCGAAGGTGTATATCATATTTTCGCAGAAAATATATCATAAAACTTGTTTTATATCATGTTGCCGTCAGGCAATATATCATTTGAAATGATATCCGTCTGCGACGGATGATATACCTTCGGCATGATATTCGCTTTGCGAATGATATATTTTGCTTTGCAAAACATTGCTAAAGAATCAAATATCTTTAAAATCCACTTCAATATACCCATCACCATCAATATCCTCGGGTAGCTGAGAAAGTCTTTTGTTTGCAATAATTTCGGTAGCAATTTTAACAATACCGAAAATGAGAAGACCGAAGCCAACCATTGATGTTATAGTGGTTGCGCCCTTAAAGGGATTGAGAATAAGAGAGATGCCGTATAATCCGATTATAACTGCAAAAATCTTTGAGAAAAGACCACCCCTGCCTGTAAAGAAAGAGGAAACACCGTAAATCACAATGGAAACGCCCATAATAAAGGGTAGAACGGACATCAGGAATTTTGGATGTAAAAGGAGCATAAATGCTATTGCTAAAAGCACAATTCCCGATATTATATCGATAATATTGGGGGTGCTTTCTTTTTTTGCCTTGGTATAACGAACAACTCTTATAATGCCACCAATAAGGCAGGCTGCTCCCAGAGTATAGCAAACTGTCATTAAAGAGGTGTTTGGAAAAATCAGAACAAAAAGTCCTACTATTGCAAAAATTCCACCTATGATAACATTGAAAATGTTATCAGGCATTTTCTTTCTAAGCTTTTTCATTTTGTATTCACCTTGTAATAGCTTTTTTCTTTTATTATACCACTAAAAACTACCAAATAATTACAAACTTATTAATAAAGGTTTAATTTTAAGGTTCGGGCATCTGGTATCTTGCAACAATTTACCAAACACATCATATACTGTATCGGTGAATTGTATGATAAAAATGTATTTCAAGCCAAGGCTGAAGCGTCCACCACCTATAATTGCCAAGCGTTTATATTTTAAGAAAAGGCGGAATACTATTGCTTTCAGACTTTCTGCAGTGGTTTTGGTTTTGGTTATTCTTTGTGTTTTGCTGGATATTCGTCTGCGTCCGATTATAGAAACAGTTGGTGGCAACGCCCTGAAAAACAGCCTTTCCAATGTGGTTGACGGAGCAGTCAATGAGATTGTTGATGAACTTGGTGTGAAATACGGAGATATGGTGAATATAGAAAAAAACGACGACGGCACAATTGCCGCCCTTACCTTAAATAATACGGCTATAAATGCTTATAAAGCAGACCTTGCAGATGCCTGTTCAGATAAGCTTTCGAATTTTGATAAAACAGTTGTTCCTGTTTCTATCGGCTCATTGTTGGGTGGCTCATTTCTTAACGGTAGAGGCTTCAATATCAATGTCCGTGCGACAATTTACGGCTTTGCAGTAACAGATATTATTTCAAAATTTGAAAGTGCAGGAATTAATCAGACTAGACATATAATTTACCTTGAGGTCAAGGCATCTGCCCACGCCTATATGGGTCTTTGCAGACTTGAAGAAAGCGTTGATGAAACAATAATCCTCGTTGAAACAATTATCATAGGAGATGTGCCAAATTCGTTCTACATAGGTGATTCTACAGTAAAAGACCCTACATTCAAATAAGTGAATGTAGGGATGGAGTGGGTAAAGCGTATCCGAACCAGTCTTAAACGGCGATGTTTCGGTACTTTTGCCCGATTTGCCTTTGAAAGGCGATAGCCTGTCTGCAGTCAAATACGAACAAAATTGCGCGAAACCTCATCCGTTTAAGGTCGAAGAATTTTGTGATTAAGTATTTTTCACTCAGATGAGGCAAAAACACAGCCAATCCTGACGGATTGGCGAGTATTTTAACAAAATATGAGTGGAAAAGACTATCCCAAAATCTGATTCGGATATGCTTGACCCACTCTAAAATTAGTCATTAATAAAGCTATCCATAAGGCTATAACCAACTTCAACATAGTTTCCTGCAGCTTTTGCAGTGTTTTCTGTGAAGCTTTCAATTCCATTGTCAGCAGCCTTTGATTTTTGATAAATCAAATAGGGAACTGCATCACCTGCGTGAGTCATTGTAACAATGGGTGTAGGATGGTCGGGAAGAACCATAACCTTGTAATCCTCATATTTATCAAGCTCAGGAAGAACCTTTGCAAGAACTCTTTCGTCAATCATTTCGATTGCCTTAACCTTGTTTTCAGGCTCGTTTCTGTGACCACATTCGTCAGGAGCTTCAATATGTATGTAAACAAAATCCTTTGTTTTAAGCTCTTCAATAGCGCAGTCTGCCTTACCTTCAAAGTTAGTGTCAATATAGCCTGTTGCGCCCTCTACATCGGGTGAGCCCATACCTGCACATTTTGCGATACCTTTAAGAAGGTCAACTGCAGAAATGATTGAACCGTCAACGCCATATTTCTCCTTGAAGTTTGAAAGAGCAGGCTTTGTGCCTTCGCCCCAGAGCCAGATTGAGTTAGCAGGGCGTTCGCCCTTTGCCATTCTCTCTTTATTTACGGGATGCTCCATAAGGAAATTATAGCTTTCCTTCATCATCTGAATAAGCTCTTTTGCATTTTCGCTATCGGAAAGATGCTCCTTGATAACCTTACCTGAAATGTCGTGAGGAGGAGTCATTTTGCCAAGGTCAAGAGTGCCGTTGTTCCATACAAGACAATGTCTGTAAGCAACACCACTGTAGAAAGCGAATTTCTCATTACCGAAATGCTCCTGAACGCTCTTGATAATTTCAGTAGCCTCTGCAGTAGAAATATCGCCTGCGCTGTAGTCCACCATTGTTTTGTCCTCGTAATTTTCCTCGTCGGAAAGAGTAACAAGGTTTGTACGGAAGATAATGTCGGTGTCCTTCATATCAACGCCGATGCTAACTGCTTCGAGAGGGGAGCGACCTGTGTAGCATTCCTTGGGGTTGTAGCCTAAAACGCTCATATTAGCAATATCGCTACCGGGCTTAAGTCCGTCAGCAACAGTTTTAACAGTACCAACCTTGCCGAAGCGGGCAAGCTTATCGAGTAAGGGCTTTTTAGCAAGCTCCATAGGAGTTTTGCCGTCCAAAGCAGGAACGGGGTAATCAGCCATTCCGTCATATAAAACAACAAGATATTTCATCTTTGTACCTCTTTTCATAATCAATAGAAATATTTTACAACTATTAAAGAGTTGTGTCAATAAAATGGAGAAAAAACCTTGAAATATAAGGGGATTTGGAGTAATATAGAATTTGTAAACTACATAACAAAGGAGTTTGTTTTCTATGAAATTACCTATTGCTATTCAGCTTTATTCCGTTCGCGACGATATGGAAAAGGATTTTTACGGCACAATCAAAAAGGTTAAGGAGCTTGGCTACGAGGGCGTAGAATTTGCAGGTCTTTTCGGCAAATCAGGCGTTGAGGTTAAGGCTATCTGTGACGAAATCGGCGTTGTTCCTGTTTCTGCTCATGTTCCTTATTATGATATGCTCGAAAACCCCGAAGCAGTTCTTCAGGATTATAAGGATATGGGCTGTAAATTCGTTGTTGTTCCTTATCTTACAGAGGAATGCCGTCCCGGTACAGAGGGTTGGGCATCCACCGTTGAGGGTATCGGCAAAATCGGTGCCGCTGCTAAGGAAATGGGACTTCAGCTCCTTTATCATAACCACGATTTTGAGTTCCTTAAAATCGACGGCGAATATGCTCTTGATATTCTTTATAACACTATTCCCGAGGACTTGCTCAAAACAGAGCTTGATACCTGCTGGGTAAATGTTGGTGGCGAGGAGCCTGCAGCTTATGTTGAAAAATATTCAGGCAGAGCACCTATTGTTCACCTTAAGGACTTTGCAGGACAGAAGGGTAACGGACCTCTTTATAAGCTTATCGGTATCGAAGAGGAAGAATCAGCAGACAATGAAAATACATTCGAATTCCGTCCCGTTGGCTATGGCTGTCAGGATTGGAAAAAGATTATCGCTGCTGCAGAAAAAGCAGGCGCAGGCTGGGTAGTTGTTGAGCAGGACGACCCCTCAATGGGAAAAACTCCTCTCGAGTGCGCAGAAATGAGTATCAACTATTTAAAAACAATATAAATTTTTGATTTTGTAAAATTATTGACCCCGTTGAAGCTGATTCAACGGGGTCTTATGTTTTTATATAAAAAGAAAACAGATACCTTACAATTTGCAAGGTATCTGTGATTTTTTTGAAAACAATTATCTGTTAAGGATAAGCTTTGTGAGTTCTACGGGGTCAACAATTGTATCGCCCTTATAAACTCTCATATTACCTGAAGCGATTTCATCAATGAGAATAACTTCGTCATTGTTGTAACCGAATTCAAATTTGATATCCCAAAGGTCAAGACCGATTGTTTTAAGGTCATCAGCGATAATCTTTGTGATTTTAAGAGTCTGTTCTTTCATGCTTCCGAACATTGCAGGGCTCATAACGCCGAGAGCTGCAAGACCTTCGCCTGTAACAAGGGGGTCGCCCTTAGCATCGTTCTTGAATGTACATTCAACATAGCCACCCTCGAGAACTGTACCGTCAGCGATGTATTCGCCGTAACGACGGATGAAGCTGCCTGTTGCAACAAGTCTGCAAATAACTTCAAGACCATGACCGAAAACCTTACCGGGAAGAACTTCCATAGTAGCGTTTTCAACATCAGCACTTACATAGTGAGTTTTGATACCTGCTTCCTTGAGCATATCAAAGTAGTAGATAGATGTTTTGAGGTTTTCTTTACCGATACCTTCGATTGTAAGACCAACGCTATTTTCACCGGGATCGAAAACGCCGTCTTTACCTGTGCAGTCATCCTTGAACTTGAGCATTACATTACCATTGTCAAGCTCGTAAACGTCTTTTGTTTTGCCTTCGTAAACTTTTTTCATAATAGACATCTCCTTGAAATAAGAATAGGAAACTTTTTTGACAGATTAAATTTTAAAACTGTTTAAATCAAATGTCAAGTGTATAAGGGGGATTTTTTTGCTCTGAAAAAATGTTCTAAAAATATGTTATAAATATGGTGGTTTTAAAACTGTTTTTTGGTGATTTTTTTGTTGTTGGAAAAACTTATTTGTAACTATTGACAAATCAGTCTATGGGTGATAGACTGAAAGCGTAGTCTATGAGTTGTAGACAAAAGAAAGGCGGTGCAGTTATGAATGATATAAGATTAGGTGTTGTTGAAGCAAAATTTGCAGATATTGTATGGTTAAATGCACCTTTAGCAACAAAAGAACTGATTTCGATTTGCGAAAAGGAACTGAATTGGAAAAGAACAACCACTTATACTGTTTTGAAAAAATTATGTGAAAAAGGTCTTTTTAAAACTGAAAACAGTATTGTCAGTTGCCTTATTTCCAAAGAGGATTTTTATTCAATGCAGAGTGAAAGCTTTGTTGAAAATACCTTTGAGGGTTCTTTACCTGCGTTTATTGCTGCATTCACAAAGCGCAAAAAGCTTTCAGAAAAAGAACTTAAAGAGATAAAAGATATGATTAACTCCATTGAGGAGGTGTAATATGAGCGCATTATTTTTGCTTGCTTTTAATATGAGCATTGCTGCAAGTTATTTCATTTTGGCAATAGTTGTGTTCAGATTGATTTTCAGAAAAGCACCTAAATGGGTAAACTGCATTTTGTGGGCTTTGGTTGGTTTGCGCTTGGCAATTCCTTTCAGCATTGAAAGCGCCCTGAGCCTTTTGCCCACATCTCATACAGTTATAACGGATAGAGAATCATCGGGCTTGCCTTTTTCGGTTGATTCGGGAATATATACTGTTGATGAGAATGTAAATGGCTATCTCAAATCTCATTATTATGAGGGTATAACCGTTCCCGAAAACGCCTTTGTAGATACTATGTTTATTTTATCAGTTATTTGGCTGATAGGCGTTGCAGTAATGCTAACTTATAGTGCAATATCATTTATCAGACTCAAAAAAAGAGTTTCTGTTTCACTTCTTTATCGAGATAACATTTATTATTGTGATAATATTGAAACACCATTTATTCTTGGAACAATAAGACCTAAAATATATATTCCATCAGGCTTGGAAGAAGCACAAATTGAAAATGTTGTTATGCACGAAAAAGCTCATTTAAAGCGTAAAGACCATTGGTGGAAGCCTTTAGGATTCTTGATTCTGTCGTTTTATTGGTTTAACCCTGTAATATGGGTGGCTTATATTCTTCTTTGTAGAGATATTGAGAAAGCCTGCGATGAAAAGGTTATAAAAAATATGAATACTGAAGAGAAAAAAGGCTACCTTGAAACTTTGCTTGATTGCAGTGTTCAGCGAAAAATGATTTTAACCTGTCCTGTTGCTTTCGGTGAAGTGGGTATTAAGCAGAGAGTTAAAGCTGTTTTGAATTATAAAAAGCCTGCATTTTGGGTTATCATTATGGCGGTTATTGTTACTGTGGCAGTTTCGGTTGGCTTTTTGACAAATCCCAAAGAAAACTATACTATGACTGATTTTTTTGAATTTGTTAACAAACCAAGAGCAACTGCAAAAGAAAAAGAAGAATTAAAAGAAAAATATCCTCACTTTTTCGACTTGGAATGTTCTGGTGGATTGACAGCTTATGTAACAAAGCTTTCGGAAGATAATTATAAATGGTATCTCTCATCAAATGAAAATCCTACTGACCCACAGAATTTTTTGAAATTTTCTGAATTTGCTGATACAGAGGAAATGGGTAAAATTCTTTACACCTATGATATCGGTGGTAGCGGAATAGAAATTGTACCGATTCAACACGGTTTATCAAGCTTTTGGTGGGAGAATCCGGAAGAAGAAGCAGATAGCTTGAGAGAGTCTTTAGGATTTACTGCTAAAGAGGTTTGGATTAGCATAGATAGAGATTTGCTTGATAAAGGAGTACCCTATGATGAATATGAGTTTTTTAAGGAAATGACAGAGTATGAAGCAATAGTAGTTCCCAAAAGCGGTCCGTATCAATATAGGGTGTTATTTACTGAAAGCCAATATCACAAACTGATAACTGACAAATATAATCAAGTTGCTTCAATTTATAATGGTTTCGCACAAGATAACGAACATTCTATTTTCAAAAAGGTTGAATTTGATAAAGATTTTCGCAATTTGAAAATTTATATTGATAAAGAACTGTATGAGTTTACCTCTTTTGACCAAATTCCCGGTGTTATTCATATTGTTTATTCTTATCAAATCTTTCTTGATGAGGGTATAGGAGTTAATGTTGAGGTAATTGATTACAAAACCAATGAGGTTTATGCTTCTTATAAATACCCTGAAGATGATTGGCGAAATCAAGACATAGGCGAATAATAAACAAACAGAGAACAGAAATTAACTGTTCTCTGTTTTCTCTTCTATTTCTTTATAATACAAAAGCTTGTTTTCGTACATCAGGTGGTCTGCGGTTGAAAGCTGCTTTTCGATGTTGTCGCTGTTTTGCTCCCAGCTTGTACCGAACGAAACGCTAATGCCATTTTCTTTAAGTCTGTTTATGGTTTCGTGTACATTGCTTTCAAAAATATCTTTTTTCACATGGCAGGTTATAACAACAAATTCATCTCCACCAATACGATAAGTGTCGCCTATAAATACGCTGTTAATACCCTTTGCAGAGCTTTTAATAAGCTTGTCACCAGCCTCGTGTCCGTGCTTATCATTAACCTCTTTTAATCCATTGATATCAAAATAGGCGACGCCGACGCTTTCAATATGCTTCTGGCTTAATTCCTCAATATCGTGGTTGAATTTGTTTCTGTTATGTACTGCAGTAAGTGTGTCTTCAAAGCTTAAGCGCTGAAGCTTTGCGTGGCTTTCTCTTCTGTCGATACTGTCGAGAATAAAGAAGGTTGCGGAGGAGAGAAGAGAAAGGTCATTATAATTTTGCTTTGGGTTATCTATACCTAAAAAGCCGATTATAATATCATCCTGAATAAGTGGTACGGCAATAAGGCTTGTAATGTCCTGCATTTCGAGGATTTTATAGGTGTCGCTATCCTTGTCAACATCCTTATCAAGGCTTGAAATGTAAAATGTTCCGGTTTCTTCAAAGGTTTTAATCCAGGTGTCAATTACCGAAAGGGGAACGTCCTGTAAAACGTCAATCTGCTTTGTAACACCCTCGGCTGCGTATTCGTAGGAGTTTGATGTGGTCTGCTTTTCGTAATCAAACTCGAAAAGATAAGCTCTGTCGCCGTCGAAATAATCGCAGAGGATTTTTAAAAGATTGTCGATAGCTTTGTTTATATCGTGCTCAGCAGCGAGAAGAGTAATGCAGCTTATGAGAGTATCAGAAACGCTCAGCTGCTTTTTAATCTGGTTTTCTCTTTTTCGGGAAGCATAGAGGTTAATTACGGTGATTGCTGTAACTAAGATGCATATACCTGCAAAGGAGAATCTTATGATGTTTAATGCATGGTCGTTATGCCATCCGTGGGTGCTGATGATTTTCAATTCTATAAATCCCACAATGAAAAACACTACTAAAATAGTAATACCTGAAAGCAAAATCGTTTTGTTGTTTTTGATAAAGCTCTTAATTTTACTTGTATGCATTAAATCACCTACCTTTGTTAAAAGAATAACATAAAATAAGTTTTTTGTAAATATTTATTGTTTAAAATTAACAGTTTTTTAATGTTCGGTGTTGAATTGGAAAAACGTATGTATTATACTGTAAATATAAAATTTCTTCAGGAGTGAAAATATGAAGCACGAAAGACTTGAATTGAAAAACTACTTTTCTTTTTTAGGTGAAGAGGGTAGGAATCCCACCCTTGATATTTATTTACCGTATAATATGGTTGAAATGAAAAGAGAAAAGCAAAAAAGACCTTGTATGCTTGTTTGCCCCGGTGGTGGGTACGGAATGTGCTCTGAAAGAGAGTCTGAGCCGATTGCCTTGCATTTTCTTCCTGAGGGCTTCAATGTTTTTGTCCTTACATATTCTGTTGCTCCAAACCGTTTCCCAACTCAGCTTCGTGAGGTTGCGGCGGCAGTTGAATTGATTTATAAGAATGCAGGGGAATGGAACTGCGATACTGATAAAATCGCTATTATGGGTTTCTCTGCAGGTGGGCATCTTGCAGCTCACTATTCAACAATGTTTGATTGCAAGGAGGTCAGAGCGGCTTTCCCTGAAAGCAAATCCGTCAATGCATCAGTTCTTTGTTATCCCGTAATCAGCGCCAATGCGCGAACTGCTCATATGGGTAGCTTTGTAAATCTTTTAGGTCATGAGCCTGAAAATCAGGGAGAAGAGGATTATTTCTCCTGCGACAAGCAGGTGAGAGAAATAACACCACCTGCATATATCTGGCATACTGCCGAGGATACTTGCGTGCCTGTTAAAAACAGCCTTCTCTATGCTCAGGCTTTAGCAGAAAAGGGCGTGCCCTTTGAGCTTCATATTTTCCCCTTCGGTGGCCACGGACTTTCAACCTGTGACGCTCAGACCATCGACGATATGACACCTACATTTGAGTATAACGCCCAATGGCTTGTTGATTTGAAAAAGTGGTTAAAGGTTATTTTCAAATAATAAAAGGAGTATGCTTTATGGCAGGAATTAAGAAAATATTAGGAGCTATTGTATTTATAGTGGCAATTATTGCAGCAGTTGTTATGCTTCTGAGTAATGATGTTGAACACATTGAGGATACAAACGGTGCAGATAACTACGAGCTTCAGACTATTACGGATGATGATATTGCAAATATGGAAATGGGGGCTAAAGGCTATTCTGTAACTACCCATAACCTTACTAAAACCACAGAAATATCTTCAGGAAAATTTACAGGTGTACATGAGGTCGTTTATTCAAACCTTTTAGGTAAATCTGATTTCGTTCTTAATATTCATAATTTTAAGGTTAAAAGTGGTAACTTTAAAATGGTGGTTGTTCATGAGGGTGAAATTGTTGATGTGCTTACAGCGGAAGCTGCAGAAAACTATATTCTTGAGGATGTAAGTGGTACTGTATCATTGGTGATAGCAGGGGAAAGTGCAGATTTCTCCTTTGAAATGTCAACTTTTGATTACGATAACTTAGAGCATAATTAAAATATTGGAGCGTTTTATGAATAATAAATGGGTGCAGGTATGGGGGCAGGCTCATTCAGCTTTTTCGTTTTTTTATTACCCTTCCTGCAAAAAAACATACAGAATTGTAATAAAATCTGCTCTTTCGGGAAACAAAGTCCGTTTTGAGCTTTCTAACGAATGTGCAAGAAACGATGTTGAAATTGGTTCCTTGTCTGTTGCTAAATGTGATGAGAACGGCAAATTTATCGGTGAATGCACAGCTGCAACAGTTAATGCTCAGAGATCCTTTGTTATAAAAAAGGTGAGTCAGCTTTAAGTGACGAAATCGAGCTCGACATTAAAGCAGGTGAGCATTTCTGCATCAGCGCTTATGTTGAAAAGGGTGCTTTAAGAAGCGGCAATCTTCTTGATAATGTGAATCTTCTTACAGTTAAGGGCGATGTAACTCTTATACCCGAAATCATAAACCAAAGAAGAATAAGAGATTCGGTGAGAGAATTTGCATCAACTGCTCTCAAAATGTATTTTCATAAGCCTATTCCACTTTTTCAAAGTGTGCAGGTGCTTAATGATTCTGATGCAAAAAGCATTGTGGTTTATGGCGATTCCATAAGTCAGCAGGGCTATTGGACAAATGCTTTTGCAGATAGAATTTATGAGGCGTATCCAGAAAAATATTCTGTTATAAATAAGTCAATAATGGGAACAAGGCTTCTGAGAGATTTCAGTACGCGCTTTTTCTGCAAGGGTCTTTTTGGAAAAAGTGGTCTCAACAGATTGCAAAGAGATATACTTAACTACCCTGATGTTGAATATGTTATTATTGCTCTCGGTACAAATGATTTTCTTCAATTTGGCACAGTACAGGCTCCTAAAACAGAAAAGCCCACGGCGCAGGAGTTCGTTGACGGTGTAATCAAGGTTGCAGATGAACTCAAAAAGCAGGGCATAAAGCTTGTTGTGTTTAACATCCTCAACTTTGGTGAAAGTGTGGATTCCACATCTGAAAAGGAAGCGCTTGTTTCAGAAACAAATGAGCTTCTTTATGAAAACAGAGAGCATTTTCATGCCTTTTATAATCAGGCAGATTTGGTTGTGAATCCCGAAAAGCCAACATGTTCAAAGAAAGAGTATCTTGGCAAGGACTATGTTCATCCTAATAAATTAGGTGGCAAAATAGTTGCTGATAATGTTGATTTAGAATGGTTTAAGTAAAATAAAAACTGACTGTTGATTTTTCAACAGTCAGTTTTTTTATATATTCATTATCTCTTCCAGGGTTGGCATTGAGTCCTGAGCACCCATTCTGCTTACTGCGATTGAGCCTGCCTTGTTCCCAAGGTCGCAGGCCTTTTCAATGTCACCGCTTTTGATATATTCAAGAGCGAGAGTGGCGGTGAAGCAGTCGCCTGCGGCAGTTGTGTCAACAACATTACTCTTGTATGGAGGGAATGTCTTTAATTCCTTTCCGTCCCAAAGAGCTGAGCCTCTGTCACCAAGCTTTAATACAATGTATTTGGCCTTGCTTCTTTCTTCTAAAATTTTTGAAGCTTTAAGAATATTCTCTTCATTGTTGGGGTAAATGCCTGTTAATGCTTTTGTTTCACTTTCATTAGGGGAAAGAATTGTTGCGCCCTGCATTTTCTCAAGACTGAAATTCTTTGCAGGACCACAGTCAATAACAGTTGTTATACCGTTTTTTACAGCGTGGTTAACGCAGCTTATGACAACCTCTTCATTTGTTTCAAACTGCAGAAGCAAAAGGTCAACATTGTCGATTTCCTTGATAGCTTTATCACTTCCGATTTCTGCGTTTGCACCCTCGTAAACAACAATTCTGTTTTTGCCGTCGCCATCAAGAATGATTGCCGCAAGACCTGTCTGAGAGCCGTCTGTTGCAACGCCTGAAATGTCAATATTGTTTTTCTTTAAGTTCTCGAGAAGCTTTGCTCCGTTGGAGTCCTCAGCAACCTTGCCGATCATTTTGACCTCTGCACCAAGTCGCGCTAATGCAGTTGCCTGATTTGCGCCCTTGCCGCCGTTAGCGTAGCCGTAATCTGTGCCGAGAACATTTTCGCCAACCTCGGGAACTCTTTTCATATTGAGGATTAAATCCATATTTATACTGCCGACAACGGCAGCACGGATATCATTATACATAGCTTTACTCCGAAATATATTCAATAAAATCTTCTGCAGCCTCGGTAATAGTCTTGTCCTTTAAGAACAAGGCGCTTGTACCGAGAACGAAGATGTCAGCACCGCTTCTGCAGAGCTTTCTTCCGTTGGGGAGATTAACATTTCCGTCAACCTCAATAAGCATATCCTCGCAATTCCATTCCTTTAAGAGAGCCTTAGCTTCAGCGACCTTCTTTTCAGCGCCGAGGAACATTTTCTGACCTGCAAAGCCGGGAGAAACTGTCATAACAAGAAGCATATCGATGTATTCAGTAAGATGCTTGATGCTTTCAACGGGAGTTTGTGGATTAAGTGCAAGACCTGCCTTGCAACCCTTGTTTTTAATCATTTCAAGAACTCTGTGAATATGTATTTCTGATTCATAATGAACACATAATATATCATTTTCAGAAAGATTCATTCTGTCAATGAATTTAGAGGGCTCATTAACCATCATATGAATATCAAGTGGGATATCAGTAACCTTTTTAATTGCATTGATTAAATCAAAGCCTAAGGTGATGTTAGGCACAAAGGAGCCATCCATAATATCAATGTGCAGGTAATCAATACCTGCTTTTTCAAGGTCCTTTATAGAGTTTATAAGGTTTGTAAGGTCGGCACACATTAAGGATGCTGATAAATATTTTTTCATTAATAAAAACCTCTGTGAATAAATAGTTTAAATGATTTTATCATATTGAATTTTAAGTGTCAATGAAAGTTATTATTCTCCCTTGAAAATTGAAAGAGTGTTGTTTTCATCGCATACTGCAAGAAAAATCTCCTCAGCCCTTTTATAGCCCTGAGCCTTGATTTGCTTTTCCAGCCATATTCTGTTCAAGCCCATTCTTTTTAGGTTCTCTTCGAGAATTCTGCCGTCCATAATAACCTCGGTGAAAATATAATCCTCACGTGGTTCTAGTTCCATATCGCTGGGACATACAGGTCTTTTTAAGCTCTTGGGAAGCACTGTGAGTCTGCCGTTGTATTCAAAAATCGCGGTGTGAATATCATTGAGATTGAAATAGCCATCTTGTCTGCAAAGAACCATAAATTCAGTTAAATCAATTTTTGCTTTTTTCAAATTTTTGCGATAGATTTTTCCGTTGTTCATTATTATTGTGGGAGTGCCGTTGATGAATTTCCTAGCTTTAGGCAATTTAGTTGTTATAAGAGCAAGGAAGAATGTAATTAATCCATAAACAACCATTGCCACAAAAGGCTTCCACGGCTCTTCGAGCTCTGTTGCCATTTCAGCAGCAATAGAGCCGATTGTGATGCCTGTTATATAATCAAAAAAATCAAGCTGAGACATCTGCTTGTGACCGATGATTTTTGCAATAATAAATAAAGTCAGTGCAGAAAAGAATGATGTGAGAATTAATTTAATAAATTCCATAAACAACCTCGTGAGTTAAGTTTTTATTATTTATTCCCATAAAAGCCTGTTTAATTTATAAAAAACTCCCGACACATCAGTCGGGAGTAAGTATGCTTTACCAGATAAATGGAACAAGACGATATTTTATCTTCTTTTTGTATTCCTTATACCCATCAAGATTTTCTTCAAGAAATTTTTCTTCGCCTTTGATTCTTTCAGCAATTATAAAGGGGTAGGAAAGGAAAATTATAAATGAAAAGACCGAGCCTAAAACAAGAGGGATTGATAAGAATAAAAGCAGGGTAGCGCTATACATAGGATGTCGTACTATTCCATAAAGACCTTTGTCGATAACCCTTTGGTTTTCCTGTACTTCAATAGTTCGGGATAGATAGGAGTTTTCTCGTAAAACCTCTGCATAGAAAAGGTAAGCCAAAAGGAAAGCTATTGCACCACCAATTGAGACGCTTGGGGGCAGGGTGTACCAATTAAATCGAAAACCAAGTCCTGCAACAATAAAGCCTGCAAGAAACATAAGACCACTCAATTTAACAACAAGCTCCTGATCCTTTTGCTTTTCTTTTGCTTCTAGCCTTTTTTCGAGAAGCTCAGGCTTTTTCAGCATCATAACAATGCCTGAAAGAAAAATGGGAATAAATAAAACACCCATTAAAAGCCAACCATTTACAAATGAAAGAGAGCCAGCAGGTAAAAATATCAATAGGCCAACAAGCGCAACGCCTAAAATGAATTTAAAAAGTGCTCTTAGAAATAGCTTTGGTGTCATATTAAAACCTCTGAAAGTAGAATGAATGTTTATTGTAGATTTTATTTTAACACAAGCCATAAAAAAAGTAAATTTGAAAATGGTGCTGATTAAAATAAATTTAGTCGATATGCTTGAAACAATGACCATTAGTATAGTATAATTATTTTAATTGTTTCGGAGGTGTTGAAATGGTCGGCTATACAAAGGTTTTGTTAACAGCCAGGAATAATTTGGATACAACAGCGCTTGTTACAGCTTTTCGCTCCAACGATATGAGTGTTTGCGTTTGCAGCAAAAATGGTATGGAGCTTCTGAAAGGTATAAATGAAATGAATCCTGATGTTGTAATTATGGATGATTTTTTAGATCATATCGACGCTCTCGGGGTGTTATCGAGAATGGAGAGTGTAAGTCTTGATAAGAGACCTCTTTTTATAGTTATGTCATCAATTGATAACAAAAGCTTTCAAAAAAGCTTTTTGGCAGCAGGAGCAGACTATTGCTTCTTGAAGCCTATCAATGCTCAACTGATTGTAGAGCGAATAAAACAGATGCTGAGCTGGAAGAGCGTTGGCGTTTTTGCAAATCGACAGAGCCCTCAGGATGTAGCTATTGCAGTCAGTGACATACTTCATAAGGTTGGTATTCCTGCTAAGCATAAGGGCTTTCGTTATCTCAGAGAAGCTATTCTGTTAGTTATAGAATATCCTGAATTAATAAATCAGGTTACAACATCACTATATCCTATCATAGCAAGAAACTTTAATAGTGATCCTGCAGCTGTAGAAAGAGCTATGAGATACGCAATAGGAAAGGCTTGGGAAAAGGGAAATGTGGTGTTTTTCAAAACCTATTTCGGCTATGCCATAAAAGCCCCTGAAAAGCCTTGTAATTCTGAGTTTATTGCTCTCATTTCAGATGATTTAAGATTTAAAAAGAAAATGCATATGCAATTAGACGGTCCGTACGTTTACGAAAAAATGTTTAAAAAAATATAATGTTGAAAGTTGGTAGACTTGTGGATTTGAAAATCAACCCCGAAAAAGAGTTCCAAACCTTTAAAGGCATTGGTGCAAGTGGCGCATGGTGGGCACAGATTGTCGGTGGCTGGGATCATATTGACGAAAAATCAGGAAAGCCCGTTCGCGATAGAATAGCTGAGCTTTTATACAACAAGGAAACTGGTATAGGAATGGGCATCTATCGTTACAATATCGGTGCGGGCTCGAAGCATTCAGGCAAGGGAGAATACAGTCAGCCTGCAAGAGCGACAGAGTGCTTTGAGGTTTCTAAGGGTGAATATGATTGGAGTCGCGATTCTAACGCAGTTTATATGATGAGAAAATGCGTGGAAAACGGCGCTGATGAAGTGATTTTCTTTGTTAATTCGCCAATTGAAAGGCTTACTAAAAACGGACTTGCTCATAATAAAAAGCACCAGCTTTTTCACGAAAATATCAGCAAAAAAAATTATAACGAGTTTGCAAAATATTGCCTTGATGTAACGGAGCATTTTGTTAACGAGGGAATACCGATTAAATATCTTTCTCCCGTCAATGAGCCTATTTGGGTGTGGAACGGGGGACAAGAGGGTTGTTTTTATCGCCCTCGAAGCGTAAAAAATGTTTTTAAGGTTTTTGCAAAAGAGCTTGATAAGCGCGAAGCACTTTTTAATGTTAAATTATCAGGAGCAGAGTCAGGGGATCTGAGATGGTTTAATAAATCTTACACCCGTCAGCTTCTTAAAGATAAAAATGTAAGAAATCACCTTGATGCTGTAGATGTTCATTCCTATTGTCTTCCTTTGCCTTTGCCTATAACAATACCATTTCTTAATGATAGAATTGGCTTTGTAAACCGTTTCAGGAAATGGATGGACAAAAATTACCCCGATGTACCGGTTGTTATGAGCGAGTGGACTCATATGCAGGGGGGCAGGGATTATGGTATGGAGTCTGCTCTTGTTACTGCGAAAACCATATATGAGGATTTTACACTTCTTAATGCAGTTTCGTGGCAGCATTGGATTGCAGTTTCCGAGGTGGATTATTGCGATGGTCTTATTTACATAAACCTTGAAGACGAGAGCTTTGAAACGACAAAGAGATATTATGTAACAGGCAATTTCTCTAAATATATCAAATCGGGCGCCAAGAGGTTTGAAATAAAAACGGATGATGAAGATGTTTTGGCTGTTGCTTTCAAAAATGAAAACGAAAAGGTTCTTGTTTTTATAAATTGCTCCGATGAAGAAAAACTGCTTTCGTTACCCTCTGGGAAAGAGGTGTTAGTTTCGGTCACTGATGAGAATAGTAATCTTGAAGAAAGTGTATCAGAAGCTTCTAAGCTTAAGTTAACTCCGAAATCTGTTACAACAGTGGTGATAAAATGAAAAATAAAATATTAAATCTTCTTTTATCAATAAAAAAATATTGGAAAACTGCACCCGACGGCAGATTCATTCCATTTAAAGAAATTGTATCATTGGCAGTTGGTGGAATCGGCGTTAAATTCATAGTTTATTGTGTAAGCACTATGATTTTAAGCGTAGGAAATACTCTTATAGGTAATACAATCGGTATTCCGCCAACATCAATTTATTTTATTTACATACTCAGCGTTGTAGCAAGCTTTCCCCTAACAGCGTTGAGAGCAAAAATGATAGATAATTCCAAGAGTATGAAGGGTAAATACAGACCCTATATTTTAACAATGGGTCTTCCTACGGTGCTTCTTGGTATCGGATTTATCTGGGCACCCTATGAAATGATGAGTATGCCTATCAAATGCGTAACTGTGTTGCTCTTCAATATAGGTTTTCAGTTTTTCTATAATTTCCTTTTGGATGCAAATGATAGTATTATCAATGTCCTTTCTCCAAATACAATTGAGAGAACCGATGTTTATGCAGTGAAGTCCGTTATCGAGAATTTGTCGCCGTCAATTGCAAGCATTTTTCTGCCTATAGTTGCAAAAATGATTACAGGTGATAACACTCTTTATGATATGAGAGTTTACAGAGTGCTTTATCCTCCTATGCTCATAGTCGGCTTCCTTATTTCTATAATTATTTATGTTAATACCGAGGAAAGAATTGTTCAGCCTAAAAATCATACTGTAAGTATGAGCTTCCTTGATTCATTCCGTGCAGTTGCGAGAAATAAATATTTCTGGGTAATTTCTCTTGCTGGTTGGATTGGTTTTCTTGAAGGCTCTTTTGGCACAATTATGGGTTGGATGTATAACTATCAGGAGGCTTGCTCAGCAAACCAATACGCAATTATGACTGCTATTTCAGGTAATGCTTCCTTGTGGCCAAATCTTTTCGCGCCATTCCTCATAAGACGCTATGGTAAGAAAAAGGTTCTTATTCTGAGTAATATTCTTAACATTATCTTCATTATGCTTATGCTTCCTGTTGTCAGAATGAATGGAGCAGGGGTAATATGGATTCTGCTTGTGTTTATATTTATAAATCAGCTTCTCACATCCTGTGGTCATTTTATGAACCCGAGCCTTAATGCAGATATCAGAGATTATCAGCAATACATAAGTGGCGAGAGAATTGATGGTATGTTTTCAGCGATTGGTTTAATCGGTGCTATAATAACTCTCGGGACATCCTCTGTGTTACCTGCCATATACGAAAAAGCAGGTCTTAATGCAGAAACAGCTGTTGCCTTAGGCTATAGCGCAGACAATGTTTATGATGTGCTTTATAATCCCGAGCTGTTCCAGTCTATATGCACAGTTCTTATAATGGCATCAGTTGTTGGTGCAACTCTTAATGTAATACCGTTCTTCTTCTATGATTTAACAGAAACAAAACAAAAGGCTATGGTTAATGTTTTGAGAATAAGAGCATTTTTCGAGGATGCAATGAATGGTATTGCAACTGATGAGCAGAAATCTGAGGTTGCTGAAATTATTAATACTGCAAAGCTCTATGAAGGTAAGGCGAAAGTAAATATTGCGAGAAATATGAGTAAGGCAGAAAAGAAGCAGCTTCGCCAGGATAATGAGCAGATTGAAATAGCAAAGGTTATATTGAATGAGCTTGATTATTTCAATACTGCAGAGGGTAAATTTGAGCTTCAGTATTCTCAGGAGATTCTTTCCTCAAATGGCAAGACAAACGCAAATGAATATCTGAAGAAAATGAAGATGTTACCTAAATCAACTCCAGAGGAAAAAGAGTTCAGAAGTAAAATGATTTCCTCTGTAAAGGATTTTAAAATTGCAGAAAAAACCATTGCAGGCGATAGCTTTAAAGCTGTAGAGGACTTTGATGCAGGTGTGTTTACAGAACTTTTCAACACATCAGACAGGCTTGCTTTTGAAATTGGTGAAATTCAGAAGAAAATCAAGCTTGCAAAAGAGAATAAAGAGAGCTTTGATGATTTGAAAATGCAGATTTCAGCTCTTCGTAGGGAGCAGAAGCTCAATGAAAATAAAATCAAAGAAGCTAAGAAGAAAAATATTCTTTACCACCGTGCAAACAAGCCTTGTATCGATGCTGAAAAATGCTTGGCAAGATACGAAAGCTATAAAAAATATGTGAATTTATTCGTGTAAAATAACTCACCCGTTTATCTGTTGAAGGATAAGCGGGTGATTGATTGTTTTGGGGGCGTATTTTTTGTTGTTTTGTGTAAGTTTTTTGGCAATAGTTTGTGCATTTTAGTTTATTGACAGATAGAGGTTATTTATTATATAATGTATGGTGGTCTTTAGTGTGACTGCCTTTGCCATAAAGTCTTCAATTGTGACAAAAGGCTGTATAGACCGTGTTTAAAATCCGACTAATTTTCAAACAGATTTGTTTGATTTTTTATTAGCTTGAAAGGTAGGTTTTCAAAAGATGGCTTTTTCTCTTAAAGGCATAAAGTTGCCTCACAGAAAAAACACAGCCGGTGCTCCTGCAGAGCGAATGGTTATTGATAATACAGTAACTCTTCCTACTGTTATGCATATCGGCAAGCCGGCGATTCCTGTTGTTAAAGCAGGTGACCATGTTCATCTCGGTGCTTTGGTTGCCAGTGCAGGTGAGGGTCTTTCTTCTCCGATTTATGCCAGTGTTTCCGGTAATGTAGTTGGCGTTTCAGATGTATTTATTTCCAATGGTACAAAGGTGCCTGCTATATTGATAGACTCTGACGGTGAAATGACACCTGACGAAAATATCACAGCACCTGTTATTAATGATAAGGCTTCTCTTATTGATGCAATTAAAGCAAGTGGTGTTGTTGGCCTTGGTGGTGCAGGCTTCCCGACTTATGCTAAATTTACAACTGATAAGAAAATCGAGTATCTTATTATTAACGGTGCAGAGTGTGAGCCTTATATCACAAGCGATACCTACACAATGCTTGAAAAAGCAGACGATATTGCATATGCAATTGAAGTGATTGCAAAATATGCAGAGGCTGAAAAGGTTGTAATCGCTGTTGAAAAAAATAAGCCTGAGGCAATTAAGAAAATGAATGAGATTGCTGATAAAATGGCGAATGTAAGCGTTAAGGTTCTTCCTGCTAAGTATCCCGTAGGTGGAGAAAAGGTTTTGGTTTACCGTGCAGTAGGCAGAATGATTGGTGCAGGCAAGCTTCCTATTGATGTTGGTTGCGTTGTTTGCAACTGTACTACAATGGCTACATTGGGTAACTACTTCAAAACAGGTATGCCTCTTGTTGAAAAATGCATAACTGTTGACGGAAGCGCAGTAAAGAGTCCTAAAAATGTAATCGTACCTATCGGTATTCGAGTTGAGGATGTTTTTGAATTTGCAGGTGGCTTTTCAAGTGAGCCCGGCAAGGTGCTCTATGGTGGTCCTATGATGGGTGTTTCAATTCCTTCCTTGGACGAGCCCGTTCTCAAGCAGACAAATGCTCTTCTGGCATTTACTGAAAAGGATGCAAAGGGTGCAAAGGAAACTGCATGTATTCAGTGTGGTACTTGTACAAACAATTGCCCCATGGGTCTTAATGTAACAGAAATTGCAAGAGCATACGATAAGGGCGAATATGAGCGCCTTGGTAAATTAGGCTCAGATTTATGTATGGAATGTGGTTGCTGCGCATACAACTGTCCTGCAAAGCGTCCTCTTGTACAGGTTAATAAATTAGCTAAAGCAGCTCTTCGTGAATGGAAAGAAAAGGAGGCGAATGCATAATGGAAAACAAACTTCATATTTCCGTATCACCTCATATACGCGCTAAAAGAACAACCCGAGGCATAATGCTCGATGTTATAATCGCGCTTTTACCCGCAACTATTGCAGGTGTTGTAATCTTCGGCTTGAGTTCCTTAGCGGTTATCGGTGTTTGTGTTGCGTCTGCAGTTCTTTCTGAGGTTCTTTTTAATCTTGCAGTTAAAAAGCAGCAGACAATCGGTGATTTAAGCAGCATTGTAACAGGCTTGATTATCGCATTGAATCTTCCTGCAAATGTTCCGTTATGGCAGGCTGCTATTAGCTCAATATTTGCAATTGTAGTTGTAAAATGCCTCTTCGGTGGATTAGGTAAAAATCTTGTTAACCCTGCAGCAACAGCTCGTGTGTTTATGCTTATTGCCTTCGGATCATTGGCTCAGAGTGCAATGCCCGTAAATGTGGATGCAGTTTCATCTGCAACTCCTCTTGCAGAGCTTGCTGAGGGTACAGTTCCGGAGCTTATGGACCTCTTCTTAGGTAATACAGGTGGCGCAATCGGTGAAACCTGCAAGGTTGCTCTTCTTATCGGTGGCGTTTACCTTCTTATCCGTAAGGTAATCACATGGCATATTCCCGTAGCATTTATCGGTACAACCTTCCTTTTAAGCTTTATTGTTAAAGATTTTGATGCAGTTGCAGCACTTGCATGTGTTCTTTCCGGTGGTCTTATCTTAGGTGCTATCTTTATGGCAACTGATTATGTAACATCACCTGCAACTCCTCTCGGAAAAATTGTTTTCGGTATCGGCGCAGGCGTTATTACGGTTTTGATTCGTTTCTGGGGTGTATATCCCGAGGGTGTATCCTTTGGTATCCTTCTTATGAACATTCTCAATCCTTTCATCAGCTCTCTTACCGCGCGTAAATTGTTTGGAGGAGGAAAGAAATGAAAAAGTACATTAAAAGCGTTATTTCGTTAACAGTTATTTGTGCAGTAGTTGCTACTCTTTTAGCTGTGACAAATTATGTAACTGCTCCTATTATAGAAAAAAATGCATCCTCTGCAGCAAACGAAGCTTTGGTTATTGTTATGCCGGAGGGAACAGATTTTGCTCCCGTTGATATTTCAACCTATGAGCTTCCCACAACTGTAACAGAGGTTCACTCTGAAGCAGGCGGCGGATATGTTGTAAAGCTTACAACAGCAGGCTATGGTACAGATATGGTAATTATGTGTGGCGTTAGTGCCGCAGGTGAAATTACTGGTGCTACATGCCTTTCAAGCAACGAAACCTTGGGTGTTGAGAAAACCTATGGCGACACAGTAGCAGGCTTTACTGCTGACACAATTGAGGGTCTTGCAACCTTATCAGGTGCAACAATGACAACTCAGGCTTATAAGGATGCTCTTAAGGATGCTCTTAATACTGCTATTATCCTCGGCGGTGGCTCTGTTGATATCAGAAGCGAAGAGGAAATTCTTGCAGATAACCTTAAGGAAGCATTACCAGCAGGCGAGGGCGCGTTCACTCAGTGGTTTGTAACTGAGGCTCTTACTGATGTATCTGCTGTATATGCTGCAGATAATGGTGTCGGTTATGTATTCGTTTCAGGTGAGGAATTTATCGCAGTTGACAGCGAGGGTAATGTATTAAGCTCAGTTTCCGATGATGTTAAGACAGTTATGAGCGCAAATGCCCAGTTGGTTGCTTCATCAGAATCTACTGAAATTGATATTACCGGCTATGAAAATATGCCCACTGCAATTGATAAGGCGTATAAGACAACAAGTGGTAACTATGTATTTGAGCTTCACGCTTCAGGCTTCGGTATTAATGGTGACCATTATTACAATCCCTCAGGTGAATATATCAATATTAAGGTTTCTGTTACTGCTGATGGTAAGATTCTTGCTTGTCAGACTATTTCACAGAAGGAAACTGATGGTATCGGTTCTACTTGTGCTGACGCATCCTTCTATTCACAGTTTAATGGTAAGGATGAAACAAACTACAGCGAAATTGATGCAATCAGCGGTGCAACAATTACGACAAACGGCTATAAGACAGGTGTTTCAAAGGTCTTTGAAGCTGTGAAAATCTTGGAAGGGGTGGCCTGATTATGAAAAAAGATAGTAATATGTCAGTTTTATTAAAGGGCTTGCTCCGTGAGAACCCTGTATTCGTTCTTATTCTCGGTACTTGTCCTACCCTCGCAACAACCACAACTGTGGTTGGTGCGATTGGTATGGGTCTTGCTACAATGGCAGTTCTTATATGCTCTAATATAGTAATTTCCTTACTTCGTAAATTCATTCCTGATACTGTAAGAATTCCTTGCTATATCGTTGTTATTGCAGGCTTTGTTACAATGGTTCAGATGTTTATGCACGCATTCCTTCCCGAAATGTATGAGCTTCTCGGTGTTTACCTTGCTCTTATTACTGTTAACTGTATCATTCTTGGCAGAGCAGAAATGTTTGCAAGCAAAAACAGTGTAGGAAAATCTGCTCTTGACGGTATCGGTATGGGTATTGGCTTTACACTCGCTATCGTTGCTATTGCAACAATCAGAGAGGTTTTAGGTGCAGGTACATTTGCAGGAATTGAAATTCCCTTTATCAGCACTCATACAATTGAGTTCTTCGCAAAGGCTCCCGGTGGTTTGGTGGTTTACGGTGTAATGATTGCTCTTGTAAATAAAATCACAAAGGGTAAAGTAATTAAGAAAAAAGAATTTTCTTGTGCAGGCTGTCCCTCAGCAGGTGTTTGCAACGGTGGCTGTGCAGAAAAAGAAGAAAAGGAGGACAAATAAATGGATACTTTTAAAGGTTTAGTAGTTATTTTGATGTCCTCAGTTCTTGTTAACAACTATGTTCTTAACAAGTTCCTTGGTATTTGTCCCTTCCTCGGTGTTTCAAAGAAGCTTAATCAGGCAGTTGGTATGGGTATTTCCGTTATCTTCGTTATGCTTGTTGCTTCTGCAGTAACATGGCCTATTCAGAAATATGTTCTCGAGGCTCTCGGACTTGAATACACTCAGACAATCGTATTTATTCTTGTTATTGCTGCATTGGTTCAGTTTATTGAAATTGTGTTGAAGAAATTCATTCCCTCTCTTCATAAGAGTTTGGGCGTTTATCTTCCTCTTATCACAACAAACTGTGCAGTATTAGGTGTTACAATCAATAATATTATTGATTACGGTGCATTGGAATCTAACGGCTTCCTTACATCAATGGTAAGCTCATTGGGATGTGGACTTGGCTTCTTGTTGGCTATGGTTCTCTTCTCAGGTATGCGTTCTCGTATTGATGAAAGCAATATTCCTGAAAGCTTTAAGGGTCTTCCCGTAACACTTATTGCAGCATCATTCATTTCATTGGCATTCTTCGGCTTTGCCGGAGTTGTAGACAATTTGTTTGCTTAAGGAGGATTTTAAAAAATGGTAACAGCTATTTTAACAGCCCTTCTTGTAGTGGCAGTTGTTGGTATAGTAGCAGGTATTCTTCTTGTTTTAGCTTCTCACTTTTTTAAGGTTGAAGAGGACGAAAAGGTTGTAAATATCCGTGCTTGTCTTCCTGGTGCAAACTGTGGCGCTTGCGGTTATGCAGGCTGTGACAGCTATGCAGAGGCAGTTGCGAAAGGCAAAGCAGAAGCAAATCTTTGTATTCCCGGTGGTGCAGATGTTGTTTCTCAGCTCGCTGATATCTTGGGCGTTGAGGTTTCTGCAACAGAGGAAAAGGTTGCATTCGTATTCTGTAATGGTGATTGCAACGCTGTTGATTATGATGTAATTTATGATGGTATTGACAGCTGTAAGGCAGCTAAATATGTTTACGGTGGTCCTTCATCATGTAAATTTGGTTGTATCGGTTGTGGCGACTGTGCAGCAGCTTGTCCCGTAGATGCAATTTGCATCCACGATTCTCTTGCTCACATCAATCCCGACAAATGTATCGCTTGCGGTAAGTGTGCTAAGGCTTGTCCCAATAATGTTATTGACATTATTCCTAAAAAGTCAAAGGTTGTTGTTATGTGTAACAACCCTGAAAAAGGCGCAGTTGCAAGAAAGAAATGTAAACACGTTTGCTTCGGCTGCAAAAAGTGCGAAAGAGCTTGTGAATATAATGCAATTAAGGTTGAGAATAACCTTGCAAGAATTGATTATGATAAATGCTCTGGTTGTAGAGAATGCTTCAATACTTGCGTAACTAATTGTATAAAAGCAGTAGATTTTTACGAAGGAACGATTGAGTAATTTATGAAAATACGCGAAAATGAAGTTTCTTCTCAGAAGAAAAGAAAATTTCGCAATGATGGTATTCTTGCCGCCGTTATTTTAATAATAGCGGTGGCAGTACTTTTGTTAATGAATTTAACAAAGGTGGAGGGGAATAGCGTCGTTGTTAAAATTGATGGCGTTGAAACTCAGAGATATTCTCTTGAGGAAAATATTGAATTCGAAATTAAAACCGGCGAAAATGACGAAGACTATAATATAGTTGTTATTGAAGACGGTAAGGTCAGTGTAGCTGATGCAAATTGCCCTGATGGTATCTGTGAGGATTACAGACCTATTTCTCATGTAGGCAGAACAATTGTCTGTCTGCCTCATAAGGTTGTGATTGAAATTGTCGGTGATAATACTGATATGGACTTGGACGTGGCAATTTAATTTTATTTGTTGGAGAGCAATATGAAGAATAAAACGAAGAGAGTTGCATTTCTCGGGGTTCTGACCTCGGTTGCATTGGTGCTTTCGTATATAGAGGCGATTTTACCTCCTATATGGGCTGCCATTCCCGGTATAAAAATGGGATTCCCCAATATGGTTATAATTTTCCTGCTATATCGCTTTGGTGTTAAAGAGGCTGCAATAGTTTCTGTAATCAGATTGTTTATTGTTGCTCTTCTTTTCGGTAATGTTATGACTCTTGCATATAGCTTTGCAGGTGCGGCATTAAGCCTTTTGCTGATGGCTCTTTGCAAAAAGAGTGATAAGCTTTCTGTGGTAGGAACAAGCATTGTTGGTGGCGTTGCTCATAATCTGGGACAGATTCTCGTGGCAATAGTGCTTTTTGATACGGTCCAGATTGGCTATTATATGGCAGTTCTTGCTGTTACGGGTACAATAGCAGGAGTGTTTATCGGTCTTGCAGGGGCGTTGCTTTTAAAAAGATTAGAAAAATATAAGATATAATTTAAATTTTTTTGTTAATTCTATAAAAGCATTGACAAAATGTGAAAAATTTGACATAATGTTCACGGCAATATGCCTAAAACTCTAAAAGGAGAAATTAGACATGAAAAAATTTATTAGTATTGCACTTGTTATTGTTTTAGCTTTCTCAGTTATCGCTATGGTTGGCTGTGGCAATAATACAGATGCAGACGCAGGCAAGGATACAGCTACCACATTAAAGTTTGGTATGGGTGTAGTTGCAAATCTCGCTAATGCAAAGGATGCAGACGGCGACACAAACGGCGCAGGCGAATTCAACACAACTGGTGTTGCTGTTCTTCTTGACGCTGACAACAAGATCGTTGCTATCGACCTTGACACAGCACAGATCAAAACTGCTTGGACTTCAGAAGGCAAAATCGTTGCTACTGAGGACTTCAGAACAAAGTATGAAAAAGGTACCGACTACGGTATGGCAGCATATGGTACAAAGCATGATGGTTCAGAAGGTGAAGTTCTTGAATGGGACAAACAGGCTGACGTATTCATGGAAAAAGCAATCGGCAAAACATTCGAAGAAGTAAAGGCTCTTGCAGGCGAAGATATGTATGCAATAGGTGATCTTGCAACAGCAGGCTGCACAATCAACGTTGCTGAATTCATCAACGCTCTTGAAAAAGCAGTTGCTAATGCAGCTGAATCTGAAGCAACAGCTGACGACAAGCTCAGCATCGCTATCGTTTCTTCAGCATCTTACTCAAACAAGGATGCTTCTGAAGATGCAGAAGGTCTTGATCAGATCGACTCTACAGTAGTAGCTACTGTTGTTGACGCTGAAGGCAAGGTTGTTGTTGCTAAGACAGACTGCACACAGGGTAAGTTGACATTTGACGCTAAGGGCGCTGTAACAGCTGATACAACAGCTGCTATCAAGACAAAGCTTGAGCTCGGTGCAGACTATGGTATGGCTGCATACGGCACAAAGCACGATGGCTCTGAAGGCGAAGTTAAAGAGTGGGATGCTCAGGCAGCTGCTTTCGATGCAGCTCTTGTAGGCAAAACTGCTGCTGATTTCGCTGCTCTTGCAGGTGAAGATGGTTACGCTACAGGCGACCTTGCAACTGCAGGCTGCACAATGGCTATCGGTGATATGATCAAAGCTGCTTCAGCTGCTGCTAAGGTTGCTTAATCATTAAGTGATTACAGGGGGATGTTGCTCTCGCAACATCCCTTTTTTACTAATATTGAGTGGTAAATGGTGGTGAAAAAATGAAAAAGACAGTTTCTCTGATTTTAGTAATAGCTTTGGTGGTTTTGCAAGCGCTTTCCTTTGCCTCTTGCAAAGCTTCTGAAAAGACAAAATATTCTGCATATTACTTTGATTACTTTGATACAGCTACAACAATAATTGGTTATACAGAAACAAAAGAAGAGTTTGATGCAATATGCGAAGAAATAACAGCGCTTTTAAATGAATACCACAGACTTTTCACTATTTATAACCGTTTTGAAAATTTCACCAATCTTGTGACCATAAATGATGTGACAGATGGAAAGCATCAGGTGGTTGAGGTTGATGAGAAAATCATCGATATGCTTCTTTTTGCAAAGGAAATGTATGAGAAAACAGATGGTATGGTAAATATTGCCATGGGTAGCGTTTTGTCTATCTGGCATATTTACAGAAATGAGGGCATCAGCGATCCATCAATTGCTCAGCTACCACCTATGGATAAATTGGAGGAAGCCAACAAGCATACAGATATAAATGATTTGATAATCGACGAAGAGAAAAACACAGTTTATCTTGCAGACCCTCTTATGAAGCTTGATGTGGGTGCTATTGCAAAGGGCTATGCAGTTGAAAAAATCGGTGACTATTTAGAGGAAAAGGGTATTGAAGGATTTCTTCTTAATGTAGGTGGAAATATTCGTACAGTAGGCTCTTCAGGTGATGGCGAGCCTTGGAAGGCAGGTATTGAAAATCCTGATACGGAAAATGAAGAGAAGCCCTATATCGAATATATCAAAATTGCAGGAGAGTCTATTGTAACAAGTGGCTCTTATCAGCGATATTATGTTGTTAATGGCGAAAACTATCACCATATAATTGACCCCAAAACATTAATGCCCGGAGTTAATTTTAAATCAGTTTCTGTTATAACCAATGATTCAGGCTTAGGCGATGCATTCTCAACTGCACTTTTCCTTATGAGCTATGAGGAGGGCAAGGCTCTCGTTGATAAAACAGAAAATATTGAGGCTATGTGGGTAATGCCCGATGGTGAGCAGCTTTATTCATCAGGCTTCGGGGACTATACCTTTGACTATGAGACTGAGAAAAAATAAAAGGTAGATAATATTATGAATTTCAGATTTGCAACGGTAAATGATGTCGATAAAATATTAGAATTTATCAAGGAGCTTGCCGAATACGAGAAAATGTCAGATGAGGTTGTGGCAGATGCTGACCTTCTTCGTAAATGGATTTTCGAAGAGAAAAAAGCCGAGGTAATTTTTGCTTTAGAGGATGAAAAAGAGGTAGGCTTTGCTCTTTTTTTCCATAATTTTTCAACCTTCCTTGGGAAATCAGGCCTTTATCTTGAGGACCTTTTTGTTAAGCCCGAATATAGAGGCAGAGGCTATGGAAAGGGCTTGCTTAAGAAGCTTGCACGAATTGCAGTGGAAAGAGATTGTGGAAGATTTGAGTGGGTATGCCTTGATTGGAATAAGCCAAGCATTGATTTATATCTTTCTCTCGGAGCAGAGCCCTTGGAGGATTGGACAATTTACCGTATGTCAGGAAAAGCTCTTCAGGATTTTAGTAAATAATTTAAAACACCGACTTACGATTAGTAAGTCGGTGTTTTTTTGTATTAATTAAAGTATTTATACAAGAAAAGGAATAAAAGTATCAGACATACACCAAGACAGGTCATAAACAAAGCAAAGTCGAAGCCCTTTGAGATTCTGTCCGTTGTCTTTTGAAGAGTTTCAGCAGCTCTAACAAGTGTGTCTGAAAGATGGGCATTTTCGGGGTCTTTGCTATGCTTGTCAAGGAAATTACCGAGTGCATAGGAGTAACGATGTCTGATAGGCTCTACGGGATCCTTCGCAAATCGGAAAACTGTTTTGCTGAGAAGGAGGATGATAATATCCGTAATGTCGCAGAATGCGCGACAAATGACCACCAGAGCGAATAAACCACCTTTTATTAACAAGTCAGGGATTTTATCAAAGCCTGAGCAAACGAGCCCTACAAGCCTTATAATGAGCCTGAAAGCAGGTTTGTAAATGTTTTCCTCAACAGAGAATTTATCTGCAAGGGGATTGTAATGAACTTTTCTTCCATTTTCGGTTTTCATAAGCAGTTTGCGTATTACCAGTAAATAAACTGAAATACCGATTGCTAATGAGATGATAACGCCCTTAAGATTGACAAAGGCAAAGTAATGAACCTGGTGTGCGAAATCATGTCCGAATATGAAATGCACCATATTAAGACTGATTTTTTCTGCAAGCTTATGGGGAAGCACGCCGATTATGGGAAGTGCTACTGCAGAGAGAACAAGTGCCAGAGAAGAAAGCTTTGTAAGCTTATTTCCTTTTGGTGTATCTTCTGTAGGCTTTTCTATAAAGATGGTTACGAAAAGCTTTAAAACATAAGCAACAGTAAGACCACCTGAGAAAAGGAATAACCATTCAACTACATTAATTAAAAATAAGCCGTGGGGAATGTATTCAACAATACTTTCGTGAACAAGAGTTTTTGAAAGATAGCCACAAAAGCCTGGAATACCTGCAAGACTGCATCCACCAATTAAAAAGGTTGTTGCAAGCAAAGGCTTGTTTCTGCCGTAGCCTCTGAGCTTGTTTATATCAAGTGTATGTGCTCCTAAGTAAATTGCACCTGCACCAAGGAAAAGAACAAGCTTGACAATTGAGTGATTAAGCATATAAAGAACTGTTCCGTTTGCTGCAAGGGCGTTGTGTTCACCTAAAAGGCAAATCATAGAAACACCAACAGTTATAAAGCCAATCTGGGAAAGCGATGAGCAGGCGAGAGTTCTTTTTAAATTAGTTGAAAGAACACCTAATACTGCCCCAAGAACCATTGTTATTGTTCCGAGAATAAGAAGGGTATAGCCCCATATTTCATCCTCAATCATAATACGGCTTGTTATAATCAACATTCCGAAAACGCCTGTTTTTGTAAGCACACCTGAAAGCAAAGCACTTGCAGGTGCAGGCGCAACAGGATGAGCCTTTGGTAACCAGATGTGAAGAGGGAAAAGACCTGCCTTTGCGCCAAAGCCAACAAGCATACAGAAGGCAGCTATATAAAGCTCTGTGGTCTTTTGTGCGCCTTTAAGGGCTGAATAAAGTTCGTTTATAACAAGGGTACCTGTAATACTATGAAGAAGGAAAAGGCCCATCAGGCAAACCATACCGCCGATAACTGCAACTGTAAGATAGGTTTTACCTGCAGCAATGGCATCCTTGTTTTTATCCTGCACAACCCATGTGTAAGAGGTAAAGGACATTATTTCAAAGAAAATAAAGGTAGTAATAAGGTCTGCTGAAAGGAAGACACCCATTGTAGCACCAAGAGTAAACAGGAAGAACAAATAATATCTCGGTAAATTATGATGACCCTTGAAGTATTGTGGAGAAAGTAAGGCTGCGCAGAACCACATGAATGCAGTTATTAAGCCATAGGTGCCCTGAAATCCACTGAAAGAGAATTTCATTGAAAGAAGAGCGTAGGTAGCTTCGTTTTCAATTCCACCAAATACTCCGTATGCCATAACGCCTAAAACGGCAAGGCAAGAGACAATAGTGAGAGCATTACGGATTAAATCATTCTGTTTGCCTATAAAATAGGTCGCTATTGCTGCAATAAAGGGGAAGAAAACACAGATAATTGTAATCAGATTCATATTCCTAACACCCCTTCAATTAAATTTATGGGTGCTTGTGCAAAGATTCCTAAAAGGATACATAAAACTGCACAAATACCTATAGGAACAAGCATTCTCCAATTTGCTTCCTTTGCCTTGGAATTGCTCGTAGCATCTTTTGATGGGAAGAATGCCTTGATTACAGGCGAAAGCATATAAATGGCTGTAAGGAAGGCTGAAATTAAAAGAACAATAACGCCTGCGATTGCAAAGGATGAGCCATTGTCAACAGAAGCAAGGGCAATATACCATTTGCTGAAAAATCCACAGAGAGGAGGAATACCCGTAAGACCTAAGGCGAAAACAGCGAAGAAGCCAAAGGTTAATGGCATTTTTCTTCCAAGACCCTCAAGCCTGTTAATATATTCCTCTTTTGAATTATGAAGAACAGAGCCTGCGCAGAAGAATGCACCGATTTTAATAACTGAATGGAAAATCAGATGACAGAAGGCAGCTATAAGCCCTGCTTTTGACATAAGAGTGACTGCGAAGGTGATATAAGAAAGATTGGAAATTGTTGAATAAGCCAATCTGCGCTTGAAATGAGGCTGCTTTAATGCACTTATAGAGCCGTAAAGAATGGTGAAAATGCAGATTGCCATTGTAATATCCTGAGCCAAGCTTCCTTTAAGGAATTCAGTTCCGTAGGAATAATAAACCAATCTTATAAGAGCGAAGGCACCTGCTTTAACAACTGCAACTGCGTGAAGTAAGGCTGTAACAGGTGTTGGCGCAACTGATGCTGAGGGGAGCCAACTGTGCAAGGGGAATATGGCAGCCTTAACGCCCAAGCCCATAAATGTGAAAATAAAGAGTATAGCTGCAATAGTAGGATCTTCAGGATTAATAATGTGTCCACCGAAAACGAAGGTGTTTGCATTGTTTATAATAAGGTAAACAACGCCTGTGAAGGCAAATGCTGCTCCACCAATAGAAAATACCATATATTTTCTTGCAGCTTTTTTATGAATATGCTTCATTCCGTGCATAACAAGTGGAATTGTGAAAAGCGTGAGAAGCTCATAAAAGAGGTACATTGTAAGCAAATTACCTGCCATAGCAATACCCATTGTGGCACCAAATGACATTGTGAAAAAGCAGTAGAACATTTTAAGATGCTTTTCGTGCTTCATATAATCAAAGGCATACAAAGCAGTCAGGGGCCAAAGAGTTGCAGAAAGGCAAGCAAATATTTTACCTGCACCATCAAAATTCAAAGCAAAATCAAGGTTGTTGGTAAAGGTGAGAATAACCAACGAGCCTTCTGAAGAATTGAATACCGAAAGCCATACCGAAAGGGAGGAAATAACAATTGAAAGACCTATAAATAAATTATGAGCCTTTTGATTTTTAAAAGGAATTAAAAATGAAATTATTCCCATGATTATCGGAAAGAAAATCGGAATAAGAAGAATTGTATTGTTCATTAAAATTACCTCTTAAAAAATTGCTTGAGAAACTGCAGAAAGAGCTGCACCTATTTCCTGAGAGAAGATGCCACCAAAAAGTGCAAGAGCTGAAAGAATTATCAAAGGAATAGTCATAGGCAAAGGCTCTTTTTTTGCATCCGCCTCTGAGTCGTCTTTTCCCCAGAATGCTTTTATAACAATATAGAGGAGATAGCCTGCAGTTAAAAGCGCTGAAATAAGAAGAATTACAGGCGCAAGCCAAGAGAAAGCACCAATATCAGCATTAGCTAATGAAGCTGTTGCAAGATGCCATTTGCTGAAGAATCCACCTGTAGGAGGAATACCGATAAGAGATAATGATAAAACTGTGAAGCAAGCGAATGTGACAGGCATTTTTTTGCCGATGCCTGAAAGCTCGCTGACCTGTGTTTTACCATAAAGGAAAATAACAGCACCTGCACAAAGGAACAAGCCAACCTTAACAATGGCGTGGAAGAGAATCTGCCATAAGGCACCCTCAAAGCCGGCTTCGGTGAAAAGGAAAAGACCTGTTAAAACATAAGAAATCTGGCTGACAGTTGAATATGCAAGTCTTTTCTTGAAAATCTTTTCTTTATAAGCCATCATTGAGCCCATAAGCACGGTGAGAAGAGATAAAGCCAAAAGTGCAGTCTGAACCCAAGTGCCTGAGATGTTTTCAGCGCCAACAGTGAAGAAAACAGTTCTTATAATTGCGAGAACACCGATTTTTGCGATAATACCTGAAAGGAGTGCGCTTGCAGGAGCAGGAGCAACGGGATGCGCAGTAGGCAACCATCCGTGCAAGGGGAAGAGACCAGCCTTTGCACCAAAGCCGATGCACATTGAGAATGCACCTGCCAAAACGAGAGGAGTAGCCTCAGTAATAACGCCTGCTGAAGAGAATGTAAGAGTTGATGCATTTGTTGCCAGAACGAAAATCCCGAAAAGTGCCATAAATGCACCTGCAACAGAATAGTAAAGATATTTCTTTGCAGCAGCAATAGATTCCTTGGAAAGAGAATGAAGCACTAAGGGTGCAGAGAAAAGAGTAACAAGCTCAAAGAACACATACATAGAAATAAGAGTATTTGAGAGAATTGCACCCATCATAGCGCCTTGAGTAAGGAAGGAGAAAAGGAAAAATCGTTCTTCCTTTTCTTCGTGCTTCATATAAACACAGGCATAAATTGTAACAAGAAGCCATGCGACTGAAACAATTGCACAGAAAACCTTAGCAGTAATATCGGAGGTAAAGCCTAAAGAAAGACCATCGACGAAGCTGAAGCTACCCGAAGATACCTCATCTCCTATTACAACGCCTAGGGCTAAAATTGTCTGAACAACCTGTAAAGCTACAGTAAGCACTGATTTTAAGGAGCGTTTATTTATTTTTTTGATTAATAACATACTTATTCCACAGATAAAAGGGAATAAAATTGAAATAATTATAGCCATTAAAATTACCTCATAGTTGAAAAGATTTCAATACCTTTTTCGAAAAAGGTAATAAAGGGTTGAGAATTAAGACCAACAGCGATATTCATTACTGCCATAGTAAGAGTAACAACAGAGAAAGCCTTTGAATCCTTAAAGGTTATAGACCTTCTTTTAATCTCCTTCTTCTTAGGACCGAAAATGTTGACTGTTGTTCTCAGGAAGTAAACCACATTAAGAATTGTACTTATTGCAAGAGCAATCAAAACCAGATAGGTTTCAATTCCGTGTCCGAATGCCGACATACCGAAAAGTAGCTTTGGCACGAAGCCAGCAAATATGGGAATACCAATCATTGAAAGTGCACCTGCGCCAAAGGTCATGCCTGCGATTTTGTTGCTATGGCCTGAGGATGCGATGGCAGAGAAACTCTGTTTTCCTGAAACTGTCTGAGAAAGCCCTGAAGCAGAAAGGAAAAGCAGGGGCTTTGTAAGAGCGTGGGCAGTAATCTGGAAAAGAGAAGCCACTAAAGCAGCTTTTGTACCAAGGCCTAAGCCCATATAGATATAGCCAATCTGAGCAGCAGAGGAGAAAGCTATCATAAAGTTTATGTTTTTTGCATTTATTGCTGCCACAGAACCAAATATCATTCCAAGAATACCTAATGCGAAAATAAGATAATGAATACCTGAATCAAGGAAAATCTCTACGCTTATAACTCTGTAAATAATTTTGAAAAGAAGGAATATATAGCCCTTTGAAACAACACCCGATAAAATACCCGATGCAGCAGGTGTTGCAGTTCCGTAGGTGTCGGGCATCCAGAAGTGGAAGGGGAAAAGACCACTTTTTATTGCAAGACCACAAATTAAAAGACCTAAGGATATTGTCAGGGGCATTGTGTAGCTGCCGGTTTCCCAAAGAGCGTGTAATGTAGAATAAAGCTGAGGGAAAAGCAAATGTCCGGTTATAGAATACAGAAGGATTATACCGATAAGTGTGAAGGCTGAGCCTATAAGACTGAAGATCATATATCTTGTTGCTGCAACAAGGGATCTTCCTGATGAGCGAAGCATCAGCAGCGAGCAGGATGCAATTGTACAGATTTCAATGAAAACATAAGCTGTGAAAATATCATTGGTGTAGCACAATGCAACTAAAGCTGCATGAGTAAGATTTACCATTATATAAAAGAATTTTTGCTTGGCTTCTTTTATATCTTCAAAAATCTTCTTTGACCCACCTGTGATAGCAAGGAAAATAACTGCTTCGAATAATAAGGCGAAGAATGGCTCTAAAAAGCCTGCAGAAATTTCGTTACCTATAGGAGCATCATAATGACCCATTCTGTAAACAAAATAGCCGTCACCAACAGTGCTGTTGTAAATGATTACGCTTAAGGACATTATCGCCGAGCTGATTAAGAGGAAATAGGTTACAAAACGAGCATTTTTCCCCTTGAAGCCAAAAGCAATAATGGAGCAAAAAAGAGAAAGAACAATTGTTATAAAGGGGAAATTCTGAATGAAATCCATTATTCATCTTCCTCCTCTTTATTGCATTTTTCGTAAATTTCGTCAAGGTTAAGAGTATGGAATTTTTTATATAGCCTTACTGTGAGCGCAAGCATAAGTGCCGAAACGCTGACTGAAACAACGATACCTGTAAGAACAAGTCCTGTAGGTATAGGGTTAATATAATCTGAAGCATTGACATTACCTGTTGAGGGAACTATGGGAGAGAGCTTGTTTTCAATGTAGCCCATAGAGGCGAGGAAAAGATAAATGCCTGTGTCCATAATATTGAGCCCCATAATTTTCTTTAACAGATTTTTTGAGAAAACCAACATAGTGAAGCCTATGGCAAATAATATCATAGAGGTAGCTTCTTCATAGTTTATAAGAAGATTCAATCCAGACGCCCCCTTTTAAATAACATATAGAAGCTATACATAGTACAGCAAACAACGCAACCAACAGCAATGTTCAAGGGGAGAATCAGACCACCTGAGAGGAAATTGCCGGGTGTACCACTTGATATGATTGAATGAACACCGTTGAATTCGTTGCCTGTAAAAAACGAATAGCTCTTTGCAAGGCAGTAGAAGGAGAGTGAACAAATGGTAACGATGCGAATGAGCTTTGGAGTGAATACCTTTGCTGCCTTTTCTTCACCGAATGCCATAGCGAAAAGAATGAAGCCTGCGCCGAGAATAGCACCACCTGAAAATCCACCACCGGGGGAGAGGTGACCATTGAATAAAATGTAAACTCCGAAAACAAAAATAATGGGAATAAGAATTTTAACTATTGTGCAGACAATAGGGTCATGTTTGTATAAAAATGCTTCCTTTTTTACATTCTTCTTTTTACCATCTTCTTTTTCAGATTGCTCAAGAAGAAGTAAAACTGCACAGGTTGCAGTGAAAAGCACAAAGGACTCGCCCAAGGTGTCAAAGGCACGATAGTCGAGAATCATACCTGCAACAGTATTTACAGCACCGGTTTCATCTCTGCCATTTTCAACATAGTGGTCAGAAACCTCGTTGACAGTAGGAGTGTTCTCTCTTGCAAAAAGAGGGAGGAAATTAACCATACCGATAAGAATTCCACATAAGATAAGACAGAATACAACACAAAGGATTTTATAAAGTCTTGAGGAAATCTGCATTTCCTTGTTTTCAATTGAATTGATTGTAGGAATTTTCTTTTTAGGCTCTTCCTTTGTGATATGAGCCTCTTCTTTACCTTGAGATATTTTTTCATCAAGGCTTATTGCACCGTCATACCATTGACGGAAGGTGTCACGAAAATTATTTTTCATTGTCGCTCACCTCGTTTTTCTTTTTGTCCTTTTCTTCCTTGTCCTTGTCAATCAGATGAAGCTTTCTCAATGTAAGAAAGAATAAAACACCATCAACACCTGCGCCAACTGCAGCCTCGGTAATCGCAAGGTCAGGAGAGCGCAAAAGAAGCCAGACAATAGACATAATTATACTGTAGGATGTGAAAATAATAAGAGCAGTCATAACTCTTTTTGAAAGGGCAGTACATATAGCACAAACCACAAGAGAGAAAAGAAGGAATATTCTGAAAATTGTAATAAGGTCAGGCATTATTCATCCTCCTTCTCTGTAAGATTGTCTGCAGGCTCTTCGCATTCAGGTAGTCTGCAATGGAGCTTGAGCTTTTTATCTGTTCTAAGCTTTGCTTTAACAAACATATGAGAAACCAGTGGGCTTGTGCACCATTGAATAAATAAAACTATAATAATTTTAGCAGAGATGATATCTGCACCTGATGCAATAACACATCCAACTACAAACAGAAGCAGAACAAGTGTATCAGTTATTGCAGAGGAATGAAGTCTGTTAAGTGCATAGTCAAGACGGAATGTTCCGAAAAGAGAAATAAAGAGGGTAATAAGTCCTGCTCCGAAAAGCAAAGCGACTATTCCGAATCTTATCCATTCAAGCATCATTTTTTACCTCCTTGCTTTTTCTCAAAGAGGTTGATGTAAATCTTGCATAAGAGCATAACTGCAATACAGCTGAGAAGTGCAAAAACAATTGCAACATCAGGAAGATATGCTTCCTTGAAAAGAATTGCCAAAACGCAGATTGCAATAAGAGTTATTGTTGAAAGAATATTTGTACCGATAAAACGGTTAATCATTGTTTTACCTGTAATGGAACGGATTAAAGCAATAAATGCTGCAATTCCAAGGCAGACAAGAACAACTGTAAACAAAATTGAATATGCTTGCTCTATCATTTTATTTTTCAATCCTTTCCAAAAGCTTAACAAAGTCGCAGGATTCAAGATTTTCTGCCAAAGATGGGTGAATGCAGTGAACTGTAAAGCAGTCATCAGTCAAATCTGCTGTTATAGTTCCGGGAGTGAGAGTTATTGAGTTTGCAAGAATAACTCTTGCAAGCCTGGTTTTTAAGGGTGGGTTCATTTTTATGATTACAGGGTCATAGGGCTTCTTTTTGAGCACAATGAGAATCATATTAAAGCTTGAGCATACAATTTCCTTTAAAAGTAAGGTAGCATAGCGTATAAGTAAAGGAGCTTTTTTCCATAAACGAATTTCGGTAGAAATTTTATACCCGAAAACCTTATTTGCAAAAACACTTATTCCACCAACAAGAATAATGCCGGTTATGCAAATCTGGAGCATACCCCAATCTGCAGTAAACCTGCCATTTAAAATAATCCATAGGAGAAAAAGAAGAATTATCATATTTGTCCCTCTTTCAAGATGTAATAAAAACTATAAATATTTATATTATTATAATAAATAGCCGCGCTCATAATACCACTTGAGAGCGTTCTTGTCAATGAACCATAAATTAAAAAAAGCCACTTAACATTGTTAAGTGGCTTATGTTTTTTATTTTTAAAATGACCATTTTTGCTGCATTATAAAGGCAGGGTCACAATCGTCATCGCTTTTTCGTGTGTAGAAGGCAGTAATCAATTCTCCATTTGGGAGCTCTATTGTTGAAGGATAGCCTAAATCATCGGTATCGTATCCATGGTGCAAAATGACCTCGTCGCTCCATGTTTCACCATTGTCCTTGCTGAAAACAGCCCATATTCCATATGGTCTTTTTCGGTGAGAAAAGGTTGAAATCAGAGTGCCTGATGAATGCATAAAAAGGTGACCAGGAGCACCACTATCGTCTCTTGTTATCTGCTCGGGCTTACTCCAAGTTACACCGTTATCAAGAGAAACTGTTTGATAAAGAGTGAATATGGTTTCCTCTGCATTTTCTACGCGTAAGTGACAAATTATTTTACCATCTGCAAGTTGAATTGCATGTGGCTCATAAAAATAAAGTTCTTTGAATTCGTCGTATTTATATATGCCCAAATCTCCACGCAAGGTCATTTCACCTGTGTCTGTGTTAATGGTGTATGCATACATATGGTTATGAATGCCAAGCTTTCTGCCAACCCATAAAACAGTACCATCGTTGAGAACGGTTGGTCTGTGAGGAGAGGAGATGGGTGATTTAAAAATCGGTCCGAAGGTTTCTCCGTAATCATGGCTTATTCTGTAATTTATACCTAAATCCCTTGCTTCATCCTCTGCAGAAACAGAGTTGATGTAGTCAAAGCATTCTTGAGTCTGAGGCATGTTTTCTCTTTGGAATTCAATGGTGTTATTAAAGGATGTTGCAATAAGTCCACTTTCACCGAAAACACAAAGACCAACATCTCTGTCGTCAAGAACTGTATCAAAAACAGGTACAGGCTTGCTATAGCTTTCGCCGTTGTCATCGCTGAATGCTAAAACACCCTTGCCGAATGGACAGATATGCTCCACACGGTAGCCTGATGCACCTACGCAGATTTTTCCATTCTGAAGCCTTGCAATAGTGGGCCAGGCAAAATATGCGTGATGAGTTTCTGTATTGGTCATGACAACCTTTGGTGAACCGATAAGCTTAATATTCAAGGAAAATCACCTCTGAAATTTTATAGACTTATTTTATAAAATTGTGTGTGTTGTGTCAATAAAATTTATGATGTTGTTTTTACTTTTATCAGGTGTTATAATTATTTAAAGAAATTTAAAGTTGCAGGTGAAAATATGGGCTTAAATTTAAATAATTTCAGTAAAAAAATAGTTTGTGAAAATCAAGTTAAAGATACAATTGTTGAGGCTGTTGTTAATGGCAACACACTTGATTTATATATAACAGCGAATAATGATAAGCCTAAATTTGTTGAGCTTTATTGGACTTTTGAAAGTGACGAAAATCTCTATGTTTTAGGTGATGCATGGGAGAGAAGCTACGGCGAGCTTGAATTTAAAAGGCTTTGTAATATAGACAGATATATGCCCTGGTATTTTATTGCAACTGATAAAAAGAGCTCTTTCTGCTTTGGTGTTAAAACAGGCTGTAATTCATTCGTAAGCTTTGAATATACCACCAAGGGTATCAAGGCTCTTGTTGATTGCAGAAACGGTGGCTGTGGCGTTGAGCTTAATGGCAGAAGGGTTCACCTTGCTACATTTGTATATAAAGAATATGCTTCTGCTGATATTTTTTCAAACCTTCACGATTACTGCAAAGATCTTTGTGATAATACCATTCTTCCAAAGGAAAGAGTTTATGGTGGTAACAACTGGTATTATGCCTACGGCAAAAGCAGCTATGAGGAAATTGTTTCTGATGCAAGAGTTCAGGCAGCGCTTGCAGAGGGTATAGATAACAGACCCTTTGAGGTTATTGATGACTGTTGGCAGATAAATTCCTGTGAGGGGCCTTGGCTTCCTAACGAAAAATTCGGTGATATTAAAAAGCTTGCCGACGAAATCAGAGAATGTGGTGCGAGACCTGGTATCTGGGTGCGCTTGCTTCATAACAGAGATGAAGTGCTTACAGAGGATATGAGACTCTTTATGAAGGGTAAGAAAAAGTATCTTGACCCTACTCATCCATTTGTAAAGGAATATATCAAAAAAGATATTGAGAGAATTAAAGAGTGGGGCTATGAGCTTTTAAAGCACGATTTTACAACTGCTGATTTGTTTGGCGATTGGGGTCCCGACCTTAATGAAACAATAACTAAAATTGACGATTGGCATTTTTATGACAGAACAAAAACCAATGCAGAGGTAGTTCTTGATCTTTACAGACTCATAAAAGAAACTGCAGGGGATATGTATGTAATCGGATGCAATACAATTTCTCACCTTTGCGCAGGTCTTGTTGAGCTTAACAGAACAGGTAATGACACAAGTGGTAGAGAGTGGGAGGCAACCAGAAAAAATGGTGTTAATACTCTTGCCTTCAGATTAGCACAGAATGAAGCGTTTTATATGTGCGATGCAGACTGTGTAGGTATTCTTGAGGATAAGATTCCGTGGGAGAAAAACAAGCAATGGCTCCATGTGCTCGCTTATAGTAACACACCACTTTTTGTTTCCTGTAATAAAAATCTCACAGAGGAACAGAAAAAGGACCTTGCAAATGCTTACAAGGCAAATCAGGAAATTCACACAATAACCCCCATTGATGTTTTTGAAAACCCCGTACCAACAAAATGGGAAATTGATGGTGAAATAGTTGAATATGACTGGGATTTGATATGAAACAAGAGGATGTGAAAAAGCAATAAGTTTTTTCACATCCTCTTTTATGTTATCCAATTTCAATTTTAAAGCAAATCGGTAAATCGTTTTTAAATTCACTATTAAGCTTTATTTTAAGTGCTTCTTCATCTCTTGTGAAATCAATTTTTTCATTACTGCCAAGTAATTCAATGCTTTCAATAAGATAGTTGTGCTTTTCGTGTTTCTTTAAGGTCTTGATTTCAACAACCTTTGATGGACGCATCTGAAAAGCATAGAGATATCCGTTTTTATAAGTGAATCGGAAGTCTTTTTCTGTAAATTGCTGTTCATCGTAATCAGAAAAATAACCACCCGATGTATTTGTTTCGCCCTCTCCGAAGGTTTTCCAGAAGCTTGTGCCGTAAATACCATCGCCGTTAACTTCAAGCCATTCACCCATTGTGAGAAGAACCTCGGTTTCCTCAGCTGTTATTGTTCCATCAGGCTTGGGGCCAATGTTTATAAGAAGATTTCCGTTTTTTGAAACAATGTCAACAAGGTCACAGATAACCTGACGGGCACTTTTGAAGGAGTTATTGGTTGTGTAGCCCCAGGAGCATTTACCTATGGCTGTATCGGTTTGCCAATACAGAGGAGAAATACCTGAAAGTGCACCTCTTTCAACATCAAAGGTTGCAACATTTGGTGGGAATGCCTCGTGCTTGTAGTTAATGGTAACCTCCTTGCCCCATTCTTCAGCTCGGTTATAGTAATATGCAGCAAGCTTTTTGAGATAAGGCTTGAATGAGTGGTTGTGAATCCACCAATCAAAATAAAGCACAGAGGGTTGATATTTATCAACAAGCTCGCAGGTGCGCACAAGCCAATCCTGAAGCCATTCTTCGCTCGCACCCTTGGAATAGGTGTCTGCGGTAAACCTGTGTAAATCGTGAGAATGAAATTCCTCACAATAAACAGCAGGACCATAAAAGCTTTCGTATTCGGGGTCATTGACATCGCTTTCAAAGGTTCTGCCCATATTCATAAAGAAATAATGCTCTGCTCTGTGGGTTGATGTGCAAAGTGTCAGACCTTGCCTTTCACATTCAGCCTTGAGCTCACCAACAACATCTCTGCAAGGTCCCATTTCCTTACTGTTCCAAGGATTGAATCGGGTGTCATACATAGCAAAGCCGTCGTGATGCTCTGCAACGGGCATAACATATTTCATACCTGCTTTTTTGAAAAGGCATACCCATTTTTCAGCATCAAAATTTTCTGCCTTGAACATAGGAATAAAGTCCTTATAACCAAAATCCTTTTGGTTGCCGTATGTTTTTATATGGTGCTCAAATTCACCACAGGCAGGGTCATACATCGCTCTTGAATACCATTCGTTTCCATAAGCAGGAACGGAGTAAATCCCCCAATGAATAAAGATACCAATTTTGTCGCGCATGTACCATTCAGGGGTTTTATGGTGGGAAAGATTTGCCCAGTCAGGCTTGTATTTTCCGTTGGTGTTAACCTCGTCAATAAGCTTTAAATATTCCTTTGTTGTCACAATTCTACCCCCCCCATTAAGAAGGTTTAATTTATTTGAGTGTAATCTTGAAAAGTCTTGCGCCGTGGGAATTAACCATTGCAGAAAATTTACTGTCGGTTACTGTGTGTTCTTCATGTGCCCACATATCCCAAACGCTGTATTTAACACCACCGATTGAAATATCGGTAATATCAAAGCTGATTTCTCTTTCTTCGTCATCTGTGTTGAAGAGTGCAACATATTTGCAGTTTTCACCATTCGATGTCCAGATGATTTCGCCTTTGCCATCAGTTTCTTCACGCTTGAACTGCCTTGCGCCGTTTGAGTTCTTAAGCATATCAATAAGCTCTCTGTTCTGAAGAAGAGAGAGGGTGAATTCATCATTCTCGCGCATTTCTCCACCCATCATAAGAGGGGAACGGAAGATGCTCCAAAGAGTCATCATTGTAATCTGCTCATCGTGAGTGAATCGGGTGTAACGGGCTCTGTATTGGGGGAGCTCTTCAGTAAGCTGAATTCTGCCGAGGGGGAGCATATCGCAATCGGGCCATGCACCGGGCTGAACATGTTCCTGCCATGCATAGCAGCGCTCAAACATAGCGTGGAGCTTGCTCCATTCGTCCCAGAAATCTCCTGTCATACGCCACATATTTGCATGTGCTGCAAGATGCTCATGTTCCCAAACAGGAGCAGGACCGGGAGAAAGGCTGAGAACCATATCTCTACCGCATTTGTCAATGGCTTTTCTGAGCATTTCAATTTCTTTTCTTGCAGAGTATGGGTTGTCGGGGAACATTTCTGTGTTTGCAATATCGTCGCATTTGATGTAGTCCACATCCCATGATGCATAAAGCTCAAAAATTGAATCGTAATATTCCTGAGCACCTTTATTATCGGGGTAAAGACCATACATATCAGGGTTCCATTTACAAATTGAAGTAGGGTTTGCGATATCCTTTGCAGTAACACCTTCGCATTTGATTTTGGTATTCTGATGTGCTGCTTGTCTTGGAATACCTCTCATAATATGAATACCGAATTTAAGTCCGAGAGAATGTATGTAATCTGCAATAGGCTTGAATCCCTTTCCGTCTGCAGAAGAGGGGAAGCGCTCAACTGATGGAATGAGTCTTGAATATTCATCCATACAAAGTGGAGCGAAATAGTTGTAATAAAAACTGTTTGCAGTAGGCTCGGACCATTGAATGTCACAAACAACATATTCCCAGCCGTAGTCCTTAAGATGCTGTGCCATATAATCTGCATTGGCAAGAAGCTGTTCTTCATTGACTGCTGCACCGTAGCAGTCCCAGCTATTCCATCCCATAGGGGGAGTGAGTGCTAATTTTTTATGCATTTCTATCTACCTCTTATTCTTCAATTTGTTTCATAATTTCGTCGTATGTAACAATGTTTCCGTATTTAGAGAAGTCAACCTTTTTACCAAGAATACGGATGTTGTCAACTAATGGCTTGTTGTTTGTGTAAATGGGTTTACCAGGTGTGATGGGGTAAATACCAAGACAACTGAAAATATACCAGGCAGCAGTTGAACCGTTGTCCTCGTCACCGGGGAAGCCGTCATCCTTCCAGGAGAAGCCTTCTGCACAAATTCTCTTAAGCCAATATTCAGCCTTTTCGGGCTGACCGAGATATGTATAAATAAATGGAATATGGAAGCTGGGCTGATTTGAAATTGCGCATTGACCCCAGTCACAAGCTGCCATTTCGGTCATTTCGTGAATTTCGTAGTTGTAGCCACCAACTCTGTAATCTGCAGGAGTAGCAAAGAATTCGTCAAGCTTTTTGATAAGAGCATCCTTACCACCATAAAGCTCTGCAAGACCGTCAATATCGTGCTGAACAGCAAAGCTTGTCTGCCATGCAGCTGCTTCTGTATAATCGCCACCCCATCTTATGGGGTCGAAATCGGGCTTGAAATTTCCCTTTGAATCCTTAGGACGCATAAAGCCTGTTTCTTTATCAAAAATATTAGCGTAATTTTTAGCGCGTTTTTTATACTGTGTCTTCTTTTCCTCGTAGCCGAGAATTTCAGCAACAGTTGCGATACAGTCATCAAAATATGCAGCGTCAAGAGTAAGGTTGACGCTTTCTCTGTACTTATCGCAGGGTACATACCCAAGCTCAAGGTAGTCCTCGCAGCCCTCTCTGCCGTATGCAGGTACTGTTGAGGATTTATTTGCATGATGCTCCATACCCTTGAATGCAATTTCAAGTAAATCCTTAGAAATGAGGCTTCTTGTAGCAATATCTGCAATTACTGCATCAAAGGCAGTGCTGGGCATACAGTTCTTAGCATCGCCTGCAGTCCAACGGGGGAGCCAGCCACCGTCAATATAGTCCTGAATGTAGCCTTCAATAATCTCAGGGAGAACATCCTTTGCAACAATTGCATAGAAGGGATAGTTTGTACGATAAGTGTCCCAGAAGCCGTTATCGGTATATCTTACACCGGGGAGAACCTTGTCTGCACTTGGTGAATAGTGGATGGGCTTTCCGTTTTCATCAGGCTCGTAAGCCTTGTGAGGATAAAGGAATGTACGATACATACAGCTGTAGAAGGTTTTCATTGTATCCTCGTCTGCGTCTATCTCGATTTTGCTGAGATAGTTATTCCATATACCTTCGTTTTCAGCCTTTAACTCGTCAAAGCTACCATAAACAGAATCGTGCTGAAGGTTTCTTAAAGCCTGCTCGTAGCTTATGAATGAGGTTGCAACAGTGAATGTAACATCCTTTTTCTTTAATGCTATATGAATACCTGTGCCTTCGCCTGCAGTATGAAGGCTGTGCTCTGTATCAGATGTGTCTCTGCTGCCAACAAGAATTTTATCTGCATCAACAGAATCTGCATCAAACTGGAAAACATAATAGCCCTTAAGCTTGCCTTTATCGTGAGTGTTTTTGCTTTGGTTGCAGTCTGTCCAACAGAAAAGGCGATTGTTCTCCTTGTCGTATTCGTATTCGCAGTTATATTTAACAGGCAAAACTGAAATATAACGGTTAAAATCTGTTTTGAAGCTGAGTCTTACACAAGCGCCATATTCTGTGGGAGTAAGCTCAAAATCGCAGAAGGGTCTTTTAAGATAACATTTAAGGTAGTGAGGCTCTAAGATTGCTTTTTCGGGGTCATAGCCTGACCAGCAATCCTCAAAATCAACATACGGCTTCTCAATCTGAGGCATCATTGTAAATGCACTGTGGTCGCTGATCCAAGGACTTGGCTGACGGGTAAGACGAATACCCTCAACAGATCGGTCACCGGGATGATAGTACCAGCTACCTCTTGAGGTTTCGGTCTGCAGGCTGAATGCTGCAAAGCCGAAGGGCTTCTGAACAAGGGGTAAGGTGTTGCCCTGAGAGAAACGATGCAGAGATTGTGAGCCCTGCTTGATGTTTACATATTTGATATAATTCATAAAGCATCCTACTTTCGCTAAATATGAAATTATAATACCATATTTTTGTAAATGTTTCAATAATCAAAAGATTGCTATCTGCTTTAAAATGTTGTATAATTGGAGTAAATACAAAAGAATTCAAGCAGATAAGAAGATTGCTTTTTCCGGTGTGCTTTTAAGGAGTTTAAATTTATGAAAGAAATCAAATGTCCTAATTGTGGAGAGGTTTTTCAGGTTGATGAATCAGGCTATGCTGCAATTGTTCAGCAGGTGCGAGATAGCGAGTTTGATAAGGAGCTTAGTCGTCGTTCAAAGGAGCTTGAACAGAAGCAGGAAAGCGATATGCGAATTATTCGTATGGAAAAGGACAGAGAGCAAGCTGATATATTGAACAAAAAAGAGCGCGAGCTTGCTGATAAGGATAAAGAAATTGCAGAATTAAAGGCTAAAATCAGTGCTAACGAAACAGAGAAAAAATTAGCAGTTTCAGAGGCAGAGCAGAGAAAAGAAAAAGAGCTTTCTCAAAAAACTACTGAAATAATTGAGCTTAAGGGTAAGCTTGAAAGCAAGGAATCTGAAAGCAAGCTTATGGAAAATAGCCTTAAGGAAAAATATGAGGGTCAGCTGAAGGATAAGGATGAGCAGATAGCATACTATAAGGATTTTAAAGCTCGTCAGTCAACCAAAATGGTTGGTGAAAGCCTTGAGCAGCATTGTCTTACTCAGTTTAATTCAATAAGAATGACAGCTTTTCCTAATGCCTATTTTGAAAAGGATAATGATGCTAAAACAGGCAGTAAGGGTGACTTTATCTACAAGGAATTTGCAGAGGATGGAACCGAATTTATTTCAATTATGTTTGAAATGAAAAACGAAAACGAAACTACTGCAACCAAGCATAAAAACGAGCATTTCTTTAAAGAGCTTGATAAGGACAGAAACGAAAAGGGCTGTGAATATGCCGTTTTGGTTTCAATGCTTGAAATGGACAATGAGTTATATAACAATGGAATCGTTGATGTTTCCTACAAATATCCTAAAATGTATGTGGTAAGACCTCAGTTCTTCATTCCTATTATTTCCTTGCTTCGTAATGCAGCCCTCAACTCCTTGAAATATCAGCAGGAGCTGCAGATCGTAAGAAATCAGCAGCTTGATATTATCAATTTTGAGAACAATATGAATGTGTTTAAAGAAGGCTTTGCTAAAAACTATGATCTGGCAAGCCGAAAGTTCAATGATGCTATAGCAGAAATTGATAAATCAATTGCACAGCTTCAGAAGGTTAAGGATGCCCTTACATCCTCTGAAAGAAATCTCAGACTTGCAAATGACAAGGCACAGGATTTAAGCATTAAAAAGCTGACAAAAAACAGCCCCACATTAAAGGCAATGTTTGACGAATTGAAAAAAGGCGAATGATATATTACACCTTCGAGAAATATTTCTCGGAGGTGTTTATTTTGTTTGTTGCAATTCTTTTGGTTCAATGGTAAAATCATTCTATAAAATTAACAGGAGTGATAATGTGAGGTCTTCAGTTGAGTTTAAAAATGAAAAGCCGTATATAGCTATAGACGGAGCCTTGCATTATCCTCTTGCATATACCACTTATTTTGAGGAATGTGGGGAGTTTTCGGACTTTATAAAGGCAGGCTACAAAATGTTCTTTATCAATGTCTCCTTTACCAAGCTTCCAATAAACAATGTCAGTGGCTTTTCGCCATTCAGAACAGGCGTTTTTGATGGCGACGAGCCTGATTATAGCGAGTTTGACGAGGTGGTCGCAGGTGTTTTAACTGAATGTCCAGACGCACTCATTTTCCCTCGTATAAATGTTGCAATGCCTGAAAAATGGATTCAGAATAATTCTGACGAATGTGTTTCAACTCCTTCGGGTATGAGGGAGGCTCTTTGGTCTGAAAAATATTTTAACGATGGCTCAGAGCTTCTTTCTATTCTGATTTCACACATCTGTTCTGCAGAATACAGCCATAGAATTGCCGGGTATCAGATTTGTGGTGGTACAACTCAGGAATGGATGCATCACGATATGGCAGGCTCTTTTTCTGAAAAAGGACTCGAAAAATTCCGTTTATGGATGAAAGAGAAATATAATGAAGATACTGTTCCTGAAATAACAAAAGAAGATTTGTTCAAGGCTGGCTATAATGAAACAGTCAGTCGTTATGGCGAGTTCTGTTGCGAAGCTTCAGCCAATGCTGTTGAGCATTTCTGCAAGGTAACAAAAAATCTTATTGATAATGAACAGGTGGTAGGAGCTTTCTACGGCTACAATGCTTTTGTTAATGACCCACTTCTTGGTCTTGCAGGCTTAAGGCATATTATTGATTCACCGTATATCGACTTTTTCTCTTCGCCCTGCTGCTATGACTGTACCCGTGAGCTTGGAGTCGATTGGGGCGATATGATAGCTGAAAAATCACTCAGGCTTCATAATAAGCTTTATTTTGTTGAGTGTGATATACGAACTCACCTTACAAGGCGTATGCAGGATTCCCGACCGGGAACATTTTCAGGAAATTATTTCAATCTTAGAAATGATAAGGGTAATAAAACCGTTTGGTGTGGTCCTGATACTCTTGAGAATTCTCTTGCTGCTGTAAGAAAAGCCTTCGCCCATCAGCTTTCAAGGTTTTCGGGCATTTGGTGGTTTGATATGTGGGGCGGTTGGTACCACCATGAAGAAATTATGCTTGAAATGAGCAGAATGAGAAATATTGCCGAAAGCTCCAAAGAGAAAGCTACTTCATATCCATCTGCTGAAACAGTAGTTTTTATAGATGAAAGGGCATATTTTAATAATCCAAGATGCACTGATGTCGCTTGTAGTGTTAATAATATCAGAGTTGCAATGGGCAATACCGGTATTCCTTTTGATTTATGTATGACTGAGGATGCCGAAAAGGTTATTGATAAATATAAGGTTGCAATTTTTACAACACCTTTACCCTCGGAAAACGGTAAAAAGGCAATGTCACTTTGCGCAAGCTATAATATACCCTATCTTTTCCCTGAGGGTGATAAAATATATATTTCCACACCAGAACTTCGTGAATATCTTGTTTCAAAGGGTGTTCATTGCTATAATTCAGATAACAATGTGGTTTATTGTGGTGGCGGATATATCGGTATTCATACATCTCAAGAGGGTGAAGTTGAAATAAAGTTACCTAAAAAATATAAGGCTAAGTCTCTTCTCGGCACAAGTCTTGAGGAGCAAGACACCGATGTTGTTTCGCTTTATATGAATAAACACGATACAGTTTTGTTTGAGTTGATGTAAAGGAGGGTCTTATGCCGATTTTCACCATAGCATTTTGTGCTGTTATTTTTATAATCTACATACTTGATAATTTCCTTTTAATCCCCAAAACCGAAACAGTAACAACCAAAGAAAAACTGTGGTCAGGTCATAATAAAGGCTATATAAACCACGCTTTGCATCTTTCAGAAAAGAAAATTAAAAGTGGTCAGGTGTGGCGACTTGTTTCATCCGCACTTCTCCATGTTGGAACATGGCATATCGTTTCAAATATAATTGCAACTCTTATAGTAGGTTGGGCAGTAGAGTCACAGCTTGGTATGGCAAAAACCGCAATTTGCTATATTGGTGCAACTTTCATTTCGGGTTTATATATGGCTTTTGTATATAAGATCCACGAGGGCGAGGGTGCATCACCAGGAATTTACGGACTTATAGCAGTATTTGTTATGCTGGCAGTTAAAAACGGAACGGTTTTCTTTTCTCCCGTACCTGCAATAGCGTTGATAGTTTTAGCTATCTACACAATCGGCGGAATGCTTGTAGGGAAAGCTACCGCATTTGAACACATTTCAGGCTTTGCAGGCGGTTTGCTGATTGGGTTGGTTTTTTTGCTTTAATGGTATAATTATTTTTACAAATTTCAATTTATTGAAAAAATTTATTTTAAAAGAAATGTTTTATCATCGCAGACAACATTAGGGAGGTTTTTATGCAAATTTTACAGACTATTGTTTCGTATCTTGCAATAGCTGCAGCGTTTGTTTCTTCAATTTTTTCGTGGGGGGATTCGTCAATGATACCATATACAAACAATTACAAAATTCCTGATACGATTCCTGAATACAGCGTAATTTCCACAGAGGAAAAAGAAGATTGGAAAGCGAAATGGATATGGGACAAAGATAACCTTACAGAGAAAAATGTATGGATGTGCTTAAATAAAAACGTAAATATTGATAAAGTTCCAGAAGAACTTATTGCTCACATCTCAGCCGACTCAAAATACTGGCTTTACATAAACGGAGAAAGTGTTGTTTTTGAGGGAAGCGTGAAACGAGGCCCTGCTAAAAACAGCGGATATTATGACGGTATTGATATTGCGCCATATCTTAAAAAGGGCAAAAACTCAATTTGTGCATTGGCTTGGTATTGGGATGATGAAACAAGCTATTCCTATAGCAGTAGTGGACAAGGTGGTTTCATTTTTGAAGCTATTGGTGATGATATATCGATTATTTCTGATAAGACATGGAAGGTAAAAAGAAATAGCGCGTTTGTTGATAGTCCTCTTTATCCACCTAATTACAGACTCCCTGAATACAGCATTTATTTTGATGCAAGGGAGGATATGGCTGATTGGTTAAATGATGATTATGATTTTTCGACCTGGGAAAACGCAACTGAATATGGCGTTGGTGGTAAGGGTGCATATGGCAAGCTTTACCCGAGAGGAATACCATTCCTTAAGGACTATGGTCTTAAGGATTACGAGAATTCAAAGGATTACGAGAACTATACCGTAACCAAGAATTTAGGCGAAAAAATAACCGTAGATATCCCTTATAACGCTCAGCTTACACCATATCTCAAGGTTATAGCACCTGCAGGTAAAAAAATTCGCATAACAACGGAGAATACCGTGATAGGTGCAGTTTCAAATACCTACATAACCAAAGAGGGCGAGCAGGAGTTTGAGGCATTGGGATGGTTTAACGGTGAACACATCACATACAAAATTCCCAAGGATGTTACAATTGTTTCGCTTCAATACCGTGAAACAGGCTATGATAGCTCATTCAGTGGTGATTTCAAGTGCGATGATGAGTTTTTGAATTCCTTGTGGCAGAAATCCTTGCGTACACTTTATGTGACAATGCGAGATAATTTTATGGATTGTCCCGACAGAGAACGAGCACAATGGTGGGGCGATGTTACAAGCGAAATGATTATGACGATGTACTCCCTGGACAGTAATTCATATTTACTGTATCAGAAGGGTGTAGAGGCAATGCTTTCCCATGTTGACGAAACTAAGGTGCTTCAGACAGTTGTGCCTATAAGTGGCGACTATTTTGAGCTTCCTGTTCAGCAGCTTGCAGGTATTGTAGGATTCAGAACATATTATGAATACACAGGCGATAAGGCTTTTGTGAAAAAGGTTTATGCTGCCTCCATTGATTATTTGAAGCTTTGGGAAATGGGGGAAAATAATCTTGTTGTTCACCGTGAGGGCTCTTGGGATTGGCCTGATTGGGGCAAAAAAGCAGATATGACTGCCATCGAAAATGCATGGGTTTATTATGCGCTTTCTTCCATAGAGGATATGGCTGAGGTTTTAGGTGAAGACAAGGATATTAAGTTTATTACCGAAAGAAAAGAAGCTATTGCAAAGGGCTATAAGTCTCTCTGGACAGACGATGGCTTTAAAAGTGATGATGTGAAAGAGCCTGATGACAGAGCCAATGCTCTTGCAGTTCTGGCAGGGCTTGCAGATAAAAAGCAGTATGCTACTATAACAAATGTGCTTAAAACAACCCAGAATTCAAGCCCTTATATGGAATACTATGTTCTTGAGGCTCTCTGCAAAATAGGCGAATATGAAGCTGCAAGAGACAGAATCAAGGAAAGATATAACGATATGATGTGCGAGGATTACTCAACCCTATGGGAGTTCTGGGAATCTTGGCAGGGCACTATGAATCACGCATGGAGTGGTGGTCCTCTTGTTATAATGAGTAAGCATTTTGCAGGTATCGCACCTCTTGAAGCAGGCTATGAAAAGGTTAAAATTGACCCACAATACACTCTGTCTGACAGTATGAATTGTACTGTTCCCAGCGTAAAGGGCTTAATCACTCTTGATTATAAAAAGGCTGGAGAGAGCTTTAATATAGACCTTACAATTCCTCAGGATACCGATGCTGTTTTGTATGTACCTGTCGGAGCGACAGTAAAAATCAATTTAAAGGCATATTATCAGAATGGTGAATATGTCAATGGTGAAATCGGCAAGGTTGAAATCGTGGAAAAGTAATTGAAGTCAATTATAAATACTTAATATAATAATGAAAGGAAATTATTGTTTGAGGTGCTTTTTATGAAAAAAAACAAAATATTTAAAATTATAATTTCAGTTGTTATAGCAATTGCTCTTGTTGCCTTATCAATAGTGTTAATACTTAAGGTTGCTATTCCTGCTAGCGATTACAAAAAAGCAACAGAAATGTTGAATAATGGAGATTTTGTGAATGCGGCTGAGGCTTTTGTGGCTTTAGGTGAATATAAAGATGCTACTGAACAGGTGCTTCTTTGTAATTACAAAGAAGCTGAAAGATTGGAGTCTGTTGGAAGAAAGGCTGCTGCAGCTATGGCTTTCGGTGCCTTAGGCGATTACTCGGATGCACGAACACGCTCTTTCGCTTTATGGGATAAAATTGCAGTCAGAGAGACTTTTGATGTTGATAATTCAATATATGCAATAAAAGAGGATGGGTCAATATATATAGCTAAATATGTTTCCAAGGAGCGTGAGTTTGAATTAGTAGAGGCACCTGACTATTGGAATGATGTTATTGATATTGACTGCGAAACCTCTCATGTGCTGAAAAGTGATGGTACTGTAGTTGATTGGTATGGTGATGTGAAATGGACAGATATTGTTTCCATAGATGGTGGATATAATAATTTTGCAGCTTTAAAATCGGATGGTACGGTTGTTCATTACAAATACTACGATGCAAAGGATTATGGTCAGGATAATGTAAGCGGATGGCGTAACATTGTTGCCGTTGAATGTGGTTCTAATTATACTGTTGGTCTGCGCTCAGACGGAACGGTAATTGCTACAGGCTACAATGGTTATGGACAATGTGATGTTGAGGATTGGACAGATATTGTTGCAATTTCAGTTTCAGGAAATCGCACTATGGGACTGAAGTCAGACGGTACGGTAGTTTTCGCCGGTGATGACAGAGAGGATGTGTGCGATGTTGAGGATTGGAGCGACATCGTTTCAATAACCACATGTTCAGATGGTACTTTTGGTATGAAGGCAAATGGCAAGGTCGTTTATGCTGGTCATGATAGCTATAGTATCTGTTCAAAATGGAAAAATGTTTCTGTATCAAAAGGTAAATTTTTAGGTTCGGCTTTTGCTCTGAAAAAAGATGGTACAATCGCATTTGAGTCAACATACAGGGATTTTCACGGATATATAATTCGTTGCAGTATCTTAAAGTCTTGGAAAAATATTCGCCAGCCTGAGGTTTTGGGGTTCTATGATTTTGATTATGAAATCAAGGTTGATATAGAAGCTGAGAAAAATGCAGAGGGTACAGCTGACTCAGAAAAATTCACAAACCACTATGGTACAGCAACAACGATTTGTGCCCATTCAGGTTGTTCTGCATTTATCGCTAAAAGTGGTGATACCAATTGCTGCAAAACTCATTCGAACAAATGTGGAAACTGTAAATGCTATATAGATGAGGATGCTATGTACTGTATGCGTTGCTTGGAAAATGCACTTGCATAAAGTAAAAAGGAACTGACTTTGTCAGTTCCTTTTTGTGTTATATATCAGTTGTTTTTGGGGATTTGGATTTTATATAGAAATATGCTATGAAGCACATTGCTATCTGCAATACTGTTGAACAGGGGATTGAAAGTCCTATAAGGAAAAGAGAATTGTCTCCTATTTGCTGCATAAGAAGTGCGAAGGGAATTCTCACAATAAAGGCGCCACAAAGACCCTGAAGCATAACAAACTTTGTTTTTCCGATACCATTGAAATAGCCTATAAAGCAGAAAAGGAAGCAGGTGTTCAGACAGTCTATTGCATACGCCTTAAGGTATTCCCATGCAGCTGTAATAGTATCAGCATCCTGAGAGAAGATTGATGCTAAAAGGTCACCACGGAAGAAGGTTACAAGAAACATTATAACACCGAATGCAAAGGAAACTCCAACTCCTAATTTCAAGGTTTTCTGAGCTCTGTGCATTAAGCCTGCACCATGATTCTGAGCAACAAAGGCAGTCATTGACTGCATAAAGGAAATGGGCACAAGCATAATAAATGTGCAAACCTTCTGAGCAACCCCGACACCTGCAGATGCAGTAACGCCAAGCTGATTTACAATTGCAAGTAAAACAAGGAATGAGCTACCAACAAGAAATTCCTGTAATGCAACTGGTGTGCCGATTTTTACTATTACAGAAGCAAAGCGTTTCTTCAGCCTTACATATGATTTGTTAAACTCAAAGGGAAGATTTGCTCTTCGTATCATCAAGAATGAAATAACAACGCTGATAAGCTGAGCTAAAACAGTTGCGAGAGCAGCGCCTGATGCTCCCATATTAAAGCCTGCAACAAATGCAAGGTCGCCAATGATATTAAATACACAGGCAATACCAACTGCTATGAGAGGTGTTTTGGAATCACCCAAGCCTCTGAAAACACTTCCAAGAAGATTATATGCTGAAATTACAACAAAGCCTGCACCACAAATTCTTATGTAGCTTGTTGTAAGCTCAAAGGCTTCAGATGGTGCTTGCATAAGCTTTGCTAAAGCAGGTGCGCCTAAAAGGCTTACTACTGCTAAAACAAGACCTGCTATTGAGAAAATTATAATACCCGTGCCTATGGTATGTGCTGCATCCTTAAGTTGCTTCTGACCAATTCGCTGACCCACGGCAACGGTTATACCCATTGAAAAGCTGACAATGAGATTTGTCAGAGTTGTTATAATTTGTGAGCCTGTTGAAACTGCTGAAACATCTGCAGTTGTGCTGAACTGTCCCACAATCAGCAAGTCCACGGCACCATAAAGCGCTTGCAGAAACATTGAAAACAGAACAGGAAGCATAAATTTAAGGAGCTTCGGTAATATTGCGCCACTTGTAAAATCGTTGTTTTTCATTTTGCTTTGTATTCCACCTGTTAATGTGTAAGTTATTCTTCGAAAGTCGAATTATATCATAAAGTGTATTTTTTGTCTATATTATTAATGCTTGCTTTTTTGTTGTTTCAGTTGAATATTTGTGATATACTGAAAGTGTTATTAGTGATTTCAAAGATGGAGGTTTAAATATGACAGAGGCAATTGTACAGATAGCTATAGGTGTATTTTTAATCGTTGTAGGAATACTCAATACAAAAGGTCATATATCAATGCTCCATTCATATCACAGAAAAAGAGTAAAGGAAGAGGATGTTCTGCCATTTGGAAAAAAGATTGGCGCAGGCTCAATTATTATCGGTTTAACAATAATTGCTGCAGGAATATCAGACTTGCTTTCTCTGAATATTGCTAACATAATACTGATTGTCGGATTTACATCCGGTATTATTTTGATTGTTTATGCAATGATGAAATATAACAAGGGGATTTTTTGATAAGGGGATAGGTTATGTACGGACTCAGATGCTTTATTTTACAAAATTCAATGAAGGCGATTATTGCCTTGGAAAAGCCTATTTATAATTTAACAAATGGAAAACTTTGTAAAAACAGGTTTTTATCGGCTATAAAAACCAAAAATGTTGGTACAAGAGTTAAAATTCTTAAATCAACAGAAAATTCAACATATATTGCAAAAATGAATCCTGATGGCAGCTTTTCTGACGAGGATTTCAGAATCCTTTGCTCTACCGATTTACATATAGACGATGATTATGAACTGAATAACAGAACTCTTCAGCAGCTTGCAGACAGAATTGCTGATTTAAAGCCTGATTTGGTTGTGCTTACAGGTGACTGTATTCTTTCAAAGTATCAGCAGATTGATGCAATTCAGTTTGCAAAAATGATGGAAGACATCGGTGTTTATTGGACTTATGTTTTCGGAAATCACGAGGCGAGAGAGGAGAAGGGCTCCTTTAAATATCAGCTTTATAAAAGCTTTATTGATTCGCCCTATTGCCTTTGTAAATTCGGTGACGAGTCACTTTACGGCTACGGCAATTTCACCATAAACATTATGAGTGACGAAAGCACAATAAGAAAAACTCTTGTTTTCCTGGATTCAGGCAGATATTTGCAGGAGCCTCACAGAACCAATGACGGCGTTCCTGCAGATTTAGAGGGCGCAGACTATGTTAAGCCCTCTCAGATTAAATGGTACGAAAATGAAATTTCTTCACTCAAAAAGGAATACGGCGAGAATGTAAAATCCTTGATTTATTTGCATATTCCCGTGCCGGAATACAGAGGTTTATTTACACAGAATGATGACGGTACATTTACACCTAACGAAAATGTTAAGGTGCTCTATGGTGAGATGCGCGAGCCTATGGGTGGCTCATGGTTTAACTCAGGGCTTTTTCAGTCAATGAAAAGAAACGGCGCAGAGGCTATGTTCTGTGGTCACGACCATTGTAACGATTTTTGCGCAGAATACGAGGGCATTTACCTTGTTTATAATCAAACCGGTGGTTATAATTGCTACAGATTATATGACAGTAAAATTATGGATGCAGACGAAAGCACCTGGCATTATGGTGTTAACACTACCGATATTGCCAAAGACGGTTCTTTGAAATTCAAAAATTACAGACATACAGAGTTTAAATAAAAATACACCCACTCGCTTCAGAAACGAGTGGGTGCTTTTTATGTTTCTATAAATGTTCTTTCAATTACATTATCCTGAAGCTCTTCGGGGAGGTTTGTGAAATAGTCGCTGTAGCCACCAACACGGACGATGAGATTTCTGTGATTTTCAGGATGCTTTTTAGCATCTATAAGGTCTTCGGGGGAGACAACAGTAATTGTATATTGCTGACCTCCACCTGCGAAAAATGCTTTTGCAAGTGCAATGAAAGAGGCTTTCCCTTTTTCGGTATTAAACAGCTTCTTTTCAAACTTGTTCTGGAAAACGAAGCCACTGCAAGCATCTGTGTGGCTATATTTAAGAACGGATTTTATTTGCGCAGTGGGGCCGTTTGTGTCGCGACCTGGAGTAGCAGCAATACTGTCTGCAAGAAGGGGCTCGCCCTTAAGCTTTCCGTTGGGGAGTGCAGCAGTTTTGCTTCCATACCCTGCAGCACGGTTGAATGTACTGCAGCCACCTGTGAACACGCCACCTCTGTAGGTTCTGTTGCGCTTGAGAACTGTAAAGAAACGGTTGAGAGCCCTTGCAGTTATGTTATCAACCTCTTCAATATCGTTGCCGAATTTTTCGCAATTCTTGAAATCGTGGTGGAGGCGCTCGTATCCTTCAAAGTTTGAATTGAGAGCACCAATAAGCTCTGACATTGTATATTTCTTTTCGTCATAAACAAGCTTTTTGATTGCATAAAGACTGTCGCCTGCATCTGCAATACCCTCGGCTAAAATCTGTCCGTGGTTGTAGAGTGGACCACCGTTTCTGTAGTCACGGCCTTTTTCAAGGCAACCCTCGATAAGACAGGATCGCAGGGGATGGGGCTGGAAAACGCCACGCATATGCTGCCATCTGTTTGCACTACTACAGGAGTTGTATGTTACAAACTCCAGCTGATCCATAAACGCTCTTTCAAATCTTTCGTAGGTGGTGAAGAAATTGGGATCACCTGTTTCAATAGAAATCTTTTCGCCACTCATGGCATCCACGCCATTATGAAGAGCAAGCTCAAGGCATTTTGCAAAGACAACCTCGCCATCCTCAAGTCCCATATGGCTTTTACCGAGAATATCAATCTGATTACATCCGTTCATACAGTAATCGTGGCTGTCCTGAGGTGGAATACCAAGCTTTTCAAGAGCAACGCAAACTACATCGTCGTTATAAAGCGCAGGAAGACCTGTTCCGATTGCAAGAGTATCTGCAATAGCATTCCATAATTTATCAGGTGTATTTTTGTGGATTCGGCAGGTGAGGTTGGGGGTGTTATAGCCTTTTTTTCTCACCATTTGAAGAATTTCATATGTAAGCTCGTTGGATTCGTCGTTCCAGTTTTCGTCACTACCAGAAATGCAGAGATTCCACGAGCGATGGTCACGGAAATAATCCCACAGTCTGTCAAGCAGCTCTGTAACCTCTTCCTTGTTTTCGGTTTTCTGATATGCCGAATACATATATTGATCAAAGCGACCGGGAGAATCACTACCATCAAGAGCAAAAACAAGCATAAATGAGCACATTGCAGACATGAAGTCATATGCAGGCTTTTTAGGAATAGTTTTAAATGCTTCCGCAATACGAAGATAAAATGCTTTGTCATTCTCGTTTTCGCATTTTTCTGCATTTTGAAGCGCTGTCTCGCGATATCTTTCACCGAAAATATCTATTGCGTCAAGAGCATGGCTACATGAGCGATAAAACCAGTCCTCGTCAGGATGGTTGTCACGATTTTTTGCAATAATTGCTCTTAGGTGGTCTGTACCCAAATTGATTATTCGTCCGTAATCAGGGTTTGAATGTCCACCCCAGCCACCACCCCACTCAGCACCTGCGTTGTCGAGTGCATCGGTGAGTTCACAATTAAGCATTTGTGATTTGCTTCTGAAAATCTTTATTTCTTGAATATATCTGCAAAGCTCTTCCTCGTGCTCGGGATATTCCTCTGCAAGCTTTAAAATGTTTTCCTCGTTAAACCAAAGTCCGTCAGAGGGGGAGTAGCCTGAGCTGCCACTTGCTGTTACAAAGGCAGTTTCAGGAAGCAACTGACGAGAAAATTTAATTTCAAGATTTTTTGAAGCATGGAGAAGAGCAAGTCCCACTCTTTCGCCAATTTCAAGGCTTTCATCTGAAAAATATCCATAAAGGAAGGGGTCGATCTGAGCTAAATTTATCATAAATACACCTATATAAATGTTTTATTCAGATATTTTAATATCTATGTCGTGTGAATTGAAAATTGAAATCCAATGCGATATTTCCTTATCTGTTGCATTATCGTGAATGTAGCTGTTGGCTGTTCCAAGCTTTTCAGCCTTGGCTGTACCAAGTGAGTGATAAGGCATAATCTCTGCATATCTGTATCTGTCCTTGTAGTCCTTAAGAAATGCAGAAAGCTTCGCTATATCCTCGTCACTATCGTTGCATTTGGGGATAAGGGGCAGTCTTATAATAACATCTGCACCTCTGTCCATAAGATGCTTAAGATTTGCGAGAATATGAGCATTGTCTGCGCCCGTAAGCTCTTTATGACGAACAGGGTCAAGGCATTTTATATCATAAAGGAAAGTTGTGCCGAGGTCTGCAGCCTTTTCGTAGAAATCGCGAGAACCAATGCCACAGGTTTCAATGGCAATAGAAATTCCGTTTCCTTTTGCAAGAGCGAGAAGCTCCAATGTGAAATCAGACTGATATGATGGTTCGCCACCTGAAATGGTAAGACCACCACCTGAGGTGTCATAGAACATTTTATCCTTTAATATTTCTTCGAGGACCTCATCGGTGGTCATTTCCTTGCCGATTATTTCGTTAGCGTCGTTGAGACAAGTGTTTAAACATTTGCCACAATTTATGCAATTACTTCGGTTGACTTCAAGAGTACCGTTTTTAATTGTTCGTGCAGAGCATTCTGCAAGACACCTGCCACAAGATGAGCATTTTTGCTTGTTGAAGGAAAGCATTGGCTTTTTATCAAGACTTTCAGGATTATGGCACCATACACACCTGAGAGGACAACCTTTCAGGAAAACACAAGTACGAATACCATCCCCATCGTGTATGCAAAATTTTTGTATATTGAATACAATTCCCGTTTCCATAATGCTCACCAACTTTCTTGTTTGATTATATCACTTACAAAAATGAAAAACAACAACGAAAATCACCATAGTTATTTATTGTTTTATTGTCTTTTTTGTGATATGATGAGCTAAGTAAATAAGAATTTGCGGAGATGATTAAATTTATGAAGAAGTTATTTCAAAAGAAAATAGTTTCCGATATTATATGTTTTTTTTCAGGCATTGCATTAACAATTGTTGGTTTGTATTATTTCCATATGCAATATCTCTGTTATGAATATACTGCGCTTCAGTTTATTCTTGCAGTGGTAGTTTGTTTGGGCGGGGCATTACTTTCGATACCCCTCAGCCGAAACGCAGGCAAAAAGAAAACAGTTATGAATGCTGTTATTACTGCGGTTACTTTTGCGGTTGTTCTTGTAGGAGCTATGCTTTTGATAAACGGCATTATCGGTAATGGCGAGCTGAACCAGATAGCATTGATTTTTCCTGTTTACTTATCATTTATTATCACAACAGTTCTTGTTTTTCTTTGCGTTTTCAAAATGTTTAATAAAAAGCTTTTGAAAGCAATTCTTTCACTTCTTGTTCTTGCGGGATTTGTAATCGGCAGTTATTCATACATAGTACCTTTTGCAATGGATGAAATTTATAGCGGATACAAAGCACCTACACCCACTCTTTCAACATATACAAATACGAAAGATGATGATAAAATGATTCAAGGCGATTTTTATGTAAGCACAAAGGGGAGCGACAGTAACCCCGGAACAAAGGCTTCACCTTTTCTTACAATCGAAAAAGCTGTTGAAGCGGTAAGAAATACCGATAAAACGGGGAAAAAAGGTATAACCGTTTGCATTGAAGCAGGGGAATACCGTGTTTCTTCTCTCAAATTTACAAAAGAGGATTCAGGCACTAAGGATTGCCCTATAACATATTGCTCATATAATGGCGAAGTTATAATAAATGGCGGAGTAACTCTTTCACACAACGATTTTAAATCCGCACAGGAATACCCTCAAATATCAGAAAGACTTTCACATGAAGCACAGGAAAGTGTTGTAGTTGCAGATTTGACAAAAGATCCTTATTCTCTCACCAAAGATGATTGGGGTAAAATATATGCAATCGGTTCTTATCATACTGCTAAAAGCTATGACGGAGATTATACGGGCGAGCTTTACTGCGAACTTTTTGTGAATGACAAAAGACAAGCTCTGGCAAGATACCCCGACGAAGATTACCTTCTCACAGAAGAAGTTGTTTCAACGGGTCTCGGCAGAGAATCCGACGGTTCACTTACCGAGGTTAAGGATTGGGATAAAATCCGCAACCCCGAATCCGATGTTTACAGAGTTAATTCCGAACTTGCAGGAAGAATTGCAGGCTGGAAATCACTTGACGATGTGTGGATGTTCGGCTTTTGGAAATATGACTGGGCAGATGCTTCTTCACCCATAGGAAGCTTTGATAAAGAAACAGGGGAGATTTCTCCCAAATTCGTTAGCCTTTACGGTACAAAGACTGATGCACCTTACTATTTCTTCAATGTTCTTGAGGAGCTTACAACGAATGGCGAATGGTACCTTGACCGTGAAAACGGCTTGCTTTGCCTTTGGAAACCCGAAAATATGGAAAATGCGCAAATTGACCTTTCATTGTCGTTGAATCCGGTAATCAATGCAAATGCGGATTATCTCACCATTGACGGAATAACTGTAAAGGGTACAAGGTCAGATGCCGTTGTTATTACGGGCAATAATAACACTATGCAGAATTGCCTTATCAAAAATGTAGCAGGTAATGCACTTGTTATGAACGGCAGTAACAACCTTGCATATAACAACGAAATCACCCATACAGGCAAGGGCGGGATTATCCTTGATGGCGGTGATACAAAAACACTTACACCCGGTAACAGCAAAGCGGATAATAACTATATCCATGATTGGTCAGAGATTTATCAGACATATCAGCCTGCCGTAACTCTCTTGGGCGTGGGTAATATTTGTTCCCACAACGAAATGGTAAATGCTCCCCACGAAGCAATCACTTATAAAGGAAATAACCATATTATTGAGTACAATAACATTCACGATGTATGCTTACTTTCAGATGATGCAGGCGCCATTTACTCGGGCAGAAGCTGGGTATGGTACGGCAATATCATAAGATATAACTGCATTTATAATGTGGGCTCAGGCGAGCATAAGCCTGACGGTATCTATCTTGACGACGCTCTTTCAGGTCAGCAGATTTACGGCAATCTTCTTATCAACATTCCGAGAAATTCAATTCATATCGGTGGTGGTAGAGATAATGTTGTCGAAAACAATATAATTGTAAATTCAGGCGAAAACGCAATTTACTTCGATGAAAGAGCAAGAGACGGAGCGCTCAACAACGGCTGGTTTACTCATGCCTATATCGGAAGTGGTGATATGTGGGATGCCCTCTACGCTTCACCGTGGCAGAGCAAAATCTGGCAGAATGCATTCCCTGAATACAAGACTATGACAGATGATATTTCTGAATCCGATTCTGCTGCATACATCCCCAACCCTGCGTGCACAATAAAAGGCAATCTGATTTTCAATAAATACAGTGAAATCGGAGATATATACACTTCTGCACGAAGATTCAGTGATATATCCAATAATGAAGTATATTCTCTTAATAAAACAGAAGAAATTTTTGTTGATATCAATTCAGGAAACTACGATATCAAAGATATTGCAAACCTCAGAAAATCTATTCCCGATTTTCTGAATATTGCACTTGATGAAATAGGAAGAATAAACTGATAAATTCCAATTTACAGTTTAGGTAGTAGATATGATAGAAAAGTTTGAATTGCTTACTGATGTTCTTGTTCTCGGAAGCGGACCATCGGGATTCGCAGCGGCATATACAGCTGCCAAAAATGGCGCTAAGGTTATTCTTGTTGAGCAGAGTGGCGATATTGGTGGAATTTCTACATCGGGTCTTATGAGCCATTGGACCGGAAGCTGTGGTAGTCCGTTATACTACGAAATTTTAAAAAGAAGCTCAGAGAATAATGAGGGCGAATTTAAAAATGAAATCACCAGCTTTATTGATCCCGAAAAGCTTAAAACACTTTATCTTGAAATGCTTTGTGAGGTTGGGTGCAAGGTTATGCTTTATACCTTCGCCGAGGATGCAATATGCGATGGAGATAAAGTCCTCGGTGCATCTGTCGTTAACAAATCAGGTAGAGCATATATATATGCCAAAATTACAATTGATGCCACCGGTGACGGCGATATTGCTGCAAGAGCAGGTGCAGAATTTGTTCTTGGCAGAGAAAGCGATAACAAAATGCAGCCTGCAACTCTTATGTTCAAGGTTGGTGGCGTTGACTATGACAGGGCAATATTTTTAGGATCGTTTGAATCAACCTATGAAACACCAAACGGTGAACTTCAGGCTCTTGCAAAAGAACATATTCCATATCCTGCAGGGCATATTCTTACCTATAAATCAACGCTTCCCGGTGTTGTGACATGCAATATGACAAATGCTATTGACATCGACGGAACAAATGCAGAGGATTTAACAAAAGCAACTCTTACATGTCGCAGACAGATGGATGACATAGTTAAATATCTGCGTAAATTTGTTTCCGGTTACGAAAAATGTTTTGTTATCAGCTCCGCATCTCTTATGGGCATTCGTGAAACAAGACATTTCAAGGGTAAATACACCTTGAATGAGCAGGATATTCTCGAAGCGAAAGTCTTTGAGGATTATGTTGTAAAAGATGCTTACTTCAATTTTGATGTGCATAATATTACGGGTGCAGGTCTTGACAAAACAGGGGTGCAAAAGCATTTTAAACAGGAAAAAGGGTATACAATTCCTTATGGCTGTCTTATTCCTGAAATTAAAGAAAACCTTCTGCTTTGCGGAAGAAATATTTCGGGTACACATATTGCACATTCAAATTTCAGAGTAATGCCAATTTGCGTGGGAATAGGCGAGGCAGCAGGTGCTGCGGCATATATTGCTATTTTAAAGAAATGTAGCCTTAATGATGTTAAAGCAGAAGAAATCAGAGAGCTAATTAATATTTGATGTATAATTAGAACGACAAAGGACTAAAAATATTTTCTTGGAGAATTATTATGTTGAATTTTATTTGTTACCCAAAATGCACCACTTGTCAGAAAGCAAAAAAGTGGCTTGATGATAACAATATTGAATATGAGTTAAGAGATATCAAGCTTGATAATCCAACATTTAAGGAGCTTGAACAATGGTATAAGAAAAGTGGCTTACCATTAAAGAAATTCTTTAACACAAGTGGACTTCTGTATAAGTCAATGGAGCTTAAAGACAAGCTTCCTACAATGACCGAGGAGGAAATGTTAAAGCTTCTTGCCACGGACGGAATGCTTGTTAAAAGACCATTGCTAATCGGCGATGATTTTGTGCTTGTTGGATTTAAAGAAAAGGAATGGAGTTCGGTTTTATAAATTCTGAACGGGTGGTTTTTATGACGTTTGAAGAAAGAAAAGCACAAGTTAAATCGTATCTTGGTAAAAGGGTAGCTATAGGCATTGACAGACCTATGGGATATATTCACAGAAAGGAAACCTATGCTATTACATATCCTATAAACTATGGCTATATACCTGATGTTATTGGTGGCGACGGTGAGGAGCTTGATGTTTATCTCCTAGGCGTCAATGGGCCGGTGAAAAAATATGACTGTGAGATTATTGCAATAGCTCATAGACATAATGATGTTGAGGATAAGCTTGTGGGTGCACCTGTGGGAACGCGATTCACAAAAGAAGAAATTGCAGCAGCAATCCATTTTCAGGAGCAGTATTACGATACTGAGATTGAAACTTTATAATTCTGATATGATTTAAAGGTGCAAGTTAAATGGATAAGATTACAGATATAATGATGTTTAAAGTTGAATGAAAAATAATGTGCCTGTAAGCGTATATTTTATTTATGAATGGAGTTTTGATTTGTGTGTAAAGCAGTGTTTTCAAATTTTGGCGGCTGTTATGAGTGGTGACTGAGTGCAAATAAATGAATAAAACAGGACCTATGAAGCAAAAAACGGCTTCATAGGTCTTTTAAATTTATCTTCTCTTGTTACTTTTCTTCATGTCAAAGGCCGGGTTAATTGCATAGAAGTTTTTGGAATCCATCTTATCAGTAGCAAGGCGCAAGCCTTCGCCAAAACGCTGATAGTGTACGATTTCGCGTTCACGGAGGAATTTGATGGGGTCACGGACATCGGGGTCATCAACAAGACGGAGAATGTTGTCGTAGGTGGTGCGTGCCTTTTGCTCTGCAGCAAGGTCTTCGTGTAAATCTGTGATTACATCGCCCTTAGACTGCATACTTGCAGCCGTCCAAGGGAAACCACTTGCCGCTGTGGGATAAATGCCTGTTGTGTGGTCAACAAAATATGTGTCAAAACCACTCTTCTTAATCTCTTCAAGACTAAGATTGCGCGTAAGCTGATAAACAATCGCACCTATCATTTCAAGATGGCCCAGCTCTTCCGTACCTACCTCGGAAACTAAATGGTCCCTGTGGACGCAAAAATCGCGATTTATACAACAAAATAACAAGAAAATGTTGGTTTGGGAAATTATTCAGCCAAAAGAGACCCCTTACAGAGGTTTCCATAAAATTTTTGTAAAATTCTAGCAAAAAATCCTCAGACAAGCTTCCAAAAATGCAGATTTAAGATGTCAGATGGATGGTTTTTGATAAGAAAAAAATAAAAAAAGACACATTAATCCAACCCAAAAATCAATACGCAATATTCAAAGATAAGCCGAACCGACCTGATGAGAAAATTTTTCCTCAACAGGTCTTTTTGCATCATAAAGTACCATTAATGGTCTAAAACATATGATATAATAAAGGTGTAAAATGAAAATACAGTTAAGGAGAATAACTATGGCAAATGGTATCTTCGGCGCTATGTTCGATTTCAATAACGACGGCAATCTCGACGCCCTCGAACAAGGCCTCGAATTCATGTTTCTCGACCAATTAACGAAAGAAGAATCTGATGATTCAGATAGCGACGATTTCTAAATAAAAATCGTGTCCAGTGGTTTTTGTAGCTTAGTGCGTTAGCTTTATTATCTGTTGACAAAAAATATTGCTGCTGTTAAACTTTTACCATAGAAACATTATAAAAAGGGTGAGTTTTATGGCAAGTAATGCGCACGGTAATAGTAATGAATTAGAAATGGTTGAGTATCTTAATGGTAAAAAATATAAAGAACTAAACTTAACTATGAAAGAGTTTGTAAAATATATTTGCGCTACTAAGAAAATAAAGCTGGATGATGATACAATAGTAATTGCGAAATATGAAACTAACAATAAACTTAAACAAGATCTATATATTTTCATACACGGAGTGCGATTTGGTGTTAGCCTCAAAATGGGGACAGGTAACTCGTGTCATCAAGAAAAAATAGAGGAGTTTGTTGAATTTATAAAAAAACACTGTGGTGCCTCTGAGGAAGTGTGTAATCTGTGGCGTTTGTTTATATGGGCTGACGGAACTACAGATGGTACAGCCCCGATTATAAAAGATAAAGACGGAAAAATTGCGTGTAGATTCTCGTCAGCAGAATTCAAAGCTAAATATCCTGAAGAACGAACAATATTACAGCGTTTTATAAACGATAATAAGGAAGCGTTACTTAACAGAGCGTTGTTTATGGGGAAATATAACAGTGTTGTAGATTTTGTTTATCATGGTACCTATAGACAAGGTAGATGGATTTCAAAGGAGGAGATTATTTCATACCAATTAGGGTTACCATATTCGGGGAGAGCATGTCTTAGTTGTGGTAATCTTACAATTCAAGCCTGGAATATTTCGTCTATGGGAAATACAGAGTATAAACGTGGTGAAATCCAGTTTAAATATGGAGCAATGGTGGAGGATTTTGACAAATTAATGAAAACTCATGCTGAAATAACAACAACGTTTTTTGGAGATTTGCAAGAGTTTGAGTTAAGTCAAATAATGAATAAAAATAAAGATAATCCTATGTGGAAAGTTCTTTTGCCAGATGTAAAAGATTTTTCTGATTATTATATAGTAAAGGTTTCATCAAATCAGTATTCCACATTGAGCCAAAAGAAAGTGAAAACCAAAAGTGACGCATATGTAATTAAAGCTAAATTAGAAAAAAACTTCTTGTTAACAAAAGAGTATATTTTGGAAGAAAAAGATATTATAGATTTTGATTATAGTATACAGGCAGGAACTGGTATTTCTATTAAAATGAAGGCTTCGAAGAATTTTACATATTTAAAATTAACTAGAAATTCTTTTGTACAAGCTTTTTCTATGGTTGATGATGTCGACTTTTGGTTAACAGCTTTGTTGATATATAGTACCGATTCAGAAAGACACAAAAATAAAAAGATTATTAATGATTTAGGTAATACTGAAGAAGAATTCTATACTAAGGTAAAGAATAAAATGGGGATACCTATTTCAAATTTTGATACTATTACTTTTTGGGACGATGTTAGAAGAAATGCCCAAATTAAAATCAAAAATATAATCAAAGATAATAAGGCGTTAGCTGAAAGTATCTTCCTTGGTAAACACTGGTTTTTAGCTCCATATCATGCAGACTTTATTTATGAAAGTGGCAATATGAGGAGAAATGAAATTCCTGAGTTTACAATTACTACTGGTTCGGGAAGAAGTAAAGGTAAGTATACAATTGAAATTAAACCATAAAAGAAAAGGAATCAGATGTTGTTTTCGACTCTGATTCCTTTATTTTATATGTTGTTTTTGAGAATTTTTACTAGTTCGCTAGATATGTCTTTTATTATCGGTACAATAACGCTGTTGCCGATTTGTTTATAACTTTGATAAAAGTTTTCTTTTATTTTATATGAATCTGGATAACCCATTATTCTTAGACATTCTCGTTCTGTTAGTTTTCTGCTTTTGTCAACGATAATAGGTACATTGTTTCCACCTGTACCCATTTTAGCTGTTAGACAGGGAGATATGCCATCACATCTAAAATTACATCTTGATTTGCGAACTTCGTTTGCAATCAGAATAAATTGATTATTATATCTAGGCGATGATTGGAATGATTCGATATGTCGTTGGATATTTTCGGAACAAATATCGGAAATAGTATATTCAATAGAAGAATCATCTTCCAATAAAGAATCTACAGTATATTTTAGTTTTTGTTTTGTTGGGAAAGGAAAAACAAAATCTTCTTTAATGTTTGGGAAAACTTCTTTATCGAAGCCAACACAATACCATCTTGCTCTGTTTTGTGGGTAACCAACATCTTTCGCATTAATCACCTTGAAAAATGGGATATAGTTGATTTCCTTTAAAGAATTTATGATGGTTTCAATAGTTCTGCCACCATCATGGTTGCTTAATCCAGCAACATTTTCCAAAAAGAAGACTTTCGGCCTTTTTTCTTTAAGAATGCGTAAAACATCAAAAAACAGGGTTCCTCTCGTGTCTTCAAATCCGAGCCTTTTTCCACCTATGCTAAATGGTTGACAAGGAAAACCAGCACACAGAATATCATGGTCTGGAATATCTTTTTCATCTATTTTTGTGATATCACCTGTGGGATATTCTGAAAAGTTGTCTTTATACGTTTCTCGTGCATATTTATCAATATCACTTGAAAAAACACATTTGCATCCGAAACTTTCTAAAGCAATTCTGAATCCCCCAAGACCACAGAATAAATCAATAAACTTAATCATTATTTATAAGCTCCTCGTATAAGCAATTCAATATTCCTGTGATAACAGGTGGGCTAACTGCATTACCAGATTGTTTATACATTTGTGTAGCGCTCATACCAGTTTCTTTAATGTTGTCAACAAACTTTTTATCAAAGCCCTGTATATAAAAATTTTCAGTTGCAGTTATTTTTCGAACTTTTAACCCATCGGGTGTTGAAACAAGAATTTTGGTTGAATCTGCTCTGGCTAAGACAGTAGGGGAGATACCAAATATGGAATAAACTCTTCGTTGTCTTTCTAAGTCATTATGTATTTCACGTGGTAAATCGAACAACTTAATAATTTTAGCATCACATTTTGTTTGTGTTAAATTTTCTTTTCTGCAAAGGAATTCGTTTATTTTGGGTGTGTCAAAAAAGAAAGATTTATCAACCTCTATTTCAAGAATATCTTTTATGAATTTTTGCTTGTTATTAAATTGTACTTTGTTAAAGAAATTAAATCCACAGAAATTCTCTTTGTTTAATAATTGCTTTAATTGTGTTATTTTTGAATTTCTAATATCGTCTTGGAACTTTTCTTTTTCGCCGTTGTATACGCCCAAAATGTAGGTCCTATCTCTGTTTTGTGGGACACCAGCTTCGACAGAATTAATGATTGTAAAATCAACGGTATAACCAATGTTGTTAAGCGTCTTTAGAATGGTTGTGATTGTCGCAGTCTTATCGTGGCTAATCAAATTTTTTACATTTTCAAGCAAAACGAATTTGGGCTTCTTCTCAGAAAGAATTCTTGCTACATCGAAAAACAAGGTTCCTCTAATATCGTCAAATCCTTTTTGTTTTCCTGCGATACTAAATGATTGGCATGGAAAGCCAGCCAACAATAAATCGTGGTCAGGTATAGTTTTTTCATCTATTTTAGTGATATCACCGAACAATGAGTTTGCAGAAAAATTAGCTGTATATGATTTTTGAGCGAAGTTATCAATTTCTGAAGCGAATACCACTTTAGATTTGATTTTTGATTTTTTTAAACCAACTTCAAAACCACCTATACCAGAAAACAATGAAACAACTTTTATTGTATTTGTCATTTGTTTATTTCCTCTCATCATTCGGGGTTACTGAATCTTGTTCATCATCTTCAACTTTTAAAACTAATTGTGTGTTCACTTTATCATAATAGATTTTGAACTTGCTTTTGCCCTTTTCAAGATTGAGGTTTTCTAAAATACTTTTTGGCATTCTAATTCTCATATCCTGTTGTAAAACATATGTATCCAAATATATTAATTTATTATCAGACATGACCATTCTCCTTTAGACTGTCGCTAGACTAATTTTAATCTAATTTCAGTCTTGAGTCAAGGTGTTTATAGTAATTTTAATATAGCTTTTATAAGTTTTTTGTAGCTTCAAAAGAAGTCTCTTGTGGTAAGTTGTAGGGCAAAATTTTAGTGACAGGGTTGCGAGTTTTGATATGAAGTGATATACTAAAAATACAGTAGAAATTATAGTTGTGTGATGTGCGTTATGAGAGTTTGTAGTCTGTTTAGTGGCATAGGTGGTATTGACCTCGGTTTTCAACAAGCTGGGTTTGATATCGTATGGGCTAATGAGTTCGATAAAGATGCAGCAGCTACATATCGTCATAATTTTGGTTCAGAGCACCTAGTTGAAAAAGATATACGCAAAGTCGATGTTGACGAAATACCTGATTTTGATGTGTTAGTTGCAGGTTTTCCTTGCCAACCATTTTCGTTGGCAGGAAGACAAAAAGGTTTTTCTGATCCAAGAGGGGGATTGTTTTTTGAGATATCACGTATTGTTTCTCAAAAAAAGCCTGAAGTTGTATTTCTTGAAAATGTTGCAAACTTAATTGAGCATGACGACGGGAACACATTTTTAACAGTATATAATGCTTTGGCTCCTCACGGATATACCATAAAGTATCGTGTAATGGATTCACTTGAGTATGGAAATATACCTCAACATAGACCAAGAATTTTTTTGGTAGCATTTTTAAACAATGAGAAATGTGAAAGGTTTGTTTTCCCTGATAAAATCAAACTTGATACCAAGCTCGAAGATATTATAGATCGTAGCGTAAAACACAGCAGTTGTTACTACTATAGCGATAATAGCTTTTATTACGACTCTTTAAAATCTATCGTAATTGATAAAAAAGCGATATATAAAATTAATGATAGTGGTGTTTCAAAAAAGAAACATTATGTTTGTCCTACTCTTCTTGCTAATATGGGTACATTTCCCGATAGAGTACCTATCATCCTCGATGATTATGGTATAAGGAAAATCACACCGTATGAATGCCTTGCATTACAAGGTTTTCCAAAGGATTTTAGATTTCCTAAAATCCCAATGGCAAGTGCTTATAAGCAGTGTGGGAATAGTGTTGTTGTGCCGGTTATTAGAAGGATTGCGGAAGAAATTATGAAGGTGTTATAGGTGGAGAAAAAGTGTTTAAGGTTAACGACCAATTCTCGATTACAACTCTCAACGGCAAATTCACAATTATGAATATTGCCGGTCAGATTATTGATGAAGTACCGATAGAAAATTTCCAAAAGCGCCCTAGAGTTACTTTTGAGAAGATTAAAAAGATTGTGAAATAACATCGAAATGAGGATATATATGAGCGGTAAATATGAAATATTAAAGAAATATTTTGGGCATAGCTCGTTTCGTAATGGACAGGAAGAGATAATTGACAGCCTTACTATTGGTCGTGATGTTTTAGCTGTTATGCCTACGGGTGCGGGTAAATCTGTTTGTTATCAGATTCCTGCACTGATGCTTCCCGGTATTACTCTCGTTATATCTCCTTTGATTTCGCTTATGAAGGATCAGGTTGCTGCATTGAAACAGATGGGGATACCTGCGGCATATATCAATTCTTCTCTTGAGCCACACCAGGTTAGTAAGGCATTAGAGTATGCACGAAAAGGAAAATATAAAATTATATATGTCGCCCCTGAACGTTTGCAAACATGGGAGTTTAAAAAGTTTTGTTTTTGCTCAGATATTTCTTTGGTAGCTATTGATGAGGCTCACTGTGTTTCTCAGTGGGGACCTGATTTCAGACCAAGTTATCTGAAAATTGCCGAATTTATTGAAAGCTTTGATGAACGTCCTGTTGTTGGTGCATTTACTGCAACAGCAACAACTGAGGTGAAAAAAGATATATTGGAATTGCTCCAATTAAAAGAACCTGTAGAGGTCACAACGGGCTTTGATAGACCTAATTTGTATTTTTCTGTTATAGAACCATCTGATAAAGATGGACAACTACTGATGCTTTTAAATGAGCGTAGGGACAGGTCTGGTATTGTTTATTGCTCCACTAGAAAAGCGGTTGAAGAGGTTTGCGATCTTCTTAACGATAACAATTTCTCTGCTACTCGCTATCATGCTGGCTTAGAAGATTTCGAAAGACGACAGAATCAAGATGACTTTGTTTATGACCGTAAGCAGATAATAGTTGCTACTAATGCTTTTGGTATGGGTATTGATAAGTCTGACGTTTCTTTTGTTATTCATTATAATATGCCCGGCGACCTTGAAAGCTATTATCAGGAAGCGGGTAGGGCAGGTCGCGATGGTAGTGATGCTGACTGCATATTGCTTTATGGTGCAAAAGATATAAGAACAATAAAATATTTTATCGAGAATTCAAATGAGAACGAAGAACTTACCGACCAAGAAAGAGAAATTCTTAAGGTCCGTCAATATGAACGTTTAAATTGCATGGTCCAATATTGCAATACAAGAAACTGTCTTCGTAGCTTTATTCTTGATTATTTCGGCGATACAAGTAGTAGCTATTGCGGTAAATGTGCGAATTGTCTCACATATTTTGAGTCGGTTGATGTAACTGTGGATGCTCAAAAAATAATGTCCTGTGTTATCAAAACCGGTCAGAAATATGGCAAGAGAATGATTGCTGATGTGCTCAGAGGAAGAAGTACTCAAAAGCTTTTTGAGGCAGGCTTAGAGACACAATCCACTTATGGCATTATGCCCGATTATACCAAGAAAGAAGTTTATGATATAGTGGATGGTCTGGTAAGATTAGGCTATCTGGAAAGCTCTCTTGACCAATATTCTATACTTAAGGTTTTACCCAAAAGTCAGAATGTGCTTTATGGTGATGAAAGGGTCGTCATTAAAATGGCAAAAGAGCAAAATAAACGACACAAGGATAAAAATCTTCCTGATGTTGATAGTAAACTTTTAGCAGCACTAAAACTAGTCAGAAAAGATCTTGCACAAAAAGCAAGTGTACCTGCATTTGTGGTGTTTAGTGATGCAACTCTTATAGATATGAGCAGAAGAAAACCCATAACCAAGGATGAATTCTTAGATGTATCTGGTGTGGGTGAAGTGAAATACAAACGTTACGGCGAGGCGTTTATGGAGACTATCAGAAAATTTAAATAAGAAGGAAAAACAATGAAAACCATAAAATATAATAAGTTGGTTAGAGATAAGATTCCTGAAATCATAAAATCAAATGGTCAGGACTGTACAGTTGAGATTTTGAGTGATTTTCAGTATCTTGAAAAACTTGAATTAAAACTGGATGAAGAACTCGCAGAGTTTCATAAGGATAAGAATATCGAAGAATTGGCAGACCTCTTAGAGGTAATATATGCGATTGCAAAGGCTAAAGGTGTCAGTTTCAACGAACTTGAAAGTGTTCGTATTGAAAAGCAACACGAAAGAGGCGGGTTTGCTGAAAAAATATTACTTAAAGAGGTCGTGTATAAATAATGACCGAAGTTGTGGCAGCTTTGATATGGGACAAGGATAAGTTTATGATATGCCAACGACCTGCGACAAAGTCGTGTGCTTTGTTGTGGGAGTTCGTTGGTGGTAAGGTTGAACCAGGGGAGACAAAAGAACAAGCACTCATACGTGAGTGCCGTGAGGAGTTGAATATTACTCTTTCTGTTGGTGATGTTTTCACCGAGGTTGTTCACGAATATCCCGATATCACTGTGCATTTGACACTGTTCAATGCCGAAATATCCGAAGGTGTTCCTGAACTTTTAGAACACAACGACTTGAAATGGATAACCCCATCCGAAATCCCGGATTACAATTTCTGCCCAGCAGATAAGGATATATTGAAGAAAATTAATAATTTAAAATAACACTAGTTAAATGATTTTAGAAACAAAGCCCGTGATAAATAACTTTATCACGGGCTTTGTTGTATTTGTTGAATCAACGGCGTGTGTTTTGTGCAATTTGCTGATTTTTTCAAAAAATGAAAATATATGTGAAATATTTGTCGTTTTTTGTCATATATAAGTGAGCGAAATGGTAATTTTGCAATACAAACAAAAGGAGATAAACTATGATAAATAGCGGTATGATGATATGTAGCTTTTTCTTGAAAAAACGTTACTCAAGAGGAAAAAACGAAGATCTATTCAAATTAAACACAAGATATGATTTTACAAAAGATAATGTTGTTGTTTCTTTTTCAGATGTGTTTGAAATCTTTGATGCGTTTTGTAAAAGTAATTATGTGAATGCAAATGATGAGAAAAAATTAAAAACATTTTCTATAGAGAAGGATTCTGTAAAATATATCAATACTGATGTGTATAGAACAATGAGTTTCACAATAATATCGGGTGCTTATGGTATAGAATCAGATTTGACAGACAGTAATACAAATGAAGTCCTTTTTCATAGAGATACACATGTAGCAGATAATAAAAAGTTTAATGTTTTGGTTTTTGTTCCCAAAGACGTTGGCGATGTTTCGGTAATAAAAGGCATTTTAATATTCCAGACAATTGCTACTTATGGTGTGAAAAGTATCACGGTTGATAGGTTGAAGAGTTTTATAAAGGATATTGGTTTGTCTATAGACACCAGAAGTGTATCTGTTCGTGCGTTAATAGAAAAACTAATTGATGATGGCGGACTAAATAAGATTACTCTTATTAAAGATACAATATCACCGAATGATGCTGATAATATACTTATTAGCTCAGGACGAGAAGAAAAGTCTTTTATTAGACCTAAACTGCAACCAAAATGGCTTCAAAAACTCCTTGCTTTTTTTGAGAATATGGATAAATCTGGTGTGTATGAAATAGAGGGAGAAGAATATGATGATATAAAAGTTCATTTTGATTTAGGTGGCCGTGCAAGGACAGCATCATTAAGTAATATTGATAAGTTTAGTGTTATTGAAGATTTTCCAGAAACAGTTTATAACAACGGACACTATAATAAAGAGGAATTGATAAAGCATATGATTGAAACAGCTAATGCATATAAAACAAAAATGATTTTTACAGAAGATATTGAGGTATAAAATGGAAAAGAAAACTATAATTGGATTAGTGCTTGTTGTAGTCTCTGCCTTCTTGCTTTTCATCAGTTTGATAAGGAAAAGAGAAGCGTTTTTCAATATAAGAGAAACTGTATGTGAACATTTAAGGGTATTTAAACATTGTCCATCTAAATATTTGATTTTTTATGTGTTTCCACTAGCTTTTTCTTTTGGCTTATCAATGATTTATGAAGCCGGAGACCGTTTTTATTCTGAGTTGAGTGTTGTTTTAGGGATTATATTATCTATGCTTTTTGCTATACTCAGTATACTGACGGCTCAGGATTATTCAGCTGTAAATGACCCAAACCAAAAAACTATAGCAAAGAAAGTTTTAAAGCAAACAACAAATGCAATAGTTTTTGATAGCATATTGTCTCTTGCACTTATGCTGTACGGGTTGGTCATTATCGTTTTGAGTGGAGTAAACACTATTGAAATTCCATTCGATCTAACTATCGTAAAAAGTATTGTGTCTGGTGTGGCCTATTATATTTTTACTATTATTCTTTTAAATCTTCTTTTTATAGTAAAACAGATGAGCAAAATCATTTCGTTCAATATTGAAGTGAAAAATATAGGTGAAAAAAATCAAAACGATAAAAATTGTAATTAGAATTAGTTTTTCGTTTAGAAAGAGATGGTTGTGGAGTAAAAACATACTAAGGTGAAAAGGAATTGCTAGATACACGTTATTAAATTTCTCTGGACTTACGAAACCCTTTGTGGTATGTGTTGTGTTGCATGAAGGGAGTGCAACATATGAGAATGATTGAAGAATTGTTTTATGGCAACATATGTCCGTGTGATAAGCATTTAACTCGATGTAGTGAGTATTCACATCTGCTTGATTTATCGGTAAAAAATAACGTCTGATTTCAAAAGGGAAATTATTTATTATATTGTTGTGATATTGGTTCTTGCTAATCTTGAATTTTCATCTACATTATAATATAATTATCTCAAAGATATATTCGCGAAATTTACAAATTGTATATAGAAAAAACTTTATACAAGGGAGTAGGATGAAGAATGGCAAAAATAGATTTTGCAAAAGGTGCTGCCTCATTGAAAAATGCAGCTTCAAAAGCAGGTGAAAAGATATCAGTAGCTGCTAAGGACGGCGCTCAGGTATTATCAGAAAAGAAACAGGAAATGCACGATAAGGCTCAAATAAAAAATTATGAAGCAAAGATGAAAAAGTATAACCCGTTGTTTCCTGAAAAATACAACGATGAACAATTTAATCTACCGAATATGGTAAGAATCGTTGATGATGCAGTTCGTAAAGATGTTGATGTATGTGTAGGTGCTATAGGTTGGTTGAGCAAAGAAAAAGATGTAGAGGTTATGCATCTTTATGATGAAGCAATCGAGTTCAGTGGATTGCAGTTCCTTCCGACACCTACCTGTGATTCAGTTTATTATGTCGATCCACACGACAGGAAAACATTTATAAATGTTGATACATATTTTTCAAATATGCAACAGGAACGTTTGGCAGAGTTACAACATATAGCATTTTCTCTTGGTGCAAAAGAGTATAGTGTTGAAATGATTGAATCAACTTATGAAGCATCAAGTTCAAGTGCTTCGGTAAATGCAAAAGCACATGGTATAAAAGCTGGTGGTGAGGATAGCAGAAGCAGAAACACGACAACACAAAGTCAGACTGCTGCCAAAGCTGTTTTTAGCGCCGGAAGAAAGCCAACTCAACCAACACTTTGTTGGTTTGCAAAAGACAATAATATTATAAATCTTATAAATATGCGTTGCTCAGGTACTGAAGAGGAAGGTATGACTGCATATAGTTTTGAGTTGAATAGCTCATGTGCTCAATCAATGTCTTCCGCAACAGCAGTAAAAATTGATGCAGCTGTTAAAGGAATGGGTGCAAACTCAAACTTTAGTAGCCAAAGCGAACAAGAGCATAGCAGAAAAATGATATTCCATATAGAGTTTTAAAAAGTGTTTTATAAGATAACTCCCACCTACTAGTTGTGTCAAAACAGTAGGTGGGAGTTGCGTTTGTTCTATATGGTACAATGAATATCAAATCTTTTTGAGGTGATTGATATACACAGAAAAATGGTGTATAATCAATTCATTGTGAGGTGCACAAATGAAAAACTATGAAAATGAAGCTCGTGAGAGGTGGGGGAACACCGCTGCATATCATGAGCATGAACAAAGAAGCAAGAATTACACAAAAGAAGATTGGGCTGGGGCCAATGATGGCTTGATGGCAAATTTTGCGGAGTTTGCTATGTGTAAGAATAACGGTGCGAGTGTGAATTCTGCTGAAGCACAGGAGCTTGTGGCAAAGCTTCAGGCATACATTACCGACAGTTACTACACTTGTACTGACGAGATTCTTGCAGATCTTGGGAAAATGTATGTCGCTGATGAGCGATTTAAGAACAATATTGATAAATACGGTGAAGGAACAGCCGATTTTGTGTCAAAGGCAATTGAAATATATTGCGAATGATTTTGGGGATGATGAAATGAAAAAAGTTGAATTCAGACAACTTGCAGAGGATGTCTCAAATTGTCATGTTTGCGAAAGATTACTGACTTTACCACATCTTAAAAACAGTGAGCGGTTGGAGAATGATGACCATGGCTTAAACACAGTTCATCCGTATGTGAATCGTTGGAATATTTGGCAGGGGAACTTGGATGCAGATATTATGTTGATTGGTCAGGACTATGGTCAAAAAGAGGATGGACCAGCTTTAGAGGTTTGTAGCTTTGCAGATACAACAAACCCGACTGATAAAAGATTGAAGGATTTATTTAAGTTTTCCTTTGGCTGGGATATTGATACCGATAATGCGCCCTTGTTTTTCACTAATATGGCAAACTGTTATCGTAAAAACAGGACAAGTGGTGGTATACATTCTGCTTGGCTTCCTATATGTGCAAACAAATTTATGGAACGACTTATTCGTATTGTACAACCTAAAATCATTATTGTTCTTGGACGTATAGCCTTTGAATCATTACACAGTATGGAGGGCCTGATGGTGAACTGTGTTGACCCTCTTGAAAAGGGTAAGGATTCTTTTTCTGAGATGATAAAACATAGTTACCGGATAGATTTGGATGGTACAACTATCGGTGTGTTTCCTGTTTTCCATCCCGGTTCAAATTCTCAAATTAACAGGACTTTTGATGAGCAGGTTACCGACTGGAAACGAATTGCAGAGTATTACTATAAGTTGAAATAATATGATTAAAGATGTAATTCACGAGCCGATTTTGTAGCAGAAGCTATTTCTGTATTCTGTCAGGATAATTAATATAATCAAAATATCATTCATGCCCTGACCTTGTTAGTGTAGGTGAATGTGGCTTAATAAAAACGATAGCCAGATTTGAATTGGTGGAGGCTCCAATGGAAACATTAAAATTTGATTTAAATAGTTCAGGAAGCAAATTTAAAATTCTTAATGCCACAAATGGCGGACCTTGGCACAGACGCTATGCAAACGACCAATTCCGCAGTAATTTTGCGGACTATAAGTCTGCTCGTATTCCATATAGCAGGAATCACGATTCTGCAGTTTGCGGTATTTACGGTGGGCCGTATAGCCATGATATTACATATATTTTTCCGAACTTCGATGCTGACCCATATGATGCTGAGTCCTATGATTTCGCGTGTACGGATGAAAGCATTTTAGTTTGTCTTGATGCCGGAACAGAAACATTTTTCAGGTTAGGTCAGACGATTGAGCATCAGATAAAAAAGCATGGCACTATTCCACCTAAGGATTTTAAAAAGTGGGCTGTTATCTGCGAACATATTATTCGTCATTATAACGAGGGTTGGGCAGATGGATATAAGCTCAATATTAAATATTGGGAAATCTGGAACGAGGCAGACCTTGACCCTGATGATTCATCCAATAAGCGCACGTGGGGCGGAACAAAAGCAGAATTTTTTGATTTATATGAAATTACCGCAACGCATCTTAAAGAATGCTTTCCTGATTTAAAAATAGGTGGTCCTGCACTTGCGCATAACGAAAAATGGGCAGAGGATTTCCTTCAGGAAATGGAAAGTAGAAAAATACCGCTTGATTTCTTTTCTTGGCATATTTATTGCACAGAGCCTGACCACATGGCTCAAAAAGCAGAAAGAATAAAAGCTCTTTTAAACAAATACGGCTATGAAAATTCAGAAAGCATACTCAATGAATGGAACTATGTAAAAGGGTGGGAAGAAGAGTTCGTTTACTCTCTTAAAGCAATCCACGGAATTAAGGGCGCTTCGTTCACATTGGCTTGTATGTGTACTTCTCAGCGTTCTCCTATTGATATGCTTATGTATTATGACACTCGTCCATCGGCTTTTAACGGTGTTTTTGATTTTTACACTTATGAAAAGTTAAAGGGATACTATGCTTTTTATTGGTACGGCTTACTTTATGATTGCGAAAAGGAAATAGCTTCAGAAAATGAGGTTGAAAATATCTATTCTCTTTGTGGTGTGGATAAAAACGGGAAAGCAACAATTATACTTACTTATTATAGTGATAATGACGCTTTGCCCAATAAAGAGATTTCGTTGGATTTAGGTGAAAATGCAACGTATGAGATATATAAGGTTGATAACGAGCACAACGGCGAGCTTGTAGCAGTTACAGATAACCTTTCATTTGAACTGGAGCTTTACAGCATGGTGCTTATCAAAGAAAAATAAAGCTTTTCTTATATTTTGGTATGAGCGGTATAACAGCCGATTTTGTAGCAGAAGCGATTGCTGTATTCTGTCAGGAGAAATAATCAACAAACTGATGGCGGAGGTTTCAAATGAATATAAAAATTGACACAACGCTTGAACGCGATATAGATTTACTGATACTCGAGGAGTTTATTTCTAATCCTGAATTTGCATCAATCTTTTTGAAGGCTGTTGGTATTAGTGATGCGTACACTATTGGAACAGCCATACATTCCAAGATGGATGCCGAGTTAGGTGAATCTGATATTGTTTTTGTTCTGAATATTAATGGAAAGCGACATGCATTACATATAGAAGATAAAATTGATGCTATAGCTATGCAGAATCAAAGTGGACGTTATCACGATAGAGCTAAAAAGGATATAGCTCAAGGCGAGTATGATGAGTATTCTGTATTAATAGTTGCGCCCGAAAAGTATCTTGAAGCTAATAAAGAAGCACATAAATATACTCATAATGTTAAATATGAGCAACTGCGAGATTATTTTTCAACCAAGGCTGATATTCGCTCAAAATATAAATTAGCTTTGATTGAACGAGCTATAACTGACCAAAAGAATGGCTATCAGTATGAAGCAAATCCCGGTATGGTTGAGTTTTGCAAAAAGATGAACGATTATCATAAGGAAAAATATCCTGGTCTTCCAGCGGGCAGTATTGCTTGGTGGCGTTATTATCCAACTGTCATGGATGATGTCACTATCGTTTTTAAGGCGAATAAAGGCTACTGTGATTTACAATTTGGTCATACTACCAAAGAAGATTTATTTCCACGTGTTTGTGAATTCCTTACTGAACGTATGAATGTTGTACCAGCAGGCAAATCAGCATCTGTTCGTATTGAGGTAAAACCGATTTGGTACGAAAATAAGTTTGAGGATAAAATTGCAGAGGTTGATGAGGCATTAGAGGCTATATATGAGCTTTTCATGTTATCCAAGAAAATAGCTGCAAAGGTGATACAATGATTAAAGAAGTAATACACGACCCGATTTTGTTGGCAATGAAATCGGAAAAGGCGACAATTGAAGATTTGCAGGTAGCAGAGGATTTGTTGGACACGCTTACTGCTAATGCAGATGGCTGTGTAGGTATGGCTGCAAACATGATTGGTGTGCATAAGCGTATCATCTGTTTTGATGATAATGGTAAGTATATGACTATGTTCAACCCTGAAATCATCAAGAAATCAGATGCATATCAGACTGAAGAGGGATGCCTTTCTCTACTTGGTGGGCCTCGTCCTTGCAAGCGTTATAAGAGTATTAAAGTACAGTGGCAAACAGCCGAATTCCAGACCCGAATCAAAACATTTACAGGTTGGACAGCCCAGATTATCCAACACGAAATCGACCATTGTGATGGTATTTTAATTTGAGGTGGAGTATGAAAAAAGTAATTTCTATTATTATAGCCGTGCTTGTTATTGTGGGTGGTGTAGCTACTGCCTTTGTGCTTATCAATAAGGATGAGCCCGTTGAATTTACACCTGTTGAAAACAGAGTATATACAGATAAAGAACTTTCGGTTGAGCCCGATACAGAAAAATATGTGAAAATGGTTGCCCTCGATTCAGGCAACGATATTTATACTCCT